>DASZRW010000079.1:0-70157 GCA_035549015.1 Kapaibacterium sp. (SeqCode)
TGCCCGAGGAGATAGGTAACAGAAATGACCGGGAACATAGGTAACAGTTCAGTACTCATACGACTCACAGGAGGGTCGTTATGGGTTGGAATCGGACTGATCCTATGCACGAACGTCATACGTTCATCGAGAACTACGAAATGTGTTACCTATGTCTTCGGACACTTTTGTTACCCATCTTCCCGGCCGCTCAGAGTTATGAGAGTTATGGGTTATGGACGCACTCTCTCACCCATCACTCAACACCCCCCCATCACCCATCACTCTTTCATATCTCGCATTTCATCGTTATCATTGGCGCGTTGCGCCGAGCATTTACCATACTCGCCCTCTTCACGTTTGCGATCTATGCCGACGGCATCGTCGCAATCTGGTCCTGCTACTACGCTGCGTCCGATGCAATTGCGGCGGCTCACTGCGTGAACCGATCCAACCCCTGCTGCCACGGCAAGTGCTATGTAAGCCGGCTCGCCTGCAACACGCAGACGGGGTCCGCGCCATCATCGGCAGCCTCCACGCTCAAGCTTTCTCCGTACGTACTCCAGAGCGGTGAGGAGATTCCCGCACCGGCACCGGCGCCGGTTGCACACTGCGATGCCGCTGCCGATACGCATGCCGGCGCTCCTCCCGCGATCGATCATCCACCTCCCTTCCCGGCCTGACATCTCCCCGTTGCCGCGCACCGGATCAACCGGTACGCAGGCATTCTTCATCCGCACAACGCAGCCGGCGACAGCCGTCACGTTGCCGCGCGGCGTACTCTCCATTATCGGCGGTGCGACCGCGGGAGCATACGTCCGCACAGCATGCGGTGCGTTGGGCTCCTCTTCAACTCTCACGGAGATACTCAATGTCTCGCCCCTTCCTCATACGCACGGCTCTGGCGGCGGCCATCATGGTGGCCGTTTCCCCCGGGGTATCCTTCGCCTGCGACTTCTGTGGCTGCCTCCTCGGCATCAATCCCTACTATACCCTCTCGGACCGGATCACGCTCACCATGTTGTGGCAGCAGGCGATGCATCCGGCCGGCGGCTTCGGCATCAACGCCCCGCACCTGAAGATTGCAGCAGGCGCCGTCGGCACCGGATATGCCGCGCTCTACTCGGCCGGCGCTCCCCGGCTGTATCACGGTGGATCGATCGAGTCCACGGTTCCCACCTATGAGAGCCGCGGCACGGTGGAGATCGCGGTGGAGCATCACTTCGGCGATCACCTGATGGCTACCGGCATCGTGCCGCTGATGATCCTCAACGAACGCGGCGACCGACTGCTGAGCGTTCGCGGGATTGGTGATCCATCGCTGCTGATTCACTACGTTGCGGCGTTCGATCTCGCCCCCGGCACAAGGGCCACGTTCCTTGCCGGTGCGGGGGCCGATATCCCGCTCGGCTCGGACAACCTGGTTGATGCGCGTGGCGTACGGTTGGATCCGCGGCTGCAGCCCGGAAGTGGCACCGCCGATTTCCTCGGCAACGTGCGCGGAATCCTGCAGCGGGAGAAGTGGACGCTGGCCGTGGACGTCCTGGGCCGCACCAACGGAGTGAACTCCTACGGCGACCGCATCGGAAGCTCGCTGGGCGTCACCATGGATGTAAGCCGCGACATCGTGCGGAGCAACCAGGATCTGTTCGCCATCGTCGGAACGGCAGGCCTCCGGAGCGAGATGGCCGCAACCGATCGCGTTCATGGTGCGGTGGATCCTGCATCCGGATTCACCGCCGCCTATGCAAAGCTCGGCGCGCAGTTGGTCTACAGCGATCTTCGCATTACGTTGACGGCACTGATTCCCATGTACGACCATCGTGCTCCCGGCGGCGATTCCGAAGGAACACGCATCGCGGCAGGTGCCGGCTTCGAATTCTGACCCCGGACAATCCAACACTCAAACGGACGATACCATGATCCCACATCACTATTTCAGATATGCAGCGTTGGCGATTGCGGCAGCGATCGGCTTCGCCGGGTGCTCCAGCGTAACGGACAATCCGGCCACGACCGGGACGATTACGATCACGCAGAAGATGCTCCCGCAGATCGACAGCAACGCCGTCTACCAGCTATGGTTCAGCTATCCGAAGACGAGCGCGCAATCCAAGAACCCGCACTTCGATCACGGCGACGCATCCTATGTCAGCGTTGGACGGTTTACGGTCGCCGCGGACGGATCGCTGATCGGTCTCGATGGGAAGCCGGCCGCGTTCACATTTCCATCGTCCCTTACGCCCGGCCTCGTTGCCGACGTGATACTCACCGTGGAACCGAAGGTGAAGACGGACACGCTTCCCGGAGCGCGCCTGATCTCCGGAACGTTCACCGGCACTCCATCGCTTGGAACGGCAACGCTCGTGCTGAGTGGTGACGATGCGTTCGGCGACGCGATGGGTACGATCGGCACCGGCTATGCCGTGCTCGAGACGCCCACCACGACGGCCGATGCGGACTTCGCCTCCGGCATCTGGTTCGTGAAGCCGGATGGTACCACGATGGCTCCGGGACTGACGCTTCCGGTGCTGCCGATTTCGGACGAGAACCCGCTCTGGCACTATGAGGCATGGGTGGTGACCGGAAGCGGCAGCTCGCAGCAGTACACGAAGCTGGGATCGTTCCTCGATCCCGCCCAGGCGGACAGCGACGGCGCGGGTCCGCAGGCCGGCCCGAATACCTCCAGCGCGTTCGCCTATCCCGGCCAGGACCTCATCACCGGCAGCACCTCCGTCGCCCTGAACGACGGCGCGCACGGCGTTGCGGTCTCGCTGGAGCCGGACGGCATCGTCACGAACCGCCCAACCGCGGTGCTCCTGAGCGCGGGAACCATTCCCGCGGCAACCGCCCGCCTGCAGGCGTTCCCGCTCCCCGCGAACGCCGGCCTGCCGACGATGAGCATCAGCTTTACCCGCTGATCGGCGAACGGCAGGGACGCATAACGAGCGCGGCTCCGGCGATCATCGGCGATCGCTGGAGCCGCGTTGTCGTTTCACAGTCATTTCACGTCCGGGTCACATTCGGGAGCAGGCAGGCTGGAAGGGCCGGCGGCACGATGTATCGCACTGCGAGATATCCATGCCGGCCGGTTCTACCGGGTCGTAACCCAGTTATCTCCCATGAGGCTCTGCACCGGAAGCTCGAAGCGTCCGGAGATCCGTTTGCGATCGCCCTTCGCATCCAGGCTGTAGGCCTCGATCGTGAAGGAGCCGCGGATCACATCATCGGCCATGCTCGTCACGTTCACCTCGCCGCTCCCGCCGTTCCAGTCGCCGCGATAGATGGTGAAGACCTTCCCTCCCTTCCCCTTGCCGGTATACATTGCCGAGAAGATCGTGGCATGCGTGGTGTCGTACTCTCCCTCCATCGCAAGGCCGGTGCTCGGCTCGCTCCCTCGCCTGGAGAGCGAGTCCACGACGATCCGGTGCTCGCCGACCGTGCCCGGAAGGCGGATCATGCAGGAGGAGATGATGCCGTCTGGACCCAGGCGCGCGGTGGAATCACGCTGCCAGCGCCCCTGGATGAATACCTGCCCGTCGATGACATAGGCAACCGCCCGCGCGGAACGGCTCTGCCCTTCAACCTCGATCGTGAAGCGGTTCGTGTCCAGCCGGATGATGCCGTCGTGCGAGCCGGATGAATCGGTGCCCGTTGTGCGGCCATCGCGCAACGGGCTTGGCTGTGCAGCAAGAACGCCGCACGCCATTATCAGCGCAAGGGCGCCGAGGAACAATACTCTCATGAGGGTGTGTCCTGAGTGTTCATTGATGTCCGTTCCCGGCCGGCGCCACCCGCTCCCGCCGTGCGGCATCGCGGCTCTGCCATGAGCACGGCGAATAGGCACGATGATGGATGAACGGCGCCCGCTCTCCGGGTTCTGTCATGGAGCCCGTCGACACGTTCGAACGCCGCATGTACGGCGACGAAATGGGCAGATCAACCGGCTGTCATGTCTGCTACGGGCAATCGCAATCGCGGCGATGCCACTGTGGCGGAACTCCCCTCCATGTCCCCAACAACATGGGTGAAGCACGCGAATATACGAAGCCGGGGAGCACCGGCGTCATCTCCACACCGCGCGCCGGGTGCCGGCGGCGGAGTGATATGCGCCGCGCTATCTTTGCTCCCGCTCGATTCAATCAACCAATCCGCTCATGAGCACGTATGTAACCAGACCGATTCCCGAAGAGCAGCCTCCCACCAGACACGTGACCCGCCCGTGGGGGAAGTTCGCGCAGTGGGCGTTCAACGAGGAGGTCACGGTCAGCATGATGACCGTGGAGCCCGGGCAGCGCCTGAGCCTGCAGTCGCACACGGGGCGCGCGGAGCTGTGGATTGCATTGGATGCGGGAGCGATCGTGGAGATCGACGATGCGATCCACCACCCGGAGCCGGGGGACGAACTCTGGATCCCGGCCAACGCGCGCCATCGCCTCTCGAGCGGCGGCGGACGGATCCGCGTGCTGGAGATCGCGTTCGGCAACTGGCAGCAGGAGGATATCACCCGCTACGCCGATGACTACCATCGTCCTGCCGAGGGAGAGTAGCGGATTGAACAGCGATCACTCCACGCCTCACGAGGGCGAGCGGCCGCATCACGGGGCGGCGATACGAAAAACCGAACAGTACCTGGCGCCGGTTGTTCATCCGCGCTGCGAGCCGGGCGACTACGATATCTATCCCGCCTTTCCCGCCGGGAGCGGGCTGATCGATACCGGCTTCGAATCGCTCGCGCGCCGCATCGCCGCAGAGCGGAGAGTTGTGATGGACGGCTACGGCGGCGTTCTCTGGGAGGCATTCCGCGAGCGGCTGGACGCAGCGCTCCGTGCAATCGGTGTTCCGGCATCGTGGCACTGCGTGCACGACGCTCTGCTGGATGAGGAGGAGATCGCCCGGCTGACGGCCCCCTTCCTGGGGGGGGACGATCCCCTCTGGGGCACTCGCTTCACCGGCGGGCTGCGCCACTTCTTCAGCGCCGACCGCCTGGCCGCCATCGCGCCTGCCGAAGGCGCGGAACTCGCAATCCTCTATGGCACCGGCGCCGCGCTTGCCGGATGGCACGGAAGCCTGTTCTATCTGGACGTGCCGAAGAACGAGATCCAGTTCCGCTCGCGTGCCGGCAGCATCGGCAACCTCGGTGCGCGCACGCCGGCCGGCGCGAAGGAGGCCTACAAGCGATTCTACTTCGTGGACTGGCCCGCATTGAACCGGCATCGCGCGGAGATTCAGGAGCGCATCGATGTGATCGTGGACGCGCAGCGCCCCGACCATCCGGTCTGGATGCATGGGGACGATCTTCGCACGGCGCTTGCGGCGATGAGCCGCAACTACTTTCGCGCCCGCCCCTGGTTCGAGCCCGGGCCGTGGGGCGGCCAGTGGATCAGGAACAGGATTCACGGCCTTGCGAAGAACGTGCCGAACTATGCGTGGTCCTTCGAGCTGATCTCGCCGGAGAACGGGTTGATGATCGAGAGCGACGGGCTGCTGCTGGAGACCTCGTTCGATGCGCTGATGATCGCCGCGCACGGGAGCGTGCTCGGCGAGGCGGCCGCACGCTTCGGCCTGGAGTTTCCCATCCGCTTCGATTTCCTGGATACGATGGATGGCGGCAATCTCTCCGTGCAATGCCATCCGAGGCCGGAATATATCCGGCGGGAATTCGGCGAGAACTTCACGCAGGACGAGACCTACTACATCCTGGACTGCACGCCCGGAGCCCGCGTGTATCTGGGCTTCCGGGAGGATATCGATCCGGATCTGTTCCGCGCGGAGCTGGAGCGAAGCCATCGCGAGGGTGTGGAGATCGATATGGAGCGCTTCGTCAACACGGAGCCGGCCGCGCGGGGCGACCTGTTCCTGATACCGAACGGCACCATCCACTGCTCCGGCGCAGGGAACCTCGTGCTGGAGATCTCCGCAACGCCCTACATCTTCACGTTCAAGATGTACGACTGGATGCGGCGCGATCTGGAGGGGAACCTTCGTCCGCTCAACATCCGCCGCGCGTTCGAGAATCTCTTCTTCGAGCGCCGCGGCGCGCGCGTTCGGGAGGAGCTGGTGTCGAAGCCGCGGATCGTCGAGGAGGGTGGGGACTGGCGCATCCTGCATCTCCCGACGCATCCGGCGCAGTTCTACGACGTGCACCGTCTGGAGTTCGCGACCGCCATCGAGGTGCAGACGATGAATCAATGCCATGTCATGATGTTGGTGGAGGGAAGCTCCATCCTGCTGGAGACCGCGGAAGGGCTGCGCGCGAGGTTCAACCACGCCGAGACATTCGTGGTGCCGGCCGCGGCCGGCAGCTACCGGCTGATCAACCAGGGGGCTGGAACGGCGAAGGTTGTGAAGGCATTCGTCAGAAGCGGGGCCTATTCCTAGCGGACTCTCTGTGCGATATCGCAGGGACCGGGCGGAGCGTCCGGCCATGCCGGACGTAGCCAAGCAGCGCGGGGCACCCGTCCGTAGCAGACGCCATGCGGCTTCCGGCAGCAGGCGCCGGCGTTGATGCCGAATGGCGCGTACCGTGATCCCGGCCGCCAGCCGAAGGCCGGGGAGCATACACGCCAACGGTGCGCCGCTACGTGGCCTGGCGGCCGGGAGAAGATGATGGTGCTGCAAACGGCACGCCGCTATGCGGCGTGCCGGAGAGTGATCCCGTAGAATGCTGGTTGCGATGCTGCCCATCCGCATCCGGTGCATCCGCCGGCGACCGGTACATCCCCGTTTCCGTCAACACGGACCACGAGGATCGTGTACCGCCTGTCGAACGTGCGGTGTCGACGGCCGGTGCGATCGGTCGCAGGGCGATATCATTCCCCATGAGCCCGGGCATGCGGCGAACGCTCCCACGGTGGTTGCGGCAATCATCCTGCAGCGAACTGCTGCAGCCGGTCGTCTGCAGCAGTTCGTTGTAGCCGATCGGTTGTAGCCGATCGTTGCAGGCGCGGCGGCGTCAGTATTCATTACATGCGTATCTTCGCCCCGGCCGTTGGGGGGTCCCCTGCGGCGTGATTCAGAGAAGGAAATCGTTGATCGTTACCATGTCGGAGAACAGCTCGTTCGGACTGCTGAAGGGAAAGCGCGGAATCGTGTTCGGTCCTCTCGATGAGAGCAGCATCGGCTGGCAGATAGCGCTGTCGGCTCATCGCGAGGGGGCCCGGCTCGCCATCTCCAACGTGGGCGTTGCGCTGCGCGTCGGGAAGGTGCGGGAGCTTGCGGAGCTCTGCGACAACGCTCCGGTGTATGCATGCGACGCAACGAACAACGAGGAACTGGACGCGATGTTCGCGCAGGTTGTCTCGGAGTTCGGGCCGGTGGACTTCATCGTTCACTCCATCGGCATGTCGCAGAACATCCGGAAGGGGCTCTCCTACGACAAGCTGAACTACGACTGGTTCATCCGCACGCTGGACGTGAGCGCGCTCTCGCTTCATCGCGTAGTAACCGCCGCGCTCCGGCACGAGGCCATCGCCGAGGGTGCGAGCATCGTTGCCATGACCTACATCGCCTCGCAGCGGAACTACTCCACCTACTCCGACATGGGAGACGCAAAGGCGCTGCTGGAATCCGTGACGCGCAGCCTTGGCCCGCATCTGGCGAAGCGCCGCATCCGCATCAACACCGTCTCGCAGAGCCCCACCTACACACGCGCCGGAAGCGGCATCGAGAACTTCGACAAGATGTTCGACTTCGCCGATCGCGTGGCGCCGCTCGGGAATGCATCGGCCGAGGAATGCGGGGACTACGTGGTAACGCTCCTGAGCGACCTCACCCGCAAGGTCACCATGCAGAACCTTTTCCACGACGGCGGCTACAGCGCAATGGGGATGACCATCCCCCTCCTCTCCCTCTTCCACACCGCTCTGCAGGATGACGATCTCACGCGCGCGGCAGGGCTGGAGCCGAGGAAGTAGGCGCAGCTCTTCAGGCTGCGCATGGTTTGGCAATGATGGACGTCGGACAGCGGATCCGCAACGGCATTGCCTGTTACGACGCCACCTCCTGTTCGTCCGGAGTTTTACTCCGGACGCTCTGGGCCTACGCACAAGTAGATTTGCGCTATCGCTGTGATGAAGGACTCCTCATTGTACATATCCGGCACGTATATAGGCCCAGACCATCATCCGCGGCACATTAGCAAGAGAATTACTATCCGAGGCCATGATCGAAATTCCAAAGAGGATCGGCGTAATTGCTCCGGTGGACTTACTCGAGACCAACTTACTGATAAGCGCATTAATATCTAAAGCCGAGACAGACGCTGGAAGAGGCCTCAATCCTAGACATTCCCAGTTGCCGACTTTAGCTATCTAGGAGTTTCTCGGTAAGCATACATATAAAGTTCGCGTCTGGGTTTAGCCCTGTGATTCTACGACGATTGGGAAAAAGGGAACACCATCATGAGCACCGGGCGTATTCTGGCGGAGCCGGAGGCGGTCATCATCAGAGGCCGGAAGGTTCTGGATTTGACGAAGGTTGAGACCGTTTACCGGAAGTCCCTCAAGACCATCATGTTGAAAATCGAGACTCATACCATGTCTCCAGGCGATCGACGACTCCGCGTGCTTATGCCGGACGATTTGGCCGAAGTCCTACATGCAATCTATGCACTCTATGATGACGACCAGGAACACCTCGTGATGCTGATATTGAATGGAGGCGGTGACGTAACTGGCTATAAGCTGGTCTCCACCGGCTCACAGGATTCCGCAATCGCAGACCCGCGCGCCGTCTACCGCAATGCCCTGATGCTTGGCGCGGCGGCAATCATCATCGTTCACGATCATCCAAGCGGCGACATTGCGCCGAGCAAGGCCGATCTCGACATGACCCGCCAACTTGCCCGTGCAGGCGATCTGATGAACGTGGAGTTGCTTGATCACATCATCTACACGCCGAAGAATCAATTGTCTCTGAAGGCCGCCATGCCGGATTTGTTCGCCGTGGAGTAAATGGCATCTTCAGCCGCAACTGCGGGTCCGGAGTAAAACTCCGGACCAACCACCGTAAGGCTTATTCCTCGCCAAACACAACGCACGCCCCTCCCGCAACTGACTACAAACTCTCCCACGTCCATGTCCGAAAACGGCGAGATTGGGAACGCGCCGCCCCGTATACTTGCCGCATGCTTCCCGATGACGATATCTGCTACAGAGCGCTGGTGACGCGCGATGCCCGGTTCGACGGGCTCTTCTTCACATGCGTTACCACCACGGGAATCTTCTGCCGCCCGGTATGCCCGGCGCCGACGCCGAAGCGGGAGAACTGCCGCTTCACCGCGAGCGCCGCCGCCGCATTCGAGGCCGGCTTCAGGCCCTGCCTGCGCTGCCTCCCGGAGAAGGCCCCCAGCATCACGCGGACCGATCGGAGCGCCTCCATCGTTGAGCGGGCACTGGGGCTGATCGATGCCGGCGCGCTGGATGAGGGGAGCATCGCCGATCTGGCATCGGAGCTCGGCGTGGCGGAGCGCCATCTGCGCCGGCTCTTCACGAAGGAGCTCGGCGTCTCCCCGATATCCGTGGTGCAGACGCGCCGCCTCCTCTTCGCGAAGCAGTTGCTGGACGAGACGTCGCTGCCGATCGTTCAGGTTGCGCTCGGCGCCGGCTTCAAGAGCCTTCGGCGGTTCAACGATGTGATGCGCACAACGTACCAGCGCTCGCCGCGCGAGCTTCGCCGGCATGCGCACCGGGCGCCGGCAGGAACCGGGATCACGCTGAAGCTGCCGTATGTGCCGCCGTACGACTGGGATGCGCTGACCGGCTTTCTGGCGCCCCGCGCGATCCCCGGCGTGGAGTCCGTGACGCGCGAACGCTACGCACGCACGATCGAGCTGGACGGAGAGCACGGTATGGTGGAGGTTGCGCCGTGCGCCGGCGAGAACGCACTCCGGGCAACGATCACCATTCCGGATGTGGCGGCGCTGCTGCGGATCGTGGACCGCCTGCGCGCCCAGTTCGATCTGGGTGCGAACGCTCCGGAGATCGCGGCGCACCTTGCCCGCGATCCGCGTCTGAAGGCATCGGCACGCCGGCGGCCGGGGCTGCGTGTGCCGGGAGCATGGGACCGCTTCGAGCTGGCCGTGCGCGCCATTCTCGGGCAGCAGGTGAGCGTTGCCGCTGCAACCACTCTCGCAGGACGCATCGTTCGCACGTTCGGCACGCCGCTCCGGATGGATGGCGATGCGGCGGCCGCGCTCGGCCTTACGCATCTCTTCCCGGCGCCGGAAGCTCTCGCCGATGCGGACCTCACGGGCATCGGCCTCACGCGGACGCGCGCGGAGACGGTGCGGGCGTTCGCAGCCGCCGTGGCGCACGATCCCGCGCTGCTGCGCGATCCCGCCCACATGACCGACTGCGCCGTGCGCAAGCTTACGGCGCTCCCCGGCATCGGCAGCTGGACCGCACAGTACATCGCGATGCGCGCGCTGCGCCAGCCCGATGCCTTCCCCGCATCCGATCTCTGGCTCAAGCGCGCCATCGAAGCCACGGAGGGACCTGTGACGCCGAAGCGCTGCATCGAGATCGCTGAGGCGTGGCGACCCTGGAGAGCGTATGCAGCATTTCATCTCTGGTCCACGATCGGGGAGACCACAAACGAGGGATAACGTGATGAGTACGAAGGAGCTTCTGTTCGATACGATACAATCGCCGGTGGGGCCGCTGACAATCGTGGCCGACGGCACGAGCATCGTTACGCTCGAGTTCGGAGGCCACGAAGGCCGGATGGAGAAGATGCTGGAGGGACGCTTCGGGGCCATAACGATGCGCCGGCTTCGCGATCCGCTGGGCGCCACGTCCGCACTGGAAGCATATCTCGCGGGGGAGTTGAACGCGCTGGACGTGCTCCCCGTCGATCCGGGCGGGACGCCGTTCCAGCAGAAGGTCTGGCGCGCGCTCCGCACCATTCCCGTTGGGCAGGCAATCTCCTATGCGGAGCTGGCGATGATGGTGGAGCAGCCTGCGGCATATCGTGCCGTTGGAAATGCGAACTCGCGCAACCCGATCGCGATAGCGATTCCATGCCATCGCGTGATCGGCTCCAGCGCGGCACTGACCGGCTATGCCGGCGGGCTGGAGCGCAAGCGGTGGCTGCTGGAGCACGAGGGGTTCAACCGGTCCGCCTTCGTTGCCTCCGAGCGCGAGCGCCGGCACCACGGAACGGAGCCGATCGCATTCTTCTGAACCGGCAATAACCCGGCCGGGTGAGGCCCATACTGAACGGGCAGGAGTGGC
Source organism: Kapaibacterium sp. (SeqCode) (assembly GCA_035549015.1). Classification (GTDB taxonomy): domain Bacteria; phylum Bacteroidota; class Ignavibacteria; order OLB7; family OLB7; genus JAFDZV01. The sequence goes on from DASZRW010000079.1 coordinate 11,214, forward strand.
TCGCCCGCCATTCCTGCCCGTTGTTCCCTGTACCGCCATCCTGCTCTCTGCACCGCCACGACCTGGCCGGTCACCTCGTCGGCCGGAAGCTGCGCTCCCCCGCTCACTATCGTATCGTCACCTTCGCGCTGATGATGTCGCGATCGGTCCGCACCACAACCAGGTAGACTCCTGCAGCGAGATTATCGGCCGGCACCGCGTAGCGCCCACGGTACGCAGCCGGCAGCGGGACGTGATAGAGCTCGCGCCCAAGCAGATCGTACACCGTCAACTCCGCATCCGAGGTGTGCGGCAGATGCAGCTGCACCATGAAGTCGCCGCTCGCGGGATTGGGATAGACTTCGATACGCCCCGGAACCGCGGCAACTCCGGGCTCCGCGTCCGGTACCGCCGCAACGTAGTCCGTGACGTGGAACTGGTAGTTCAACTGGCTGCCGAACTCCGCGGAGAACTCCCGCACCACCTCGCCGGTCAGTTCGTAGAACAGCCGGCCGGAGCCGCGTCCCGAGCCGGCATGATAGTAGTAGTAGAGGCCGTCGTTGCCGGAGTCCTTCAACGTGAACTGATAGCAGCCGTCGGGAAGATTCAGCGTGTCGCGATAGCGCGTGTTGTCGGCAAGCGACGAGCGGCTGAGCATCACCGCACCGGTAACCGCATCGGTTACGGTGTAGCTTGTCTCGGAGCCCTTGTTGTTGGTGTTGATCTCCACGATCACGCGATCGTGCAGCCCGTCAACCGGCGCCTGCACCGATTCCGCGGTGTCGTTCAGGTGATACTGGTCGCTCACACCGTTCACACTCGCGATCGTTGCACGGAACGGCGATGCGACGCCGGGATCCTGGGCGAACGATGCAAGGGAGATATCCGCGGACTCCGTGAACGCCAGGTTGCCGCTCCAGCGATAGAGGCTCTGCGTCTTTCCCACGCCGCCGTAGAGGATGTCCGCGGAGGTGATCGGCGTCGTGCCGTTGTTGCGGAGCGTGATCGTGGGCGCGCCGCAGATCGGATTGGTGCGGCGGTAGACCGGCCCATCGTTCGGCGAGATGATCCGCTCGATGGAGGCATCCAGCGCGAAGTTGGGCGGGCCGTAGGTGATGAGCTGCGTGGCCACCTCCACGCGCGGCGTGTCGGACGGTGTGCCCGTGGTGTACGGCTCCACGTTGTAGTCCAGCGTATACGTTCCTCCCGGCTTCACCTTCTGCGAGAGTTCCACATCGAACGTCTGCACCGGCGTGCCCGGGCAGAAGTTCGCGCGCGAACGAACCCAGTCCCCTCCCTGCGGGAAGATCGGCGAGAGCCCGCAGTCATCCCGCCAGAGGAGCCGCGAGAACACCGGCTCATCATCGAGCAGGATCGTGTGCTGCTTCGGGCAGTAGGAGGCGCAGTTGTTCGCATCGTTCCCCAGCCCCACGCTCCGCACCTTCAGCCGCACGTTCGCGGCACCCGGCGGGATCACCAGCGGCAGCGGCTTCAGGTCCTCCTCGATCGAGCGCGCGGCGCCGTACTTGAACGTTCCGTTCCAGAGATTGGTCACCGAGATCGGATCGCGCGCGGGGATGCCTGGATAGAAGTCGAAGGCCACATCCACCAGCGAGCCCACGGCATCGAGCTGAAGCCGCACCGAGTCGTGCAGCAGCGGCAGATAATCCGTCACATCGAACGTCCATGTATAGCCGTCGCCCAGATTCACACCGGTGCCGAACGGCATCGTAAGGCGCCCGAGCTCGTAGCGCTCCGGGCGGGCGCGGTGCCACGTTGCCGTCCACCTCTCCTGGTGAATCACCGTGTCCGGCTGCGAAGCAATCGTATCCAGCGGCGTGCCGTTCTTCGCGAAGCGATAGTGGCGCACATCCGGCGGCCACACCAGCATCGTGTCGTTCGCCATCGCGGAGTCGCCCTCCTGCCGGTAGCGCACCACGGGAATCGGGTCCAGCGGTATGGAGTCCAGGACGATCGTGGTGTCGTAGCGCGTAGTGTACGTCCCCTGCTCGAAGATCACGTTCGGGCGCCAGTTCCACCGTGCCGTGTTCATGAACTGCGTCGTGTTGTCCGACGGGAAGAAGCGCACGGCGCCGGTGAACGTTGCATCGTTACCGCGGCCGCTGGCATCCTTCGTGCCGAGCGGCGAGTACTGCTCCAGCGGATAGTAGGCCACCAGATCGTCGCTGAACGGATGGTAGATCCCGAGAGCCGGATGCCGGATCCGTGGATCGATCCCCATCCAGCCGCGAATCGTTGCCGAGGGAATCTCCCGTTTCCAGATCGCGACACCGGTGATGCTGTCCGCGATGCTCGCGCCGCGGTCCACGATCGGCGCACCGATGCGCAGGCGCGCGAGCCCGTTGAGCGTGCGGAACTGAATCCGCTGCTGCTTCACCATGTAGCCATCCATGTAGATCCGGATACGCGAGTGGCGCAGGTTCTTCGTGAAGGTCCAGTAGTGATAGCCGCCATCGTTCGGATAGCCCTCGTTCAGATCCTTCCATACATAATCCCCCGTGCAGAAGCGCCCGGCATCCCAGTAGATGACGTTGTTGGTGCTGTCCACATACACCCGCACGATCGGCCGGTTGAAGCGGTCCACCCCCTCCAGCAGCACCTTGTGGAAGCCGCCGGGAAGAAGCGAGCCATGCGTCCAGAATGCGATCGTGATCTCGCTGTCGATCTCCGGAAAGGCCGAGGCCGGCACCTCGAGCCCGGAGATGCCGGGGGCGGAGAAGAACATGTGCGGCGTTGTGCTGTAGACGCCAAGCGTGGTATCGGTGGCGGTGCCGTCCACACGCGTATCGAGGCCGAGCGTGTCGCCGTTGCGGAAGGCCATGTCCACGATCAGGTTCTGCCCGGGCTTCCATTCGTAGTCGTAGAGGAAGGGGATCACATACCAGCCCGTATCGGGGAAGCTGAACGTTGCGCGCGGCAGCACCGTGAAGAGGCTGCCGGCCGAATCGTGCACGCCGGCGCCGACGAAGTTCCGTTGATAGAGATAGAGCGGCAGCGAATCCTCCTTTGTGGTCCCGAGCGCGATGGAGACATCCTTCAACGTTGTCCCGAGGCGGGCGACATGATAACGAAGGCCGGTGATCCTGCCCGCCTTCAGCCCCGCGGTATCCAGTTCGTACGAACGCCACATGAACTCGGAGCGGGCGGCGGAGGCGCTTCCCATGAACGGCGCGGAGGAGAGCGTGATCCCGGTGCCGATGAGGGCCGTGCGGACCGGCGCCAGCTCCTCGCGATGCGCCGTGATCTCCATCCGCCCGAACAACTGCCATGATTGATGCCGCACGAATGCGAGCGAATCGATCGGCCTGCCGTTCACCGTGTATCGGTACGCCGTCTCCGCAACCGTATCCACATGGGCAAGCGGGTCCACCAGCACGATGTGGTGCATGTCCGCCTTCTCGCCGCACGGGGAATTGTACGGGCAGCGAACGGTGTAACGCATCAGCACGCGCTCGTAGCGCCCGCCGCGCGGCGGCATCGCGAAGACGCCGAACGGATCGGACTCGTACACGAAGGTCTGCACGGAGACCGGTTCGCGCCTCTGCGCCAACGCATCGGCATGCGGCACGAGAAACGCCGGGACGAAGAGTAGAAACAGCAGTTGAACACAGCGACGCATCCTGACTCCCGATAATAAGGCGATCAGCACTCGAGCAGGGGGCAACCGCGCGATGGCGGCAGAGGTAAGAGTGGCCGCATGCTATGACCCTCGAGGCACCCGGCACGTTACATGCACGCGGCGCCTCATGCGGCGGCACGCCCGCTCCGCAAGGCGCCGCACAACCGGAGCGCCCGCATCTCCTGAATCGAAGCGGGGCATGCGATACCCTCGCATGCCCCGCCGGATTGAATGTACATCGCTCCCTGCATTCGGCGGCACGACGGCTCGACGGCAGTTCGGACCGCTGTTACCGCACCACGATCTTCTTCGTCAGCGTCTCCGCTCCGGCCCGCACCGCCACCACGTAGGCACCGGACGGGAGCGAGCGAAGATCAACCGGGAACGATCCGTTGGTCACGTTCTTCAACATCGCGTGATGAACGCTGTTGCCGAGCATGTCGGTAACCGTCAGCTCCGCGCTCTGCGTGGCGCGCAGCCAGAGGTTCACCGTGAACTCTCCATCGGTGGGATTGGGATAGACCTCCATCCTGCTTCCATGCTCCTCGATGCCGGGGAGCGGCGCGTCGGCCGCGAGATCGAAGCCCACCGTGAACTGCTGGTAGATCTCCCCGCCGAAGTCCGCATTGAAACTGCGGATGGTTGCCCCGTTGTCCGCACGGCGGATGCGCATGGAGCCGGTCCCCTGCGCGGTGTTCGCCCACCACGAAAGGCCGTCGCCGCCAAGATCCACCAGCCGGAACTCGTAGCAGCCGTCCGGCAGCGTCAGCGTGTCGCGATAGTAGGTAGCGCCGTCCAGGTTGTTCCTGTCCAGCACGACGCGCCCGGTTACCGCATCCTTCAACTGATAGCTGTTCTCGGAGGGACTGTCGTTGGTGTGCAGTTCCAGATAGAATGTCTTCGGGAACACCGGCGGCACATCGTACGTAGCGGTTGCCGTGTTGTTGTATTCGTACTGATCGTCGCCGCCGTTTGGCTTGCTGATCGCCACCGTGAACTGCCGGCCGGTTGCGCCGGACCAGGAGATCTCGCCGAGCTGCACGTCCGCACTCTCCATGAAATCCAGCTGGCCGGTCCAGTGATAGACGGACTGTGCGGCGCCCTGCACGCCGTACTGAATGTCCAGACTCGTGAGCGGCGTGGAGCCGGTATTGCGGATCGTGATGAGAGGGTTGCTGCAGATCGGGTTCATCCTCTTGTACAGATCGGTCTTCCCCGGAGCCTTGATCTCCACAACGGCCGCATCCAGCGAGAAGTTCGGTGGACCGTAGGTAACCAGCTGCGTCTCGATCTGATAGTAGGGCGTGCTTCCCTGGCCGTTCCAGGTGTACGGCGTGATGTTGTAGTCCAGCGTTACCGAATCACCCGGATGCACCCACGGCGTCAGCTCGAAGTTGTAGGTCCATACCTCGGCGCCGGGGCACCAGTTGGAGCGGCTGTACACCCACGTCCCTCCCTGCGGATATACCGGGTTGAGATTGCAGTTGTCGCGCCAGACGGTTTTCTGGAAACGGTTCGTGCCGTCCACGGTGATCGTGTGATCCTTCGCGCAGAACTCCGAGCAGTTCTCGTTGCCGCCGAAGCCATGCCCGGTGGGGGTCACACGGATGCGGGTGTTGGCCGCGTTCTCCGGAATCTTCACCCGCAGCGGATGCAGGTAATCCTCGATGGACTTCGCCCCGCCGTAGCTGAAGCCGCCGTTCCAGAGATTCGTCACCGAGATCGGATCGCGCGGCGGCGTTCCCCTCACGAACTCGAACGTCATATCCACCAGCTCCTGCTGGTTGTATGCGTTCAGATGCACCGTGTCGTGCAGCAGCGGCCGGAAGTCGCTCACGTCGTACGTCCACGTGAATCCTTCTCCCAGGCTCAGGCCGTTGCCGTACGGCGTGATGTAGCGGCCGAGCTCGAAGCGATTCACGATCTCGAACTTCCGGAAGTATGGCGTGCGGGTCTGATGGATCACGGAGTCCGGCGTGACGCGCGAGGAGTCCGTTGCTACTCCCTGCCTGTTGAAGGCATAGTGATTGTAGCCGGCCGGCCATACCGTCAGCACCTTGTCCGGGAGTGTGGAGTCCTGCGTGTTACGATAGAGCACCACCTGCAACGGATCGGCCTGCACGGAGTCCACGGCCACCGTGGTGTCGTACGTGGAGGTGTACTTCCCCTGCTCGAAGATGATGTGCGGGCGCTGCGCCGTGGGAAGCATGCCCAGATAGAACTCGGCGCCCGGCACACTGTACGGCGCGGGAGGACCGGTCATCGCGGCATCGAATCCGTTGCCGCTGGAGTCCGCCGCCACCAGCAGATTGCTTCCGCCGAACTTGTAGTAGGCCCGCAGGTTCGCCCGGAACGGATGCGAGTTATCCAGCTCCCGCCCCACATAGCTCTTGATGGTGGTTGCGTCCAGTTCCGCATTCCAGACCGCGAACTCGTCCACGTTGCCGTCGTAGTTGCTGTCGCCGCTCGCGCCGGAGCCGATTCTGAACCTCGTGATGCCCCCCATCGGCTTCTTCTTGCTGCCGGTGGAGGTGAAGAGCACGCCGTTCAGATAGATCTTCATCGTCCCGGCCTTCACATTCTTCGTCACCGTCCAGTAGCTCCACTTCCCCTTGTAGTCCGTTGCGCCGGCGGCCTTGGAGAGGCGGTCGTACGCACCGGCCGCGTTCCCCGCATCCCAGTAGACGGTGCCGTCGGACCATGGGAGATGCAGGTTCAGCACCCGCTGGCCATCCTTGTTCACGCCTTCGAAGATGCTCTGCTCCTGCGGCTGGTAGAGCGGATTGCCGTAGGCCCAGAAGCCGATCGTGATGGCACTGTCCGCATTGTTGAAGACGTTCGCGGGAACATCGATGTAGTCACGCCCCTCGAAGTGAAGCGCCTGCTCCGGCGCGTTCTGGAAGTGCGCGAGCGCATGCCCCTGCGACGTCTCGAACGCGATCATCGTTCCGGGCAGCGGCGCGGCCTGATCGTAGCTCACATCAACGGCGATGTTCGACGTGCCGTTCCAAGTGAAGGGCGTCGGGAAATCCAGGCGCTGCCATCCAGCGGGAAGAGCGACGTCGCGCAGATAGCAGGTGGTGAATCCGTCCGTCTCGTAGGAGTTGGGTGTCAGCGAGTCGCGCGTGCTGGCCTTCATCCGGACCATGAGGTTCTTGATCACCTGCCCCCCCGTGGTCACGTTGAAGCGGATGCCGGTCACGTCCCCCGCCTTCAGCCCGGCGGCAAGCAGCTCCGTCTTGCTCCAGAGGAATTGCAGGCGCCCGCGCGGACCGTTGGTCAACTGCATGGAATTGCCGGAGGGGGGGTTGGCGATCGTCGCGGAGTCGAAGGAGGTAACGCTGGTCCGCGTCACGTTCACGAGCAGGCGCGGGAAGTAGTGCCACGACGGCGCCCGCATGAAGGCCACCGAGTCCGGCACCTGATTGTCCACGCGGAAATGATAGGCGGTGTCGATCGTGGAATCCACCTGCCCGGTATGCTGGAACAGGTAGATGTACATCAGATAGTCCCACTCGCCGCACTGCGCATCCAACGGGCATCGCAGCTTGTAGTGCATCAGCACCTTCTCATAGTGCTCGCTCAGCGGCGGAAGCACGAACCGGGCATCCGAGGGCGAGCCGTAGGTGAAGGTCTGCACCACAACGGAACTGCCCGGCTGGGCGTGAAGCGGATATGCAGACAGGACCGCGATCATCGCGACGAAGAACGCAAGGCGGCCGGTGGTAACACTGTTCATTCCTGCTCTCGATACTGTATGGAATGAGAGGGCCTCCCGATTCGGTGGAGACGGAGGGAGGCGGACATTGATGATGCCGCTCTCGGAAGCGGCGTTGGGCCTCAAGATGGGAAATCTTGGCGTGCGGGGCAACGAGAGTATCCGGCCGGGCCGCGGCACGAGCCTCCCGGTGAGGAGGGATCACCCGCGGACCATGCACAGCGCAGCACGCGGAATCATTGTTCGCGCACGTTCATTCCCGAACATTCATTCCCCAACATTCATTCCCCAACATTCATTCCCGAACGTCCGTTCGCGAGCACTCGTCCGATGGGCAATCATCCAACCATGCCCGGCACACGCTTCGGCTGTGTGCGCGTCGTGGTCTCCGCCCAACCGATTGCATACTCCGCCACCTCCTGCCATCCGCGCTGGCCGACGATTCGGTGCTGGCCGACGATTCGGTGCTGGCGGCTGTCGGGATGCGTCACCGGCGCACGATCATGATGAACGATGTGGGGCGCAGGTCCCCATCAAAATGAAGGAATGTTTCGTGGTGGTCACGTGGAAGCAATGGCGGGCGCATCAATCGACGCCCTACCCGCCAACGCCGGTTACGCTTCCCCCCTACCCGCCCGGGCATAGAAGATGAAGTCCGTGGAAGCCGCCATCCCGCCACGCTCGCGGACGATGCGGGCGATCTGGCCGCGGTGGTAGGTGCCGTGATTGTTGACCTGCGTGAGGATGTCGCGCAGTGAGGTGGAGAACTCTGCGCCGGCGATCGTGCGGTAGGTACGCAGGCTGTCGATGGCGCCATCGTCCAGCGTCCCGAGATATGCGCTCCACTCCGCATGTACGGTGTTCAGCCGCTCCTCGCACTCCGCCAGCGACCATTCCGGCCAGACGGTGAGCAGCGAGGTGTCGCCGCCGGAGATCCGGACAAGCCAGACGGAGCGGGCGGCAAGCAGATGCCCCAGCAGGCGCAACCCCTCATCCGGTCCGGCCAGCCCGCGCAGCGATTCGATGGTGCGGCGCGTTGCCCAGCGATCGTAGTCGAGGAAGTCGCGGCAGTATTCTGTGAAGGTCATGATCTCTCCTGAGCCGGTGTTCTAGGAAGCGACGCCGGTATCGGTGGATTCGAAGATTCTGTCGGCACTCTTCGCAATGAAGCCCTGATACAGCCGGCCCGTTGCCGGATCCTCATAGCGCCGCGCGAACTCGTGGTAGCAGGTGGGGATCACATGCACCTCACCGCCGGCGAACTCCCAGCCGACACGGTTCGCCATGATGGAGGATTGCTCCAGCAGTTCCTCCGGCGTTCCCTTCACCTCGCCTCCGGACGCGTTCAGCGTGTAGCCGTTCGCCACGAGCCAGGCATTGAACTCCTGGATGGAGCCGAATGTGGAGAGGGCGTTGATGAGCACGGTGAAGTGATTGGCACGGATGCCGAACGCGGAGAGCCAGCCGGCGTACTCGGATTCGGCGAGCAGCCTCCTGTAGTCCGCATAGGGAACGGGCTTCCAGGTTGGCAGGGTGGTAAGGAGTTCCGGAGCGTTCTTCAGCGACGCAGGGATCTGCTCCACGAGCCCCTGCACGATGTGCTGCAGCTGGGGGCTGAAGTCCTGGGTGATCAACTCCGAGATGAAGACGTGCGGCAGCTCCTCCGCCGGCGGCGCATAGGAGCGCGCGAAGAGCCGCTTCTTCTCGAAGTGATACTCGCCGCTCTCCGTGTAGCCGAGGCGCACGAAGGTGGCGCCGAGCGAGTCCACGCCGATCGGATCCAGGTTGAAGGTGCGGAAGGCGATGTGATCGTTCACATAGCGCTCACCGCGCGCGGCAAGCAGATCGTAGATCTCCGCCGCCGCCGGCGTGATGGAGGAGTAGTCGCGCCAGAAGAACTCGAGAAGCTGGTCGATGCCGGGGTTGCTCATCGTTGTCGCTGCCGTTGTCTGTGTCGGGTATCGAACGGCCGGCAACTTCGACAGCGGCACGCGATCAGTTCGTAAGAAGGTGTGGCCGGGCCGCGCATACCGGCGCGGCGGAGAGAACATCGTGGCAGGGCTGCATCGTTCAACGCGGCCCCATCCGCCCGGCGAGCACGGCACAGACATCGGAGAGGGAGATCCCGCACTGCTCGAAGAGCACGAGAAGATGATAGAGGAGATCGACGCTTTCGTTCTGCAACTCCGATGGGTCCCCCTTCATCGCGGCGATCACCGTTTCCACGGCTTCCTCCCCCACCTTCTGCGCAATACGCGGCGTCCCGGCGGCGAAGAGCGACGTGGTGTAGGAGCCTTCCGGCATCGCGGCGCGGCGCGCGGCGATGGTTCGCGCCAGCGTATCCAGCACATCGCCCGCACGTTCGTGCCGCTCCTCACCGAAACAGGTCCAGGTGCCGTTGTGGCATACTGCGCCGGCCGGGCGGGCACGGATCAGCAGCGTGTCGTTGTCGCAATCGGCGGCGATCGATTCCACCGCGAGATAGTTTCCGGACGTCTCCCCCTTGGTCCAGAGCCGTTCCTTCGAACGGCTCCAGAAGGTCACGCGCCCGTTGGCAATCGTTGCCTCCAGCGCCTCACGATTCATGAAGCCGAGCATCAATACCTGAAGCGTCCCTGCATCCTGCACAACGGCCGGCAACAGTCCGCCCATCTTCCCGAAGTCCAGCCGCTCCGGGTCCGGTAGATTCGATGCTTGTGTACGCTCCTGCGGCATTGGCCTGCTCTCCTGTTGGCTGTGTTTTCGTGCGGCCGGTCATTGAAGGCGCATCGGGATGCCCCGCCCGGCCAGCTCCCGCTTCAACTCCCGGAGTGTGACCATGCCGTCGTGAAAGATGCTGGCCGCGAGCACGGCATCGGCGTTCCCCTCGAGGAAGGCGTCGGCAACATGGCTCACACCGCCGGCACCGCCGGAGGCGATCACCGGAACGTTCACGGCGCGGGAGAGGGCGCGGAGCAGTTCGAGATCGTATCCGGCCTGCATGCCGTCGCGATCCATCGATGTGGCCAGCAGCTCGCCGGCTCCGAGGCCAACGGCGCGCCGGGCCCACTCCACCGCCTCCAGTTCCGCCGGCTGTGAGCCGCCGCGAATCCAGACATCCCAGCCGGCGTCCGGATCGCCTGCATCGCGGCGGCGTGCATCGATCGCGGCAACCACCGCCTGGCTTCCCACCCGCACGGCCGCCTCCGAGAGGAGTTCCGGGCGAAGCACGGCCGCGGTATTGAGCGACACCTTGTCCGCACCCGCGGCAAGAGCGCTCGCGATCTCCTCCACGGAGGAGATACCGCCGCCCACGGTGAACGGAATCTGCACGGCGCGCGCAACGCGTTCGATGATATCGAAGAACGTGCGCCGCCCCTCGCGCGACGCGCTGATGTCCAGCAGTACAAGCTCGTCAGCCCCCTCCTCGCTGTACCGCTCCGCGAGCGCAACGGGATCGCCGGCGTCGCGGATGTTCTGGAACTGAATGCCTTTCACCACGCGCCCATCCTTCACGTCGAGGCAGGGAATGATCCGCCGTGCAAGCATCTCCCTATCCCCCCTCTCCCCGAGTTCGCACCCAGGCGGCCAGATCCTCCAGCCCGAGGCTCCCCTCGTAGAGCGCCTTGCCGATGACTGCCCCGGCAACGCCGGCGGCATCGAGTGCCGTGAGATCGTCCGTACTCGAGATCCCGCCGGATGCTATGAAGGAGAGGGAGGGGAACTCATGTATCAGGCCGGCATACAGATCCACGTTCGGCCCGGCAAGCATGCCGTCGCGGGCGATGTCCGTGCAGATCACGGTCTGAACACCAACCTCCGCCGCATACCCCACGAGGGCAGCGGGCGTTACCGGCACCATCTGCCTCCATCCTCTCGTGGAGACCTCGCCGTCGCGGAGGTCGAGGGCCACCGCAATCCTGGCGGCACCGAACTCCTCCACCCACTCGCGCAGCAGCGACGGGTTCTCCGCGGCGACACTCCCCACGACAACGCGATCGGCGCCGAGCTCGATCAGCCGTTCGATGTCGCCCGCGTTTCTCACGCCGCCGCCAACCTCGCCGCTCACGCCATCCAGCGCCAGGATCTCCGCAAGCGTCTCCCAGTTGGTGACGACTCCGTCCGCAGCTCCCTCCAGATCCACGAGGTGCAGGTAACCGAATCCGGCGGCGGAGAACTCGCCGGCCGCCGCAACCGGCGACTCGTGATACACGGTTCGCGACGCATAGGAGCCCTGCCGAAGCCTGACCGTATGGCCGCCATAGATATCGATGGCTGGAATGATCAACATAGGCTGATGAAGTTTTCGAGAAGCCGAAGCCCGGCCGGGCCGGACTTCTCCGGATGGAATTGCACGCCGCGACTGTTGGCGCGCGTTACGGCGGCGGAGAACTCCGCACCGTATGTGGCTGTGGCAATCGTTGCCGCACCGGGAGCCGCATAGTACGAATGAACGAAGTAGAAATATTCACCCGGGGCGATGTCGCGGAAGAGCGGATCGTCCGCGGTTGGATACACCTGATTCCATCCGGTGTGCGGCGTTCTCAGGCCGGGCGCGGCAAAGGGCTCCACGGTGCCCGGCACCAGGCCCAGGCAGGGGGTGTGGTTCTCCCGCGAGTACTCGAACATGAGCTGCATCCCCAAGCAGATCCCGAGCAGCGGCGCCTCCAGTCGGTGCAGCCACTCCTGCAGGCCGGATGCCGCGATAAGCCGCATGGCGTTGCCGGCTGCGCCCACGCCCGGCAGGATCAGCTTCTCCGCACGATCCAGTTCGGCCGGCGACGAGGAGACGAACGAACCGGCACCGAGACGATCGAGCGCGTTCCGCACGGACCCCAGGTTGCCGGAACCATAGTCGATGATGCCGATCACAGCAGGCCCTTGGTTGTTGGAAGCCCGGAGCGCCCGTCGCGCGCAACCGCCATGCGCAGTGCGCGTGCAACCGCCTTGAAGATGGACTCTATGCGATGATGGTCGTTCCGTCCCGTTGCACTGATGTTGATGTTCGCGCGCATGCCGTCCGAAAGAGCATGGAAGAAATCCTCCACGAGTTCGGTGGGAAGCTCTCCCACCCGCTCGCGATCGAAGCGCGCATCGAACACCAGATAGGGCCGCCCCCCCAGATCCAGCGCGACCTGCGCCAGCGCCTCATCCATCGGCAGCATGAAGCCGTAGCGGCCGATGCCCCGCTTGTCGCCGATGGCGTGCCGGATCGCCTCACCCAGCGCCAGGCCGGTATCCTCCACAGTGTGATGCTCGTCGATGTGCAGATCGCCGCGCGCATGTATCGTCATGTCGATCAGCGAATGGCGCGCGAGCTGCGCGAGCATGTGATCGAAGAAGCCGATGCCGGTGGCGATATCGTACGTCCCCGTGCCGTCCAGTGCAAGCTCCACGGCGATCGACGTCTCGTTGGTGATGCGCTCCACACGGGCGGTGCGGCCGTCGCGAAGGATGTAGCTGCATGCCTCGTGAAAACTCCGCGCCACGAAGTCGGCATCGCTCGCCGCTTCGGCATGTCCCGCAACCAGCCGAACGCCGCGGCATCCCAGGTTGCGGGCCAGCCCGATATCCGTCTCGCGATCGCCCAGCACGAAGGAGCGCGCCATATCCACCCGGTTCCCGGCGAGATAGCCTGCGAGCATGCCGGTCCTCGGCTTGCGGCACTCGCATCCCTGCCATTCGGCATGCGGACAGATGAAGACATGGGCGAAGGTGATCCCCTCCCCTTCGAAGATGCGCATCATCTTGTCGTGCGGAATGTCGAATCGCTCCTGCGGAAACGCCGGCGATCCCAGATCGTCCTGATTGGTGACCATCACCGCCTCGAAGCCGGCCTCCAGCAGGGCGCGCATGCCGGCGATCGCGCCCGGTATCAGCTCCAGCTTCTCCAGCGAGTCGATCCGCTCATCGGGAGGTTCCACGATCAGCGTTCCGTCACGATCAACGAAGAGAACCTTCTTCATCCACGAGTCTCCTTTTTCATCCTGGCGTCTCCATCTTCATGCGTCGATCTCCAACAACGCGTTCAACAGCATCGTATTCTCCGCCGGCGTGCCGACGGTTATGCGGAGCGCTCCGGCCAGCCCCGGCTCGCCGCTCCGGTCGCGCACAATCAGCCCCCGCTCGCGAAGCCCCGCATGCACTGCCGCCGCGTTCGCGAAGCGGACCAGCAGGAAGTTCGCATCGCTTGGATGAACGCGCAGCACCCCGCGCAGCACCGCAAGGCCGGCGGCAAGGCGTTCGCGTTCGGCGACGATGGCGGCGACCTGGGCACGCTCGCGCGGCAGGTCATCCAGCACGGCCAGCGCCGTGCACGCTGCAAGCGAGCCCACGTTGTACGGGGGCTTCACGTTCATCAACCACGATATGATCCCCGGCTGCGCCACCGCATACCCCAGACGCAATCCTGCAAGCCCCCACGCCTTGGAGAGCGTGCGCAGCACCACCAGGTTGGGGACACCGTTCACCAGAGCGGCCATGCTTTCGCGCGATGCGAACTCGATGTAGGCCTCATCCACAACAACGATACGGCCGGAGCGCCCGCACAGCACCAACAGATCTTCCACCGAGAGAAGGTTGCCCGTTGGATTGTTGGGGGAGCAGCAGAAGATGAGCCGTGTCCTCTCCTCCACCGCTGCGAGCATGGCTGGAAGGTCCAGCCCGAAGCTCTCCTGCCGGAGCGGAACGCCGCGCACGGCAACGTTGTTGAGCGCGGCAGCCACACGATACATGCCGTAGGTGGGCTCGGCAACCAGGATCGCATCGCGCGCCGGCTCGCAGAAGATGCGGATCAACAGATCGATGGCCTCGTCGGAGCCGACCCCCACGAAGACGTTCTCCTGCCGAACGCCGGCCAGCCCGGCGAGGCGTTCGCGCAGCCGGTTCTGGTGGGGATCGGGATAACGATTCAACGCCAGTTCCCCGCCGGAGGCATACGGATTCTCGTTGGCGTCCAGAAGGATGCCGGCGCTGTTGTCGTGGCGCGCGGCACGGTATGGCTGCAGCGCACGGATGGATGGGCGCACCATCGCATCGATGCTCGAAGCGGTTACCGCAGGGTTCACGGCTGGCCTCCCGCGCGAATGCGATCGATGCGCATCGTGACGGCACGGCCGTGCGCATCCAGACCTTCCGCCCCGGCGAGCGTTGCGAGCGTCGGGGCAAGCGCCTCCAGGCCGGCCGCGGTGATGCGTTGGAAGGAGATCGACTTCTGAAAGCTCTCCACGGAGAGGCCGCTCTCCCAGCGCGCGGCGCCGCTGGTGGGGAGTGTGTGATTGGTGCCGGACGCGTAGTCACCGGCGGTCACCGGCGCCCACGGGCCAACGAACACGGAACCGGCGCTCGTGATCGCGCGAAGGACCGGCTCCGGTTCGCGCACGTTCACAATGAGATGCTCCGGAGCGTACATGTTGGAGAAGCGGACGGCCTCCCCCATCGAGTCCGCAAGGAGAACGTAGCTCCCCTCCAGAGCGCGGCTCACGATCGCATGCCTGGAGAGCGTTCCATGCTGGGCTTCCAGCTCGCGCAGCGTTGCTGCGGCAAGCTCCGGGCTGTCTGTAACCAGCACCACGTGCGCATCGGGATCGTGCTCCGCCTGCGAGAGAAGATCGGCGGCCACGAGAGCTGCATCCGCGGATGCATCGGCGATCACCAGCAGTTCGGATGGCCCGGCCAGCAGATCGATCGCCGCCCCCCGGGGATCGGCGGAGACCAGTTCCTTGGCTGCGGCCACGTACCGGTTCCCCGGGCCGAAGATCTTCTCCACCTTCGGCACGCTCTCGGTGCCGTAGGCCATCGCGGCAACGGCCTGCGCGCCGCCGACGGCATACACTTCCTCGATGCCGAGAGCGCCGGCCGCAACCAGAACGGCGGGGTCCACAGTGCCGTCGCGGCGCGGAGGGGAACAGATGGCAATCCGGCTGCAGCCGGCCAGGAGGGCGGGAATGCCGAGCATCAGCACGGTTGAAGGGAGCGGCGCGGAACCGGCCGGAACGTAGAGCCCCACACTCTCGATGGCGCGGCGCTCGCGCCAGCAGAGCACGCCCGGCATCGTCTCCACCGCCGGCTCCACGGCCAGTTGCGCGGAATGGAACGCGCGAATATTTCCAGCCGCCGTGCGGATTGCCTCGGCAAGCTCCGGCGATGCGGCGGCGCGCGCAGCGGCGAACGCCTCCGGTGCAACGCGAATGCCTGCAAGGTCCGCGCCGTCGAACCGACGCGTCAGCTCGCGGAGTGCGGCATCGCCACGTTCGCGCACGTCCGCCACGATGGCGCGCACGGCGTCCGTCGAGGAGCGATCGCTCACGCCTCCGCGCTCGACGAGCGAGCGGAGAGCGGCGGGGTCCAGATCTGAGAGCCGGAGTGTCTTCATCGGATGATCGCCTCGATCGGTACAACAACGATGTCGCTGGCGCCAACGCCCTTCAGCTTCTCCATCACATCCCAGAACGCATCCTCCGCGATCACGGAGTGAACCGCCACCATCCCCTCCTCGGCAAGCGGAACCACGGTGGGGCTCTTGAGCGCCGGAATGATGGCGCGCAGTTCGTCCACCGCATCGCAGGGCGCATTCATCATCAGGTAGCGGCGGCCACGTGCCTCCAGGCTCCCCTGGATGCGGATCATCAACCGTTCGAACAACTGCCGCTTCGCCGGATCGGCCAGAAGGCCTTCGCTGGCGATCAGCCGGGCCTGGGAGGTGAGCACGGTGAAGGCCGGATAGAGACCGTTCACCCGCGCCGTAGTGCCGGTGGAGACGAGATCGCAGATGGCGTCCGCGATATCGAGCATCGGAGCGATCTCCACCGCGCCGCTCAGCCGCACCACCTCGCATCGGATCCCCTCGGCCTCCAGGAAGCGTCCGGTGATCGTCGGATAGGTCGTGGCCAGGCGCCGGCCCTCCAGGTCGCGAAGGGTGCGAACCTCCGAGTGCTGCGGCAGGCAGATCATCAACCGGCAGACGCCGAAGCCGAGATCGAGCACACGCTCCACGCGCAGCCCCTTCTCCAGCACGGTGTTCTCGCCGACGATGCCGAGATCGGCAACGCCGTCGTGCACGTACTGCGGGATATCGTCATCCCGCAGCGCCAGCAGATCCAGCGGGAAGTTCCGGCATGGCGTGTAGAGCGTCTGCTTCTGGCCGTCCAGCTCCAGCCCGCACGCGCGGAGAAGATCCAGCGAGTCCGACGTGAGCCGTCCGCTTTTCTGGATTGCGATCTTGATCCTGGTCTCACCCTGTTCCATTCTTTACCTCGGTAAAGTGATCGGCGCAAAAAAAATCCGTTCGTTCCCGTTCAATTCGTCACGCCTCGTCGATCCGTTTCAGCATCAGGCGATATCCTCCGTTCCCCTCCTTCACCCAGCGGGCCACGCGCGCGATCGTGCGCGAGCTGAGGCCGGTGCGGTCCTCGATCGCCTGGTAGGATTCCCCGGCGGCAAGCATGCGCGCGGCCTGCCAGCGCTCCGCGAACTCCGCAAGCTCGTTTTCCGTAAGCAGATCGCCCAGGAAGCGTTTGCACTCCTCCACCGACTTCAGGGATACGATGGCCTGATAGAGCGCTCTGATATCACGAGGTTCCGCCTGCTTCATGAGTTCTCTCCGGGAGTGTCACTGTACTGAAGTAAAGATAGCACTTTACCTGAATACAGTGCAAGCGAGCAGAACGGAACAGGCGTTCTCAATTCGTAATCTCCCGGATGCTCATTCGCTTGATGGGCATGGCAACGAGAAGGCTCCGCACGGCAATGACGCCGATACTCGGGAATGCCGCCGCAGCATCAACCACGTCCGTTCCTATCGCATCATTCATGTCTCTTTCCCTTACTTCGCGATCACCACGGGCACCGCGCTGTGCTCTCCCCCATCCTGCAACTCCAGCAGATACACGCCGGAGGAGATATGAGCCACATCAACACGCAGCTCCTGCGTCTCGCCGGTACCGGCACCAACGTTGTCATGCCGGATCTCTCGTCCCACTCCATCGTAGAACCGCAGCACGCCTGCATGACCGGCCGGCAATCGATACTGCAGGATCAACTCCTCATGCACGGGGTTCGGACGGATCGCCTCGATGAAGACGCGTTTGCTGATCTCCATACCGATCTCGCAGCCGCTCAGGATCACCAGCCCGTTCCCTCCTGCGTTCACTCCACCGATCGCTTCCGGCAGCAGAGCATTCCCGATCGTCACAACGTTCAGCGGCTGGCCACTTATCAGCCCTTCGAGCTCTATGCGGAGCAACTCACCACCGATCAGCGGACGCCCCGTGACAGGACGATCAACCGTCAACAAACCGGCCGTCGACGTGCTGTACGTCGCCGCATCAGTTCCGGGCGTTCGGTCCGGCGATACAACATCGTGAATGAAGAGCGCGCGAGGATCGTAGCCAATCTCGACGTGATATCCATGCACGGAGTCCGAGGCAGCAAGCGGCGGAAGAACACGGAGCACAAGGTGAGCACGATCCCCGACACGCGCGGACACCGTGTCCAACAGAACCGTGTGTGTCACGGCGCCGGTCCGATACCGGAACGGATCGGAGATCGCGCTGCAGCCGAACTGGTTCGTGATCAGCACCTGGTAGGATCCGCTCAGCGTCGCCGGCTGCTGTTGCCCGGTGGCGCCAGGCAGAGCGACGCCATCCAGAAGCCACTGATACGACGATGCCGATGCCGGCGTGCTCAACATGCCGCCGTTCAATGCGATCACCGGTCTGGCGGGACGCGGATGTACTACCACATCGGCCGGCAGCGATGCCCCCGTGCAGCCATCCGCATCGGTGACCGTCACGCTGTAGCTCCCCGATCTCTTCACCACAATGCTCTTCGTGGTTCCCCCCGTTGACCACAGGTACCGCGTGTAGGCCGCATCGGCGCGCAGCACAACGCTGTCGCCATCGCAGAATGAGAGAGGTCCATCGGGAGTGATGAGGGGAACAGGTGACGCCTTGGCGATCACCTCCACCGGCAGCGACGTTCCCGAGCAGCCGCCCGCATCGGCAACCGTCACCGTGTACAAGCCCGGCATCGTCACATCGATCGCCTCTGTCGTTGCACCGGTGGACCATTGATAGCTCGCGTAGCCGCCGCCCGCATCGAGATGCACTGTGGAGCCGGTGCAGAGCACAACCGGACTGGAGGGGGTCACCGTCGGTACAAGATGATCGCCAATGCTCACCTCGAGTCCCGGCGATGCCCCCGTGCAGCCGAGCGATGTGGTCTCCACAAGATCGATCCTGCCGGCACCAGCCCCGCCCCATTGCACCTGGATGCTCGCCGTTCCCTGCCCGGACGCCAGCAGGCCGCCGGTCACTCCCCATTGATAGGTGCTCCCGCCCGTCACCGGCGTGGAGTAGGTGATCGTCGAGTTGCGGCAGACCTGCACCGGGCCGTTGATGATGGGCGGCCGTTCGGGAGTGGCGGTTACCGTTACCTCCGGCGATGTCCCGGTGCAGCCGCCTGCGTCGATCACCGTCACGGTAAACGTCCCCGAGGTCCGCACCGTAATGCGCTGGCTGGTGTACCCGTTGGACCAGAGATACTTCGCATAGCCTGCGCCGGCATCGAGAACGATGCTGTCGCCGGCGCAGAAGATCCCGCCGTTCGGTGGAACGATCACCGGCGCCGGCGGCGTGTTCGTCGTTACCGTCACCGAATCCGATAGTCCACTACAGCCATTGGCGTCGGCAACGGAGACGGCATATCGACCCGCGGCACCAACGGTGATGGTGCGCGTGGACGCGCCGGTGGACCAGGCGTAGCTGGCGTACGGACCTGCATCCAGCGTCACGCTGTCGCCGGTGCAGAGCTTGAGCGAGCGGCTCGCCGTGATCACCGGCTTCAGTGACGAGCCGATCGTGACCGTGACGACGGTATCCGACACGCAGCCGGTTGCGGGGTTCGTCACGCGGGCATGCAACCTGCCGGAGCCGCTGGCGCCCCAGAGAACGCTCACGGCATCCGCAGTGACGCCGCCCGAAATCGTTCCGCCGCTCTCGAGCGACCAGAGGTAGCCGAACCCGGCGACAGCCGGTATGTTGTAGATCACGAACGTGTTCGGGCAGACGCTGATCGGTCCGCTGATCGTAATCACCGGCCGGGGAAGCACGTCCACCGTGATCGTGTCCGAGGTTCCATAGCATCCGCCTTCGTTCAGCACCGATACGAAGTACTTCCCGGCATCCTTCACAACGATGCCCGGCGTTGTGGCACCGGTTGGCCATTGATATTGAGAGAACCCGCTCGACGACAGAATCACACTGTCACCGGCGCAGAAGCGCGTTGGGCCGCTGGCGCTGATAGTTGGATGTGGGCCGGGTTTCACGCTGACGGCCATCTGCGCCGTGGCGGTACATCCGTTCGAGTCGGTAGCAACAACGGTGTAGACGCCATCCTTCCTCACGATGACGGACTGCGTGGTTGCACCGGTGGACCAGAGATAGCCGGCAAATGTGCCGGGCGTGGCGACCAGTATCGTACTGTCCCCCTCGCAGAAGGTCGCGGGAAGCAGATTCCTGATGGTAACCACCGATTTCGGGAACACCTTCACCGTAACGTTTCTGGAGAGCGGGCCCCAGCAGCCATCGGCATTGCGGACAGCCACGGCATACGTCCCTGACTTGGTCACGGTCAGGAATTCCGAACTGTCACCGGTACTCCAGCGATATCCGCTGAAGCCGGCACCGGCATCGAGCCGGACGCTGGCGCCATCGCAGAGGGAGATGGGGCCGGGGGGCGTGATCGTTGTCGTGGGTCGCGGACTGATGGTCACCTGCACGGTGTCCGAGTAGTTGGAGCAGCCGTTCGTATCCACGAAGAAGAGGCTGTACCGTCCGGCCTTCTTCACCGTGATCCAGTTCGTGGTATCGCCGGTGCTCCATCGATATGTGCGAATCCCTCCCGTGGTTCGGAGCGTGATGCTGTCTCCATCGCAGAGCACGATCGGCCCTCCCGGAGTGAGGGTGCGAT
Organism: Kapaibacterium sp. (SeqCode); assembly: GCA_035549015.1. Taxonomy (GTDB): domain Bacteria; phylum Bacteroidota; class Ignavibacteria; order OLB7; family OLB7; genus JAFDZV01. Next base: position 31,499 of record DASZRW010000079.1, read on the forward strand.
GCGGTGTGTCGAAGACCGTTACCGCCACAGTGTCGCTGGTTGCGCTGCACGATCCCAGATCCATCGTCACGGCGTAGCGGCCGGTGGTGCGGACAACGATGCTGCGCGTGGTTGCGCCGGTGGACCAGCGGTAGCGGTCGTATCCGGGAGATGCCGCAAGGAGAATCGAATCACCGGCGCAGAACGTTGTGGGCTGCACGCCCAGATCGATCTTCGGCAATACTCCGCAGAGCTGCACCAGGAAGAAATCGTATGGATCGTTGCGGGTGGCCTGAAATGGTGTGCCCGCCATCGGCAGATCCGGACTCTGCGTGGTTCCGAACACGGCAACCCCGGCCGGCGTGGTGACAAGGCCGTCGATATAGTCGTTGCGGCCGCCGCCATAATAGCTGCCCCACTGCCGCCGGCCCGAGGTGTCGAACGTCATGATGGCGACATCGGCCTGCCCGGCAAGCGTGAGCTGGTTGGCACCGGCGGTTATCGGGAAGTTGGTGGAGTAGGTATGAAATCCCACCCAGAGATTGCCCCGGGCATCGACATCGACGTTCTGGCCGAAGTCCTTATCGCCGCCACCGATATAGGTGGCCCAGCGACGGTTGCCGTTGCGATCGAACGACGCGAGCACCGCATCCACTGGCGAGACTCCCGGGCGCACCGCGGGCTGAAAGGCCGAGGCGGTTGTGGGATAGTCCGCACTGTAGGTACTGCCGGTGACATAGCAATTCCCGTTCCGATCAACCGCGATGTTCTCGCTCTGGTCAAAGTCCGATCCGCCGAAGTATGTGGACCACAGCGGCGTACCGGCGGTATCGAATGTGGCAATCCAGAAATCACCCGAGCCGTGATAGACATGCTGAAACGCGTTGCCGACGATCGGAAAATTCGTGCTATATGCCACCCCGGTTGCATAGATCCGCCCCGCGGTGTCCACGGCAATCCCGAGCGCGCCATCATTATCCCACGACTGCTTGCCGAGCGTCCCATCGAAATAGGTACACCAGATCTGTTGTCCTCCGGTGGTGAACTTCGTGAGAAAGCCTTTGACGGTATCCGCCCCTGCGGGGGGAGATGTCTGGAAAGCGCCGGGTGTGACGGCCAGGGGAGCGGACGCGACTCCTCCGAGCACCAGCGCCTGGTTGCGATCCAGACCAAGGGACATGATGATCCCATGGTTGTAGAATGTCGACCAGACCAGATGTCCGGCGCTGTCGAACTTGACAAGGAACCCGTCCTCATCCAGGGCATGGTGCGTGGGGTTGAACGCTCCGGGCGTCACGGGAAGATCGGGACTTATCGTTCTTCCGGCCACATAGGCGTTGTCCAGATTGTCCACCACAAGCGCGAAATTCACATCGAGGTATGTCCCGCCGTAGTACGTGGCCCACAATCGTGATCCGCTGCTGCTGAATCGCGCAAGCACGACATCGTAATCGGTACCCTGCAGGCGGTTCTGGCGGAACACGCCCGGAGTTGTGGGGAAGTCGAGACTCAGACTGATCGATGTGAAGCTCAGAGACGAGTTCGAGCCGGCCTTCAGGCATGAGCCCGACTCGCCGGCATCGAGCCATCCGTAGAACCAGCTGAAGTCATCGCCGGACCCGCCAACGTACGTGCTCCACTGAATTGCCGGATCGATCACCAGCGCCATCGAGTGGTTGTAGGCGCCGACATCGAACGTGATCACGGAATCCTGCAGACGGTAACGCGCGCGCACGGCCCCCTGCGTTGATGCGGAGCCCGCCGATGCATAGGCCAGCGGACGCCCCTCGGTCACCGTGCCGAGCAGATTCCGCGCCACCACGGTCCCATCGCCGTTCAACAAGAGCCCGCTGCTGCCACGATAGCACAGCCGGATGTTCGAGGGATGCCCGCCGGGATGCACGATGAAGTCGTACTTCATCCCGCCGTTGCGCGAATAGTACACCAGGTCGATGTGGGGATAGATGTCGTGGTAGATTACGCGCTCGAAGCCGTGAACGTCCGTGACACCGCGCGGACAATGTGCCAGATAGAAGTTCTCGAACTCCGCGCTCGCACCACTCCTCTCGATGCGCGCATCGGCCGATGCGCCCACCAGATCAACATCCATTCGATATGTGGCCACGCGGAGCGAGGTATCGGGCCCCTGCAACGCCCGTGGCAGGCGGGGATCACGCTCGCGCGGCGCTTGATGGTCCGTGCGAACGAAGACGTAGCTGAGGCCGGTCCTGCGGAGATAGACACCGACATCACGGGAGCGGGCAGAGAAGAGAATGTCGGGACGCGCGTGCCCCGAATCATCGATGATCTGACCACGGTTCTCGACGAAGCAAAACCGAGCGGGAGACTGCGCGGTGGCATTGGCCGCCGCAATGGCAGCAATGGATGCAAGGAGCAGCAGGTAGCGTTGAAAGCCATACGGAAGCACCATCCACGTTCTCCCATAATGCATTGATCGGCATCCCGGCCATGGCATATCGCCACGGTCAGGAGATGCAATGTACGGGAACAACGCAGTGTGAGGGAGGTATGAGTTATGGGTGATGAGTGATGCGGGTACAGGTCCATCACCCATAACTTCCGGCATCAATCACCCATAACTTCCCACGCAGCACGAACTATCCAATCCCCTGGGCGTCCACGTCCACGATCAACTGCACGGAGGGCCTGGACTCCCCGGTGTTGTATCGTTCCAGAGCATCGGCGAACGCGGCATAGAAGATCCGGCCGGCGGGATCGGCGGCCTTGCTGTTCTTGATCACGATCTGATAGCGGTACAGATTCCGCAGCTTCGAGATCAGCGCGGCCGTGGGGCCCATGATGTCGAGCGCAGGGGAGCTCGCCGGGAGCAGCTTCCGGAACGCCTGCGCGTGGCGCTCGCTTTCGGCCTGATCCTCGGACCGGAACTCCACCAGGATGAAGCGGGAGAACGGCGGATAGTTCAGCTCGCGACGGGAATGGAGTTCGTCGTTGTAGAGCATCGCATAGTTCTTGGCGAGGCTCGCCTGGATGGCCGGATGATGCGGGTGCGCCGTCTGAATCACCACCTCCCCCTCCACATTGCTCCGGCGCCCGGCACGCCCGGCAACCTGTGTCAGCAGCTGATAGGTCCGCTCGCTGGCGCGGAAGTCCGGCAGGAGGAGCTGTGTATCCGCGGAGATCACCCCCACGAGCGAGACGCGTGAGAAGTCCAGCCCCTTGGCCACCATCTGCGTGCCGAGCAGAATATCCACCTCGCCGTTGCCGAACGCCGCCAGCATCTTCCGGTGCGCTCCCTTGCGCGACGTGGTGTCCTGATCCATCCGGAGCATACGGGCCTCCGCAAGCTCCGCGGCCAACTCCTCCTCCACCTTCTGCGTGCCAACGCCCGGCTGCCGCAGATCGTGGTTGCCGCAGATCTCGCAGACGCGGTCCACCGCACGCTGGTACCCGCAGTAGTGGCAATGGAGTTCCTCGCGCGACTTGTGATAGGTGAGCGTGACGGCGCAATGCGGGCACATGGGGGAGTGCGAACAGGCCATGCACTCCAGCCGGGTTGCAAACCCGCGACGGTTCTGGAGCAGGATCACTCCTTCGCGACGCTCGATGCGCTCCCGGATATCCTTCAGCAGACGGACGGAGAGGGCGCCGCGCATCAGCCCCTGCTTGCGCGCGGTAACGGTATCGACGATGATGATCTTCGGCTCGCGGGCGTTGTCCACGCGCTCCGGCAATTCCAGGAGGCCGTACTTCCCCCGCTCAACATTGAAGTACGATTCGATGGAGGGCGTGGCCGATCCCAGGACGGCCACCGCTCCGGAGAGCTGCGCCCGCACGATCGCGGCGTCGCGGGCATTGTAGCGCGGCTGCGCGTCGTACTGCTTGTAGCTGGCCTCGTGTTCCTCGTCCACTACGACAACGCCGAGATCGCGCAGCGGAGCGAAGAGCGCGGAGCGCGCACCGATCACCACGTCGCACGTCCCCTCTGCGGCGCGGCGCCAGCCGTCGAAGCGCTCACCGGGGGACATCCGGCTGTGCAGCACCACCACGCGATCGCCGAAGACGCCGAGGAAGCGCTCCACCAGTTGCACGGTGAGCGTGATCTCCGGCACCAGCATCAGCGCACGCCGGCCGCGCGAAACCGCGTGCCGGATCGCCTCGATATAGACCTGCGTCTTTCCGGAGCCGGTGACGCCATGCAGAAGAAAGGTTTTGAACTCCCCCGTATCGATCGCCGTGTTGATGGTGTCGATGGCGTTCCGCTGCATCGCATTCGGTACGATCGCCCGCCCGATTGCCGAGCCGCCGTCGATGGCGCCGAACGATTCCTCCTCCGTCTCGATCGCCTCCGGCAGCAGCACCTCCTCGCGCGTAATCGCGATCTCACCGATCTCCACGGCCCCGCGCCCGTGCAGCCCCTTCAATGCAGAGTCAGAGGCGCCCGACTCCTTGAGCACGTCCGCGGCAATCGAGAGCTGGTTCCCGTTCCGTGCGGCACGCGCGCTCAGCGCAAGGAGGATCGCGGCCTGCTTCGGCGCAAGGCGGTCCAGCTCGTCGAACAACCGGCGCAGCCTCTCCTCATCGGCCAGCAGTTCCGGACTGATGCGTACTCCGCGCGCGGTCCGCGCCGCGGTTCCCTTTGCATGGGTGGTGGTGCGGACGATCAACGCCTTCTCCTCCAACGCAGCAAGCTGCGCGTGCAGACTGTCCGCACCGATCTTCCGTTGAAGGAAGGCAAGCGTGACGCCGCGCGGATGATCGGCGAGAGCGGTAAGGATTGCAGCCTGCCGCGGCGCGGCGCGGCGAATCCGGGATATCTCCTCCATCACCTCGGGACCCGCAAGCATCACGCGCTGCGACGACTCCGGAGTCATCCCCTGCGGCATCATGGAACGGAGCGTTTCGCCGAGCGGTGAGAGATAGTAGCTGCTCATCCACTCCGCAAAGCGAAGCATCTCGCGGGTGAAGAGCGGGGCGTGATCCAGCAGGTCGATGATGGCCCGCACCTTCTTCAGCTCGGTCTCCGCAAGCTCCTCCACAACGATGCCGGTGAGCGTGCGGCGGCCGAAGGGGGCGGTTACGCGCATCCCCACCAGATCCAGATCGCGCCACTCCTCGGGAACGGAATAGGTGAAGCTCTTGAAGAGCGGCACCGGGAGAGCCACCTGAACGAAATCTGCCATGCGTTACTGCTCGTACGTGAACGCTCGGGCACCGGAACCGAAGGCGATCATCACCTCCGCTTCACCGGCACCGATATTGATGGATCGATGCGGCACGCCGGCCGGAACAACCACCACGTCGCCCGGACGCTGCCGCATGGAGCGCCCGCCCACCACCTGTTCCACCAGACCGCGAAGCACCAGAAGAACCTCCTCGCAGTTGGCATGGCTGTGCAGCGCGTTGGAGCCGCCGGGCCGCATCGTCATGCGCCCTACGGTTACCCCCTCCGCATTCCCCACATGGCTCCCAGCAAGCCACTGGAGAGTTCCCCACTCCTCGTGGATCGTCTCGATTGCGTCAGCAGGGAGCAGCGTGATATCGTGTGCCTTCTCCATCTGAGATTCAAATCCGGATTCGAACTGCGATTCAATCGGCTGCCGGTTCCCAAGAACCGATGCGTATCTCGCACATGAGCGCGCGGCCTGCATTGCGGCAGGGCTGCAGGCATCGATGCGGAAGGCGTACAGCGCGAGGCGTGCCGCACAGGTGGGCGTCACTGAAGAAGCGGATCGCCGATCTGGAGTGCAGGCACCAGGGTCGCACGGTACCGTTCCCCTCTGTAGATCACCTGATCCAGGAAGAGACCGGATGGCGGAGCGGTATTGTTCATCGAGACCTGGCCCGGCTGTTCCAGCGCCCGGGCAATCGCGTCAACCGGGAGGTTGCCGCGCCCCGTCTCCACCAGCGTTCCAACGATGCGGCGCACCATCTTGCGCAGGAAGTGGCTGGCGCGAATGCGAATCAGGATGAGATCGCCATGCTCCGCGATCTCCAACGATTCCACCAGCACGCTCATCGATCCCTCATCGGGGAGCATGTCGGTGAAATCACGATAGTCGTGCATGCCGGGCGCCGCAAGCGCTGCACGCCTCATTGCGCCGACATTCAGCGTATCCTTCACCCACCAGACAAACGGCTTCCCGAACGCGGTGCGGCGCGTGGAGATCTGATAGGTATAGCTGCGGCCTGCCGCGTCGTGGCGTGCGTGAAAGCGGCGGTCCACCGGTGCAGCGGCGATCACGTTGATGTCCGCCGGAAGGTTGTCGTTGAAGCCGTAGATCAGCCTGTCCAGCGGACGGTTCTCGCGGAGATCCACATGCGCCACCTGCGCGAGCGCATGCACGCCGGCATCGGTGCGCCCGGAGCCGGCAAACTCGCCGACGTCGCCGAACGCGTCACGCGCCGCGGCGATCAGCGCACCCTGTATCGTCCGCGCCCCCTGCTGCACCTGCCAGCCGGAGTAGCGCGTACCATCGTATTCAATCAGAAGCTTATAACGGGGCATGAGCCAAGATAGTGGATGAAACAATGAGAGCACGCCATGGGGATGAAACATGATGTTCTCCCGCATGAGGGCACCCCAATGATGTTCGTCATCCGCCGCCGTTCGGCCGGGACGGGTGCCGGTACGGATTCCTCATACGCATTACCCGGACAGCCGGCAGCGCCTCGCGGTTCAGGAGCGTGAGCTCCGGGTAGTCCGGCCGCGCCTCAAGCGTCCCACCGGCAACGCATGCGCGCCGAACGGAACTGCGGCGCTTCTTCATTCGGATGTACGAACGCTACTGGCAGACGCGTCTGCGGCACTTGCCGAGAGCCGCGTACGACCCGGCCGCCCGGGATATCGCGCCTCGCAGCGGAGTCGCAGCGGCGGGTGTTCCAAAATGGAATGTTCAGGCTCCGGCCTGCAAGTCTCATCTGCGGGTGAGCGCTGCGGCTCCAGTCGAAATTCACATTGCGACATTACGGGAACCGGACGCGGCCGATCAACTACCGGCGAACCACTATCTTTCCTCATGACTCTTCGCGTGGCATTCATCTGGCATCAGCACCAGCCGTACTACAAGGACGGCAACCGTTATCTGCTTCCGTGGACCCGGCTCCATGCAACGAAGGATTACTACGACATCGCGGCCGCGCTGGAGGCCTTTCCCGGGCTGCGGCAGACGATCAACGTAGCGCCGTCGCTGCTGCTGCAGCTGATCGACTACTGCGAGCACAACGCAACGGATGTGGCGCTGGAACTCTCGCGACGGCCGGCGGCGGAGTTGAACGATGAGGAGAAGGTGGAGATCCTCCGCTCGTTCTTCCTCTGCAATGTGGAGCGCATGATTCTTCCATACGAGCGCTATGCGGAGCTGTACCGAAACGGCGGGCGCGACCGCAACGACACGGCCGGGCTCGCCGCCGCTGCCGCTGCGTTCACGACGCAGGACTGGCTGGACCTCCAGGTGTGGTACAACCTGACATGGATCGGCGAGTACTCCCGTTCGCGCGAGCCGTTCGCCTCACTGCTCGGGAAGGGGCGCGCCTTCACGGAGGAGGAGAAGCATTCGCTTCTCGATGCCGCACGCGAGATCGTTGCGTCGGTAATTCCAACGTACCGTTCGCTCCTCGAGAGGGGGCAGGCGGAACTCTCGGTGACACCGTTCTATCACCCCATCCTTCCCCTTCTCTGCGACAGCCGCTCCGCGCTCGAGGCGATGCCGGAGACACCGCTTCCGAGTTACCACATCACCTACCCGGAGGATGCGCGCGCGCAGATCCAGCGCGGCGCGAAGCTCTTCACGGAGCTCTTCGGGCGCAGGCCGCACGGGATGTGGCCGAGCGAAGGGAGTGTGAGCGATGCGGCGATGGCGCTTGCAAGCGAGGCCGGGTTCGAGTGGGCGGCCACGGACGAGGAGATTCTGCGCGCCACGCTTGGCGACCGCTGGCACGATCTGGCGAAGTACTTCCCGCATCAACTCGCCACGCCGGTCGGCCAGCTCTGGATGCTCTTCCGCGATCACGAGCTCTCGGACGCGATCGGCTTCGCCTACAGCGGCTGGGATCCGGAGGCGGCCGCTCACGATTTCTTCAATCGCCTGCTGCACATCAGGTCGCGCATCGTGGAGGAGCTTGGCGAGGAGCGCCTGCCGTATGCGCTGGTGCCGGTGATTCTGGACGGAGAGAACTGCTGGGAGTTCTATCTCCACAACGGCCGCCCGTTTCTCGAGGCGCTGTACCGCCTGCTCTCCGAATCGGAGGAGATCGGCACCACAACCGTGCACGATGCACTGGCCGGAGCAATTGCCGACGATGCCCGCCGCCTGCATCATGTGCGGGCCGGAAGCTGGGTGGGGGGAAACTTCAAGATCTGGATCGGGCACGAGGAGGACAACCGGGCCTGGGATGCGCTGGCCGAGGCGCGCGAGGCTCTGGTTGCAGCACGCGGCAGGCTGACCCCGGACGCATTCGCCGCGGGCATGGAGGAGATCTACATCGCGGAAGGATCCGACTGGTTCTGGTGGTTCGGCGACGAGAACATGGCGACAAACCGGGATGACTTCGACACGCTCTTCCGAATGCACCTGCGCGAGGTGTACCGGATCATCGGCACGGAGCCGCCGGAGCATCTCTCCGATCCGATCATGCAGACCGGCCGGGTGTCGCGCGTGACCGGTCCGGCCTCGCGGATATCGCCCGCGATGGACGGCACGCGCGCATCCGACGGAAGCTGGCAGGGAGCCGGCCGGTTCTCCATGACGCAGGCCGGAGGCGCGATGCATCGTGCTTCGGTCAGCGAGCGGCGCATCCTGTTCGGCAACGATGCATCGCGGCTCTATATCCGCTTCGAGTCCTGGGCCCAGATGTCGCAGGGGGAGGAGATCCGGGTGATCGTGAGCGGAGCCAGATCGATCGCCGTATGCGGATCGCACGCACGGGTGAGCGTGGAGCATCAATGGAGCGAACTGCACTCCGTGCGTCTGGACGGCGTGGCCGTTGCGCATGAGGAGACGATGGATATCGCTCTGCCGCTGGCGTTGCTGTTCGACGAGACGCATCGGCCCACGGCCGTGGGGATGCGCTGCGAGCTCTACGAAGGCGGGCGCCTGGTGGAATCGATGCCGGCGCAGGGAACGCTCCTCTGCCAACTGGTTGCGGAGTAGGTGCAGTGACTGCCCGGGATGCCGCACGCCGGCAGTCTCCGGGGTCTCACGACCCTGGCTGGCACCTGTCGCCCGTTCAGGGCTCGGCATCATTGTGGCTCTCGCACCCCAGGGTCTCACACGCCAGGGTCTTCCGACCCTGGCTGATACCTGTCGCCCTTCCAGGGCTCCGCCGACGCCAAAAAACCCGCGATTTCTAAATGAAATCGCGGGTTTCGCATTTTTGCCCGTTCGTTGCCCGTTCATACACTCCGACAAGTGAAGGCAGACGGATCATCAAAAAGAATACTGAACCCTTCCGTGAATCCGACGCAGCAGGTGCGAAACGGGCTATCGCAGAAGATCCGCTGCGAAGTCGTTTACCTGAACCGTACCAATCCCAAAGCCCCACACGTCGAACGGCTCGCCTTCAGGAGTCCGGTTCGTTCCCATGTGCATCATGGACGTGTTGTAGGTAGATGCAAGCTCGTCGAAGCGTGAACGGAATGCCGCGAAGGCGTCTTGATGGTTTGCATACACCGCTACGAAGATGATCACGAACCCGGCATGGTGCATGTTCAACTTCCCTCCCTTGATATCAAGCCCGGTCCAGGGGATGTATCGATTCATCGCGGCATGGAGAGCCGGGAACAGTTCATTCATTGGCTCTCCTTCAATTGTTCAGCGTGGATGAAGACATAGCCGTCACCGTTCGGCGATTCCATGACCACGGCGATATGTCCTCGTGTTCCCAGACAACGAAGCCCGTGGTCGGGCCAGTACACGACGGTACGAATTCCGTTCCACCTGTAGCGGGGTTTCAGAAGCCGATGCTTGCGGCGAGGTCGATGGTTCCTATAGGGTCGCCAGATAGTCATTCCCGAATATATGAAGCGCAATTGGTTTCGTGGCGGCATTGCGGGCCGATGAACAAGAGCCCCGCCAGCACAATGGTTGACGGGGCCCGCGTGTGTCCCGGATTGCCCTCACTCACCGGGGTTCACATCTTCGGCTACTGTTTGCTTCGCCGGCGTCGCAGATACACGAGCCTACCGTGAATGATCACGGGCGGCAACGCACCGTCGCCGTCACGCTCGTACTGCCGCTCAAGAAGATCGCGCAGTTCATCCTGGGTCTTCGCGCTGACTACTGCCCAGCGCGCAAACCGTGTTGCGTTCTCGAAGGCTTCCGGCATACGCCCGGCTTCCAGATACGAAACCAGTATCAGCCCGTTCCCACACCTTCTCCGCCCTGTTACCAGACGGAGCGATTCACCATCAGAATACCACCACCCCGGCATGATCTCGGAGAGAAGCATTGCGGCACCGTGCGTTTGGGTTGGAACAATAGGAGGAACTGCACGTCCGGCCGGACTTGCAGTGTGAGGGCGGGTTGGGGTGATCAAGAAGACCTGTTCATCCCTATAACGAAGAATTGTCTCCAACCTGTCACCAACACGGTGACCCTGTGGTATTGGACCGGCGCGGCGTGATTGGCCAAGTTGCATGTGCTGATTGATCCCCGAAGCCCTCTGGAACGGTTGTGATGTGACCCGGTGATTCGTGATTCATCTCGTTGTGGTTGCGGGCTCGCTTCCGCCCCCGGTGTACCCGCCGCTCGCGTACCGACTGCCGGTACACGGGCATCCGGTATGCCGGGGGCGGGAGGCCTCAGGCCGACAAGCGGCGCTCACACCGGACTTGGTGGCGAACCCTGTTCGTCGCACGGGCTGATTGAATCATTGGGGCGGTTGATCAATCCCGGCGACTGGGACGCGGCCGTTTCGGAAACACAGCACTCGGTCTGCAGCAACTACTACGGTGCTGCATTCTCGATTGTCAGCGTTGACTGTTTCTCCAGTCCGTACCCCGACACCGATACAGTCTGCCAGGTCTTTGTCGCCTACATGAACCTTGCGCACGACCGGAAGATTCCGGAGTACGCACCAGGCGCTCACCCGGTGACCGGAGCAGGTTCGCCGTATTGGCCAGCGTATGACGGGGCTGTTGCCGTAGACCGTGTTGCGACGGTGACCAACATTGACACGAAGTTGATTGATGAAATCCTCTTCGAGCTGTATTGGGCAACCAGAACGGGCCGCATCACCAACGTGCGATTCATCGCACCGTGGAGTTTCCGGCTGAACGAGGCAACGCTTACGACGGTTCCGGAGGGAACGGACCTTGAGAAGAATCGTGGCTGGGATTTCAGCATTACCGATGTGATACGCTGGGGTCTGATTCTGGGAGTTGTCGGTGTCGGTGCATACGCGGTGACCGGGCTTGTGACAACGGTGCATGGTGTTTCAACGGCCCTGAAACATGAATGAGCGGCGTCGTGAGCGATGCGATTCTGACATATGTCTTCCATGCGCTCAACGTCGTGGTAGCGGCATTCGGCGGAGTGATCTGGTGGCACGTGCGGCGGCTGGACCGGATGCTGGAGAAGGTCTCCGATGGTGTTGCCGTCGTACGCGAGCAGCACGCCGGAACCGTCGCGCGTATCGCCGGGCTGGAGAACGACGCGGCGGCACACTCGCAGAGTGCCGCACGGATTGATGCCGCTATCGTTCGTCACGAGACACGTATCACGCGGCTTGAAGCGCGGTGTGACCGTTACGAACATGGCGGCAACAATAGTCGATAAGGTCGTTCCGGACGGTGATGATGCCGTTGACTACACCGTACGCGGGCCGATGTGTGTGCTTGCGGTGCGTGACTCGCGCAATCGGTGTGTGCGTGCGATCGCGCGCGAGCTGAAGGGGGCAGCACGAAGCGACGAAGAGGCCGTACGGCTTGCTTTCGATCACGTGGTTCGGACAATTCCGTACCGGCCCGATCCGAAGCGCTACGAACTGGTGGTGGCACCAGTCTACACGCTTGGATGCCGCAAGCCGTATCCGGGATACACGCCGCACGGAGACTGCGATTGCCAATCAACGGCACTGGCGAGTCTTCTGTTCGCGATGGGATATCGCCCGGTGATCCGCGTTGTGGCGTGGCGCAAGCCGGACTACACGCATGTGAACCTGCAGGTGACCCTTCCGGACGGCCAGACGATTCCGCTGGATACGGTAATGAAGTCGAGCGGGTTCGGCAGGCAGAAACCGGCCGTGTACCGGGAACATCTCTACCGATGCCCTATGGTGGTTCGAGCACTGGCAGATGACGTGGCGCCGCAGGAGCCCGCCTCCCGGACGTTGGGCGGGAAGCCGGGCGGATGTGGATGCGCAGCATGCAGATCGCATGGGGCCGGTGCGTGCGGTGGACGGCGTGGCTGCTGCCCGCGCAATGGTGCTTCGGCGAGCGGATCGCCGGTGACGGTTAACGTCAACACCGGGAGCATTGATTCGCGGCGATGGATTGATTCGAGCGAACGTGCCGAGATCACGACGGACGGTTCTCGATGGTTGCAGTTCCCCGCACAACAGATGCCGGGGCAACGCGAGCCAGTGACGCACGAGGCACGGCGCCGATCGGTGGTGCGGATCGCGTCCCCCCCTGTTCAGCGGCAAGTGTATCGCCAGGTCGTTCGCCGCAATTCGGCGCGCCCGATTGTTCTGCGCGAAGTGCAATCCCGCACGCCGCTCAGGAGCTACAAGGAGTTTACGTAGCAGGCGATGAGCTATGTCGCCGGACATACGACGGCATGGAGGCACTACCGTCATGGTGCAGCGCAGCACGCTGGAGCACAGCGTGCCGCTCGCCAGCGGTACGGAGTGCATCCGTGGCCGGTTCGCGAGCGTTCGCTTGCAGACGGCTGGCAGGGTTCGGCGCAATCCTCCATGCAGGTGTATGTGGTATGCGCGGCGCTCGACTGGCTGGGACGCGGAGTCATTGAAGATCCGGCACGGCCGAATCGCGGCCCTCTGGTCGACGCGATTCATTTGCGGTATCGAGGCTGGGACGCCGCAACGCTTGAACGTGAGTGGGCCAAGGCAAAAAGTGGCGTCGGGCTCGCGTGGTGCGCGGAATTCGTGTGGGTCGTTGTCGATGATGTGTGCAGGCAGTTGGGAATTCCGAACTGTCTGCCGGGCTGGAACGTCGCGCTTGGGCGTGCGAAGGATACGCTGGAGAAGTCACGGGGCAAGCTGCCGGTCGTGTCGTGGAGCGACATCAAGGCGCGTCGCGGCGTGGTCGTCAAGCGGGCCAGCGGCACCGTGACAATCGGTGCTCCCGAACCCGGCCAGATCTTCTATCGCACGTCGCAGCCGTCGCGGCAGTCCTCCGATTCGACCGGGCATATGGGCCTCGTTGTGGCCTACAACGCAAGCGATGGCTCGTTTGACACCGTCGAAGGAAATCAGGGGACCACGAACCGGGTTGCGCGCTATCACTATGCAGCGGCCGACCTGGAGCGGTACTCCTTCGAGTTCATTCACGTCGCGGAATGCGCCGCCGTGAAGGATACGCCGCAGGGGGGGATTCCCGCACCGGGTGATGCATGTATGGCCCTTGCAACCGGGCATGCGCGCGCACATGGTGTCGTCGTTGCACCGCCAACGACCAGCCCGGCAACGGCTGGCTCCGGCGCGGCCGGTTTCGCGGTAGCTGCATCCGGTGCGGCCGGTGCCTCCGGCGGTGGGGCCTCCGGAAGTGGTACGCCAGCGGGCGCGGGTGCAGGAACGGGCGATCGTGATTGCTCCATCTCCTCAATGCTTGGAGTGAACTTCACGTCGCTTTCGGCCGACCAGAAACAACGTGCCTGCACGGATGTGCGGATACGAGATCTTGACGTGGGGCTGCTGTTTCACTACAGCGAACTGAAGCGCAGGGATACGAGCGGGCGGCGGTACGTCGCGGCGGACATTCTCGGTGCAACGTACGGCATCAACGATGCAACGCATGAGTTCTTTGGCACACGGAACGGTTCGGCGGTCAACCGCCGGAATCCAGCGCGCAACGGGCGCGACCAGCATACGGGGCTGGGGATTTTCAAGATGCGAAGCGGACGCCTCGTGTATGTCCTGGCCGAAGATAGCCTGCAATGGCACAACGTCTGGCAGAACAACCTGATTGGCGCGGGCTTCGGTGACGGACGGGACCCCTGGCGCATTCACCTGCGCCGCTCCGAAGGGTCCAACTTCGCGGAGCATATGGCCGAAGCCCTTGCAGGAGATGTTCCCTTGAACGGTCCCAGCTCCGCGCAGCTTCCGCGCCTTGAGTGGGTTGCCCAGAACGGACGGCAGGTCGTTGCCAAGGGAGTTGACGGCGGTGGCACGGTCAACAACCTGTTCTCCTCCGCGTTCTCGTTCAGCACGCTGCAGGACATCCTTGACGCAATCGAGAAGCAGGACAAGGCCGGAGAGACACGCGACCTGTCTCCCGTGGTCGTGACCTACAATGCGCAGCCGGTGCCGTGGACGAAATCGCTTGAGCAGATCGTGCAGGTCGCGACCATGGTTGTCTCGGTTGCAATCCCGGTAGCGGGCTCGTTCGTGAGTGCATCGGTGATATCGACGCTCCAATCGGTGCGTGACAACCTTGACCGGTTGATGAAGGCGGTGGGTGGTCTGCAAGGTGGCGACGTCGTAAGCCTGGCGCTGGATCTTGGCGCGGTGTTTCTGCCGGAGACGTACCAACAGTACGTGGCTCCGGCGAAGGCTGCATACCGGGCCGCCCAGGGGAAGAATCCCGGCGAACTGATGCGAGCGCTTGCCCTGCTTTCGCGCACGGACCTCGGCATGGATGTGACGAAGTGGGGGCAGCAGCTGATTGATGGCGTTGGTGTAGATGTGGCGTCGATTGCGCGGGCGGCGGCGAAGCCCTTCAACTATGTGCGCGAGCAGGTTGCAACGCTTCAGGTTGGCCAGATGATCGGAACGATCGCCGACCTTACGGCGAGCGATGTTGACTTCGCCCGGAAACTTCTGAAGGTGACCCAGCAGCGCATTTCCGATGTGAGCTATCTGGCCACGTTCGTGACGTCGCTTGCCGGCGGAAGACACCCGGCGACAACGCCGAACATGGGTGGACTGGCCCGCATGGTTGCCATGACGGGGGAACTTGCAAGCTCCATCGAGGGGAAGAGTGAAGGGGCTCGCTCCGATGTGTTCGCCGTCCTCTCCCTGCTTGGGCAGGGCTTTGCGGCTCCATGCGCCACGTTCCGCGATCTGGCGTATCAGACGTTCCGCCAGCAGGCAGAACGGCTTCGCGCCAGCAATGTCACGGCGATCGCAACGCCGGTACTGCTTGGGCCGGAGGATTCGGAGTGCTTCGCCTATCGAGTCCGGCAGGATGTGCCGGGTATGACGGTGCTCTATGGCGAACCAACCAACGGTGGTACGCCGGTGGTGACAGGTGGCGGCGCTTCCTCAGTGAGCATTGGCGCGCGCACGGTTCCTAACACGAGCCCGGGCCCAACAAACACCGGCGGAAGCGGAGCGCGCTTCGATACGGTGCAGACGGACTTCAACACCAACGTAACGGCAAACCCGGGACGTGATACGGTGCCGTCTCCCCCTGTTCATACCGATCAGGGCGGCACCGATCAGGGCGGTACCAACGCGGGGGTAATCGGGACGACGACGCGCATCGATACGCTTCGTACGGATACCGGCAGTGTGGATCGTGGCACGATTGACACGGTACGCACCAACGATATCGGGAGCTATACGCCGGGTACCGGCTCGCCCAACGCCGGTCGGCCGGACACCGGCCTGCCGAATACCGGACCACCGGACAACGGTCAGCCGGGCACCGGCTCGCCGGATACCGGAACGAGCGGCGGTGCATCGAGCGGCGATACATCGGGAAGCCTACAGACCGATTGGAATACGAGGGTAAATGTCGTCCCGCTACCCGATTGCCCGCCAGGCTACACGCGCGCAAGCAATCCATCCGGAGGCGTTAACTGCATCCCTCCGTCTCCGGTCGTTCGCGAGCAGCAATGCCCGCCTGGGTACGTGCAGGTAGCCGGTGCAAACGGCGGCATCGAGTGTATCCCTCCGTCTCCGACGATTCGCGAAGCACAATGTCCACCGGGCTACACGCTCGCCGGAGGCGAATGTGTTCCTCCTGCACCGTCGATTCGCCCGCCAACATGCCCACAGGGGTATCAGCTTCAGCCGAACGGTTCGGGAGGCTTCGACTGCGTGCCAACAGTGACCTTTCGGAATGACTGGACACCCGTGGCTCCGCCACCGGGCAACGTTCCGCCGTCAAACGGCACTCCGCCCGGCGGTACTCCACCAAGTGGTGCCCCGCCAGGGGGACTACCGCCAGCCGGGCTACCGCCCGGCAATGGTGGATGGCCTCCGTTCATCTTCACGATGCCTCTTGGGCCTGCCTCGGGAACCTCGGGCGGATGTGGTTGCTGCGATTGATGCGACGACACGGGAGCAGACATGAGTCATCTTGGCGGCCCGCTGACGGTATTCGATGATGCCGGGCAGGCGATTGGCGAGATACGCGATTTCATCGATTCGGTACGCGGGAAACTGGAAACGGCTCTCGACGCCGTTCCACAGATTCAGCAGGATATCGATGCAGTCACCAACTACATGCCGTGGCTGATTGGCGTGCTGGGTTTTCTCGGCGTCTCGATTATCGTGCATGCAATCGTGCTGAAAGAGCGAAAGGGAACAAAGCGATGAACAGGTACTTGACCGGGTCCACGTATTCAAACGGTGCTGGCGTTGGCCGAGGCGGGCTCGCCGCGCAGCTCATGGACGATTCCGATACGGATACTTCAAACGGGGAGTTCAGTTCAGGCGGCAGCGGTTCAGTGATCGACGCGGCGGGTAGTACCGCGCGCGACATCCAGCGGATATACGGCGGCATCTCGGCGAGCGGCATTCTGCCGGGTGCCCAGGATGCCGGAGTGCTGGTCAATCCGCCGAACAAGCGCGGCCAGAACGCCGACATCGCGAAGCCCGCGCCAAACATCGTGGGAACATCAACCGGAAAAGACCTTGGTGATTACCTGCCATACATCCTTGCCGTAGCGGCAGCGGGTGTGGTCGTCTGGCTGGTCGTCAAGTAAAAATACCGGACTGTAGCGGCGCAATCATGCGCCGTTCGCGGCCCGCACAACACCAACACAGTACACCGGGCAACCGCGCACGCCCTGCGTATTCACTATCCGTTTTCAGGAAACGGCTATGGCGAAGCATGGCTCAAAAGGAAAAGAGGGGAAAATCGCGCGCGTGTTCAACCTTGAAACGGCTGGCGAATTTGCTCTCGGTGGTCTTGGCGGAATCATCTACACAGTACTTCCCACCGCTCTGAATCTGAGCGGTCCGGGCGCGATGGCAACCGCACTTCTTGCGTGCTACGCACTCGGGTTCTGGCTGGAATCAAAGGCGCTGCTGGCAGGCGGATTTTTCGTCGCCGTTGTGCACATGATTTACAAGTACGGATCGAACCTGACGATGAAGGCGTGGGGGCGGCCGGTGTGGTCGCTGGACCCGTCGGTTCCATCGGTCCCCGGAGGAATGGGAGACTATGTGAATTACAACCCGTACGGACCGAACTACGGAATGCACGATGCGGTACAACTACCGAACGGATACAGCGCCCTCGCGCTGCCGCCCGCGGATGTACCTGCACCCGCGCAGGCAATGAACGACTACGCAATGCCACACGAGCAGTTGATGGACGACGACGGCTTCTACTCGAAGTCGCGCTACGAACAAAACGGCTCGTATGACGCTTCCTCGATATTCGAGTAGACACATCATCAAACACAATATCAGGTGAATGCCGCTTGTGCGGCCTCCGCGCACACCATGATTCAAGACCATAGTACAGGAAAACCGACATGGACATTGGATCGTTTGGCACGGTTCCGGCCGGTGCCAATGCGGAGCGCACATTCGACATCTACTATAGCACGAGAATATTTCCGGGCGGTAGTGATGTCCCGACGAAGATCGCCTTCTTCGAGGCACGCACAACTCCAACGGATGTGCTGTATACCAATCTGCAGCTTCCGACGCCGAATACTTTGCCGATGCGGGTAATTGGCGTCCGGCTGGAGAGCGATTATCTCCTGGACCCAACCAACTCAACAGCAACGACCGATTTGACGGCAAGCGCGATGCAGCGCACGTGGGAAGCATTTTCGGTACTGCGCTGGGAGCATGAACGAAAGAACGTGACCGGCATTCCAGTCTTCAACATTGTTCCGTACGAATATTATCGCGATGGCAGCACGCTTGGTATTCGGCAGCGGCAGGACTGGGTGTTCTTCAAACTGCCCGTGGCGCAGCAGATCGACATCAAGCCGGGTGCCCGAGTGTCGTTCTACATCGATGGCATTGCATCGCTGAAATACACGGCGAACGCGACGGCTCCATCGTTCCTGCCCAACAATGGGTTTGCAAATCAGCGCGGGCACCGGATGACGCTCTACCTCTATACAAAGGTGGTTCAGGAAATCCGATAGGCGGAATCGTATTGATCGTGGGGGGCTGGAGCCCGCACGGTTCCAGCGGTTCACCCGCAAGGGAAATCGTACGCGATTGAAATGCGCGCTCCTCCCCCAACAATCGTACAGAGTTCCGCAACGATGGTCGTCGTGACGTTGGACGCAACGCACATGCAACCGAATTACCAAACGCATGCAGGCTCCTCCGACATATATCATTCCGGTGCGCGCGACCCTTGCGACGCGCGATGCAACCGTGGAAACAACGATACAGGTGCCGGACGGTGGTTTCCGCATTCTGCGGTTCATCCCGACCGGGTTCGTTGCGGCGAAGCTCCTCGTTGATCCTGAGCACGACACGGCGAGCGATCTCATTGAAGTGTCGTGGAAATGCGAGCAGGACAGACTTGGAAGCACCAACGGCGCGATTTCTCTCTGGTCGCTGGCGAAGCTGCACGAGTCGCCATTGTGGACCGGCGAGTGGTTCGCCGAGCGCAAACGCCTCGTCTTTGATTTCACGATCACGAGTGACCGGACGGCCCTGACGCTTCCAGCAGCCATCGGGTATGACATCTGGGGAGTGATCGGCGATGAAATCGATACGCTGGACTATGTACGGTATGGGAGCTATCGATCGCTGGCCGGGGCGCATCTGCTTGCACAACTGCTGAAGTCACTGTGAGCGCGCTCGTCTGTGATCTTTCGCACGTGAGCTTTCGCGAGGATCAACTAATCATCGCAAAGTTCTTCAGCTCGACCGACACCAGCCGCGAGCCGTCGCCGGCGCATATCCCCGATACGGCCGATGGCTACGTGACGGAGATGGAACGTCTCGGACAGAGCACGAGCACGATCGGAACGGCGAAGCTCCAATACGATGTGGCGAGCGGTCTTCCCTATCCGACGCGCCTTCGTCCGGTCACCGATCTATCCCCGCTCATCGGCCGTGCGACCGTCCGCCTCGTGTCGGTGATGTTTCAGGCATACGACACGGTGATTGCCGGAGGCACCGGACAGGATGCAACGACCGGCGCAACGCTCACCGACACGGTGACGCCGGGAACGTCGGGGTATTCCTCCACGGGATCGTACATGCAGAGCCGCTTCCGGAATTCGGTGGTTGGCGGCTGGCAGCCGAATTGGTTCCGTCCGAAGCTCCTGATTGACGGGCGGGCAGTGTTCTTCCGAACGATTGCAGTCACCAGTCTCGGTTCGCATGCAGGCGATTTGTCCATTGGCCTCACGCTTCCGTGGTGCTGGCGCGGTGACTGCACGATTGGGCGCATCACGAAGGGAATCGATGTACATGCCGGTGCATGGCAGCGTGTGGACAACGGCGGCGGGAATGTGAAGTATCTGCGATTCGCAATTGACTGCGAACTGGCCTTCATCATTGAAGACAAAGAGGAACCGGGATGCTGAATTCGCGAAGTGGGCGCCCTCGTCGTCGTACCCGCCGTACGATCAATACCCGCGCTCGTACCGGCCGGCCGACACGTAAGGCCCGAAGGACCAAACTCCTGCGAAGGCGCGAACGGATTGCGTTGCGCACGGCTCCGTTTGCGAACTGGATCGTGTACCGAAGGAAACGGTACCGGGTTTGGAGAACTACCGAAAGCCATGAAAGGGCAGTCACCTGGTTCGAGGCTCTTGATCACACGTGGGCACCTCGCGAAGCGCACGTTGCCCTCGTCACACGAACGGTTCATGGCACTCCTGTCTACATCGTAGCGTACAGGATGCTGACGCCGCCGAAGAAGCGGAAGCGATAAGTCATGGCTCTGCTCGGACCAGATGACATTTACCTGTACGCACTGCGTGCGATTCCGAAAGTGACATGGAAGTACCCGGTTGCCGACGAAGTGCAGTTTGCGCGCGTCCTTGTTGCGTTGTCCTATGAGGAATCGTGTCGCGATAAGAACGCGGAGGGACAGGTCTGTTTCAATTCGGACGCGCGTCCGGTGAACAAGAACGGCAAACGTCTCTCTTCGGCACTCGGGTTGACGCAGATGCTGGAAGGGACGCAACCGTGGGTAGAAGCGTTGATGGGATGGCCGGAACGTCCATTGGATGATCGCTCAGACCCGCAGTATGCGGAGGATCTTGCGGCGGCGTATCTCGCCTATCTGTACAACGGCGGCATGAAGGTTCCCCGTGGGGACTGGTACAAAGCACTGGTGGCCTATCACGACGGCCACTACTCGAAGGGCGGTGCGGGAAATTCATACGCGCGGACGGTGATCAAGTATCTCAAGCGATTTGACTTCGCGGAGATTGCACGACGCAACGCATCGACGATAGCGGCGCTCGAGTTCATCAATCGCGGGGAGTTCCGGTAACACTCGATTGAGGCAGCATATGCCGGAGTTGGCAGAACAACAGGATCGCAGCATGGACACAATGCCGAACGCGGCGAAGGCTTCGCCGACGATGTTCAACCGTGGCTGCACCTACGAAATCGGCGTCATGCGGCCCGGCAATGGTAATGCAGGCAGTGTGCCGAACGCCGAGTTGAAGCGTACCGGACCGGACAAGCTCAAGAAGCTGTTGGGTTCACAGTTGATCGAAAATGATATCACGAGCCTGGACCAGTTGTTCCGGGAAAATCCGTTCGGTCTGACCGAGGGAAAATCATATGACGTATTCGAGGTGAACCCCGATACACGAGTCCGGCGACATATCGGCAGCGGAACGGTCCTGCCGAAACCGAAACCCGCTCAGGAGGCAGCGCCCGGAATGCTTGCAGACGGAACAGCCCAGGACCCCCGCAGTGTGATCCCGCTCTTCGAGCAGGAGGAACGCGAAGCCGAACGACGATATGATTCGCTCAACCGGATGCATCGCCAGACAATCGAGGCACTGCAGGATGAACTGCATGAACGGACGGGGACGGTTGATCAGGCATTCGGCTTGATCGAGGAGGCGCTTGCGCGAAGCGATCGCGCGATGGACAAGATCAGCGAAGCACTGGAACTGATACGGCAGACGGCGGCGCAACGCGATCAGGTGCAGACGCAGCGTAACCAGACCGCCGAAGAGCTTGCGGCCGTCAAAGCGAAAGTTGAATCGATACTCCAGCGGCGCGAGTTCGAGGAGCAGGTTCGCCGCGAGCGCGAGGAGGAACGGCAGGCGTGGCTGGAACGCGAGCGTGAACTGGAACGTGCAGCCGAGGAGCAGCGCGGGCTTGGCGACGTGCTGGAACAGATCGCGCCGTTTATGCCGCTCCTGCAGATGATCCTTGAACGGCTGTTGCCCCCGCAAGCGGGCGGCACGATGCCGGGCGGACCAATGGGAATGCCGCCGGGAATGATGCAGCAGAGCGCGATGCAGCGCGGAACGATGCGTGTTCAGCAACCATTTGGCATGCCCTCGGATAACCCGGAAATGCGCGGGGTCCGCGACGCGCCACCACAGTCGCGTCCCCCGATGAATGGAGCCGCGAGCGCCAACGCAAATCCGAACCCGGACGGGGCGGCCGCGAAAGTATTCTAGGAGATGTGGTGATGCCGACGCGAAGGAATATCCGATCGAAGAAGCGTACGACAAGAAAGCGCCCAAGCACGTGGCGGACACGGAGTCGAAAGCCGAGCCGCCAGTCTACGAGTCATGGCCTTGCGGATCGCACAATCAAGAAGGCCGGGCGTACCATCGACATTCCTGTATCCTGGTACTGGTCAACCTGGGGGCATGTCATTAAGTACAAGGCAAAGCGCTGGGAGTACGCTGGCCTGTTCCACAATCGATCGGAAATACATGAGAAGATCGAGAGACAGCAAGAGAACAGCAGAAACAACCCGGCCGGTTGGCGATATGAGTACATGTTGTTCAAAACCCCGGCCAAATACCATCTAGCACCCTGGGCCTTGTACTATCGGCTGTATCGTCTGAATCCCGATACGAAACGATGGAACCTGTTCGCTCCGTGGGGGGCAGCAAGTTACCATGTACGATGATGCAGACCATGACACAACAACGCATCCGCTGGTGCGTGCCGCAAGTGATCGCGGACGTTGCCAACAGCGTCGATTGGACACGGGTGAGAATTTCGGCTTCGGAGCTTGCAGCAGGCTTGCGGGCAATCGCACGCAGCCGCAAGCGGCGGCACCTGTTGCCGCCGATCACCAGGGCTCCGGTGATGCCGAACGGCGCACGCGGGCCACGAATTGCGCCAGACGTGCCCCAGGAGATTATCGACGTCTTCAACGAAATCGATTGGACGAGGGTGAGCGACGGCACGCAAGAGGACCTTGCGACCGAACTGGCCGGATTCGTTTTCGCCAATCCATTCATGCCCCTACCCCGAAGGCATTGGCAGTAGGTGAGTCCGCGTAAGAGCAGCAATAGAAGAATACTCGACCGGCCTGCCCGCTCCGGCTTCAGGTGCGCGGCTTTGCCAGTGAGCGGGCGGGCGTGGTCGATGTTGAGTATCGCATAACCATACGAATCGTACTGCGATTGCAGGCAGCACTATGGACACAATGGAACGCTATGTCGGTCATGGACAGACCTTGATGGATGATGACATGTTCGACTTCCCCGATGCCGGTGTCCTGCCAGGCACTGCTGGCGGCACTGCTGGCGGCACTGCTGGCGGCACAGCGGGCGGCGGCGCGGCGGGCAGCGGCGCGGCGGGCGGCAGCACCGATCCAACGAAGAGATTCGATGTCACGAAGCTGATATCGGCAATTCAGACGGCTCCGATTACTGCCGAGTGCCGTGACCGTGCGAACACGATGCTCAATGGCGTGATTGCCGGAAAGACCCCAACGGTCGCCGAAGCCGCGTGGCTTCAGGCCCTGGTCACGGCAACGCAGGGACAGGGTTCGTATCCGCCCGAATGTGTGCCCAACGAATTCCCGTGGCTCTTCCTTGGCATCGGTGCAGGCGCATGCGCGCTGACAGGAATCATCGTGTACGCAGCGACCCGGAAGAAGCGCAAGGGCAGGTAGCGATGACACGCGAGGCTCGCTATATCCGCACGTCCGGCAGCAGGCCTGGCGGCAGGCCGCCCGGCGCCCGGGCGCCCGGTATACGGGCGGGCCTTGCGGACTTCTGTCTTGATCCATGGAGTCATGAGCTGAAGTGCTTCGGGATCACGACGGCGCATGACCAGTTCACCGACGCGATCACGAAGGCCGAGGGCCGTGTTCCTTCGGCGTGTGCGTCGAAGATCGATGCCTATATGCAGAAGGCAATCGGTGGTGACGACTGGAGCACTCTCTCCGGTGGCGAATATCAATGGCTGAACCGTGCATGGCGCGGATTGATCTACAACGATCTGGACCCGCCGAGTGATTGCCTCGCTGGCCCGGAACCTGGAGCCGGGTTCCAACCCGGCCGCCAGTGGACACCTCCCCCGGGCGACCCGCAGCCCCCCGCGAATGTGCCGTGGGGCTGGATTGGTGCAGGTGCGGGTGTCCTTGGCATTGCCGCGTTGTACTGGTTTGCGTTCCGAACGAAGACGGGAAGAAAATGAACTGTGTATCGATCGTCGTAACCCCCTCGTTCCCGGAGACCGGGGGAACGCCGGGCGGCGCAGCCGGCGGCGACCTTGCGGGCACCTATCCGAACCCCTCCATCGCTCCGGTTGCGATTCATGGGAAGACGGCCAAGGGTACCCCGGATGGAGGCGATGAGATTCTGATATGGGACGCCATAACAGGAGAGCTCCGGCGCATCACGCGCAACAGCTTCCTCACGGGTGTATCGTACAGCGACGAGCAGGCGCAGGATGCCGTTGGCGGCATCCTCGCATCGACCTCAACCGTTGCCCTCGCCTATGACGATGCGGCACCATCGATTTCGGCAACCGTCATTGATGGCTCCATCACGGCCGTGAAGCTCGCATCGGACGCTGTGACAACGGCGAAGATCCTTGACGGGGCCGTCACTGACGCGAAGCTTCGCGACGGTGCCGCAACGAGCGTCATCGGACGAAGTCTTGGCACGGTGGGCGACCCCGGCGACATCGTTGCAACGAGCGACGATCACGTATTGCGGCGCTCCGGCGGCGTGCTCGCGTTCGGGCAGCTTGCAAGCGGATCGCTTGCTGACGGTGCGGTCACCTACGCCAAGCTGCAGAACGTAGCAGCGGGAAGCCTGCTTGGGAATTCCGCATCGACGCCGGGGACCGTTCAGGAAATCACACCCGGCTCCGGGCTGACGCTGACGGGCGGCACGCTCTCGGTGGCGAGCGGTACGATTCTGTCAACAACGGTGACGACGGTCAACATCGCAGCGGGCGCAACACGCTATGGCGGGCCGTTCCGTTCTCCTGCGGCGGACGTCACCGAGTCGAACGTAAACTATCCCGTTCCCCGCCCTGGCATGGCGCGTGGCTTGATGGTACAGACCGCGAACGGCCAGGACGCTTCGGGAAGCCAGGTCATAACGCTGCGCCGCGCCGGGAGCGACACGGCCGTGGTTGCTGTGATCCCGGCAGGCAGCGCGGCCGGAGTCTTCTATGACACGACGCATTCCCAGGCGTACGCGATCACCGAGAAGATGACATGGAGCTACGTGAACAATGCGACGGTGACGGGCGCAACCATCACCTCCGTATCGGTGGTGTACGACTAGCGCCGCGCACCCATGCCGTGCAGGCGGCACCCACGTTCGCGGGTTCCGCGCTTGCGGATTCCGCATTGGCGAATTCCGCATTGGCGGATTCGTGGTTGCGGGCGAACTGGTGGTGGATATCCATCGGGCTTGTGGGCCTCGCGGGCGTGATATGGCTTGGGAAGCGCCAGGGTAACACCAGAAACAGCAGGGACAGGTATGGCGCAGGTCAACCGCTTCCAACAGGAACTGGTCCGCACGGCGCTCGCGTGGGCCGCACGCGGATGCCACGAGACCGTAGCCAACGGCGGCAATTGCATCGACGAAGTACACAGGTTGTTCGGGAACCCTGCACGTGAGTCGTATTGCGCACAGTTCGTATGGGTTGTCACCGAGCAGGCGGCGCAGGCAGCGGGTATCCCGAATCCCCTGCCGAAAACAGCCGGTGCCTGTGATCTGTTGACACGATCACTGAAGGCCGGACTGCGCGTCGACAAGACCCCGGGTATCGGTGCGGTCTTCTATCACGGTGCGGACCCGCGATACTCTACCGGACACGTCGGCGTGGTGATCGATGTGACAAGCACGGCAATCAGGACCGTCGAGGGGAACAGCGGCGACCGTATTGATGATTGGACGTATGCGCTCGCAAAGGTGCTCACGCGCAAGCAGACGCAGGCGTGTCAGCGTGGCACCGGGTTTGACTTCATTCACATCGAGGATGCCGGAGGCGTACCGGACCTCGTGTATGACGGCATCAACGGTATGTCTCCGTCGCCAAGCTTCATCGCGGTCACTGCAACGGTTGGTGCCGCCATTGCGGGATTCATTGTCACCCAGATGATACGAAGCTGAACCGGGCCGAAGTGTTATGCCATGCTCCTGCACACAGTCAGACGCGAACGCCCGCAGTGCGGGCCTCCGCACGGCACGCTTCGCGACGGCGGGCAGTCATGATACAAGTCTCCTCCGCACGGGGAGCTTCATCGGAGCGGGCGGCGCAACGCTCTCTGACGAAGGTGGATGGCCCAGCCAGATGCATTGGCTTGACCGGCATCTTCTGCTTGCCCTCCTTGGCGCAACGGCTCTTGGTGTCACACTGGCCATTGTAATTGCAAAGGCACGATAGAGAAGGCATACGACAATGAGACGGGCCACGTACATAGCTGATGGTGTTTCTGCGGGTGGTTCCCTTCGTACGAACCTCACGCCGCAGACCGGCGCGCAAGTCATTGGCGGCACCGCTCAGGGGGCCGTGGACAACAGCACGTGGATCGAAAACAACTGGTGGTTGCTCGTCGGTGTTGCTGCTGTTGCCGGGGTGACTCTCTTCTTCGTCATTCGGAAATAACCATGAACGGACTTCAATTCGATGGCGGCGGGGTGCTTGGTGCCGGTGCGTCCGGTGGCGCAGCGCCCGGCGGAAGCGGCCTTCCCGACGCTGCGGCAGGAACCACGGATGCCGGTGCACGTGGCGCGGGGGCATCCTCGAAGCGTTCCGGCGGAACGAGGCGGCGCACCGATCTGCTTCCAGGTATGACAACGGGAACCGGAAGCGGTGCATCCGGCAGCGGTGGGGTCGATGTGAACCAGGAAGTCTACGTCATGCCGCAGGGCCAGGTCGCGACCTTCATGGCGGACTACTGGCCGGTTGTTCTCGTTGTCGCCGTTGCCGCTGGATACGGCATTTACTACGCGGCTCACGGCCGTCACCGTGGAGCCGGTCGCCGGCGGAGTCGCGTCGTCATTCGTGGCTCACGACCCGCACGGCATCGCCTTCAGTTCGTACGCTCCCATCACGTGCGGTCGTACGTGAGGCATGCGTAACACGGCAATCGTTGAACATCGGGAGCACTCAACAATGTCTCTGGCAGACGTCATTCCGTTCCTCTCCAAGACCGAGAAGAAGACCAGAAAGGTCCGGCGCGTCACCGTTCCGTGCGACGAGCCGCGTCGCGCCCGTCGTGAGCCGCATCGGCATTCAGCGCCGCACCCTACCGGGAACCACGAGCCTCCCGTGGCACCATTGATCGATGTGAAGCCGCATGCTGTGAAGCCGCACACTGCACAGAAGCCGGGTGCGAGGAAGCATGCAGCGAAGAAGCCAGAGGCGAAGAAGCATGCAGCACCGAAGCATGCCGCGAGGAAGCCAGGCGCGAAGAAGCATGCAGCACGGAAGCATGCAGCACGGAAGCATGCAACCGAACATGCCGTTCCGTCCGGCAGCGTTCGCATTACTGATGTGACGCGATCCAAGACCCGAAACGGGTATGCCTACCATTTCAAGGTTTCGATCCGCGCATAGACGGGCATGACGGAGAGGTGCCGGAGTGGTTGAACGGGACAGTCTCGAAAACTGATTGGGCTGTGGGAGCAGTCTCGTGGGTTCGAATCCCACCCTCTCCGCAGGAGCAGACATCTCAACGGACGGTTGACCGAGTGGTAAGGTAACGCACTGCTAATGCGTCGTGGCAACAAGCCGCGCGCAGGTTCGATTCCTGCACCGTCCGCCGAACGAACAACATACACCGCGCACACTTCCTTCAGCCAGCAGGCATTGCAATGGCCGCCAACGGTATTGGCCATAATCACGGGCGTTCACGATCGGTGTGGGAACGTCTGTTCTCCTCGGGGCCTGGGCACCGTGCGAAGAACGCACGCACGGCGCACGTACGTACAACGAACACGCCAGCAGTTCCGGCCGCTGGCGGTTCCGAGGGCGCACCCGGTGCGCATGCCCTTGGCGATGATGCGGCGCATGGCCACCGGAAGGCTGGCGAGCGGCTCCCCGCTGACATTCGCCAGCAGGCTGAACGCGAGGCATGCAGGCGGGTCCTCGCGATCCATGTCTTCGTCACGAAGTCGGGCCGGTATTGGGGCATTACGGCCGATGATCAACCAAACCTTGCGAAGTATCGCGGGAAGGCCCGTGAGATTGCCATCGTGCAACCGAAGGTCCCATCGCTTCGATCGCTCGTCGCCGCGATGCCCAGGACCATCCGCACGCAGGCAGAGCGTGAAGCAACACGGCGGGGTATTGGCGTCGTGGTGTTTCTGTTGAAGGACGGCAGTTATGTCGCGGTGACCGAAGACGACGCGCCCATGCTGGAACGCTATCGCGCGCGGCGCGCGGCACGGGAGCTTATGACGGTTGCTCCTGCCATGACAAAGGGGCAACGCACCGAACGGCGCGAGCAGGCTTCAGCATCCGCTGAAGCGAACGCGGCGCCCGAACATGAAACGCACACACCCACTGCCCGCAGGCCTCGCACGCGCAAGGAACGCCCTCCCCGCATGGTCGAGGAGCCGCCACGACGGCGCGTCCGGGAACAGCATGCCGAAGGACAGCACACAGAAGGACGGCGCACAGAAGGACGGCGCACAGAAGGACGGCGTGGCCCGCAACCAACCGTGTTGCCGCCAGCGGTTGAGCCGGAGATGCCCACGCCGATAGCCCCCGATGTACTTCCGCCAGAAGAACGGTCCGTTGAACACGTGCCCGCCGAACACGTGCCCGCTGAGCGGACTTCCGTTGAGCCGGCGAAGGCCCGTGCTCCGCGCAAGCGTACAGGCCAATCGGCACGCACACGCACGGCACGCACAACGGTCCCCCGCAAGGAGACCGTAGCACCGCCTTCGCACTCCGAAGCGCCGCATGCGGAGGCGCCGCATGAAGAGACTCCTCTGGTGACGGAATTGCAACGGAGCGAGCAGACTCAGGAAGACGCCAACCTGGACAAAGCCGAAGCGATGATGGCAAGCCTTCAGAAGCTTCTGGAGAATGCCCTGAAGACCCCATGAACACCCCGGCGTACATACAGCAGCAGTATTGGAAGCTTGTTTCAGCATACAGTCGCGCACGGACAACCGGCCGCATCGACGATGTGACAGCTGCGCGCCTTGAGCGCGAAATCGCATCGGTTGGCAGGTTGATCGGAATGCGACCTACCGGCATCGCCAGCGAAGCTCTTGGCGACACTTCAGACCGGCGCGAGCGCCTTCAAACGCAGTATCGGACAATCATTGGTCTGTATCTCCGGCTCGTGAAATCCGCAAGGATTAGTCTTTCACTGGTGCCGCAGATTACGAAGCAGTTGAAGGCCATTGGGGAGCTCGTCGGAGTCCCGTACGAGTCCGTCGTGGACGCCATTGATGCAGAGCAACACTCCGAAGCACGAAGGCAGGCTGCGGCACACAGAGAGCCCGTTGCGCGGCCCGCTGCAACATCCGCCGAAGCAAGCGAGGTAACCGAAGCAAGCGAGGCAGCCGAAGCAAGCGAGGCAGCGGTGGAGCCTGCCGAGCAGCCGCGCCAGCCGTTCGCACCTTTCTCGTTGGACGAGTACCAACAGGCTGTGCGCGGTTTTGTTCGTCGCGCGCATGCGGGCGAAATCGAGAAGAGCATCGCGACGCTACGCGCGCGCATTCAGGAGGTAGAGACAAAGCCCGACTGGTTCAAGGGGACGAAAAAGGAATGGCTTGAATCAGTCAAGGAGCAGGGCGACGCATTGCGCAAGGAGGTTTCGGACCTGAAGACGCAGGCGACGCGCTATCGCAATGATGACTTGAACGCGCTTGAGAATCGATTGCTGGCTGAGGAGATCGAGCGGGCATGGAAGGAATCGAATGGTGAGCTCACCACCGAACAACGTGCCTCCCGTCTGGCGGAACTGAAGCCGAAGCTGTTTCACGAGGAGGAAACGAGCGAGCAGTTCTATCCCACGCCGGTGGGAATCATCGAGCGGTATGTGATCCCGGCTGCGAGGCTTGAGCCTGGGCTGCGTGTGCTGGAGCCGAGCGCGGGCAAGGGAAACATCGCCGATGCCGTACGCCAGCACTGTCCAACATGCTCGATCGACGTCGTGGAGCTCTCCGACATCCGCAGCGAGGTCTTGCGGTTGAAGGGATACAATCTTGTTGGCCGTGACGCGATGGCGTTCAACGTCCGTTCCGACACGGAGCTGTACGACCGCATCCTGATGAACCCGCCCTACAATCACGGCGAGGGGATCAAGCACGTCACGCACGCGTTCAACGACCTGCTGAAGCCAGGCGGAATACTGGTCGCGGTGCTCAACGCGGGCGCGTACACCAACACGCAGGACGTGGATTCAATCCGCTTCCGTCGCAGCTACGTGGAGAAGTACGGAAGCGCTCAAGGCATTCCGGTCGAGGAGTACAACGAAGGGATAGAACGCGGGATTACGATCGACATCGCGGTGATAACGCTCACCAAGCCGCTCGTTGAAGAGGTGCGCACGGTCG
Source organism: Kapaibacterium sp. (SeqCode) (assembly GCA_035549015.1). GTDB lineage: Bacteria > Bacteroidota > Ignavibacteria > OLB7 > OLB7 > JAFDZV01. The sequence goes on from DASZRW010000079.1 coordinate 61,777, forward strand.
AGGTGCTTACGCCGAGCGTCGGCATGAAGGTGCGCAATACCCGCTCACATGCCCTTTGGATCGTGGAGGCGATCGGCAGGGATGGCCACGTCACGATCAGGAACACGCGAACGGGCGAAGTCGATGAAGTGCACGCGCTGAGTGCGGACAGGTGGCGGATCGAGACAGGCGAGGTCGATCAGATGATCGAATTGCCCGATCGTCCGGCAACGGCTGTAGATGCGAGGTTCCGTACTCCGTCGGTCATTATCGCCCGTGCCGCTCTGACAGGTACGGCCCGCGGCTTCCATGTCGATCGCTCGCTTCTCTCCGATGAGATCAAGGATTACGTGGTCGAGGGAGCGAACTATGCCATTGAAGGTCTTCGTGACTTCGGAGGATTTCTGCTTGCCGACGGCACTGGCATCGGGAAGACCCTCCAGCAGCTCATGGTGGCGCATTTCTGGTACACGACGACCGGCAAGCCGGCGCTCGTTTTCACCGAAAACGACCAGATCATTCAGCAGAGCTTCTTCGGCGATGCGCTGAAGCTTGGCTTCGCCGCTCCTGACAAGTTCGATCCCAAGGAACGAGTCGCCAGACGTCCGAAGAACTACACGGGACTGTATGATGGCGACGAGTTTGGCTACGACGAGCATCCGAACCTTGCCGATGGAGCGGTAAATGTCGTGCGTTTCCGTCCGAACATGGGCGTTGTGGATGGCATCAACGTGGGAACGTACAGTGATCTCTCACTCCTGAAGGCACTGGAAAAGAACGAGGCGGAGAGCGCGGTTGCAATCGCGTTCAAGGAACGAAAGGATGCGATAAAGGAGTACACGCTTGCCCGAAAGGAGATTAACCAGACGAAGGGTATGCGGAAGATCGACAAGGATGCCGCTATCGCGAAAATCAACGAAGCGCAGCTGAACGATCCACGCATTGCCGCAGCGATCAAGGCGGAGGATGAATGGGAGGAAGTACAGAAAGAGGTCCTGAAGCCGTGGTGTGACGCCATATCCTGCCTCATCTACGACGAGGCGCACAACCTGAAGAACACGGACAGCGGTGGATCGTTGCGAGCAGACCGGGCCATGATCCTTTCGGATTATGCTCCCCGCGTCATGTTCGTGACCGCCACGCCCGCCGACAAGCCGGGCGACGTGCAGTATCTGAAAAGAGCCGGTCTGTATCAATCGCGAATACAGTTCGAGCGGTTGATGCAATGGATTGGATACACGTGGAGTAAGGAAGTCAGAAACAAGCGCGGCGAGGTTATCCGGCGAGGTGAGTTCAAACCGATGAGCCAGTTTGCTCCGAAGAAGGCGGCAGCCGGCCTCGCACGCATCTTCGACGAGTTGACGGAGAATCGCCAGATGCTCAAGCGAGAAATCGAACTGAGCAATCTGGAGTTCTCCCGCATGGTTGACGTGCCGGTAGATCACTCCGTTGAATTGCTCATGGAGTCGATTGAGGAGGCATTGATCGACGAGGCCGAACAGGAGGGTCACAAGCCGAACCGTGCCCAGATACTCATGGAGCAGAAACGCTCTTTGGAACCGTACAAGATCGACCATTGCATCGATCTCGCACGGGAGGAATTGCTGGCCGGTCGCAGCGTTGTGATCTTCGCCGATCTTGTTCAGGAAGGAACGGTAGAGAAGGCATGGGGAGGCAGGAAGGCCGGTGTGGTAAGCGTTCTGAAGGAACGTTTGGGAAAAATGATCGGCGCGGACAAGATCGGCATTGTCACCGGCATCGCGGGCGAGTACGAGCGCCAGCAGCGCCTGGAACATATCGCAGCGTTCCAGCGTGGTGATCTGCGTGTGATCCTCGCAACCGTCGGTTCCGGTGGTACCGGCATCTCGCTTGATGACACGGTCGGCAACGCACCGAGGGCGATTATCATCATGACGTCCCCGATGAACTCGATCAAGACCGTGCAGGTCATGGGACGCGTCGTGCGCGCGAACACGAAGAGCCGGGCCCGCGTCTACTTCCTGTTCTGCGACATCGCCGTGGACGAATGGCTCAAGAACATTCTCGCAACCAAGCTTGCAATGCTTGGCGCGATGGTTCAGGGGCAGGTGACAATGTTGAGCCCAACAGAAGTCGAGGCAATCGAGGCCGGTGGTGATGATTCGGCAATTGCCGCATTCCAGGGCACCAGCGGCGAGGCAGAGAGGCAAGCCGTTGCTCCGGCTGAGAGGCATTCGTTGTTCAACCGCAAACCCGGTAACTGGATTGAAGGCTCGCAGCTTCCGCAGAGGAAACCTCTTCAGGTCGGACGATTCCGGAATGATTTCGTCCGCCGGGATGTAGTGCGCATCAAGGGAGACAAACGCGAAGACATCATGCGCTTCGGCGAGGAGCAGGCTGAGACACTGGTGCATCTGGGCTTCAAACGCGATTCGAGCCAATTCGAGGGGACGTACTATGAGTGCCCCTTCTCCGATGAAGCATGGGTGTGGGCACTCAATCTCATTCAGACAGAACAGGACGGAGTTGTTCGCAATCCGCGCCAACTCTTCTCGGTGGGCGAGGAGGTCAAAGCCCTTGAAGATCTGCCGCGATCGGATACGCCGATCGGAACGCTGGGAACCGTTGTTCAGGTCCGGCCTCGTGATGGCTACTACCTGTATGACATCGATTTCGCAGACGGTACCAAGGGCTACTCGGTCGCCCAGGAAGCACTTGCTTCGACGAAGCCGCTGCACGACTTCCATGCCGGACAGGTGTGGGCAAAGCAGGTGCTTCGTTCGGCCTACGACCATGCACGGCGTGAGTATGCGCCAATGTCCTGGCGCAACCGCGCTTCGATCCTTGGAGTTGGAGGAACGAACGACGTGCCGACGTTCCAGGTGGAGATTGCCTATGAGAAGCTTCAGGGCGATAGGTGGATTCCGTCCACCGACTACCCGGACAAGAGGATTACCGAACCCAGGTTTACACGCTCCGATGTACCGCTCGATCAACTCGAAACGTTCATTCTCGGCAGTGACATGGCCTGCATTGAGAATTGCAGCGTACCCGAAGCGGCCACTGAGCCGACTGCCTCCGTCGTATCGACACCGGGACTGAGTGACGGCATTTCGCCGGAGACAATCGCCGGCAACGGCCCGGCAGGTGCTCCCGTGCAATCGGGCGACGCAAGCGTTCCACAGTCAGGCGGCGGTTCCGGCGCGAGTGATTCCACTGTGCGGGATTTTTCGGCTGCGGCACCCGTCACGCACACGGTGCGTGATATCGCGCAACTCAACATCGAGCGCCGTCTGTTGCCGGAATTGTTTCAGGCGATCTTCGGCGATGTGCCCGTCCGTACAACGTACATGCTGCACGGTCCGGCGGGTGACGGCAAGAGCACACTCGCATTGATGTACGCCAACGTCATTGCGCTGCAGGATGAAGCACGCGGCAAGCGCGTGCTGTATGTCAACTCGGAACAACCTTCAACCGCTGGCGGCATGACCGACCGGATACTGCGCTCGCAGATCACGGCCAGCAACATCGACATCATCGACACCAAGAACATCGAGGATGTGGAACGGCTCCTTGCGTCGGGGTCATACTCCTTCGTGGTGCTGGACTCGATCACACGCATGTGGGGCACATACATCGATCACGTTGAAACGCTGAAGGAGTTGATCGATGCACACCCGGACATCTCGGTGATGTTCATCACGCACGAGGACAAGGGCGCACGCACGTATAAGGGAGATTCGGGCCTTGCGCACGATGCCGAAGTTGTCGTGCGTGTCGAAGAGGGAACGGCCTACACCGAAAAGAATCACTTCGGCAAGCGCGAGGCGGTGCAGTTCATGACATGGACACAACCCAGACACAACGGACGGCGGCAGATACATGGGCGCTACGCTCCCGACCGGCCACCGCGCCCGCGCCGTGGCTGAGAATGTTCAGCCCTCACGACCGTACGCCTCGAAGCGACTGGAACACCGGATCGCGGAGCGGATTGCGTGACATCGACCGGCAGCTTCCCGACGGGATTCCGGATTGGGCGATCGGTCCGCTTCTGACGGCGGGCGGCATCATCGTATACCTGCTGATACGCAACGCACAGAATCGATGACACGGCATCTCCGATACTTCGCTGGCGTTCGCACGCTGAAAGACGCGCGCCGCCTCTATCGCGAACTGGCGCGACGGCTGCATCCGGATACCCCGGACGGCCACGCGGAATGGTTCAAGGAGATGGCCGAGGAATACGAGGCGGTCACTCAGGCGCTGCGGTCCCGGCGCGGCGAGATCCGCCACCTGCAACCGGGCCGCAAGGAAGAGCCGCATGTGGAGAACGCACCGAAGGAGCGCCAGCAACCGAGTGCGGACGTCCGCCGCGCGGACGTGCGGCATGCGCTGGAGGAATTGGCCGATGCGGCGGGTCACGTCCTCTCCGCACTTTTGAAACGAACGATCTGACACCGTATCTTCGCACCGGACATGCCGGTGCGTCATTCCACGGACGTGCGGCCGCGTGAGAACGAACAACGTCGTGTCAACAGTTCACATCGTTCTCGATGCTCCAACCCAAATGCCAGGCGCCCGGCCAACATCACGTTGACCGGGCGCTTGCGTTCGGCGCCCCCTCAAATGGAATCCGGAGTTTTCACGATCCGCTGTACATTTGTCCCTTGACGTGTGTCCGTTCCCCCTGTACCGGCGGACATGCGCGCTCCGCGTCGATGGAATCCTTGAATGATGGGCCTTCGGGCCTGTTTCCGTTATTACTCGCCGTTGTGTAGGTTTGCCGTGTCAAACCCACGCAACGGTGTCGCGGGACGGCTCCGGCCTGAACGCGGCACCGTGGTTACCATATTGCAGCCGGGAGTCCGACAACCGTAAGGCTCGGACGCTCGCGTGGGCGTGACAGCTCCCGGCTCTATCATTGTCAAAACCACGCATATGGAAATCACACCACTTGAGGGGCATCTCCCCGGCATCTTCGTTCCCACGCCGATCATGCGGGAACTGGATAACGCCGTCGCTATCCTCTTCACAACGCTCCAGGCCGCACGCCAGTATCTGGCCGACACCAATGACGGCTCGCTGGAATGCCAGATGCTTCGCCGTGCATTGCACGATTCGTTCTTTCCCCTCCACGATCTGCTTGACAGCGCCGAACTCCTGAGGGACACCTCGCGGTTCACCTCGGAGACCCGCCCGCCAGACTACTCCGGCAAGCTGGAGCGGCCGGATGATACGGAGATTCAAGAACTGGTGCGTGTTGGCCGCACGCTCCTCGTCAAGCACATGATCATACGGGAGCTTCAGAATCAGGCCGATCAACGGCTTGTGTCCTTTCTGGAACAGCAGCCCCTTGTGGCGGAGCGCAGCTACCCGATCGCGCCCGGTGTGCCGCTGCCGGGCCAACCAACGGGTGTCGCCCGGGAGGATGCGCCCAATGAGTAACCAATCTCCTTCACGAGCCGAGCAGCTACGCTTTGCTCGTGGCATTCAGCCGCTGGCCGAAGCAATGGGATTCGGGGACTGTGTGATCACGGTCACTATACGATGGAAGCACGGCACGCGTCAGGAAGACGGGCGACGAAACGTTACTGTCCCACGTGGGGTATACTCCGCCGTTGCCCGTGATCTTGGAATCACACGGCAAGCCGTGCAGGCGGCGGCGGAACGCGGGGACGAGCGGACACTTGCGCTGGTGTCGGAGAAGTTGAACGTGTGGGATGCACACCGGGCCGCGCCCGATAGCTGACGAATGATTCGCGAGCAAGCGGCTCAACACCCGGTAGTCGGCCGGGTCCGGGACACAAACGGCGGTTCAGGGGTGGCACCTGAACCGCCGTTGTACGTTGACGAAGAGAGCTTCGTGTCGTTACGACGACACATCCGCATCCGTTCGTTTCGGTCGGGGGTCTGATTGGCCTTGCGGCCACACGTGAACCACCATTTGCTGGATCATGTCATGGTCAATCATCGCATGGATGGTGCCCGATTGAACGTTCGGGTTCGATTCCCACGCATAGACAGCCGTGGCACCCGCCGCCAATGGTTGCACATGCGTAACGTGCAACCGATCGGACGGCGGGTGCTCGACGAACGCCGCCGCAATGGCGTCCCGGCCAGTAAGGAGAGTTCGGTTCATGGTCACAAATGAGGCGCTGGCGTCGTGTGCAAATAGATCCAGCATACTCGAAAAATCTGCCTGCTCCACACCGGCATTATGGCGTTCGATGTAGCAGAACAAAATCTCACTCGGGGTCATACTCATAGCAGGAAAAACGTTGGTGAGAGGAACGTGCACCAATTTGGTGCGATGAATGGGGGAGTAAAAAATCAAGGAGCGCACCCGACGATACCGGTGTGTACCGGGTGGCTGCGCGGGCACGCCCCCTCCGAGCCGCACAAGCATAATCGCGGCCCGTGGCATAATGCGCTGAAGATCTTGCACCCGGTGCCCCGAACTTCACGTTCGGAACACCGGATGCATATTCGGAAGGCCAGTTATGAAACTACGCCGATAAGCTGATCCGCAACGGACTGGAGCCAAGATCTCGCTGACGGAGTATCCGAAGGAGGTCGATAATAGCAGCCTAGCTCTGAGAACATGCGTTCCCAAAGCTCACTGTCTGTCGCCGGTTGCTCCATATAGTTAAGGATTGCATTGCGCAACGCCATCCGTTCCTGTCTAGGTGTTTCGTTGACGAAGATTGAAACTATTCCTTCGGGGGTATCAGCCTCCAAGTCCCAATCTTCGTTGAAGTATGCACCAAAGAAGTTCTTGAGCACTTTGCGTTCCGTGCTATCGTACTCTTTTAGCATTCGAGTCACTCAGTTTGGTTTGTTCTCTGGAGCCGCTGCAAGGTCTTTCCCCTCGGCTACTATTTGGGCAATCGTATTGCCGTTGGCATCAGAGAATTCGACCTCAAATTTACCATCGCCGTAAGACTCGATTATGTAACCGAACATCCCAAGGCCTACGCCTTCGCTTTGGTATTTGCTGGTAATGAGCCGTACTCGGCTATATTTTTGATGTGTTGTCATTTTGCATAGCCTGAGAAAGGCGTGTTTAAGGTTATGGTTCCATCGGGCCTGATCATCCAACCGGAAATCATTGAGCTAGTTTGGCCACTCGCATTGCCAATCCCTCGAACCTGGATTACGATGTTAATGCGTTGACCATACTGGTCGAGCTTTCCGAGAGTGAAATCGCCCTCACTATACTTTGCGGCGGCTTGCTCCTCCCATATCTTGGCAAGTTCAGCAGAATTTTCTCCGCTATAGCCGAGGTTCTCGAAAACCGCCGCCTTTCCGTGCGTCGCACCTTCCTTGAAGATGTAATCGGAAAATTTTTCTACGGGTGCTTTTGCTATGCCATCGTTCTCGCCACTGAAAGGATCTCCTCCAGGCGATCCGGCCTCCTCACTGGCATCCAGATCATTCGATGGTATTCCCGGCTCATCCTCCAACCCCGACGACGAACTTGTTACCGCCCGCAGAATGCGCGCGAACGGCCCGAGTCGAGGGCCATACTCTTCTGATTCCGAACGAGGTTCAGGCGGCACGAAGTTGGTCGGCGTCGGCGGCATGGGCTCCGCCTCCGGGAACGGCGTCTCGCCTGGCATCCCGATGTTCGTCCGCGTGTTGATCGGGAGGGGCCGGTTCGTCGTGTTGTTCAGTATCCCTTCCGACGCATCCTCAACCCGGTCCTCCTCGTCACACTCGTCGCCGTCAGCCTCCGGCACCTGCATCCCCGTCGGGTCGGTCAGCCGCACCGGGTTGTTCGCGCAATAGCTGTACGGGCTCACCGACGGGAACTTCTCCATCAGCCGGTCCGGGCTCACGAACCGCCCCGTCTCCGGGTCCATCTTCCGGTCACTCAGATCGTACAGCCCCGTCTCACCGTCCGGCTCCTGGTTGTTGTACGTCTGCCGCTCGCCGGTCACCGCGCCGCCGCTCGTGCCCCCCAGCACGTTCCCCCACGGGGTGTAATCGATGTGCCGTTCGGCCGTTCCCTCGATCGCCACGCGAAGCGATGCAAGGTGGTCGCTGATCTGATACTCCTTCACGCCCGATGGCTTCGTCACCACCTGCGTGATCTGCTCGCGCACACCGTTCCAGCCGATGCCGTTGGTCAGGTACTCGGCCGGGTAGATGGAGACGCGCCGCCCGGTGCCACCGCACCCGGCCGCGCCGCTCACCTGCTGGCCGTGATAGACCGCAAGCTGCGAACGCGCACCAAGGACATAATATACCCAGCCGTACGGAGTCACGCTGTCCGGTGATGCCGCCGCATAGAGCCGCTTCTGATCCCGCTCGCCGCCGGGGCTGTAGCGATAGTACCAGTCCTCCACCGCACCCGTTCCGGAGTGCCACGTGTACGCACGCTTCAGCAGATTGCGGAAGTCGTAGCGATACTCGTCCTGCTC
>DASZRW010000080.1:0-2235 GCA_035549015.1 Kapaibacterium sp. (SeqCode)
CATCTCCTTCAGCTCCGACACTCGCTCAATCCCTTCGATCTGCTGCTTGCCGTCAAACGCAAAGTTGCCGCTATCCTCGCTCTGGCTTCTCCTCGATAAATCCTACCTTCGGTTACCTTCTATTATGAGGCAATGGGGGCGACGCCTGTCTCCGCTTCGGCAGGAATCTTCCCGTCGGAATCTTCCGGATCCTCCCGTCCGCGGCCTCGCGATCGCTCCACCGTGAAAAAAGTTCACGGCTCATTCAACCCGCTGTGCGGCCCTGCGTCAGTTGCACCATCGACGATATCAATGCTGGCAGCAAGTGTATCCGTGAATTGACGTCCGCTTTCCTGAGCCAACGCACCGCAATGCGATCGTGGCGGGTGAGCTTATCGTACACGCTCGTGTTATTGGAGGATAGATCATGAACGCCAAGCAATCAATCTACCACCTGCTTGCAGGGCTTCTCGCGTCACTGTCGTTCGTCGGCTGCATGACCGTCAACAACTACGGCGTCCAGCCAACGGCTCAATCGGGTGCCCCGGCGGCACAGCGCGACGTTGCGAGCCGTGACGGCTCCGACTGCGGATGCCGCAGCGGCCAGGGCGCGGTAAGCTACTATCCGGCTCCGTACTATCAGGGGGGCTCCTACTCCGGGGGATACTATCCTCAATATCCGCAGCCGCCCTATTATTCCGGAGCCCCCTACTACTCCGGCGGGCCATACTATGCGCCGCCGTACTACGGTTACTATCCGCCATACAGGCCCTTCTCCGGAAACGGCTCCGCGGGTGAGAGTGCCGGCAGCGACGATCGCTCCTCGTCGCAGCCGACCGGTGGCAGCACCGGCAGCGCGCATGATCTGGGCGGCTATTCGGGGAACGATGACGGCATCCCGGAAGGGAACGGCGCAAGCGTTCGCCGCCATCGTCCCTCCCGTGCGAACGGTCCAGAGGCAACGATCAAGGACGAAACCCCTGCAAGCTCCGGTCTCGGCTCGCACGAGCGGCGCCCTGTGGATGTCTCCTCCGCAGATGTGAATCAGCATGGGGACCAGGATACCGCCTCGCGTGTATCCGTGCATGGGGCGGGAGCAGGCAGCGGAGCTACGGGACATGGCGGGACCCGGACGGCATCCCCCTCGCGTGGAGACAGCGCCAGCTCCGGCGCACGGAAGAACGAGGGAACGCATTATATCGGTTCGAGCGTCGGTTCCGCAACCACCGGTTCGGGATCGCAGGGTGTAGGCGCACACACACGCCGCTCGCAGACGCCCCCCGCCGATAACCCGCACGCAGTGCAGGGAGGGACCTCGGTGCAAGGTTCGAATGCGCACGGCATCGGCTCTGCCGCAAGCGGGCAGCCGGCTAATGCCGGAAGTGCACCGGCAGGCCGCAGCGGTGATGCGCATGCAGTTTCCGGGCAGCAGCGGAACGCGGGCGGCACCACCGTGAGCCGCGGGAACGATCCGCATGCGGCGGCCTCCGGCACGAAGCAGTCCGGTTCCAAGCCGGCCGAGACGCCGGCAGCCGGTGGAAGCACTTCTGATATCCACGCGGCAGCGGGACCGTCTGCGGGATCGAAGCACGACCGTCCCGCGCAGGATTCTCCGGCGAGCGGGTCGCACTCCACGGATCTGCACTCCGCGGGCGGAACGCGTTCGGTTGATACCGCTCCTGCCAAGGCCGACGGGAGCGACACCCGCGTCAATCCGTAGCGTGCCTGTATACGTTCGCCGAAGGCGTCCGTGTGTGTCTGCATCCGAACGATGTACCTGAGGCTTCTGCCCCGCCCTCCGGCGGCAGAGGCCTCGGTGCGTAGTGCGCCAGGCATGGCGCGTGACTAGGGGGTGGAAGTCCCCAGCGGGGTCTGATGGTGGGAACGGCTAGTTGAACAGCAAGGGCTGTGTCGCGAGGCAAGGTCTGAAGGAAGCTGTAGGCAAACCCTCGGCCTGAGGAACACGAACCGCATGTGAGGCAGCCAACGGTGGACGAGCGGGCTATGCGACGCAAAGTGCAATACCATCCGGAACGGTTGGCTGTAGATGCGGCGGGTATATGAGGTGAACGCCACGCGTCTTATCCTGGGAGATCTGTTGGTGTGCCAAAGGCTAGCGACGTCGCGAGGCGTTGTGAAGCATCAACAGAAGTCAGCAGAGGCCATAGTAGCCATGGCACAAGTGGTGAAGGGCCGAACGATAGAGAGAGCTCAGAACAGGAAGCTCGATGCTCGAATCAGACACAGGAACGAAGC
>DASZRW010000081.1:0-86112 GCA_035549015.1 Kapaibacterium sp. (SeqCode)
ATGCCGGTTGGGATAACGTACGAGGTTCCATCCGCTGGAATGGTATGTCCCAGCAATTCGACCGATGTTATCACTCCGCCGACCTGCGACAGGTCCGTAGCGTAGAATGGATTGCTTGGAATGGTCCCATTTGCCGACGGATGAGGGGTGACGCTCGATTCAGAGTAAGGGCCGCCGTCCGTCATCTGATACTTGTAGTTCACCTTCAGATCGAACGGGTAGTGGCCGGGAGGAAGGTTGGTTGTGACGACCGTGAAGAACTGACACGGCAACCCGACATCTGCGTACGCAACTGACGCCATAGGCAATGTCGCAAGAACTCCGATCAGCAGGCCGGTCAAGACAGCACGGGCATACGGAGCCCTGAGAATGGTGAAGGAAATCATGGGAACATCTCCGGTGAATTGAGTAAGGCCGACGGGATCGTGGTTATGCGTGTAGCACGGCAGAACCACGGTACCACACCGCCGACCGAATCATAACGGATTTCAGATGCCAACCCTTACAGATGAGGGTGCACTAAGATAACATTGCGATCAGTGAGCACAAGGGTGTGCGCTGTATATCGTGAGGTGCCATGGAAGCAACGCCTGTCGTCGGCGTATGACCATCTTCCGGAAGGTCCGTTCCTAAAACCGTACATGATACGGAAGGAGAACGACTGGTCGGCGGCCCTCCGCACTTTCGAAGGTATCACCATCGAAGTGCCTTGAGCGCTCTCCCAATCACACCGGTCTCCAGGCTTTGGCGCCGCTGATCCATCGTCACAATCATTCATCGAACTTGCTAACTTGACGGCCTGCGGTGCCGACAGAGGACTGAGGCTGCCTGGTTCTCGAGCGCCGCAGAGAGCGTTGAAGTTTTTCTACGCATCGTCTCCGAAGCAAGGATGAGCAACGTCACGTCCGGCGGCGGCATGGCCGCCATTGCATATACACTCCGCAAGTCGCTCGAGGCGTACGGCGGCCCCGTTCGCTTCTGGAAGCGGATGGCATCGCACAACTCCTGCAAGACCTGTGCCTACGGCATGGGTGGTCAGGCAGGGGGGATGACCAACGAGTTGGGGCATTTCCCGGAGTTCTGCAAGAAGAGCGTACAGGCGATGGCCGCGGACATGCAGCCGCCGCTTGCGCCGGACTTCTTCGAGCGGAACGCCGTTGCGGAGCTTGCACGGCTGAGCCCGCGCGAACTGGAAAACCTTGGGCGCCTCGCCTATCCGGTCCTCCGCCGCGGCAGCGACGCGCACTATGCGCGGATCGGTTGGGACGAGGCGCTGGATCGCATTGCGATACGTATGCGCGCCGTGGATCCGGAGCGGACATTCTTCTACTCATCCGGACGGAGCAGCAACGAGGCGGCCTTCCTGCTGCAGTGGCTGGCGCGGGTGTACGGCACCAACAACGTCAACAACTGTTCCTACTACTGCCATCAGGCAAGCGGCGTGGGCCTTGCAGCAAGCATCGGAACCGGCACGGCCACGGTGACGCTGGAGGATGTGGAGCATGCGGACTTCGTGCTCCTGATCGGCGCGAACCCGGCGAGCAATCATCCGCGCCTGATCACGACGCTCGCGAAGATCCGGTCGCACGGGGGGAAGGTGATCGTGGTGAACCCGCTGCGCGAGACCGGCCTCGATCGCTTCAACATTCCGTCCCGTCCGCTCTCGCTTCTCTTCGGCTCCGCCATCAACGATGATTATCTGCAGCCCCGGATCGGCGGCGACATCGCCTTGCTGAAGGGGCTGCTCAAGGTGGTGATCGACGCGGGGGGGCTGGATGAGCGGTTCATCACGGACCACACGGCCGGCTTCGATGCGCTGCGCGCCGAACTGGAGCGGGAGTCGCTCGCCGGTCTCGCTGCGGACTGCGGCGTGGATGCGGAGACGATCGTGCGGGTCGGCCGGGGGTATGCAGCCGCGCGGAACGCCGTGTTCATGTGGGCGATGGGGATCACGCATCACGAGCATGGCGTGGACAACGTGCATGCGATCGCCAACCTCGCGCTCGCCCGCGGAATGGTGGGGCGCCCGAACGCCGGGCTGATGCCGATCCGCGGGCACTCCAACGTGCAGGGTATCGGCTCCGTGGGATTTGCGCCGGAGCTGAAGGCCGGCTTCCTGAAGGCGATGGAGGATCTGTACGGGCTGAGGGCACCGGAAGGAAGGGGAATGGATTCCATGACGTCGCTGCATGCGGCGCACGATGGACGGATCGACTTCGCGCTGCTGATGGGAGGGAACTTCTACGCGGCGAATCCGGATCTCGCCTACGCCGCACGTGCGCTGGGGCGTATCGGCACCGCGGTGCATATCAGCACCAAGCTCAACCAGGGGCACGTCTGCGTGTCGCCGGAGCAACCGGAAGGGGAGGTGCTGATCCTCCCTACCTGCGTGCGCGACGAGGAGCTGCAGACTACCACGCAGGAGAGCATGTTCAGCTTCGTCCGGCTTTCCGACGGAGGCATGCAGCGCCCGTCGTCCGAGTTGAAGTCGGAGGTGGAGATCATCACCGGCATCGGCGCCCGGCTTCTGCCGGAGGATGGTCCGGTGAACTTCCGTGCGCTGCGCAATCACGACGCGATACGGCGCGTGATGGCGAGCGTTGTTCCGGGGTACGCGCCGGTTGCGGAGATCGGGCGCACCAGGGAGGAGTTTCACGTAGAGGGGCGCGTGCGCCACGAGCCGCGGTTTCCTCTTCCCGGCGGGCGGGCGCGGTTCGTGCCGGTGGCAACCCCGAGTGACGTGCTTGCGCCGGGCGAGCTTCGCCTGATGACGATCCGTTCCGAGGGACAGTTCAACACCGTGGTCTACGAGGAGCACGACCGCTACCGCAACCAGCCGTGCCGTGACGTGATCATGATGAACCCTGCGGACCTTGCTGTGCTTGGCCTGCAGGAGGGCGACCGCGTGACGGTGCGTTCCGATACCGGCGCGATGCCGGGCATCCGCGTTGCCGCCTACGACATCGCCCCGGGCTGCGCGGCCATGTACTATCCGGAGGCGAACGTTCTGGTGGGGATGCGCGTGGACCCGAAGAGCGGCACGCCGGGCTACAAGAATGTGCGGGTGAGAGTGGAGCGGTAATGCCCGGCGAAGCGATGCTCCCTCCGAGGGAGACGCCAGGCCGCGCGCACGGTGCGGCGTGAAGACGATTCTCCAGGATCGAAATGGTCCGCGATGTCGCGAGCGATGAGCGCTGGCGGCAATGAGCCACCGCACAACTACCACGATCTTCACACCATCTCTATCTGAAAAAAATACGCCAGCTCTTGACATGCAGGCATTCACCTGCATATATTTGAACACGCAGGTAAACGCCTGCATATGACGGAGAAGCAGATGACACAGATCGACAAGGTGTTCAAGGCATTGGCGGACCCCAGCCGGCGTGCGCTGATCGACCGTCTGCATGCCAGGAACGGGCAGACACTGAGCGAGTTGTGCCAGGGGCTGGAGATGGCCAGGCAATCGGTCACGCAGCACCTGGGGCTTCTCGAGGATGCCAATCTCATTTCGGTGAAGTGGAAGGGACGGGAGAAGCTCCACTACTTCAATCCCGTTCCCATCCACGAGATCTACCGGCGATGGATACAGAAGTTCGAGCAGCCCCGTCTGGATGCGCTGCATGACCTGAAAACAAAACTTGAACGGGAGAAGAAACAGCCATGAGCAGTGAAACGTTTGTCTACGTCACCTACATCGCCACGACTCCTGACCGGGTCTGGCAGGCATTGATCGATGGGGAGTTGACACGCCAGTACTGGGGAAACGAGAACGTGTCGGACTGGCAGCCCGGGTCCAAATGGGAGCATGTCTCGGGCGATGAGAAGCGCACGGTACGCGTGGTTGGCGAAGTGCTGGAGGCCGTGCCGAACAGACGGCTGGTCATGACCTGGGCGGAGCCCGCCAATGCTGCGGACAGAAGCGCATACTCCCGCGTCGCCATGGATATCGAGCCCGTCGGCGACATGGTTCGTCTCACCGTAACGCACGACCAACTGGACCCCGCGTCGGACATGCCGCGCAGGATCGGCAACGGCTGGCCGCGCGTCCTCTCCAGCCTGAAGTCCTTCCTGGAAACCGGCCGGCCGCTGAACACCTGGGCATAGATCAATCGAGAGTCCAAACATCATACATCGGGAGAACGATAATGCAGAATGCAGGAACAATACTCCGGGAGTACTACGACGCGGTTGTCGCCGGGGATCTGGCGAAGGCGCGTACCTGTCTGGCTGATGACATGACGTTCGTTGGCCTCTTCGAGACATACCCGAACGCCGACGCCTACATGGCGACCTTTACGCAACTGATGCAGATCGTCCGGCGCCTCGATATCAAGGTCATCATCGGTGAGGGTGACAACGCCGCGATCTTCATGGAGATGGAGACCGCGGCGCCGGCCGAGGCGGTCACGCTGGTTGCCGAGTGGCATCGCGTGGAGAACGCGAAGATCGTGTATGCCCGGTCCGCCTTCGACGGACGCCCGTTTGCGGCGATGTTCTCCTCCGCCGATGATGCCCGGAAGCAGGGAGGAACACATGACATTCTTCACCGCGTTGGCGTGAACGCGAGTCCGGAGGCCGTGTACAACGAGCTGGCAAGCATCGAAGGGCTTCGTGCCTGGTGGGTCACCACGGCAGGCGGCGACCCGGCGAAGGGAGGGACCATCGACTTCGGCTTCTGCAAGATGCTCGTGCTCGATGCCGAGCCCGGCCGGCTGATTCGCTGGCGCTGCACGAGCGGCCCGAGCGAGTGGCTCGATACGGAGGTCACGTTCCGCCTGGAGCCGAGGGATGGGCAGACCTTCATCATCTTCAAGCACGCCAACTGGAAGGAGCCGGTGGAGTTCATGCACCATTGCAGCACCAAGTGGGGGACATTCCTTCTCAGCCTCCGCGACGCGCTGGAGTCCGGTGCGGGCCGTCCCGCCCCGCACGATCTGAAGATTCATCTCCGCGATTAACCGGGAAACGGCTTGCAGCAGAATGCCGGAACGGTTGCTGCCGTCGTTGCACTCGCTCGCGGAACATCGAAATGGTCGCCGCGCTCACTCCGTTCGCTTGCAGGGGCCCGGGAGTGGATGTTCAATCTGTCTTCACGCGCAATAGCACGGGGGTGAACATTCACGTTGTCGTCGCGATTCCCTCGGCCTCTGAGATTGCGCTCGTCGGTGTACTTTCGTGACAGATTCTGCGCTGTGCAGATTCTCCGACGAACCTGCAGCTCGGGAACCATGCGCACGTCCGATTATCTTCGCGAACGCCTTTCACACAGGGAGAGAGAATGGAGATCAGGAGAAACGGGTCCCGCCCATCTGGCAGGGGACCGGAGGAGTATTTCACGGGGACTGTGCGGATCGATCCGCTGTTCGAAACCGAGGAGCCGGCACGAGCGGCTGGCGCATGCGTCACCTTCGAGCCGGGAGCCCGCACCGCGTGGCACACGCATCCGCTGGGGCAGACGCTGATCGTGACGTTCGGGCTCGGGTGGGTGCAGCGCGAAGGGGAGCCGGTGCAGGAGATCCGCCCCGGCGACGTGGTCTGGATCCCGCCCGGCGAGCGGCACTGGCACGGCGCCACGGCGACCACGGCCATGACGCACATCGCCGTGCAGGAGCGGCTGGGCGGCCGAACGGTGGACTGGATGGAGAAGGTTGGCGACGAACAATACATGGGCCGCTCGTAGCGCAGGATCGTTCGGTCGCCACGCCCGGCAGCAGGAGCGCCACCGTGCCGTGCGCGTGAGGCCCGGAGAGCGAACCGGGCTCCGCCGATGTACGCTGCATGATTTCGGAACAGAGGGATGGTCCGATGCCGAGGCCGCTCGCATGGCGCATGCCGATTACTCTCACCGTACAACCAACCTGCATTCATCATGAAGCCTCTCGCCGGATGGGAGAACTTCTACGTCATCATCGGGTCATCGGCAGGCGCGCTGATCGGCCTGCAGTTCGTTGTACTCACCCTCATCGCGAACATACTCCGCTCCGCGGAGGAGGCCGAGGCGGGCGAAAGCTTTGCCACGCCCACCATCGTTCACTTCTCGGCCGTGCTGCTCCTCGCGGGAATTGCCAGCGCACCGTGGGACGGCATCGATATCGTGGCGGTGCTCTGGGGGATCATGGGGCTGTGCGGATTCGTGTACGGTGCGATCATCACCTGGCGCATGCGACGGCAGGGGATATACAGGCTTCAGCTCGAGGATGTGTTGTTTCATATTCTGCTTCCGCTGGCGGCATACGGCATGCTGGCCGCCTCCGCCTGTCTGGTCCGTTCGAGTCCTACCGTGTCGCTGTTCGTTGTTGCCGCTGCGGCACTGCTTCTCCTCTTCGCGGGCATTCACAACGCCTGGGACAATGTGACCTACCACATCTTTGTCAGGAGAGAGGGCGCGAAGGAAGGGGAGGGACGGCCGTGACATGCGGTTGGTACCGGGTACGTATGAGGAAGGAAGCTCCTCCGCCGTCAACACCATGTTGGGCCTGAGTTTTACTCAGGCCCCTTCCCCCGGAGGAGATCGCGGAGCGCAACTCCTCGATAACACATTGCCGTGGGGAGCAGTATGTGAACGGCCGTGCGGTCAATTGCTTCGTTCCCGCCACGAGCTATCGGTGCCGCGCTCATCACCCGGAGCGGGTTCCCGGCAGTAGCTGCGCCAGACTCCATTCAGCACTCCGATCGGGATGCCGAGAATCAACTGAACGAGTATCATCGAGTCCAGTATCGTCGGCTCGCGCCCCATCGTAAAATCGCGCGCTCCCCGTAGCTGCAGGGAGTCCAATCCGTGGCGTGCGAAGATCTCTCGCTCGGGACCGTGCTCCAGTTCTCCTGTTGCGCTGTTCAGCACAAACCCATCCCCATCGGCACGTCCGAATATTAGCCCGCCGCTTACACCAACTTGCGTGACATTCATGGCGGGTGGAATGTCGGAACCGTTGGTCAAGCTGGCCGATGTATCCAAATCGACAAACGTCAACTCGTAGTTGTTCGGAAGGCGCACGGTCCAATAGTCAGTTGCGCCCACCTGCGTTTCGAGGTCCGTTGACCAGGCCCAGGCCCAGTAGAGCATGAATGCCATCGGCATCCAGGCGAGGCAGACAAGCGGAGCCGAGCCCCGGAAGATTGCGCACCTTGTGCGGAGGCGGTCCGGAACGATGCCGCCGAAGAACGCAATGCCACCGAGTACAATGCCTGCTGTGACGGCCACACCCGTCCAGAGTATCATGACGAGCGCAGGGCTCATACTACTTCTCCAGAGTGAGACCCGTGGCTCCGGCGACCCATGTCGCCATCGCACTGGTCATACGGCCGTGAACATATCGTGCTGCCGGGGCGCCGTCCGAGCATCTGAGCCGCTGCCTGCAGCATCCGAATGCAGGTTCTCCGGCACATGGATCGTTGCGGATTCTCGGTGAGGCGGCTCTTGTCCGTTGGGGCCAGGTTCATCGATGAGAGGGCGGGAGAATCCACCAGGCCGGGAATCGAATCGCTCGCGCACCCCTATCTTTGGATCATCATGCGCTTTATCCTCCTCTTCCTCATCCTTCTCCTCCTTCTTCCTGCGGCGCGGCTCCGTGCGGGTGGTTCGCCGGCGGCGGAGATGCTGCGCCGCTACACCGCGGCCGTTGCGGAGCGGCTGCCGGGGCGGGTGGCGCACGCGCTTGCGCGCATCAACGATCCCGCCCGGCGCCTTCTCGCGATCCGATACTATCTCAACCGGAGCGATTCGGAGATCGTTGCCAAGTGGGCATGGTCGCCGGAGGAGATCGAGGCGTTCCGGCGATCCGATCTTTACGGCACCACGATCTTCGAGCTCAGAAAGGTGCAGCACGCGTTCGAGGAACGGAATCCCGGATACGCGCTCGATGTCCGGATGGAGATACGAACGCTGGGGGACCAGATCCACAAGTGGAACAATGTGGGCTCCGTTGGAAGCATCGCCGCGATGCTGCACGATACGTTGATGCGATGGATGGCGGATTCCACCACGATGCTGGACTCGGTCCCGACGCCGGTCGGCATGGATTGCTTCGTTGTCTTCCTCCGCTCCTTCCAGCCTCCATCGCCGCCGACGGTGGCCGTGCCGGGGCTCTCGCAGCACGGGCAGTTGCGCGCATTCGACTTCCGCATCCGCCGCCGGGGGCGGGTGGTTGCCGGAGGTTCCAGCGACCGGATCGCACGCGAGTGGGATTTGCCCGGTTGGACCGCGCGATTGCACGAGGCGATCTGCGCCGTCTCCGATCGCTTCTCCGGACCCCTGGAGGAGCCGTACGAGCCGTGGCACTATGCCTTCGTTCACATCACACCCAACGTGCTCGCAGGAACGCAATAACGCATGCACGTGAAGGCGACGGCGAAATGACTGGCGCCGTCGCGGGTTCCTCCCCATGTTCCGCGGCGCCCTGATGCCGTTCACAGGCCTCGCCGTCCGGCATATCGTTCCACGATATGCTCCCGGGCGGCAGCCCGATTGAATTGGCTGCATGATCCGTTCAATGAATCCTGCCGGCGAGCCGGCTCCCCGGCCAGCCCGGATCCTCCGGGGAACCATGGCCGTGCATCTGGTGGTGCTGGCGGCCTTCATCTTCGCCTTCCGCTTCATCCCGCTCCAGGACTATCCGGAGTGGCTCTACCATGGGGTTCTCCTGGAACGCATGGCAACTGGAGGCCACGGGGCCGAGGGATATATGCTCGCGGACTGCATCCCGCCGAACTCGATCTCCACCATCGCCATCGCAACGTTGCATCTTCTGTTCCCGCAGGAACTCGCGGGCAAGCTGTTCCTGGTGGCATCGATGTGGCTGCTCTATGCCGGCATCATCCGCTTCATGCGCATCACACTGCGCGGCTGCGATACCATGATCGCCTGGATGGCGCTTCTCCTCGCCTTCAACTACAGCTTCTGGCTGGGCAATCTCAGCTTCTACGCCGGGCTCGGCATCGCGCTCTACGGGGCGCACCTGCTTCTGGTCCGGCGCTGGGCTGCCTCGGTTCCGGGCTCGATGCTGCTGGTAACGCTCGCCTATCTCTCGCACTTCTTCGCCTGGTTCTTCATCCTCTGGGCCGGCACCGCCTCCGCGGCGCTCCGTCGCGACCTGGGGAGGCTCCGCACGCTCACCGTGGCGGCACTGCCGTCGATTCTGCTCTTCGCCCACTACCTCATGGCCCGCCCGGCCGCGCCGGGCATCGCGAACGGGCCCGAGACTCCGGCCGGCTTCATACTGATGCGCGCGCATCTGTTTGCTGCGGCGGTCCAGCCGGTACAGCGCTTCAAGGGGGTCGCGGAGCCAGGCCTGCCGATGGAGATTGCCAACTATCTCTTTGCGGCCGGCATCGGCGCCGCGGTGGTGCTTGCGGCGCTCCGCTTCGCCCGCCGGCGGCGCCCCGGATTGAACGTGGTGCTCGCGCTCCCTCTGCCGGCGCTCATGCTTGTGCTTCCGCTCTTCGGCAGCGGCATCGTCTTTCCCGCGCAGCGTCTGGTGGCCTTCTTCCTGATCAACGTGATCGCCTATCTTGCCCTGGAGTATCAACGCATTCGTGCCTGGCTTGCCGGCTTCTTCATCCTCTTCGCCACGATCGGCGTCTGTTATGCATTCTTCTTCACCGCCCGGTTCGATACCATGGTGCGGGCAGGATGCGGACCTGACCGGGAGTTGTATCTTTCGGCCGATCGAAAGGGGGGCACCGACGGCTTCGTGCGGCTCGAGTTCTACGATGCGCTGCACATCTCCCGGCAGCTTCATCTCTTCCAGACCGGCCTCGTGCTTTCTCGTGATCCTGCCGGCGTACGGCGGTGAGCAGCGGAGGCGATTCTGCCAGATTGATCCGGACATCCATGATCGACTACGATGGCAAGGTCTTCGTGCTGGTCTCCAGCACCTCCAACGGCGACGCCGAGGAGGAGACGACGTTTCAGTACCATCAGCATGAGGATCTCGTGTGCGGTACCTACAGCGGCGGCAGCGTGCGCTTCGGCTCCTTCGTTGCCGTTGCGGACGAGGCGGGCATCCTGGACCTGAGATACCAGCATCTGAATGTCTCCGGAGAATTGATGACCGGCATCTGCCGATCCGTTCCGGAGGTGCTGGCGGACGGGCGCATCCGTCTGCACGAGTCGTGGCGGTGGACCTCCGGCGACGGCTCCTCCGGGGAGTCGGTGGTTGAAGAGATCGAGTGACGGACGCCGTACCGGCGGCTCATGGCCGGCGGCGGCTGCCGTACCGGCTTCCGCCGATCCCGATACCGGGAACCTCCAGACACGTAACTACTTGCCGATAACTCCATGAACGTTCAGTCCCTGCGGTTCGGAATGAAGGTGAAGCATCCTGCGTACGGCCTTGGTGTTGTGAAGACCATTGCGGAGCGCACGGTGGAAATTCAGTTCGAGGATGGCGCGGTGCGCACGGTATCGCCGGAGGCGAGCCAGTTGCAGCCGGCCGAGCCCACGGCATCGATTGCCGGCCTGGAGATGCCGCTTGCCGGATTCATCGCACAGATCAACGGAGCGCTGATCGATCGCCTCGGGCTGGGGCACAAGGATGAGGATATCGATCTGCTGGGTGGGCGCTGGCACGATGGGATGCTGGTGATGCGCCCCTCCGATGCGAGCCTGCAATCGAAGGAGGTGCCGATCGAGACCTTCTTCCACAAGATCGTCATGATGCGCAACAACCTTCGCGTGCTGGAGCAGAAGATCAATGCGCACGAGAAGCTGAGCGATGCGGAGAAAGTGGAGATGCAGCAGTACATCACGCGCTGCTACGGATCGATGACCACGTTCAACGTTCTGTTCCGCGACAAGGAGGATCAGTTCTGAACCTCCGGAACCGAACGCCGCATCATCCCGGCGATGCCCCGGCAGTTCGCCGCGCGCGTCGCCTTGAAGACCGTACTACAAGGAACTCATCGCATGTTTCCGGTTCTGACCGCAACACGGTATGTGACGCCGCTTCGCGAGGGAGGATCGCTCCCCGCCATCCTGGAGGCCGAGGGGGGAGAGTATGTCGTTGCCAAGTTCCGCGGCGCCGGCCAGGGAGCGCGTGCGTTGATCGCGGAGCTGCTCGTTGGCGGGCTTGCGCGGGCGGCCGGCCTGCCGGTCCCCGCCGTGGTTCTGGTGGAGATCGATGAGAGCTTCGGACGTTCCGAACGCGATCCCGAGATTCAGGATATCCTGAAGGGGAGCCGCGGCGTGAACGTGGGGCTTGGATATCTCTCCGGCGCATTCAACTACGATCCGCTGGCCGTTCCCGATATCGATCCGGATCTCGCCGCGGACATCGTCTGGCTGGATGCGTATGTCACCAACATCGACCGCACCGCGCGCAACCCGAACATGCTGGTGTGGGAGGGAGGGCTCTGGCTGATCGATCACGGTGCCGCGCTCTACTTCCATCACAACTGGGACACGCTGGACGACGCGAGAATCGTTTCGCCGTTCGCGCCGATTCGCGATCACGTTCTGCTGCCGCTGGCGGGTGACATTGCCGAGGCGGACCGGCGCATGAGCGCGAGGTTGACGCCGGAGACGATCGCGGCCGTTGCGGCGGCCCTTCCGGAATCGTTGCTGATGGATTCTCCCGCCGGTGTGCAGCCGGCCTTCGCATCGGCGGAGGAAGCACGCGCCGCCTATGTCCGCTACCTGACGCGGCGCCTCGAGGGGCGGGAAGGGTTTGTCAGGGCGATCGTGGATGCGCAGGAGGCGCTTCGTACCGCACCGCCCATCGAACAGAGGTACCGGCGATGAGCACTGCTCTTCACGGCGGCGATGCGTGGATCGAGTACGATTACGCCATCGTGCGGCTGGTGCCGCGCGTGCACTGCGATGTGTTCATGAACATCGGTGTGGTGGTGCATGCCCGTGCCGCCAACTATCTGGACGCCTGCTTCACGATCGCGGACGAGCGCGTCGCCCGGTTCGCACCGGCGCTGGATCGCGCGCTCCTGAGGCGCTATGCCGATGCCTTCCGGCTCGTCTGCGCCGGTGGGCCGGCCGGCGGCCCGATCGGCCTGCTGCCGCCGTCGGAGCGTTTTCACTGGCTCACGGCACCTCGCTCCGCGGTGATGCAGGTTTCGCCGGTCCATCCGGGGCGCTGTCGCCACCTCGAGGATTCGCTCGCCCATCTTCTGATGGAGCATTGCGGCTCCTGATGAAGAGACGCCGCTCGTAGTATGGTAGCCGGGCGCACGGCTGCTGCCGTTGCGAATTGTGCCGAGGAGCTTTCCCGTTCGAAACACCTATGCCGATCCGATTCAACGTCCGCGCACGCATTGCCTCCGCGTTCTGCATTGCTGCAGCCCTTGCTGCGCACGGCCTGGCGGGCTGCGGCTCCAGTCTCGTGGTTCCGAAGCCCGGGGCGGTGCCGCCGGTTCCCCTGCCGCCGGTGGAGGAGTCCATGGTGGAGATTCCGATATCGGTGAATCTCGCCGGCATGTTCGGCGAGGTGGAGCGTTCGGTTCCGGCATCGCAGCGGGCGAACGACTGGACCGTTGCCACGAGCAATGCGGTTGGCGACGTCGGCATCCGGTACGAGCTGCGTCGCGATCCGCTACGGATCACGCTGAATCGTAATACGATACGTGCCGAGAGCCGCGTTCGCTACTGGTTCCAGTTCGCACAGCGAATCGAGAAGCCGTTCGTTGGCGGGTTCTTCTGGCAGGAGCTGGGATCGTGCGGCGTTGACGAGGCGCCCCGCGAGGCCGTGGTCGGGATGGAGACGAAGGTTGGATGGACCGACAACTGGGCGCTCGCACCGGTCTCGACCGTTCTCCCCATTCAGTTCGGCAATCGGTGCGAGGTCACCTTCCTCAAGTTCGATATCACCGGGAAGGTGAACGATGCCTTCAGCGACGGCCTGAAGCAGGGTGCTCGCCTGGCGGACAACCGCATTCGGGAGCTTGCGCAGTTCCATTCGATGGGGGAGCAGGTCTGGAAGCAACTGCAGGAGCCCATCCCGCTGGACAGCGGGCTCTGGCTGACGATGTCGCCAACCGGTGCGTTCGCCGGGCCGTTGAACGGGTCCGGGCAGAGCGTGAGCACCGTTGCCGGCTTCACCGCGACGCCCGCAGTGGTGTTCGGGGCGAAGCCGCAGATCCGCTCCATGGCGCTGCCGAAGTTGAGGACGGTGGAGAAAACCGGGAACGGATTTCATGTGGTGGTGGAGGGGAGCCTCACGTACGGGCAGGCCGGGACCATGCTCGCCCGGGCGCTTGCAGCGGACACGTTCCACATGGTGGGGCACGAGGTGCGCATCGTGGCCGCCTCCATCTACGGCGCCGGGGCGAAGGCCGTTGTGCAGCTTGCGCTCGCCGGCGACGTGAACGGCACGATCTATCTCGTCGGCACGCCGGCATACGATGCCGCCCGCAACGAGGTGTACATGCGGGATCTGGATTACAGTCTGGAGACGCATCATGCGCTGGCGAACGCGGCGGACTGGCTTCTGCACGGCGCGTTCCGCCAGAACATCGCGGAGGGATCGCACTTCCCGCTTGCCGATCACATCGCCGATGCGAAGGGCCGGCTGGAGAAGGCGTTGAACCGCCCGCTTACGCC
Source organism: Kapaibacterium sp. (SeqCode) (assembly GCA_035549015.1). Classification (GTDB taxonomy): domain Bacteria; phylum Bacteroidota; class Ignavibacteria; order OLB7; family OLB7; genus JAFDZV01. The sequence goes on from DASZRW010000081.1 coordinate 13,550, forward strand.
CCGCATCACCTCGCACGCCATCGTGGGGGGAGTGCGCCCCATCGCCGTCTATACAACAGAGAGCGGGTTCACGGCGCGTGTTGCAATCGATGGTGCACTGCATCTGGACGTGCATTGAACCGGACAACGGAAACGGAGAGGAGACCATGACATCCCGGGGAAAGTCCAGGAGGGCGGAGATCGGCACGGCGGAGGCGCTGCATCGTGCACAGGTTCGGGAGTTGCGCACGATCCCGGGCGTGGGGGCGTCGATCGCGAACGATCTGATCGACATCGGCATCACCTCCGTTCAGGCATTGAAAGGACGCTCGCCGGATGATCTCTACGATCGTTCGAACCGTGTGGCCGGCGTCGTGCAGGATCGCTGCCTTCTCTACGTGTTCCGCTGCGCCGTCTATTTCGCCGGGGAGTCCGCGCACGATCCCGAGATGCTGAAGTGGTGGAACTGGAGCGACGAGAACCTCGCGAAGAACGGCAAGCATGCGGCCTCGACCCGCGGCGCGCGGCGGAGGCGTGCATGACGATACGCGAATCCGTAGCCGCATACGAGACCTGGCTGGGGAAACGCATAACGCTCCTCCCTGCGGATCTTGCGTTGAAGCATAGAAGGATGGCGGCCGATCCCTTCTCCTTTCTGCGCGGCACCTACTATCGATGGGCGCAGTTGTGGCCGGCGCTCTGTGCGGAGCTGAACGCGGCTCCGCTGGTGGTGGCGGTTGGCGATCTGCACACGGCGAACTTCGGCACGTGGCGCGATCCGGAGGGGCGCCTCGTCTGGGGCGTAAACGATCTTGACGAAGCCCATCCGCTGCCGTATACCGGCGATCTGGTGCGGCTTGCAACCAGCGCGCGGCTTCTGATCGAGATCGGCCATCTCTCCCTGCCGCCGCAGGAGGCATGCAACGCGATTCTGGACGGCTACCGTTCGATGCTGGAGCGCGGCGGGCGGCCGTTCATTCTCACCGAGCGGCATCGCTGGCTGCGACTCCTCGTGTGCCGCATCCGCTTCGATCCGGCGCGCTTCTGGGCGCGCCTGCGCGAACTTCCGGACCATCATGCTGCCGTCCCCATCGCGGTTCTCGAACTGCTCGGCCAGTTGATGCCGGAACGCGGGCACGCCTACACCATGAAGCGCCGTGCGGCCGGCGTTGGAAGCCTTGGGCGCCGGCGATTCGTGGCGCTGCTGGATTGGGAGGGGGGCTTCATCGCGCGAGAGGCGAAGGAGCTCACCATCTCCGCGGCCGCATGGGCCGGCGGCGCCGGGCATTCGGACGAACGCTACGGGATGTGGGTGCGCAGCAATGCCGTTCACATCGCCGATCCGTTCCTTGCGATCGGCATCAACTGGGTGGTGCGCCGCCTGGCACCCGATTGCCAGCGGATCGATCCGGTGCGCCTCCGCAACCCTTCGCTGGAGCGGCGTCTGCTCCGGGCCATGGGCCAGGAGACGGCGAACCTTCACCTGGCGAGCGCGAAGCATGTGCCGGCCATCCTCGCCGATCTTCGCTATCGCTCCAACGACTGGCTTCACCATGCGTCGCGGCTGATGGCGCGTGCGGTGGTGCACGATTGGCGCGAATGGAAACGCGCGCGCCGGCGCACGGAGGGATGATCCGGCTCGCGGCCCACCGCAGGCCGGCATGAGGTATGCACGCGATTGAACGCGAACACGAATACGAACTCACAACAACACGATCGACACAATGCAGTTCAAACGATTGGGACGTACGGGATTACAGGTAAGCAGGCTCTGTCTCGGCACGATGAATTTCGGCGGGTATGCCACCGAGCCGGAGAGCCATGCGATGATGGATCGCGCGCTCGATCTCGGGATCAACTTCTTCGATTCCGCGAACGTGTACGGAGGCGATGCAGGCAAGGGGGCCACCGAAGACATCGTTGGGAGCTGGTTCGCTCTTGGAGAGGGCCGGCGCGAGCGCGTGGTGCTGGCAACGAAGGTGTATGGGCGGATGGGAGACGGCGTGAACGACGCCCGCCTCTCCGCATATCACATCCGGCGTGCGTGCGAGGAGAGCCTTCGCAGGCTGCGCACCGATCACATCGATCTCTATCAGATGCATCATATCGACCGCGACACGCCGTGGGAAGAGATATGGCAGGCGATGGAGATCCTCGTTCGCGACGGCAAGGTGCTCTATGTGGGAAGCAGCAACTTCGCCGCCTGGAACATCGTGCAGGCGAACGCCATCGCGGCGCACCGGAATTTCCTCGGGCTTGTCAGCGAGCAGAGCATCTACAGCCTGCGCAACCGGCATGTGGAGCTGGAGGTGCTTCCCGCCTGCCGTGCGCTTGGCGTGGGGGTGATCCCGTGGAGCCCGCTCGGCGGCGGCATCCTGGCCGGCATCCTGGGCGGTGCGGAGGAGGGGCGGCGCGCCCGCCCGCAACTGCTTGCGGCGGCCGAACGGATTCGCCCGCAACTGGAGGCGTACGAGGCGCTTTGCAGCGAGATCGGCATCCGCCCTGCGGATGTGGCGCTCGCATGGGTGCTGGCCAATCCCGTCATCACCTCGCCGATCATCGGGCCCCGCACGCTTGCACAGTTGGAGGAGAACGCCGCTGTGCTGGATCTGGAATTGAGCGAGGAGACGTTGAAGAAGTTGAATGAGATCTGGCCCGGCCCGGGGAATCAGGCGCCGGAAGCATACGCGTGGTAGAGCCATGAGCGATGAAATATGAGGTGCGCAGTTCGTGCGGGGTTCTGCTCCGCACGGTGGGGCGGGGCGCGAGCGCGGGTTCGCGCCCGGACGCACTTCGGCCGGTTCTTCGATCCTGCTGCGTCCGGGGCCCGGCCCATGCCCACGTTCACACTCCGTATGATCATTCCCGAAACCGGCGTATACTTGGTCCCCCTCGTCATGGTACATGCATCGCCGAACGAAGACCCAGAGGCACAACGATGATCGCCCGTCGAATGCATCTTCTTCCTACTCTCGCACTCCTTCTCATCATGAGTATCACTGCGCCATCGCTCACCGCGCAGATTGCCGGCACGAGCTTCCAGGATCGCTTCCAGGCATTGCATGCGAACGCCCCGGGGCAGAACGATTCCGCCCGGCTCTACGCGATCTTCCAGACCTGGTACGAGTACGGCATGCATGAATACCCGGAGTGGGCCACCTACGAGGGATATCCGGGGGGCGAGGATCGGCTGACCGATATGTCGATGGAGGCGATCGCTCGGCGGAAGCAGGAAGTGCACTGGCCGCTGGACGCGATCGCGACGATCGATCGCACGCATCTGGCACCGGGCGACCGGACGAACTACGATCTGTTCCGGCGCGATCTCGAGACGCAGATCGAAGGGCAGCGGTTCGCCGGCGAGCTGATGCCGATCAATCAGCTGGGGGGAATTCAGCAGGACATCCCGCAGCTGATGGCGGTGATGCCGTCGGCTCGCGTGAAGGACTACGAGAACATGCTGGCCCGCCTGCGCGCGGTGCCGCACGCGATGGAGCAGACGATTGCGCTGATGAAGGAGGGGATTGCCCGCCACATCGTTCCTCCTTCGGTCACGATGCGCGATGTGCCGCAGCAGGTGCTGAACGTTATCCCGGATAACCCTGCGGCGAGCGCCATCCTGCAGCCGTTCAACGATATGCCGGCAAGCATCCCGGAGGCGGAACGGACCCGCCTGCGCGAGGAGGCGCACGCCCTGTATCGCAGTGCGATTGTTCCGGCCTACCGTTCGTTGCATCAGTTCCTCATCAGCACCTATCTCCCGGCCGCGCGCGGAACGATCGGCATGAGCGCGCTTCCGGACGGCGCGGCCTGGTACGGCTATCGCGTGCGCCAGACAACCACGACCAATCTGTCGCCGGACGCAATCTTCGATCTCGGCATGCGGGAGGTGAAGCGCATCCGTGGCGAGATGGACAAGGTGATCGCCTCCACCGGCTTCAAGGGGGACTTCGCCGCCTTCACGAACTATCTGCGCACGGACCCGATGTTCTTCTACACGGACTCCGCGAGTCTGCTGCAGGGCTATCGTGATATCTGCAAGCGGGCCGATCCGGAGTTGATCAGGCTCTTCGGCAAGCTCCCGCGCCTCCCCTACGGAGTGATCGCGGTTCCCGCGTATGCGGAGAAGTCGCAGACCACGGCCTACTACAACCCCGGTTCGCCCGAGGCGGGACGCCCGGGATACTTCTACGCGAACACCTACGATCTGAAGTCGCGGCCGAAGTGGGAGATGGAGGCGCTGGCGCTGCACGAGGCCGTGCCCGGGCATCACCTGCAGATCTCGCTGGCGAAGGAGATGGAGGAGGTTCCGCAGTTCCGCAAGAACGGTGACTACACATCGTTCGTGGAAGGGTGGGGACTCTATTCCGAAAGCCTGGGGGAGGAGATGGGCTTCTATCGCGATCCCTACTCCAAGTTCGGGCAGTTGACCTACGAGATGTGGCGCGCAATCCGTCTGGTGCTCGATCCCGGCATCCACGTGAAGGGGTGGACGCGCCAGCAGGCGATCGATTTCTTCCGCGAGAACTCCGGCAAGGCGGAACACGACATCGAGGTGGAGGTCGATCGCTACATCGCATGGCCGGGGCAGGCCACGGCGTACAAGGTGGGGGAATTGAAGATCAAGGAACTGCGGCACTATGCGGAGGAGCAGCTTGGCGACAAGTTCGACATCCGCGCCTTCCACGATCACGTTCTCGGCGAGGGAGCCATCCCGCTGGACCTCCTGGAACAACGCATCCACGCCTGGGTGGATGCCGTGAAACATATGAAAGATGGTGAGAGGTGATGAGTGATGGGTGTGGCTGATGAGGGTGGCATGTGGCGTCCAATAACCCCCCATAACCCATAACTCACATTGCAACATTCTCGTTCGCCGTGTGGGTGCCGGTCCGTTGTATCTTCGCGCCTCGAATTTCCCACGGGTGCGCCGGGGCCTCCGATCCGCGCGCGCCGGGTTCTCCAATCGTCCAACCCGATTTCATCCGCACCTGCTTCATGCTCGATATCGTTCAACTCATCGCCGGTGAGCTTTCACTTCAGCCCGCAAACGTCCGCAGCGCTCTCGATCTCTTCGCAGAGGGAGGAACCATTCCCTTCATCGCCCGCTACCGCAAGGAGCGCACCGGGGAGATGAACGAGATCGAGCTGCGCGCGCTTCACGAACGCCATACCTACCTGACGGAGCTTGCAGAACGCAAGCGCGCAATCCTGGAGTCCATTGCCGAGCAGGGAAAGCTCACGGATGAACTGCGGCGGAAGATCGAGGAGTGCCTGCAGAAAACGGAACTGGAGGATCTCTATCTCCCGTACAAGCCGAAGCGTCGCACGCGCGCGACGATCGCCCGGGAGCGCGGGCTGGAGCCGCTTGCCGGGTACATCCGCTCGCAGAATACGCCGGAGGGATCGGCCGGACTGCTGGATGCCGAGGCGGCGAAGTATGTGAACGCGGAGATGGAGGTGCCCACCGCCGCCGATGCCCTTGCCGGCGCGGCGGACATCCTCGCCGAGGAGATATCGGAGAAGGCCGATATCCGCGCGGCCCTTCGCGACTACATGCTGCAGGAGGGGATGTTCACCTCGCGCGTGAAGCCGGAGTTCCCGGAGGGAACAACCAAGTTCGAGATGTACCGCGACTATCGCGTGCGGGTGAAGGAGATCCAGCCGCACAACATGCTCGCGCTCCGCCGCGGTGAGAACGACGGTGTGCTCTTCTTCGAGGTGCTGTATGACCACGACCACGTGATGAACTACCTGGAGAGCCGGGAGATTCGTGCGCGCGATCCGCGGCTGCGCGAGTTCCTGCGCGCGATGCTCGCGGACTGCTTCGACCGGCTGCTGAAGTTTTCGCTGATCGGCGAGATCCGCGTGGAGAAGAAACGGCAGGCCGATGTGGAATCCATTCGCACCTTCGAGGAGAATCTGCGCGAACTGCTTCTCTCCAGCCCCGCGGGGATGAAGCCCACGCTCGGCGTCGATCCCGGATTCCGTACCGGCTGCAAGGTTGCGGCGCTCGACCATACCGGAAAGTTCCTGGAGTACCAGGCGATCTTCCCGCATGCCTCGGCCGGCGAACGCGAGCGGGCCGCACGAACGCTTGTTGCGATGATCCAGCGGCACGGGATCGAACTGGTGGCCATCGGCAACGGCACCGCCGGACGCGAGACGGAACAGTTCGTGACCGAGACTCTCGCCGGCCTCGAGAAACAGCCGGTGAAGGTGATGGTGAACGAGTCCGGCGCATCGATCTACTCCGCGAGCGAGGTGGCGATCGAGGAGTTCCCGGATCTGGATATCACGGTGCGCGGCGCGATCAGCATCGCACGGCGCCTGCAGGATCCGCTGGCGGAACTGGTGAAGATCGATCCCAAGTCCATCGGCGTCGGGCAGTACCAGCACGATGTGGACCAGCGCCTTCTGAAGAAGAAGCTGGAGGAGACCGTGGAGAGCTGCGTGAACTATGTGGGGGTTGACCTGAACACGGCTTCGAAGGAACTGCTCGGCTATGTGGCGGGGATCACGCCCTCCGTGGCGAAGTCCATCATCGCACACCGGAACCAGCACGGCGCCTTCCTGAGCCGGCACGAGCTTCTGAAGGTTGCGAAGTTCGGTCCGAAGACATTCGAACAGGCGGCCGGCTTTCTCCGCATCCGCGACGGCGCCAATCCGCTGGACAACACCGCCGTGCACCCGGAGCGGTACGATCTGGTGGAACGGATCGCGGCGGATCTCTCGATTCCCGCCTCGCAGGTGACGCGGCAGCCGGAGCGATTGAAGGCGCTCGATCTGCGGCGCTACGTGAGCGACACCGTGGGCGAGCCGACGCTGCGCGACATCCTCTCCGAGCTGGAGAAGCCCGGACGCGATCCGCGCGCGGAGTTCCGCTATGCCACGTTCAAGGAGGGGATTCGCGAGATCAAGGATCTGCGCACCGGCATGGAACTCGAAGGCGTGGTGACGAACGTCGCGAACTTCGGGGCGTTCGTTGACATCGGCGTGCATCAGGATGGGCTGGTGCATATCTCGCAGCTCGCCGATCACTATGTGAACGATCCGAAGACCGTGGTGAAGGTGGGGCAGGTTGTGCGCGTTCGCGTGCTGGAGGTCAACGAGGGATTGAAGCGGATCGGCCTCTCCATGAAATCCGACGGCGGAGCGCCGCGCCCCAACAGGCGTGCCTCCGCTCAGGCGGCCGCGCCTCCGAAGCGCGAGTTCACGCTGGACGATCTGAAGGCGAAGTTCAACAACAAATAACGGAACGGCGCGACGCCGGGAAGGGCGGCCTGCGCCGAACGGAAGAACGCGATCGTTCCAGCGCGGGCACCCCGGTGGTGCGACAATCCGTTCCCCGGAAGGAACGCATGGGCCGCTCCCTGCAGGGAGATCGAATCGCGGACTCCGTGCATCGCGCCTGAGATGGACGGGATCGCGGTGCCCGCGCGGCATCGAGGGCGCGCCGCTCACCGTGAGGGCGAGTTGCTCACGGTTGGCGCCGCCCGCGAGGAATTGCCCCCTGGCCATTCGAGGAACAGCATACCCCATAACACCGGGTCACACTCAGTTCGGTGCGATTCCGCGCTCGGAATCCCGTACGTTGGCACGGCATTGCGTCTGTCGGAGCATCCATCGCGCTGCGATATTCTGCCGTCGCGATCCGTGGGTTCGGTGTGCGGTAGATTTCCGCGCGTCGGGCCGGTGACGTGGCAGGCCTGTCGCGGCACGATCGTTATCATCGGTCAGCGCACACCGTGCGGTTCATCCGGGGCAGCACTGCGGGCGCGTTCCTTACAAACCCTCACGTGCGCCATGAAACCTGCCGGTCCGTCCGTACGAATACTGCGCCGTTTGAAATACGATGATGGGCGTGCGGACCGTGAAACACACGGCGTTACGTTCCCCACGTATCCCGCCTCCGGTGCCGTCGCGCAATGCGCGGCGGAAGGAGGAGAGAAACGATGATCGACCTTTTCTGGTGTTGCCTGATCGGCGGCATCGTGTTTGCGATTGTCATCCTGATCGGTGGTGGTCTCCACCACATTCACGCATTCCATCACGCGCTTCGATTCCGGGCCTTCAGGTTCCTGCATCCTACGACGATCGTGGGAGCGATCACCGCGTTCGGCGGTGCGGGCGTGCTGCTGGAACGGCACACGGTGCTGCAGGAGCCGCTGCTGACGGCGATTGCCGCAGGCTCGGCGCTCGTGGTTTCCGTGGGAGTCCATTTCGGCTACGTGCGGCCGATGGATCGCGTCGAAACGTCGATGGCATTCTCTGCCCGCGACTACATCGGCCACACCGGTGAGGTTACCGTCGCCATCAGGGCGGGGGAGCACGGCGAAGTGATGGTGCACATGGGATCCATGAACTACTACGTGGTTGCCCGGTGCTCCGAACCGCACGACATCGGTCGCGGACGGAAGGTTGTTGTAGTCGATGTGCAGGACGGCGTGCTTACTGTTACGCCGCTCGACATAGAGTAGTGTTCATTGACAACGAGGAGAATCAGAAATGACGGAAGTGGTGCTCATTCCGGTAGCGGTTGTTGCCGTACTGCTTATCACGGCGATGGCGTTCGCAGCCCGCTACAAGACCGTAGGTCCGGACTATGCGATGATCATCACCGGCGCCGGCATCGGCCACAGAAATGTTGTGGCCGATCACTCCGGCAACAAGGTGAAGATCGTGCGCGGCGGCGGCGCCTACGTGCTGCCGATATTTCAACGGAGCGAGTTCATCTCGCTCCAGACACACAAGCTGGAGGTTTCGACACCGCAGACGGTGTACACATTGCAGGGCGTGCCGATCCTGGTGGACGGCGTCGCCATCGTGAAGGTTGGCAGCACCGTGGAGGAGATCGCGACGGCCGCGGAGCAGTTCCTGCGCAAGGAGCCGGCGGCACTCGAAGCGGAAGCGCGCGAGGTGCTGGAAGGCCATCTGCGCGCCATCCTGGGCTCGATGACCGTTGAGGAGGTGTATCGTAATCGCGACAAGTTCGCGCAGGAGGTGCAGAGTGTTGCGGCGCTCGATCTGAAGAAGATGGGTCTGCAGATCGTTGCGTTCACGATCAAGGACGTGCGCGATCCGGCCGGCTACCTGGAGGCGCTCGGGCGCCCGCGCATCGCCGTGGTGAAACGCGAGGCGGATATCGCCGAGGCCAACGCGATGCGCGATGCACGCGTGCAGAAGGCCCTTGCCGATGAGGAGGGAATGCGTGCGGAACTGGAGCGCGACACCAAGGTGGCCGAGGCCAACAAGCAGAAGGAACTGCAGATGGCGGCCTTCAAGAAGGATCAGGATACTGCGAAGGCGGAAGCCGATCAGTCCTACTTCATTCAGGAGGCCCGCTCGAAGCAGCATGTGGTGGAGGAACAGATGAAGGTGGAGGTGGTGCGCCGGCAGCGGGAGATCGAGCTGGACGGGTTGGAGATCAGCCGCCGCGAACGGCAGTTCGATGCGGACGTGAAGAAGAAGGCCGATGCCGAACGCTATGCGGTTGAACAGGCCGCAGAGGCTGCCAAGGCCAAGGCGATGCGCGAGGCGGATGCGCGGAAGTACGGCATCGAGACGGAAGCCCAGGCAAATGCCGAACGGCAGCGCGTGCAGGGTACGGCGGAGGCGGAGGTGATTCGGATGAAGGGCCTGGCGGAGGCCGAGGCGAAGGAGAAGATTGCCGAGGCGTTCCAGAAGTACGGCCAGGCGGCCGTCCTCGATATCATCGTGAAGATGCTCCCGGAGCTTGCCGCGCGCGTTGCGGAGCCGATCGGCAACATCGACAAGCTGACCGTGGTGGATACCGGCAACGGCGCCGGCGCCGCGCGGGTCAGCAACTACGTGACGTCGTTGATGTCCACGGCGCCGGAGCTTCTCCGGAACGTTGCCGGCATCGACCTGAACACACTGGTTGGCAGGCTTGTCGGCGGGTCCGTCGAAGCGGAGGAGGCAACCGAAGCGCCCGTTGCGGGGTAGCAGTTGCCGCCACGGGGCCGCCGCTCCGCGGTTGATCGCCGCACCCGCACGGCGCCCCGCTCCTGCGGCGCATGCCGGGGCCGGATGAAGGACGCCCCCTCCTCACACGGGTGAGGAGGGGGCGTATGCATGTTGGAGGTCGCCGTACGATACGGCGATGCACGTCCGCCGCGCGCACGATCGGCGCGGCCTCCTCACCATCAGTGCACGATCGCCATCACGATCATCCCAAGGGCGGCGATTCCCATCACGGCCGTCGTGATCCATCCCAGCCAGCGGAGCAGTGGCGGGGAGACGCGATCGCCCATCACCTCCCTGTTGCTGGTCAGGAGCGTGACCACGGCAACGAGCGGCGGTGCAAGGAGTCCGTTCAGCACCGCGGCGATGAAGAGCATGTGGATGGCGCTCACGTGCAGATAGTTCAGGCCTATGCCAGCAAGCAACGCGGCGGCGAAGACGATGTAGAACTTCGGTGCTCTCTCCGGCGGTGCATCCAGCGAGCCGCGCCAGGCCTTCGCCTCGGCGATCGCATACGCCGCCGACCCTGCAAGCACCGGAACCCCCAGCATGCCCGTGCCGATCAGGCCGGCGGTGAAGAGGAGGTAGGCCAGGTTCCCGGCCAGCGGCTTCAGCGCCAGTGCCGCATCGCGCGCCGTCTCGATCTGGCTCATGCCGTGGGCATGCAGCGTTGCGCCGGTGGTGAGGATGATGAAGTACATGATCAGATTGGAAAACGCCATGCCGATGAGCACGTCCCGTCGCATCCCCTGCAGCTCCTTGTCCGTGGCACCCTTGCGCTGCGCGGCGGTGGTGCGGCCCTGCGCCACTTCCTCCTCCACCTCCTGCGCCGCCTGCCAGAAGAAGAGATAGGGGGAGATGGTGGTGCCGAGGATGCCGATGAACGTGGCCAGATACGCCGGGGTCAGTTCGACATGGGGTACGAATGTGCTCTTCAGAATTGCGGCCCAGTCCGGCTGCGAGAGAAAGGCCGTGACGATGTACGCGAGAAGCACCAGTGTCAGCCACTTGAAGATGCGCACCAGTATGCGGTAACTGGCCCGGATCATGAGCACGCCGATGATGATCGCCAGCACCACCACCCAGATCGACGTGCCGATGCCGGTCATCATCTCCATCGCCTCTCCCATCCCCTTCAGATCGGCGGCGATGTTCACGATGTTGGCCACGATCAGCAGCAGGCAGCAGACCCAAAGCACGTACGGTGGGTAGCGGCGGCGTATCACGCCCGCGAGGCCGAAGCCGGAGACCATGCCGAGCCGCGCGCACATCAGCTGCACGGCCGCCATCATGGGGAAGGAGAAGAGCGCCGTCCAGAGCTGTCCGTATCCGAATGCCGCGCCGGTGACGGAGTAGGTGGAGATGCCCGAGGGGTCGTCATCGGCCGCGCCGGTGATGAGGCCCGGGCCGAGTTGCTTGAAGAATCCGCCGCGCCCACGACTCGAGGGACGTTCGCCGGACGGATGTTGCTGTTCTTCGGTCGGTTCGTTTTCCTGCTGCATACAATGCCGTTGTTGATTCAGATGAATCGCCTCGCCGCCGGCTTCGAGGCGATTCGAAGGTGAAGCCGGGCGGGCGGCACGAGGCGCGCCGTGGCAGGGGACCGTCTGTGCACGCCGCATGCCGTCTGGCAATCATGACGATGCACGATCCGGAACCCGGAAGCCGCTCGAAGATAGAGAAGAAGCGCGAGGCATCGGTGCGGCCACGCTCGAGGCGGGGAGGATTTCACGATGCGATTGCACCGTTGCGTTGTCGAGATTTATTACATCGAGCCGGTGCCTCGTTCCATGGACGGCCGTATTTTGTGCGGCCGCACAAATCCCATCCATCCTTTCCCGCGGAGGAACAATGCTCGGGAAACTCCTTCAACCCGAAATTCAGAACCTGCTCGAGCAGCGGGAGTACGAGACACTTCGCGAGATCTTCGATGAGTGGACGCCGGTTGATCTGGCGGAGCTTGTCAACGATTTCCCCGAGGAAGATCAGGTCACTCTGTTCCGTGCCTACCCGCACTCCGCAGCCGCGAAGGTGTTCGAGTACATCGATCTCGATGCGCAGGAGACACTGCTTCACAGCCTGAGCACGGAGGAAGTGTCATCCATCCTGAACGACATGGCTCCGGACGATCGAACGGAGTTGTTCGAGAGCCTCCCATCCGGCGTCGCCGGCCGCATGATGCTTCTCCTCTCGCCGGAGGAACGTGCCGTGGCACAGACGCTGCTCGGGTATCCGGAGGGAAGCGTCGGGCGATTGATGACGCCGGACTATATCGCCGTCCGCGCCGCATGGACCGTGAAGCAGGTGCTGGATTACATTCGCCGTTACGGAAAGAACTCCGAGACGATGGATGTGATCTATGTCGTGGATCGGGAGTTGAAGCTGATCGACGACATCGTGATCCGCGAGTTCCTCCTCTCGCCGCTCGATACACCGGTCTCGGACATCATGGACGGCCGGTTCGTTGCGCTGAAGGTCTCCGACCTGCAGGAGGTTGCCGTTGAAGTGTTCCGGAAGTACGACCGTTCCGCGCTTCCGGTAATGGACGGCTCCGGCGCGCTCGTGGGCATCGTCACGATAGACGACGTCCTGGACGTTGCGGAGGAGGAGGCCACCGAGGACATCCAGAAGTTCGGCGGTCTCGAGGCTCTCGATGAGCCGTACGTGGACACGCCCCTCTTCGCAATGATCCGCAAGCGTGCAAGCTGGCTGGTGGTGCTCTTCCTCGGGGAGATGCTCACGGCCACGGCCATGGGGTACTTCCAGAGCGAGATCGAGAAGGCGGTGGTGCTCGCGCTCTTCGTTCCGTTGATCATCTCCAGCGGCGGCAACTCCGGCTCGCAGGCCGCAACGCTGATCATCCGGGCGCTCGCGCTCGGCGAAGTGAGCCTGCGCGACTGGTGGTTCGTGATGCGCCGCGAGATCTACTCCGGGCTCCTGCTGGGCCTGATCCTCGGCGTGATCGGCTTCATCCGGATTGCCACCTGGACACTCTTCAGCGATATCTACGGTCCGCACTGGGTGCTCGTGGGCCTCACCGTCACCTTCTCGCTGATCGGCGTCGTGCTCTGGGGCACGCTCTCCGGCTCGATGCTGCCGTTCGTGCTGAAGAAGTGCGGCGCGGACCCGGCCACATCCTCCGCCCCCTTCGTTGCGACGCTGGTGGATGTCACCGGCCTCGTGATCTACTTCACCGTCGCGATGGTGGTGCTGCACGGAACGGTGATCAACAACACGCCGGAGAAGGGGAAGCCGGTGGGAGCTCGCCCGCAGCCGGCTCCGGTTCACGCACGTACCACGGCGGCCATTCCGTCGTTCGCACATTGAGGCGTATATTGGCGAAACCATTGCGGCACCCGAACTCCCGGGTGCCGCGTCATTTCGTCATCGGTCCGGCAACGCACGTGCCCAGGCCAGTCCCCGCCTGAAGGCTTCGCACGTGTCATCCGGACGGCAGCTCGCGGTATGGTGACCAATCTCCGACGGCGTGTTCCGGCTTCACTGCTGCTGTTCCTTCTGCTGACCCTGGGTGCGCACGCACAGGGGACACGAGGCACGGACTTCTGGGGCGGCTTCATCTACAACGTCGTCGGCGGGCAGTTGCCGCAACTGCAGGTGTTTGTCGTCTCCCACATCAACACAACCGGCACAATCTCCAATCCGCTCTCCGGCTGGTCGCAGAACTTCGGCGTGCCGGCGAACACCGGCATCGTTCTCACCATTCCGGCGCCGCTCTTCATGTCGTTCGGATCGGAGGGGGCGGAGAACAAGGCGTTCCATATCACCACCTTCGACTCCGTGGAGGTGTACTGCATGAACTACCTGCCGGCGGAACTGGATGCGAGCTTTCTGCTGCCGACGGCTGCGCTCGGGAAGAGCTATCGCGTGCTCTCCTATTCCGGAACGGTGAGCCCCACCGGGCCCCTTCCATCGCAGTTCCAGATCGTCGCCACGCAGGATGGGACCAACATCGAGATCACGCCGGCCGCCACGACGCTCGCGGGCCATCCGGCCGGAACTCCGTTCAGCATTGCGCTCGACGCCGGCCAGGTCTATCAGGTGCAGTCCGAGAGCGACCTCACCGGTTCGCTGGTGCGCGCATTGAACGACAAGAGCTTTGCGGTCTTCGCCGGTGTGGTGCAGACCGTTGTGCCGCCAACCGCCACGCAGTTCGCCGATCATCTCTACGAGGAGCTGTATCCGATGGAGCGATGGGGAACGTACTTCGTCGCGCTGCCGCTGCTGACGCGCGGTCGCGATCTGTACCGCGTGATGGCAGGTGCGGACAACACCACCGTGGCGGTGCAGGGGATGCCGCCGTTCGTGCTCAACGCGGGCGAGTTCAGGGAGTTCGATCTGTCGCAGCCGACGGTGATTCAATCCAGCGACGCGGTGGAGATTGCGCAGTATTCCTACAGCGGCCAGGTAGATTTCAACAGCTACTCCGATCCCGCTGTGCAGATGATCAATCCGGTGGATCACGTAAGCCACGATCTGATCTTCGAATCCTTTCCCGAGGGAGCAATCACGGACCATTACGTGAACCTCCTGACGCTCAACGCTTCGCTGGACCAGGTGATGCTGGACGGCTCGCCGATCGGCGCGCAGTTCGTGCCGGTGCCGGGCGATCCGTTCTACGCCTATGCGCGCCTGCATGTCGGGGCCGGCGCGCATCACGTCACATCCTACTGGGGAGTGAACGCGGGCGTCTACGGCTTCGGCAGCGCAAGCGCCTACTCCTACGCCGCCGGCGCCGAGAACCTTCGCCCGTGCGCAACGCCCGTCATCAGGGCGCTCGGGGATACCGTCTTCTGCAAGGGGGGAAGCGTGGGGCTGGATGCCGGCCCCGGCTTCAAGTCCTATCAATGGTCCAGCGGGCAGGGGACGCAGAGCATCGTTGCGGATAGCAGCGGCACATATGCGGTGATCACGGTGGACAGCTCCGGCTGCCAGCGCCTGTCGCGGCCGGTGCACGTCACCGTGAACCCGCTCCCGTCGGCGGCGATCGCCGTGGCTCCGGATTCCGTCATCTGCCCGTGCGACAGCGCCGTGCTCACGGCTCCGCCGGGCTTGAAGTACACGTGGTCCACCGGATCCGCTGCGCAGCGGATCGCCGTGCGGACCGCCGGAACCTACAGCCTCAGCGTCGCCGATACGTTCGGCTGCATCGCCGCCTCCTCCGTGACGATCGCGATAGACGATGCCACGCCGATCGTTGCGCTCGGCGGCGGAAGCGCCGCTCCAAGCGAGCATCTACGCATCCCGCTGCATGTGGTCAACCGCGGCGATATCGAGAACTGCGGACTCGTGGACTATACCGTCACCGTCCGCTTCAACAAGACGCTGCTCCACCTGGAGAACGTGAACGGCGCGGCCGTAACCGGCAACACGGTTGATTCGACATCCCGCACCCTCACCATCAGCGGCGTTCGCGGCGGCGACACGCTCGCCATGCTGGAGTTCTCCGCAGCGCTGGGCGACGCGGAGTCCACGCCGATCACGATCGAGAGCTTCCAGTGGACGAAGTGTTCCGCAGTGCACACGGACACCGCCGGTGGCACCTTCACCCTGCTTGGAATCTGTACCGACGGCGGGCCGCGTCTGCTCGAGGTTCGGTCCGCGAGCGGCCTGAAGAGCATCGCGCCGAATCCGGCCGGGGATGATGTGACCATCGATTGCCAGATCATCGAACCCGGGAGCGTGGATCTCTACCTTGCCGATGCAGCGGGGCACAGGGTCATCACGCTTCTTCGGAGGACCGTTGCGCCCGGCCCGCTCAGCGTCGGCCTCAATACCCTCCGGCTCGCGTCCGGCGTCTACTACTGCGTGCTGGAGACGCCCAGCCAGCGCTTCGTGCGGCAACTGCACGTCGTTCGCTGAGGCCGGAGATCGCACTCTTTACGGGCCGCGGCTGCTGGCGTCCGTTCGGGCGCCTGTTACATCGCACTCGCCGCGTGTCTACCACCGTCACAGGTTGGTTCTATCTGAACTTCCGGGGGAACACCATGAAACGCTCCACGCTCATCTGCCTGCTGTTTCTCGCGTACTGCACCTTCGGCTATCGCCTCGGCGTCACGAGCGATGGGATCTCGAAGATCTATCTCGCGGGAAACACTCTCATCCGCACCACTCCGGGCACGGGGATCCGCTTCTACGACCTGTCGCGGCCAGCGTCTCCGCAGACGCTCGGTTCCATCGCCATCACGCAGAACAGCGATGTGGCGGTGAAGGGGCATTACATGTATGCGGATAATGGGCTGGACCTGCTCGTGTACGACATCGCGGACCTCGCGCATCCGGTGATGGTGGACTCCATTCACTATGCATTCCAGTCCGTCGGGCTGAGCTACATGATCGGCGAGACCATGGTCGGCGAGCGGAGCACCGGCTCCTCCGGCTGCCATGCCTGCTCGCAGG
This sequence comes from Kapaibacterium sp. (SeqCode), assembly GCA_035549015.1. Lineage (GTDB taxonomy): Bacteria > Bacteroidota > Ignavibacteria > OLB7 > OLB7 > JAFDZV01. The sequence continues at coordinate 29,930 of DASZRW010000081.1, forward strand.
AGACTCCGGTGGCCGCTCCGTCCACCGGCCCCATGGTCTCGGGGGGCGCCGGCTCCACGAATCAGGCCGGCTCCATGGCCCGCTTCGCCGTTGTGGGAGACTATCTCTACTGCATCGACAGTTATTCGCTGCGGGTGTTCGAGATCATGGACCCGGCGCGGCCGCGGTACAAGAACCAGATTGAAATCGGATGGCAGATCGAGACGCTGTTTCCCTATCAGGACAAGCTCTTCATCGGCGGCAGCGACGGGATGTATATCTATTCGCTCGCACATGCCGACAGCCCCGTGCAGCTCTCGGAGTTCCATCATGCGCGCCGCTGCGATCCGGTTGTCGCCGATGGGAAGTACGCCTACGTAACGCTGCGCAGCACGGGAGCATGCGGCGGCAACGACAACCAGCTCGATATCCTGGACGTGAGCGACGTGGCCAACCCGCAACTTCTGAACGTCGTGCCGATGACCGGTCCCTACGGCCTGGCAACCCGCAGCGGCCTTGTGTTCGTCTGCGACGGCTCGTCCGGCGTGACGATCGTGGATGCGACGAACCCGCAGAAGCCGGCGAAGGTGGGCGGGCTTGCCGGCATCACCGCGCACGACATCATCCTTGGAGACAATGTCATGATCGTTACCGCGGAGAGCGGCTTCTTCCTGTACGATCTCTCGGATCTCCGGAACCCGCGCCCGTGCGGCACGCTTCGGTTCTGAACAGCACCGTTCCTGCTTCGAACGGCGCAGAGCCCGTATCCGCGTTTGCGGGTGCGGGCTCTGCACATTTTCGAGAGGGTGGGGCGCCGGGGGCCCGGCACCCCGAGGCGTTCGCGGCAATCATCCGGGCGGAGCGCGGCCCGTCCGGACTGTTCGCCATGCCCGCCGTTTCATCGCCATGCCCGCCGTTTCATCGGCGTGCAGCCGGTTCCTCTTCGCTGTATGACGTTTCCTCCGGAACACCTATGTTCACGGCTTCTTCCCCGGCACCTTTGCCGATCTCTCTCAACGTAACCGATCTCTTCGATGGCGAAGCCCAAATACGATTGCCTGAAGTGCGTGGGATATTGCTGCGCGATCTACGGCCGTGTCAGCGTGCGCGACACGGATGTTCGCCGGCTGGCGAAGCACTTCAAGGTGACGCCCGAGGTGGCCGAGCGGCGGTACACGAAGATGTTTGGCGATGAGCGGGTGCTTCGGCGCTCCGCCGATCCGATCTTCGGCGAGTCGTGCATGTTCCAGGACCCGGAGCGCCGCATCTGCACCATCTACGACGCGCGCCCCAGGACCTGCCGGGACTGGCCCACGCACGGGCAGGCGGGACACTGTGTCTATTACGACATTCTCGAGTTCGAGCGCCGCCAGCAGGAGGACCCGGACTACGTGCCGCTGGTTCACATCGAACTGGTGGAGGGGGCGGGGTCGCTGGGAACGAAGAAGGAGGAGTGACCCGGTGCGCCGTTCATCCCCCTTCAATCTGTAACACCCCTGTGGTCTTCTTTGCCCACCAGAGGCCCTTCGCTAACTTTACGATCGCTACGGCTGGCCGGCACCTCCGGCCCGCATGCGCCGCGGATGCGGCTCTCCCTTCGCGACATGCCTCTCTCATTCTTGAACCGTACCAACACACATGGCCGACAGCAATTTCGATCTGATCGTTATCGGTAGCGGACCCGGCGGTTACACGGCGGCGATTCGTGCGCACCAGCTTGGTCTGAAGACGGCAATCGTGGAACGCGATCGCCTCGGCGGCGTCTGCCTGAACTGGGGATGCATTCCCACGAAGGCGCTGCTGCGGAACGCGGAGCATATGCACTTCCTCAATCATGCAGCCGATTTCGGCTTCGGCATCGAAGGTGTGACGGTCGACTTCGAGCGCGTTATCGCGCGCAGCCGCGAGGTTGCCGATGTCAACTCCTCCGGAGTGGAGTTCCTGATGAAGAAGAACATCGTCACGGTCTTCAAGGGGAACGGCTTCATTCCGCAGGCCGGCACCGTGGAGGTGCGCGACAACGACGGCAAGGTCACCGACACGCTCACCACGCGTGCCATCATCATCGCCACCGGCGCGCGGCCGCGGATGATCCCGGGGATCGAGGTGGACCTCAAGCGCGTGATCACCTCCACGGAGGCGATGCTCCAGAAGGAGATCCCGAAGTCCATGATCATCATCGGCGCAGGCGCCATCGGCGTGGAGTTCGCATACTTCTACAACGCGTTCGGCACCAAGATCACCATCATCGAGATGCAGCCGCGCGTGGTTCCGGTGGAGGACGCGGACAGTTCGAAGGAGCTGGAGCGCGCGTTCAGAAAGCGGAAGATGGAGATCCTCACCGAGACGAAGGTGCTCTCCGCGAAGGCGGTCGGCGATGGAGTGGAGGTGGTTGTGGAGGACAAGAAGGGGCAGCAGAAGACTCTCACGGCGGACATCGCCCTGAACGCCGTCGGCGTGGTAGGGAACACGGAGAACATCGGCCTGGAAGGGCTGGGTGTTGCGATGGAGCGCGGATGGATCAAGGTGGATGAGTTCCTTCGCACCAATGTGCCGGGCATCTACTCCATCGGCGACGTGGCCGGCGCTCCCTGGCTCGCGCACAAGGCCTCGCACGAGGGCATTGTCGCGGCGGAGCATATCGCCGGGCACGCAACCCACGGCATCAACTACAAGACCATCCCGGGCTGCACCTACTGCCAGCCGCAGGTTGCATCCGTTGGCCTTACCGAGGCCAAGGCGCGCGAGCTGGGCTACGATGTGAAGGTGGGGCGCTTCCCGTTCAAGGCGAGCGGCAAGGCACGGGCGATCGGCGAGACGGACGGCTTCGTGAAGCTGGTGATCGACGGCAAGTACGGCGAGATCCTCGGCGGTCACATCGTCGGCGTGGAGGCCACGGAGATGATCGCGGAGATCTGTACCGCCATCGCGGCCGAGGCCACCGCGGAGACGCTGATCAATACGATTCACGCCCACCCGACGCTCTCCGAGAGCGTCATGGAGGCGGCGGCCGACGCCTACGGCATGGCCGTGAACATGTGACATCGAGTTGAACGCTGCGGGGTGCCTTCGGGTGCCCCGCCTGCGTTCGGGCCCGGCCGGATGCATCACCGCTGCCGCCGCCCGGCCACTATCGTACTACGATATGCCGCTGACATACCGTTTGCGGCATGACAACCGATCCGGTTATGACGCTCGAAGAACAGTGTGTGGAAAGCTGGCGCATCGCCGCCAGAATCAACGGCTACCTTCTCGATTCGCTGGGCGACGATGCGCTTGCCGCCACGGCGGGCGCAACGGGACGAAGCGTCGGCGAAACGTTCGCCCACCTTCATAATGTGCGGCTGATGTGGCTCTCCGTTGCGGCGAAGGAGCTGATGGGAGGGATGGCCAAGATCGAGAAGGAGGCGGCAGGGGAGAAGGCCGGCCTGGCGGCGGCGCTCGAGGAGTCCGCGCTGGCGGTGGAGAAGCTGCTGGTCCAGGCGTTCGCAGCCGGCAAGGTGAAGAACTTCAAACCCCATCCCGCCGCATTCCTGAACTATCTGGTTGCGCACGAGGCGCATCACCGCGGGCAGATCATGATCGCCCTGAAGCAATCCGGCATCAGGCCGGACAGGAAGATCGCCTACGGCATGTGGGAATGGGGAGCGAGATGAGTGATGAGTGATGGATGATGATGGGTGATGAGTGACGGAGTTATGGGTGATGCCCCATAACGCAAAACTTCTTCGGTGTCATGAGTACGTTCAACGACGATAGTTTCCCGCATCCCGGTGCCCCGTGGCGGTCGCCGCGCATGCGACCCCCGGCGCATGTGGTGTATGCGTTTCTGCTGACGATTCTCTGCGGCGTGCCGCTGGCCGCGCAGGAATATCCGGCCGGCATCGTCTATGGTCCGAAGGCGGCCTTCCAGGTGGCCGCACCCGACGGATGGGTGCTCAGCAACACCGCCGGCCTTGCACAGAGTCTGCATTGCGTGCTCTATCTGCAGGGCTCCACATGGGTGGACTCCCCGGTGATCATGTATGCGAAGATCGCCAGCCCGACGTTCACGCGGCACGAGACGTTCGCGCGCTGGGCGGTCGCGGAGTATCGGAAGGAGGATACCGCGTTTCAGTTCATGCGCGTGGGGACGGGGCACACGGGCGACGGACATTCCTACATCGTCAACGAGTACCGGAGCGGGGGCGACAGCACCGTTGAACGGGTTGCCTACATCCAGCTTCCGAAGGCGGTGGCCTATATTGTTCTCTCGGCACGGAACAACGCTGCGTACGCCTCGCAGCAGGGCGCGCTTGCCGGCGTGCTGGAATCGTTCCGCTACACGCCGAGGTACATACGCCGGTCGGTGGTTCGTGGTCAGTAGTCGGTTGCGACCAACCAACGACTGACCACTGACCAATGACCATTAACCCCTGACCGACATGCCTGCAGAACTGACAGCAATGGCCACCACGGTGGAGCCGCAATGGATCGGCCGGATTCCGTTCGGCGATGCATGGGCGATGCAGCGCGCCATCTTCGAGGAGGTTGTGCGCAACGAGCGGCCGAACACGTTCCTGCTCTGCGAGCATCCGGACGTGATCACGCTCGGGCGCAATGCCCGCAACGACTCCAACCTCCTTGTCTCCCGCGAGGAGCTGGCCGCCCGCGGCTACGAGGTGTTCGATATCGATCGCGGCGGCGACGTGACCTATCACGGGCCGGGGCAACTGGTGGGATATCCGATCATTCGCCTCGGCGACTTCCGCGAGGATCTGGGCTGGTACATGCGGACGCTGGAGGAACTGGTGATCCATGCCATTCGCGCCTACGGTCTGGAAGGGGAGCACCGTGCCGGGATGAGCGGCGTCTGGTGCAACGATGCCAAGATCTGCGCCATCGGCGTCCGCGCTTCGCGCTGGGCCACCATGCACGGCTTCGCGCTCAACGTAGCGACGGACCTGAGCCGCTTCGATCCGATCATCCCATGCGGCATCTCGGAGTATGCCGTCACCTCCATCGCACAGGAGTCCGGCACGGCTCCGGCGCTGGAAGATGTTGCCCGCGAGGTTGTCGCCGTCTGGGACACCGTCTTCGCGGCGTAGGCGAACGCGGCCCGTCCGGCTGCCGGGAGGAGTGCCGCCGCCGGGGGGCGGCCTTGCCCGAAATGCTGCGATCTCTTCGGCAAAGCAATGCCGCCCGATATTGGCGGGAACTGTTATATTCGCGGGCTAACGTGCTATGCGGTGGGGGTGATCCCTCAAATTCTCACCTGCCGGCATCCGGTTCGAGCCTCGATGGCCGCTCCGGAGTCGGCTTCACGGAATGAACTCGATATGTGCCGATTCCTCGCCTATATCGGAAAGCCGGTTCTCGCAAACGATCTGCTCTACCGCCCGACTCACTCGCTGATCGAGCGGCAGTCGCTCGCCGCGCAGGAGATGTCCATTCCGATCAACGGCGATGGCTTCGGCATCAGTTGGTACGACTTCAATCTGGATGATGAGCCCTGCCAGTTCCGCTCCGTGCGTCCCGCCTGGAGCGACGAGAACCTGAGGCATCTGGCGAAGAAGGTGCGGACGAACATGCTCTTCACGCACATCCGTGCCGCGACGCCCGGCTCCACGGTGGAGGAGATCAACTGCCATCCGTTCATTTATGGAAAGCTTACATGGATGCACAACGGCATGGTGCAGGGCTTCAGAACCATCCGCCGCGCGCTGCTGCGCGAGTTGCGAGATGAGGCCTACGATGCCGTGAGCGGCTCCACCGATTCCGAACATCTCTTCGGACTCTTCCTGAACAACCTTCGCGACCCGAGCGGCCCGGTATCCACGCAGGACATGGTGGACGCCATGTACGGGATGTTCAGCGATTTCAATCGGCTCCTCTTCGAGCACGATGTGAAGGAGCACTCCTATCTCAACCTCTGCGTATCGAACGGCCGCTCCGTGATCGCGACACGCTACACAACCAATCCGCGCGTTCAGCCCGCGTCGCTCTACTACATGTTCGGCCGCGAGTATGTCTGCGACAACGATCGCTGCATGATGCTTCCGGACGACGGCCACAGCGAGGCGATCGTAATCTCCTCGGAGCCCTTCACCGGTGTGAAGTCCGACTGGATCAAGGTGACGCGCAACTCCATGTTGATCGTGGACGAGGATCTCTCGATCCGCTTCGCCGATATCGAACTGCCGTTCGAGAAGGCGACGTTCGTCTACGAGGAATGATACCCGCCCGCCCCCTCCGCGCGATGCGCGGCCTGGGGAACGGCACATCCCGGTTGTTCGTTCTGCACATCTTCGTCAGCCAAGTTCCTTTGCCTTCTCAAGCATGATTTCAACGCTACTCCCGTTTGTCCTGCTGCTGCCGCTTGTCGGTTTCGTGATCAACGGCCTTCTCGGCAGGAAGATTGGATCGGAAAAGACCATTGCCACCATTGGAACAGCTGCGGTCGGGATTGCATTCCTGATGGCCGTTGCCATGTTCGTCGAGATGCTGGGGCTGCCGCCGCACGAGCGCCGTGTGATGGTGGATCTGGTGCCGTGGATCACGGCCGGAGACTTCTCGATCGGCTTCTCCTATCAGGTGGATCAGCTCTCGATGGTCTTCCTCCTGATCATCACCGGCGTCGGCTCGCTCATCCATCTCTACTCCGCCGGCTACATGCACGGCGATCCCGGCTTCTCCAGGTTCTTCGCCTACCTCAACCTCTTCATCTTCATGATGTTGAACCTGGTTCTGGCGGATAACTTCCTGGTGACCTTCCTGGGATGGGAGGGGGTGGGCCTCTGTTCGTTCCTCCTGATCGGCTTCTGGTACGACCGGAAGTTCGAGGGCGTCGGTATCACCTGGACGGGAGATGCGGCGAAGAAGGCGTTCGTGATGAACCGCATCGGTGACCTCGGCATGCTCATCGGCATGTTCATCCTCTTCAACGAGTTCCACACGCTGAAGTATCAGCAGATCATCGATATCGTAACCACCGGCGGTTCGTTCTACCCCGGTTCGAGCACGGCGATCACCGCGGCCACACTCTGTCTCTTCCTCGGCGCCTGCGGCAAGTCCGCCCAGATACCGCTCGGCGTCTGGCTTCCGGACGCCATGGCCGGCCCCACGCCGGTCTCCGCGCTGATCCATGCCGCCACGATGGTGACCTCCGGCATCTTCCTCGTGAGCCGCAACGCCGCGCTCTTCACGCTGGCGCCGGCCACGATGGCCGTGATCACCGCGGTCGCCATTACCACGGCGTTCATCGCGGCTACCGTCGGCCTGGTGCAGAACGATATCAAGAAGGTGCTGGCCTATTCCACCGTCTCGCAGCTCGGCTTCATGTTCGTTGCGCTGGGCGTGGGCGCCTACACGGCCGCCGTGTTCCATGTGATGACCCATGCCTTCTTCAAGGCGTTGCTCTTCCTCGGCTCCGGCTCGGTGATCCACGGCATGCACGAGGAGCAGGACATGCAGCGGATGGGAGGCCTGAAGAAGTACATGCCGGCAACCTATCGCACCTATCTGATCGGCGCGCTGGCGATCGCCGGCATCTTCCCGCTCAGCGGATTCTTTTCGAAGGACGAGATTCTCTATCACGCCTTCACGGACGGCAACGGCATCCTCTGGGGTGTGGGCGTGCTTGCCGCCTTCTGCACGGCCTTCTATATGTTCCGCTCCGTCTACCTCACGTTCGACGGCGAGGAGCGCTTCGATCATCATCACGTGCACCCGCACGAGTCGCCGGCCTCCATGACGATCCCGCTCTGGATCCTGGCCGTTCTCTCGGTGGCGGGCGGCTTCCTGGGGCTGCCGGGCATCTTCGGCGAGGATGCGAACCTGCTTCACTCCTGGCTGGAGCCGGTGTTCGAGCCCGCGTACAGGAACTTCTCGCAGCACCATGCCACATCGAGCACGGAGCTGATCCTGATGGCGATCTCGCTCGGCGTGGGGATCAGCGGCATCCTGCTCGCGCGGCGCGTCTACATTCAGAAGCCGGGCACGGCAGACCGTATCGCCGGCTCCATGAAGGGGATCTACAAGCTCCTCTGGAACAAGTGGTACGTGGATGAGGTGTACGAGAACGCGATCGTGAAGCCGGTGGAGATCGGCTCGCGTACATTCCTGCATCGCGTCGTGGATGTGGGCCTGATCGACGGCATCATCAACGGCTCCGGACGCCTTACCGCTGCGGTTGCCGCGAACATCAGGAAGATGCAGAACGGCGTGGCGCAGAACTATGCGATGGTGTTCGTTGTGGGCATCGTCGTGATCTTGGCATGGCTGCTGATGAAGTAGCCGGCCGCACCGGCTCGCGCTACCTGCGCTTCGGCGTCCGATGCCTGGGGCTTTTGCTGCCGGTGGCAATCGTTACCGCCGCTATGGCGGCCCCGGGAACCCTGCTGGATGTTCGCGTGGTGGAGGTGCCGCGCCATGAAGGAAGTCCCGGCCGTTCCCTGATACGGCTTCTCTCGCGTGCGGACTCCTCCGTCATCAGCCGCGATACGGTGGAGGGGATATGGTACCGGATCGGCTACGATTCCGCCCGGGCCCGCTATCTGCTTGGAGGCGCGTTCGAGATTGGAGCCTGGCTCCCGGTGCGCTCCGTTGCCTTCCTCGATGAAGGAACCGGGCGTCTGGCGTACTCGCGCTTCGGAGAGGAGGGCTGGTTTGCCATGGCGATGACTGCCCGCCCTGACGGCCGCTACATCGCGTTCGTGGGAGGAAGGGAGGATGATGCCGCGATGCGCCTTGCCGTGCTGGATACGCAGGCCGACGTGGTGGCCGTTGCAGGCAGGGCACCCGCCCCGCCGCCGCTGGCAAGTGCGAACGAACGCGAGTTCTTCCGAAGCGCCCAGGGTGGCTACCAGTGGGGATCGCCGCCGTGGGACGGCTTCGTGACGATGGATGCGGGCATCATCCTGTTCGACGGCTCCGGCGATCTGGTTGCCAGATACGGGGCGGATGCGGCAACGCACCGTGCCTCCCGGCGTATCTCGCGCCGATGGAGAATCGCAAAGCTCTTTCCCAAATAGGTGTCCGCGGCCATCGGGCCGCACGCCGACAACGTACGACGCGGCGCCGCCGGCGGCCATCGTGATGGTGACCGTGATGGCTGGTGCCGACCGAGTCCGATAATCGAATACCTGGATCAATGCTTCTTCTGCTGACGCTTTTCATACCGCTCCTCTTCGCGATCGTGCAGATGTTCGTCCCGGCGGAGAACAAGACTGCGCATCGGAATCTGGCGGCGGCCGGATCGATTGTCACCTTCATCGTATCGCTGGCGCTCTGGTTCAGCTTCGACAAGGCGAACCCGGCATTCCAGTTCGTGATCAACGTGCCGTGGATCGCGTCGCTGGACATCGGCTTCCGCTTCGGGCTCGACGGCATGTCGCTGTTGCTCGTGATGCTCACCACGTTCACCATGCCGATCGCCATCCTCTCCAGCCGCAACTCCATCAACGATCGCGACAAGCTCTACTACGTGATGTTGATGATCCTGCAGTTCGGGCTCACCGGCGTCTTCATGTCGCTGGACACCTTCCTCTTCTACATCTTCTGGGAGGTGGTGCTGATCCCGATGTACTTCCTGATCGGCATCTGGGGAGGCAAGGACCGGATCTATGCGTCGATGAAGTTCTTCCTCTACACGATGGCCGGCTCGCTTCTGATGCTGGTGGCAATCGTGTGGCTCGGGTATTACGCGCAGACCCATGGAGGAGCCTTCACCACCGATTTCATGAAGCTCATGAAGGTGGGGCCTTCCATTCCGGTGGAGATTCAGAAGTGGCTGTTCCTCGCGTTCGCGCTCTCGTTCTGCATCAAGGTGCCGCTCTTCCCGCTGCATACGTGGCTGCCGGACGCACATACGCAGGCGCCTACGGCAGGCTCCGTGATCCTGGCTGCGGTGATGCTGAAGATGGGAACCTACGGTCTCATCCGCTTCAACCTGCAGTTGTTCCCGCAGTCATCGCTGCAGTATGCCGACGCAATCTCCGTGCTCGCGGTGATCGGCATCATCTACGGCGCATTGCTCGCCATGGTGCAGAGCGATGTGAAGAAGCTGGTTGCCTACTCCTCGGTTGCCCACCTCGGGTTCGTGGTGCTCGGCATCTTCTCGATGACCGCGGAAGGAGTGCAGGGGGCGGTTCTGCAGATGGTCAATCACGGCCTCTCCACCGGCATGCTCTTCCTTCTGGTGGGCTTCATCTACGAGCGGCGCCACACGCGGCAGATGTCCGAGTTCGGCGGCCTCGCCAAATCCATGCCGGTCTACGCCACGTTCTTCGCCCTTGCGGTGTTCGCATCAGTGGGCCTTCCGGGCCTGAACGGATTCGTTGGTGAGTACCTCACGCTCGTTGGCGCGTATGTCTCGGACAATCTCTCCAGCAAGTGGTTCGCCGTGGTCGCTGCCTCCGGCGTGATTCTCGCCGCCGTCTACCTGCTCATCTTGTTCCAGAAGATGTTCTTCGGGCCGCTCACGAATCCGGAGAACGGCAGGCTGAAGGATCTGAGCCGCCTGGAGGTTGGCCTCCTGGTGCCGATGGTCCTCTTCTGCATCTGGATCGGATTCCATCCCAACACCTTCCTGAGCGTTACCGAGAAGTCGTCGCGCGCAGTGGTCGGCGTCGTGGAGCAGTTGAAGGGGCAGAACCGGTATGCGGTGGATGCGAACCTTCGGATCGGGCGCGACACAGCGACCGTGCCGCCGGGAGCCGGCACCAGGATGGGGCAGCCGGAGATCATGCATCCGGGAGGGCAGGGGGCGCCTCCGGTGCAGGTGATGCCCGCGCCGCCGTCGCAGGCCGCGCCGCCGGGGCACTAGGTTCCATGCGGGAACTCCCGCTTCATGCGCCGCGCATCCGTGGGATGGCGGCGCATCCAGGCAGATGTCAACTTCGAATTGAACACGTATGCCGGCCAGCGCAGCGCCGGCCAACAACGATCGCTTCATGAGCCAGATAGACCTTTTGACAGCATTGCCAATCGAGATCGTCAGCGCCTTCGCGCTGCTGGTGATGCTCGCCGACGCGCTTGTGGAGAAGAGCACCAAGCTGTGCTCCACCCTCGCCGTGATCGGCTTCGCAGGCGGCATCATCGCCGCGATCCTGCCGCTCACCGGCGCCATACCCGCGATGCATGGGACCATGGATGGATTCAACGGCATGATCCGCACCGGCGGCATGTCCGCGATCTACGACATCGTCTTCTGCGCCGCCGCGATCATCGCCGTGCTCCTCTCCACGGACTATCTGCGTCGTGTGGGAGGGATGTACGATGAGTTCTACACCCTCATCGCCATGTCCGTTGCCGGCATGATGCTGATCGCGCACGCCAACGATCTGATGATCCTCTTCGTGGGCGTGGAAGTAATGTCCATCGCCTTCTACGTGCTCGCCGGTCTGGTGCGCGGCTCCATCGGTTCCAACGAGGCCGCCATGAAGTACTTCCTGCTCGGCGCCTTCGCCTCCGGCTTCCTGTTGTACGGCATCGCGCTGGTGTACGGCGCGGTTGGCGACACCACCTACAAGGCGATCGTGAGTGCGGCCTCCGCGTCGCAGTATCCGGCGCTGCTCTGGGCCGGCGTCGGGCTGATCGTTGTGGGCCTCGGCTTCAAGGTGGCGGCGTTCCCGTTCCACCAGTGGGCGCCGGACGTCTACCAGGGGGCGCCCACCGTGGTGACCGGCTTCATGAGCACGGCCGGCAAGGCGGCCGCCTTCAGCGGGTTCATCGGCGTGATCGCTGCGGTTGCGGCCAGCGGCGCTCATGACTTCAACCGTGTCCGCTTCATCGTTGCGATACTGGCGGTCTGCTCCATGCTGGTGGGGAACATCACGGCGATCGTGCAGACGAACATCAAGCGGATGCTGGCCTACAGCTCCATCGCCCACGCAGGCTACATGCTGATCGGCATCGCGGCGGCAAGCAACACCGGCTTCAACGGCATCACCTACTATCTCGCCGCCTACCTCTTCATGCAGGTGGGCACGTTCGCAATCGTGGGCATGCTGGAGCGTGAGAACGGCGGCAACCTCTCCATCGACGACTACCGCGGCCTGGGGCGCCGGCGTCCGGGGCTCGCGATCGTGATGGCGATCTTCATGTTCTCCCTCACCGGCATTCCGCCGTTCGCCGGCTTCTTCGGCAAGTACTACCTCTTCGCGGCGGCCATCGAATCGGGAATGACCTGGCTCGCCATCGTGGGTGTTGTCGCCTCCGTGATCTCCGCCTGGTTCTATCTGGGCCTGATCGTGGCGATGTTCTTCCGCGAGCCGAGCGGCGAGGCCGCTGCGGAGAACAGCATCTCCGGCCTCTCCAAGACCGCGCTCGGGCTCTCCATCGCCGGCACGCTGATCGTGGGCTTCCTGCCGGAGCTCTTCCTGCGGGTGCTGGCGCACTAGCCGGCGTCCCGCGTGCGGTGCATCAGGTAGAACATATTCCGCAGGGATAGTGGTTGCCCGCTATCCCTGCGCTCGTTTGTACATTTGTTGATGATGAAAGAGTTCCCCCGCATATCGTCCGTCTCGATTTCCGGTTATCGCCCGTTTGGAGAGTTCCATGCGGACCTGGGCGCGCTGGAGGTGATTGTTGGTGCGAACGGCTCCGGCAAGTCCAGCCTGCTCGAGTTCCTGCAGGTGCTTCACGATGGAACGTCAACGGACCTCCCGGCAGGGCTGATTGCGAATGGGAGCGGACGTACGGTCTATCATCGCGGAAGGGCGCTGCGCGAGAACCGGATTTCGTGCGATATCACCACCAGCGGGCTCGCTGAAGGGGCGCTCAGGTACAGCGTGCACCTCAGCGGTCAGTTTGGCAATCAAGTTGCTGGGGAGGATGTGTGGGAACAACGCGGCGGGGAAGGTGCCGAATATCGGCTGCTGCATCGGAGTGAGAAAGGCATGGCCGTAAACCGGACGGGTGTTGACGACGAGTTGGTGTGGGTGGGCGGACGGATGGATCCGGAGTTTCTTGGATTGCCCCGGCTTCGCTTCGGCGACCCCGCTTCGCTCGCTGCACTGCAACAACACCTCTTCGGCTGGCGATTCTATAGCACCTATGCCATTGATGCAGACAGGCTCCGCCAGCCGGTGATCACTCAGCAGCGACCGTTCTTGGAGGAGGATGCCTCGAACCTCAGTGACGTGCTGCTCCATCTTTCGAACGAGCATCGAAAGACATTCGACGAGTTGAACGCAACCATGCGTCTGCTGGTGCCGGGTTTCCGGGAACTGAAGGTGAGGAGCTATGGTGCTCCGGGTCATGTGATGGCCTTCTGGCGTGAGGAGGGGAGCGATCAGGATCTGAGCCTTGCCGATCTCTCCGACGGCATCTTCCGTCTGCTCTGCTGGGTGGTGATCTGCATCGATCCCAATCCGCCTACGTTGATCTGCGTCGACGAGCCCGATCAGGGCGTACATCCCCGTACGCTGCCGGTGCTTGCCGCGCTCTTCAAGGAGGCGAGCGAGCGTACGCAGGTGATTCTTACCACGCACAACTCCTACTTCCTCTCCCAGTTCGCGCTGGAGGATATCGCCGTGATGCGGAAGGAGAACGGCGAGGCGAAGTTCATCAAGCCGAAGGATTCGAAAACGCTTGTGGCAATCCTCCAGGAGTTCGGCGACCATGAGATTGAGTTGCTTCACCGTAGTGAGGAACTCGAACAGCTTCCATGAGAATATCTGTAATCGTAGAAGGACCGTCCGATCAAGCCGCTTTGACGGCATTACTTGGACCGCTGATTCACCAGAAGGCGGCGGAGGGCGTCTATGTTCATTTCATGACAGCGCGTTCGGGTGACCGCAAACGACATCTCATGGAGCATGTTCCGAATGAAGCGGCTGATTGGCTTCGTGAGGACCATGCACGGCACATGATTGTCATTCCGGATCTGTATCCTCTCAAGAGCGGGCTCGTGAGCGGGACGCCGGAGGAGTTGGTGGAGTATATCAAGGGCAATTTCAAGAAAGCATTGGCGCGGCGGGGTGTTGATGACATCCGTCTGCTCGAACGCTTCAGTGTCTTCTGCTTCAAGCACGATCTGGAAGTATTGGTATTAGCAGCGCGTGAACAGCTTGCTGAGCAGCTCGAGGCATCTGGGTTCAAACTGGAATGGAACGATACGGTAGAGGACCAGAATCACAATCGTCCACCAAAGCGCGTGGTGATGGAACTCTTCGAGGCACACGGCCGGAAGTATCGGGAAACACGTGATGCTGCGCGCATCTTGGATGGCGCGGACTACAGAACCATCGCCGAGCGCTGCCCGCAATGTTTCAAGCCCTTCGTTGATTTCTTGACCAGCCTGCGCCCCGCGCCGTAAGTTTGCACGTTGAACACACCAGCAAGAGAGTGTACCCTAATCGCAATCCACGTACGTCGGTTAACGGGTGATGACGCCGGGACGACATATTGGCGGGGCCCAGAGCGGCCGCGGTGAGCTTACCGAGCGGGAGGAGCTTGTGCTGCGCTACATCGTGCAGCACTATATTCTCACGACCACACCGGTCGGATCGCGATATCTCTCGAAGCGTCTGGAGGAGGAGGCGATCTCCGCGGCCACGATCCGCAACACGATGGCGGACCTGGAGGAGAAGGGCTTCATCTCCCACCCGCATACCTCGGCCGGGCGCGTTCCCACCGATCGCGGCTACCGCTTCTACGTGGACACGATCGCCAGGATGAGCCGGCTGAGCGATGCCGAGCGCCTGACGATTCGCGACAACATCCGGACAACCGTGGCCACGCCGATGCTGATGAAGGAGGCGTCGCGGATTCTGGGACTGATCTCCAATCAGCTCGGGATCATCGCCGCCCCCGAACTGCTGAACAGCACGCTGGAGCAGATCGAGCTGGTGCCGCTGGGGAGCACGCGGCTGCTGGTTGTCCTCTCGCTGCAGGCCGGCATGGTGCGCACGGTGACGCTGGAGGTGCATCAGGAAATTGTTCGCGACAGGCTGGATGCGATTGTTAGTGTTTTGAATGAACGCCTCGCCGGCCTTACATTGCGGGTGATTCGCACCACATTCCGCGATCGCATTCGAGATGTATCCGTTGCAGCCGATGATGGCATCGTTCAGCTGCTGACCGATTCCGTGGAGACGATTTTCGACGAGGCTCCCGGGATCGAGCGCGTTCAGCTATCGCCCACGCAGAATCTGTTGCGCCAGCCGGAGTTCGCGAGCCCCGAGCAGATGCGCGGAATCGTGGAGCTGATCGAGGATGAGGAGATGGTGATCCATCTGCTGGACAGCCATCCCGGCGCGTCCGAGACGGTGGAGGTGACGATCGGCGCCGAACACGGCAACGAGCGGCTGGTGAACTACAGCCTGCTTACCACGCGGTACCAGGTTGGCGAGGCCACCGGAACGATCGGGCTGATCGGCCCGAAGCGGATGGATTACGCGCGGCTGATCTCCGTGGTGGCGTATATCGCCGAGACGATCACGAATAATTTTCAAGACCGCTGAGCGTCGTAAGCATGCCGTTGAAGGGTATGCCGGCCCGACCACTGGCCGCCCGACCACTGGCCGCCCGACTACGGGGCGCCCGGAAACGGGGCGCCCGGAAACGGGGCGATCGCAATGCGGAGATACTCCGAGAAACGGCGACACGAGCGATCGCCGGACATGGTTCCATCAATACAGCATATGAGCACGCGAAACATTCCGATCGACGAGCCAGAGAGCAACATGAAGGATGAGACGGATGCCCCGGACAACGAGGCTGCCGGGGGAGAAGAGATGGTGGGGGCGCAGGAGGAATCGCCGGAGCAGCGGATCGAAGCGCTGGAGCGTGACAACGCCCGCCTTCGTGATGCCGCCCTGCGCGCCGTTGCGGACCTCGAGAACTACCGCCGCCGCGCCACCGCCGAGCGGGAGCAGGTGGTTATCTACGGCAATGAGCGCCTGCTTCGCTCGCTGCTTCCGATTGTGGACGACATGAAGCGGTCCATCGATATGGGGGGGCAGAGCCGGGACTTCGACAACTTCTTCCAGGGAGTGTCGATGATCAACGACAAGTTCGCGAAGCTGCTGGACGGTCTCGGCGTGAAGAAGATCGAAACGGTCGGGCAGCCGTTCGATGTGAACCTCCACGAGGCGCTGCTGCGCCAGCCGAGTGATGAGCCGGAGGATACGGTGATCACGGAGCTGGAGGCCGGCTACATGTTCGGCGACCGTGTGCTGCGCCATGCCAAGGTGGTGGTTTCCGCAGGAAACTGAAGAACCACGTGACGTATCGGTAACCAAGATCCTGAAGGGTCGGCCGGAAGCAGGCTGGAACCACGCCATTGTTCGGCGTGGAACGTACCAGGCCCGCACCGCCTTTTGAAACAACGATTGAGTTATGGACAAGCGCGATTACTATGAGGTGCTGGGTGTAGCCCGCGATGCGGCCGATTCCGACATCAAGGCGGCCTACCGGCGCCTGGCAATGCAATACCACCCGGACAAGAACCCGGACAACCCGGAGGCAGAGGAGCGCTTCAAGGAGGCTGCCGAAGCATACGAGGTCCTTTCCAATGCCGACAAGCGTGCGCGATACAACCAGTTCGGCCACCGCGGCATGCATGCCGGCCAGGACTATCACCCGTTCTCGAACCTCGACGACATCTTTTCGGCGTTCGGAGGCAACTCCATCTTCGAGGAGTTCTTCGGCGGCGGCCGCAGGCGTTCGGGCGGCGGCCAGGCGCAGCCCGGGAGCGACCTCAAGATCCGTCTGCCGCTGACACTGGAGGAGATCGCATCGGGCGCCGAGAAGACCATCATCATCAAGAAGATGGTGAACTGCGCGGACTGCGGCGGCCGCGGCACGCCCACGCCGGAAGGGGTGATTGCGTGCTCCGTCTGTGGCGGCAGCGGCGAGGTTCGCCAGATAACCCGTTCGATCTTCGGGCAGATGATCAACGTGGCGCCGTGCAGCAACTGCGGCGGCGAGGGGCGCGTTGTGAAGGAGCCGTGCAAGACCTGTCGCGGTGAAGGTCGCGTGCAGGGGGAGGCGCGGGAGACGATCGACATTCCCGCCGGCGTCTCGGACGGCAACTATATTCCGCTCCGCGGCAAGGGGAACGTCGGGCGCCGCGGCGCTCCGGCCGGCGACGTGATCGTCCTGATCGAGGAGAAGCCGCACAGGCATTTCGCGCGCAACGGCAACGACGTGATCTACGATCTCACCGTCAGCTATCCGCAGGCCGCGCTCGGCGCGGACGTAGAGGTGCCGACACTCGCTGGCGCATCGGTGATCACGATCGAGCCCGGCACCCAGCCGGGGGCGCTTCTCCGCATGCGCGACAAGGGGATCCCGCAGCTCAACAGCAATCGCCGCGGCGATCAGATCGTGCGCGTGAATCTTCACATCCCGACGCGCCTCAACGAGGAGGAACGCGAACTGCTGCGCAATCTCTCCAACGGTCCCAACATCGCCCCCCCGGCGCGCGACAAGAAGGATGGATCGAAGGGAGGCTTCTTCTCCAAGGTCAAGGAAGCGTTCTCGTAGTGATGAATGATGGACGATGAGTGGTGGGGGAGTGGACGGCACCCATCACTCATCCCCCATCCCACATAACCCTCCTCCAATGTCTCCTGACCGATGAACACACTCCGCAGTCTCATCCCGTACGTGATGCGTTATCGCTGGCGCCTGATAGGCGGCCTGGTGGCGATCACGATCTCCAACGTCTTCTCGATCCTCATTCCGCGGTACATCGGGCACACGGTGGATACCATCGCGCATGGTTCCGGGCCGGGACATGTCACCGCGCAGTTCCTGATGGTGCAGGGGCTGATCATCGTCGGCCTCTCGATCGGTAGCGGTGTGTTCCTCTTTCTGACGAGACAGACGATCATCGTTCTCTCCCGTCTGGTGGAGTACGATCTCCGGAACAACTTCCTCCGTCACGTGCAGTCGCTCTCGGTCGGCTGGTTCAACACCACGCCCACCGGCGATGTGATGGCACTGGCTACGAACGATATCGGCGCCGTGCGCGAGTTCGTCGGCCCGGCCGTGATGTACACCGCGAACACGATCACCACGTTCCTCTTCGCGATGACGATGATGCTCACGCTTTCGACGAAGATCACGCTCCTCGCACTGATACCGCTTCCGCTTGTCAGCTACTCCGTCTATCGCCTCGGCAAGCGCATTCACGGCCTCTTCGGCGACGTGCAGAAGCAGTATGCGGACCTTACCTCGCAGGCGCAGGAGAACATGTCCGGCGTGCGTGTTGTGCGCGCCTATGTTCGCGAGCAGTATGCAATCGATGCCTTTGCATCGATGAGCCGGCTGTACCGTACCAAGAACATGCGCCTGGTGAAGACGCAGGCATTGATGATGCCGGTGATGATGGCGCTGATCGGCCTCTCGCAGCTGATCGTTCTCGGCGTCGGCGGTCTGGATGTTGCGCGCGGCGTGCACACCATCGGCGACATCACGCAGTTCTTCGGCTATATCTCGCAACTCATCTGGCCGGTGATCGCCATCGGCTGGGTTACCAATCTGGTGCAGCGCGGCATCGTATCGATGGGACGTCTCAACAAGATCTTCGAGATGAAGCCGGAGATCGCGGACAGTGCGGAGACGGACAACACGGTTACCGCAATCGGCGGCCGCATCGAGTTCCGCAACGTCTCCTTCCGCTACCGGCCGGAGCTTCCGCTGGTGCTGAAGAACGTGAGCTTCACGGTGAATCGCGGCGATACGCTGGCAATCATCGGCCGCACCGGCTCCGGCAAGACAACGATCGTAAATCTGATCGCCCGGATGTACGACGTCACCGAGGGGGAGATCCTGATCGATGGACGGCCGATCAGGTCCATCCCCATCCACGTGCTTCGCAATTCGATCGGCGTTGTGACGCAGGAGACGTTCCTCTTCTCCGACACGATCGCCGGCAACATCCGCTTCGGCCGGCGCGAGGCGCCGATGGAGAAGGTGGAGGAGGCAGCGAAGATCGCCCGGCTGTACGAGAACGTGGAAGGCTTCCCGAACAAGTTCGAAACCGTCGTCGGCGAGCGCGGCATCACCCTCTCCGGCGGCCAGAAGCAGCGCGCATCCATTGCACGCGCCGTGCTCCGCGAACCGAACATCCTGATGCTGGATGACGCCCTCTCCGCCGTCGACACGGAGACCGAGGACGAGATCCTGATGCGCCTGCGCGATGTGATGCACAACCGCACCAGCATCCTGATCGCGCACCGCATCTCCACCGTGAAGGATGCCGATCAGATCATCGTGCTCGATCACGGAAGCGTCAGCGAGCAGGGGACGCACGAAGAACTGCTGGAGCTGCGCGGTGAATACTCCCGCATCTACGAGCGCCAGTTGCTGGAGGCTGCGCTGGAGAGCCTGTAGGCCTGTTCGCCGGCCGGCATCGCATTTCCGTTGGGAGCAATCGGGCCTGGGTTTCCCGGGCCCGGAGACGAACGGCCCGGAGACGAACGGCCCGGAGACGAACGGCGCGAAGGCGATCTCGCGAGACCAAGCCGGTGCCTCCTTGCAGCATCGGTCTTCGGGCTCCAAGCGCAGGCCGTGTGCAGGCGACCACGAACAACCAACCACGAACCAATTTCCGAGCCGGATCATGAGCACACCGAAGGAGGAGATCAACGAGTTGCTGCAGGTTGCACGCGGCATGAGCGAGAGCATGTTGCAGGAGGCGGAGGGCTTCCAACCCTTTGGTCTGATGATCACATCCAGCGGGGAACTGAAGGTGGTTGCGCCGAACGAAGGGCTGCGGGATACGGCTGCCTCCACGCTGGTATCCATGCTCGAGAACGATTTCCGCGAGGAGGGAACGCGGGGGCTCAGCAGGGCTTCGGCAATCGTCTACGAGATTCGCGGACGGTTCGATGAGGAGGGGGCCGAGAGCGATGCGATTGCCGTCGCGGCGGATCATCGCGACACCTATTCGGTGATCGTCTACTTCCCGTACACGAGGTCCGGGGAGGGGATCGCCTTCGGCACCGCGGTGGTATTCAAGGGAAAGGATGCCATCTTTGCGCGCTGAGGCGATCGCGCTCCGGCCGCAGCCTGCTCCGGCCGCGCGTGCTTCGCGGATACTTCGGCGCCCGCCGCAGGTGGTTCAACACTCCGTCAGGTAATCCACGGATATGCCGTGAGGGATTTCGTTCGCGGTCTCACCGCTCCGTTTCGCGGAGCGCGTCTGATAGCAGCAAGCCCGCAGCTCCGCAGGCTCGCGGTAATGCCTGTGGCGATCAACATCGCCGTCTTCATCGCCGGCATCACACTCGCCACGATCGCGGCCGTCTCCTGGGCCGGGCATCTGGTGGCCGGGAACGAGGCGCTTCGCATCGCCGTGCAGATCATTGCGGTTGCCGCGATTCTTGCTGCCGCGATCTTTCTCTTCCTGATCATCGGGAACATCATTGCCGGGCCGTTCAACGCCAGACTCTCCGAGGCGATCGAACTGCAGCTCACCGGCCGTGCCGGAGCGTTCACAACCACCATCCGCCAGGATGTGGGCCGCAGCATCGCGACCGCCGTGGGCCGCCTGTTCCTCTTCATCCTCTGCTACCCGCCGATCCTTCTCACCGCCCTCATTCCCGTTATCGGTTTCATCGTTCAGCCGCTGCTTGCTACGTTGTACCTGGCCTTCGTTCTCTCGCTGGACTTCAGCGACTTCGTCCTCGAGCGGCATATGGCGCGCTTCGGCGAGAAGGTGCGCTACATCCGCAGTCGCAAGGCGCTCTACCTCGGCTTCGGATTGACGGCCGTGGCATTCGCATTCATTCCCGTCATCGATTTTCTTCTGCTGCCGGTCGGTGTGGCCGGGGCGACGCTTCTCTTCATCGAGGAGAATGGGACATCCGGCGAGGGCGGCAGGGCCGGAGCGTATCGTGGCCCGCAGCCCTGATCCGCGGCTGCGGCCAATGCGGCGCGGGCGTGTTCATTCAGGCTGAAGTTGTACAACAGTTCGTTGGAGGTATGCAATGCATCAGGGTGCCAGAGTCATGCGCCGGATCGTGTTGTCGAGCCTGCTCGGCATCGTGATTGCGGCGGCTGTGCTGCGAGCGCAGGCGGTGCGGTGGGAGCCGGCTCACGGGCCGTACGGCGGCAGGATCGCCATGATGCTCGGCGATCCTCGAAGCGGCCGGCTGTACGCAGCCACGCATGGCGGCGGCGTGTTCGCGAGCGCGGACGGCGGCGGCTCGTGGACGCAGGGAACCGAAGGGCTGGATGACTACGACGTCTTCTCGCTGGCACTCGACTCGAGCGGCGTGCTCTATGCCGGGACCGGAACGGGGGGCGTCTTCCGCTCCTCGAACCACGGCGCAACGTGGGCGCGGCTCGCCCCCGCATTCGGGCCGTTGCCGGTGTCGCGGCTGCTGGCCGCGCCGGACAGCATGCTGTATGCCGGAACGTACGGGAACGGTATCTATCGTTCGTCGGACGGCGGCGCTACGTGGGAGGCGGCCAGCTCCGGCCTCTCCAACAAGTTCATCACCGCGCTCACGGTTGCGCATGGCCAGCTCTTCACGGGAGGAACCGGCGGCGGCGTGTTCGGCTCCGCGGACAGTGGCACCGGCTGGACGCAGCTCAATACCGATCTGCCGCGCGGCGGTGTGAACGACATCGTTCTCGGTCCGGATGGCGCGCTCTATGCCGCGGTGAGCGGGCGCGGCGTCTTCCGTTCGGCGGACACCGGCGCCACGTGGGCCGGCGTGAACGACGGGCTTACCTCGCCCGGCGTCACATCGCTCGCATTCTCGCCGCGGGGATACCTCTTCGCCGGCACGACAGCCGGAGTCTACCGCAGCGGCAGCCTCGGCATGCGGTGGGAGCCGGTGGCGGGAAGCGGTGCAACGAACCCGGACATCCTCACGCTGGTCGTTACCGGTCGCGGCGATCTCTGGGCCGGCTCCAACGGAAGCGGCGTCTATCATTCATCGGACAACGGCTCCTCATGGGAGCAGCGAAACGCCGGGATCAACGGGGTGGATGTGCTGGATGTGATGTGCGGCGCCAACGGCCTGGTGTTTGCCTCCACGCAGGGCTACGCCCTGGACTATTACAGCGGAGTGTATCGTTCCAGCGATCAGGGGGAGACCTGGACGCCGGCGAACGCGGGGCTTACGAATCTCGAGATCCGGAACACCCTGTACGACCGCGCCGGCGTGCTCTATGCAGCCAGCTTCGGAAGCGGCGCGTATCGATCGCGCGACAACGGCGACCGCTGGACTCTGCTGAGCAACGGCATCGAGGGGGACCAGAGCGAGGACGCGAACGCTCTCATGCTGGACTCCACCGGCCGGGTCTACCTTGGCACGCTCGGCGGGCTGTTCCGGCTGGATACGGCCGCGGGCCGCTGGACAAACGTGAACGGCAATCTGCTGGACACCAACATCCGTGCTCTTGCATGCGCTCCCAATGGTTCGATCTTCGTGGGAGCAGTCCGCTCCATCAGCCGCTCAACCGATGGAGGAGCATCGTGGAACCATGTGGTGACGTTCGATCGAAGCAGCGTCTTCAGCCTGACCGCTGCTCCCAATGGCTACATCTACGCAGGAGCATATGCGGGGGGCGTCTATCGTTCCACGGATAATGGTGATACGTGGTCGCAGGTGAACAACGGGCTGCCGGATACCAATGTGAACGTAGTGATCGCCAATCGGTCCGGCCACATCTTCGCCGCACCGGGACGGAAGGGAGTGTATCGCTCCACGGACAACGGTGCGAACTGGGAGCCTGCCGGCGACGGCATCGGCGTCTCCGCCGTTCTCTGTTTTGCCGTGAACGGCGAGGGGCGCATCTTCGCCGGCACGCTGGGGGGAAGCGTCTATCGAACGGCCGGCACAACCGTTGGCGTTGAACGAAGCCTGATCATGTCCCATGCGCCCGCGCTCCAGGCTCCGACCATCCTGAGGCCGGGAGTGAGGGCCTCCATCGATTACACACTCGATGCAGCCGGCCCGATGCGCCTTGAGCTGTTCGATGCGCTCGGTGCCCGGGTGCAGATGGTGGAGGAGGGGATGCGTGAAGGGGGCGCGCATCGAACGGCGCTCGACCCTGCAGGCCTTGCTGCCGGCAGCTACTGGCTCCGCCTCGCGGCCAACGGTGCCGTGTGCGCCTGCCGGATAGTGGTGCTGCGGTAAGGCTGCGGCTTCGGTGTTCGTTATGCGAGCGCTCGTGGTGATCATCGTCGTAACCGGCAACAACATTGCCGGGAAGTGACGTCGATAATCGCACGATGAACGAGCCCAGCCGTATCATGCCCATCCTCGCGCTCCTCGTAATCAGCCTGTTGATTCTCGTTGCGTTCTCGCGAGACCCGGACAACCGGACATGGTCTACAACGTGCAATTCTCCATTGAGGCCGGTGGTGCCGGCTTGGACCGGTGCCTGATTGCTCCCGCGAATATCGAGGATGCTCATCGCTTTACCGGTCTTGCTCATGCACCGGGCCACGATGTGTCCGAACGGAGCGAGAACGGTGTTCGGTATCTGCGCGTGGCATGCCGGGATCTTGCGATGCTCTGCCGCCATCTGCTGACCGACATCTGCGGCGCCACATACGATAGCGAGTTCGATATGAGGGCCGAGGGGGTGAGGTGGACCGGCGATGATCCGCATTGAGGGACGGCATCGAGAATGCCTCTCCGCGTCGATCAGTGGCCGGTTGCCATCGCATCTCCACTGACCCAAAACAACTGACAACTACCGAAACGCCCGATGTATCGCATTCGATATGTTCTCTGGAACGAAGCCGAAGCGGCAGTACGCGGAGCGGCGCTGCGGGCGAAGGGCTTCAGCGTTACGGCCGGACCGCTCCACTACCAGGAACATCCGGCGCAGCGGGCCTCGCCCCCCGATGCCTTCGTCTACGACCTCACGCGCCAGCCGATGCTCTGCCGTGATCTGGCGCTTCTCTTCCGGAAGAGCCGGGCCACGCGTCATGTTCCGCTGGTGTTTGTGGATGGCCTGCCGGAGAAGGTGGAGCGCGTGCGCGAGGTGCTTCCCGATGCGGCCTATACTACGTGGGAGGAGCTTCCCCATGTCCTTCGCGAGGTGATCGCCAACCCGCCCGCCGTGGAGGTTGTTCCCGCTACCGGCACGGACGGCTATGCCTCCTCCACAGCCGCAAAGAAGCTGGGACTTGCCGAAGGCATTCGGGTTGCTCTGGTGAACGCTCCCGCCGGATTCGAGGAGGAGATCGAGGGCCTTCCCGACGGTGTGATCTTCAACAACGGCACGTCGAGGCGCTACGACATGGTGCTCTGGTTCGCGGAGCGGTACGAGGACCTCGTGGGGCACGTTGATGCGATGGCGAGGGTTGCCCGCGCGAAGGGAGGGCTCTGGATTCTCTATCCGAAGAAGAAGCGCCGCGATGCCGGCGATCTCACGCAGCCGGCGGTGATCGAGATAGGGCGTGCCGCCGGATTGAATGTCGGGAAGATCTGCGCGATCGGCGACTCGTGGTCCGCGCTCCGCCTGAGCGTTCCGCGCACCGAACGGTGATCCGCGCAGGCAGTGATGTTCACGCCGCATGCGGAATCACATCCTGTAACGTAACACGATACGATTCGCACGCGTAGCGCAGAGTGCATCTTCAGCAACAGGACAGGACGATTGGAGACGCACATGAGGATCGACACCAACTCCGCCGCGGCACTTCTCTCCATCCCGATCACCGAGCCCGAGCGTCTCTTCGCTGGTGATGCCGGCGCAATCAGGCTCGCCTATCATCAGCTTGCACTTCACTGGCATCCGGACCGCAACTCCGATCCGCAGGCGGCGGAGGTCACGGCGCAGATCAACCGGCTCCACGATGCGGCGGCTGCGCGGCTGTGGGCCGGAGGAGCGCTTGGCCTCGGCTTCGTGGAACTTCCCGGCGCCGACGGCAGGCTTCGCCGCATACGCTATCGCAGGCGCCGCGCCTTCGAACTCGGGGAGATGCTGTATGGAGATACCTCGCTTGTTTTCCTGGTGCGCGGCGATTGCGCCGATCTGTTCGAGAATGGCCGCAATGCCTTGAAGGGGCTTCGTTATCGCGACGGCGCCATGCAGGCGGAGATGGCTCGGTGCCTGCCGCAGGTGCTGGATTGCTTCTCCACCGGAAATGGTGCGTGCGTGATGGCGATCGGGAAAACCCCGGATACCTTCCTGCTGCTCGATGTACTCGAGGCATCGGAAGGCACGATCGACGCCAGGCATGTTGCCTGGATCGCGAACAGGATCTACAACATCGCCTGCTACCTTGGCTGGGCCGGCATTACCCACAATGCGATCGCGCCGGACACGGTGTTCATCTCTCCGAAGCAGCATCAGTGCATGCTGTTGGGCGGATGGTGGTACGCGCAGCCGTCCGGCACGCGGCTCGCTGCACTTCCGGCGCGCAGCCACATCCATGCGCCGCCGGCAATCCTGCGCGATGCCCTGGCCGATCCGCAGCTTGACCTTGCGATGATTCGGGTGCTGTGCCGCGAACTTCTTGGCGACATCTCCGGCATGATGCTTGCCGCGCGTGGAGCGGCGCCGCAGCCGATGATCGATTTTCTCCGGGGCCCTGCGGCCTCGTATGCGCCCGCGGAGTATGCCGCGTGGAGCAACCGCATTCTTCCGGACTCGTTCGGCGCCCGTCGCTTCGTCGAGATGAGCATTTCAGCAGGCGACATCTACACGTTACAGGAGTGAGATCATGGGAAGCTCACGTTGGTCGGCCGCCGATTGGGCTGCGTACACGGCACAGACATCCACGCAGACGCGCGGGCAGATTTTCTCCCGCTCTACGATTCATCCGGACCTGGATCCCTTGAACATCAGGGTTCGCGAGTCCGTGGACTCCGATGCGAATCCTGCCTCGACGCCGATCATTCTCGCCGTGGACGAAACGGGCTCCATGGGGATACTCGCAGAGATCATCATTCGCTCCGGACTCGGCACTATCATGGAGGAGATCTACGACCGCAAGCCGGTGTCCGATCCGCACATCATGTGCATGGGGATCGGCGATGCGTTCAGCGATCAGGCGCCGCTTCAGGTGACGCAGTTCGAGGCGGACATCGTTCTTGCCAATCAGCTCAGTTCCATCTTCCTGGAAGGGAACGGCGGCGGCAACGGCGGTGAGAGCTATCTGCTGGCGTGGTACTTCGCCGCGTTCAAGACCCGCTGCGACGCGCAGACGAAGCGGCATCGCAAGGGCTACATCTTCACTATCGGCGATGAGGCGCCACATCCTCTCCTTACGAAGGAACAGATCGGGCACTTCATCGGCGACAAGGCGGAGGCGGACATGACCTCGGCAGGGCTGCTCGCAACGGTCAGCCAGAACTGGGAGGTGTTCCATCTGATCGTGCAGCCTGCCTATCCGGAGGCGATCACCAGGTGGCGCGAGCTGCTCGGGGAGCGATCGATCGAGGTTGCCGATTACAACAAGCTTGCGGAGGTGATCGTGTCCACGATCCAGGTGATCGAAGGGCAGGACGCGGCGAAGGTTGCGGCAAGCTGGAACTCCGATACGGCGCTGGTTGTTGCCAACGCCATCGGGTCGCTTACGAAGAGCCAGGCTGCCGACGGCGGCGTGGTTCGCATGTAGCACGGATGGGAGAGATGCATCGCGGCCGGCATCAACCGGCCGCGCGCCTACCTGGAGTGAAGGAGATGATACAGGCAACGGCAATTATCGGCACCAACTTCGGCGACGAGGGAAAGGGCCTCATGACGGACTATCATTGCTCCGGGCATGGTGCGGGCACGATTGTCGTGCGCTTCAACGGCGGGGCGCAGGCCGGGCACACCGTGCAGGTGCCCGGCGGCGCGCGGCACGTGTTCCATCATCTCGGTGCCGGTACCCTTGCCGGTTCGCCGACATATCTCAGCCGCTTCTTCATCGTCAATCCGCTCCTCTGGCGGAAGGAGATTGCGGAGCTTGCCGCGATCCACTCCGGCCTGTTTCCGCTGTTGTATGTTGATCGCGATGCGCCGCTGAGCACGCCGTACGACATGCTGGTCAACCAGGAAGTGGAGAGGGCGCGCGGCCGGAATCGCCATGGCTCCTGCGGCGTCGGCATCAACGAGACGATCGAGCGAATCGTTCGCGGCCGTCCGGCCACGCACGTTCGGGACATCGAGAACCCGGCGCTGCTGCGCGCCCGGCTGCTGGAGATCCGAGCCGGCGTTCCGGGGCGGCTCGCGGAACACGGCATCGAATGTCCCGATGACGGCGCTCTCGCGGTGATCGCCTCCGATGTGCTGGTGGAGCACTTTCTGGAGGCGGCCGAGGAGCTTCGCGCCTCGGCAAGCTTCGTAGACGCCGAACTGTTGCGTGCGTACGGTCGCGTGGTGTTCGAAGGGGCGCAGGGACTTCTGCTGGATGAACTGCACCGGTTCTTCCCGTACGTGACGCGAAGCAGAACGGGCCTCCACAATGTCATGGAGCTGGCGGCGGAGGTCGGCATCGAGGCATTGAACGTGGTGTACGTTACCCGCGCCTACATGACACGCCATGGAGCCGGCCCCTTTCCGACGGAGGATCCGGAGCTGCGGTACGATGACCGAACGAATGTGCCGAACGAGTATCAGGGGGGCCTCCGCTTCGGATGGATGGATCTGGATCTTCTTGCGGCGAGCATTGCGGACGATCGTGCAGGTGCGGACTCCGGCATCGTCATCACGCCGAGGCTCGCGGTCACATGCCTGGATCAGGTTGGGGAGGAAGTGAGATACCTGCAGGACCGGATGCCGCGCCGCACAACGGTACGCCACTTCCTTGCCGCGGCATTCGATGCGGCCGGTGTTGAATCCGGATATGTGAGCCATGGCCCAACGCGCAGCGATGTGCGCATGGTTCACCGGCGTGCGCCTCGGCCGGCGTGATCGCATCGCTTCGTGGCAACGCTCCTGCCGGCATGCGGGAATAGCATCGGCTCCCCGTGGAATAGGTGCATGTTCTCACGAACTGCATCATGTATTTCACACAGGAGGATCGATGTACAAGACGAAGCCGTGCATCGACTGCGACATGCCCGCCAATCATCCCGTGAATGTCCTCGTGCTCAACGGCTCGCTGCAGCACGAGCCGGAGATATCGAACACCGACGAGCTCTCGCGGCTGGCAATTTCGTGCATGGAGGATCTGGCCACGGTTCACAGCGAGGTGATCCGCCTCGCGGACCGCAACATTCCGGTTGGGCTCGGGTTCAGAGAGTCTCCGGATGATGAGTGGCCGGAGATCGTCGGAAAGATCAGGGCGGCGGACATCGTGATCTTCGCCACGCCGATCTGGTGGGGCGGACGATCCAGCCTGATACAGCGTGCGATAGAGCGTCTGGATGCGCTGGACGAGGAATACCATGCATCGGGGCGGAGCGCGCTCTACAACAAGGTTGCCGGCGTCGTGATTACCGGGAGCGAGGATGGCGCGCTCAGCACCATGGGGAGCATCATGATGGTGCTGACATGGATGGGCTTCACGCTTCCGCCGGAGTGCGCGGCGTACTGGGTTGGCGAGGTAGGCTTTCCGCCTTCCGACGACAGGGCGAAGCGGCTGATGAACGGCGCAACGGGCGCCATGGCGAAGAACATGGCGCGCAACCTCGTCTACTATGCGCAGTTGTTGAAGGCCAATCCGCTGGAACCGAGGAAGTAACATCTGGAACCGAGGAAGTAACATCGTTCGCAACGGAACGAACCGGACCGCCTGCCATGGATGCTGCACATCGAACTTCCTTCTGCCTCCGCATCGCGATCGCGATACTCCTTGCCGCCGGTGCGTGCCGGCCGCGCCTCGCGGCGCAGCCGGACGAGACGGAGCTCTATCGGTATGCCGACGTTCCGGTGCACGACTCACGCTTCGGACCGATCGCGCATCTGCAGGCGGCCATCAACGGCCGCCTTCGTCTGCTCGGGGCGGATACGATCGCGGTGGACGGCATCTTCGGGTCTGCGACGGTGCATGGCCTTGGGACGGTGGCGGAGCGCTTCGGCCTGCACGCGGTGCTGGCCCGGGATTCGATGGGCACTGCGGCGTGCTGCATCACGGCCGGGCTGTGGCGTGCGCTCCTTGGGGATGCTCCCCCCGGCGTTCACGAACGCGCCTTCGCGTTGACGCTCACATACGAGGGGACGGATTACGATCGGGCCGAATGGAACGTTGGAACGGCGGACAGCGCCTCCGTACTGACGTGGGGACCGTACGGCGCAACGGTTGGCTACGGCAGCGAGGTGCAGGGGATACTGCGGCTTGTTCATCGTGAAGAGGGGGCCATCCTTCCGGCTGCGTTCGGCGCGGAGTTCCCGCTGATCGATTCGCTGATGCGGGCGAAGGGAGGAGAGGGGAGCGAACTGCTCCGTTCTGCGTGGCAGGATACGGCGCGGCGTGCGGCGATTCGTGCTGCGTTCGAGAAGCTTGGGGGGAACGCCGAGGTGCGGAGCCGGTACGATCGTTATGCGTTCGGTGAGGGGGAGTGGCTGCGCCCCGCCATGCGCAGGCTCTACAGCCTGATACCCGATGCGGCGACGCGTGCAACGGAGGTGGACTACGCCTTCTTCCTGGATCTCGCCGTGCACATGAGCATCACCAACGCTCGCATCGCAGCATGCCGCGATGCGATTGCAGCGTTCTCCCGCGCGCATCGTCGTGACCCGAGACCGGAGGAGCGCCGCCGCATCGTGGCAACGGCAATGCGGCCGGGCCGCCAGCGGGATGACCGCCTTGGGAGGAGCGTGGCCTACTACATCGATGCGATCGGCGAGAGAGATCTCACACATGAGGAACTGGCTGCATGGAAGCATCGCAGCCGCCTGCGTGCATCGCAGTTCGGGTTGAGGGATACGTTCACGTTCCTCCCGGCGTGGTGCAATCCAACGGCGGACAACGCCACCGGAGAGTGAGGGCATCATGGCGCTGCAGATCAGGCTCCTGCGGCATTCCGATGTGGAGGTGCTTGCCAGCGTTGCCGACGGAGTCTTCGACGATCCCGTCGATGTTCCGGCTGCGCGCGCGTTCCTGAACGATCCCCGGCATCATATCGTGGTGGCAGTTGATGATGGCGTGGTTGTGGGGTTCGTGTCGGCCCTGCACTACGTTCATCCGGACAAGACCGCACCGGAGCTCTGGATCAACGAGGTTGCGGTTGCGCCCACGCATTGGCGGCGGGGCACGGGAGCGCGGCTGATGCGGACGATGCTGGATCACGCTGCCGGCCTTGGCTGCGCCGAGGCATGGGTGCTTACCGGGCGCACGAACATGGCTGCGATGCGGCTCTATGCATCGGTTGGCGGAGCGGAGTTCTCCGAGGATGTGGTGATGTTCTCCTTCCCGCTGGCACCGGCGCAGGCTCCGGAGGCGGGCGGCCGCTGAGCCGGTTCATACAATCGAACCGCTTCGTATACTCGCGGCCCACGATCGATCATTCAGGAGATGTATGGACCAATCCCCCGTTGGCGCCCTGCTCGATGCCGGCGCATTGCTGAGAACGGTTGCCGGCCCGGTGCCGGAGACGATCCCCGATGTGGTTGCAATGATGACCGCGATCGACGAACTACTCCCCGCCGGCGATGGATTGAAGTGGTTCAACATGCTGTATCGCGACGTGACGCGGGCCGTGGATCAATCCACGCAGACCGGCCGGTGGCACCGCCCCGAATGGCTGGAACGCCTGGATGTGGAGTTCGCCGGTCTCTACTTCAAGGCGATTGCCTCGTGGTACCAGGACCGGCCGGGCACGCCTCGAGCGTGGGCCGATCTCTTCGCAGCGCGATTCAGACCCGGCGTTGCCCGTATTCAGTTCGCGATCGCCGGGATGAATGCGCATATCAATCATGACCTTCCCTTCGCGGTGATCGCAACATCGCGCGCGATGAATGTCGTGCCGGATGACGACACGCCGGAGCATCTGGATTACCAGGCGGTCAATGCCGTGCTCGAACGGGTGGAGCCGGATGCGCTTCGCTTCCTGGCGACGGGAATTGCAGGGCATGTAATGGAAGATCTCGGTGCTCTCGGCCGGCACATGGCGATGTGGAGCATTCGGGGCGCGCGCGATGTTGCGTGGACCAATGCGCGGGTGCTCTGGCGGTTGGAGGCCTCATCGCTCCAGGAGGCGGCGCGCGCCTACGCTGCGGAGTTGAACGGCTCCACCGGCATTCTCGGCGCGGGGATACTTGCTCCGTTGTAAGCGCATCACGATGCGGGAGCGAAGGAGACGCTGCACGATGCCGCGCCGAGCATTGCCGCGATCGCCTCTGCGCGCTCTGCAACTGCATGGCGCACCCGGCGCCGCAGCGGGGCGAACGGCTCTATCGTGAAGTCCGCCTCGCGTCCGCGCCGGACGATCCCCCACGTTGCAACCACCCGTCCTTCCTCGAGCACGGTTGCGGCAATCCAACCGGCATCGCGGTATACCCGCTTGTAGAACGCCGGGGGAACCAACGGGCTCTTGTCGCGATGGCTCAACAGCCAGGTGTCGAAGTAGGGAAGAAGAACGATGCTCGATTCGCCGTGGGCCGCCGAACGGAGGCGCGCCAGATCCGTGCGCAGAATCATCGCGCGGCCGCGGCCGGTCTCCACATCCGCCGTTTCATCCCGCAGCAGCCGGAAGGCCGCCGATGCGGCCGCCACCGGCATCCCCGCCCAGAATGCGAAGTCCTGCGGCGACGCCGGCCCGTAGGCACGCAGATACCGGCGTGCCAGCTCCACGAGCGCGGTTTCTTCTTCCATCAACTCCATCCCCCCCAGCCAGGCATCCACGCGCACGAACGTTGTCTCCCCTCCGCGCGGCGGCCCGAAGCAGATCAGGCCGTTCTGCACCAGATGCTTCAGCATGCCGCCCCATCCGCTTTCGAGCCATGCCCGCACCTTCTCGCCATGCTCTTCCGCAACCAGAGCCGCCATCTCCCTGCGCGTCATGAAGCCGCCATGCGTTGCGTCCGCACTCCCCATCACATCCATGATTGCCGCGGTGATACGCTCCACCTGTTGGAGCGTGACGCCGTCTCTCAGCATGCGCTTCTCGATCCATCGGTGCCAGCATCGGAGCGCGCCGAGGTAGAGCGGCAACTCCCCGGCAGCATGCAGGTGCAATGTGCTGCGCATGGACCAGGTCTTCACCAGCGTCCGCTGCTTCCACAATGCCCGGTCCGTACTGGCCGGTGGATGCACGGCCGATCGCGTCCACACGCCGAGCTGCGCGGCGGAATAGACCTGCGCCTGTATCCCGCAGAGCGCGCGCGCGATGCCGGCCGGCGACGTTCGCTTCGGCGTCCCTGCAAGGCGGTGGCGTTCGAGACGGAATGCGGCGATCTGTTGGTCGGAGATCCCGTTCATCGCAATGAGGTTTGATGCATCATTGCCGCGATGATACGGAGCCTGCCGATAATGGAATGCCCCGCAGCGAAACTCCATCGGAGAATACTCCATGAGAGATCGCATGCGGGGCATCTTCTCGCGAGCATCCGGAGGGACCGGCGTCATCGGGCCGCAGGCCGACGGATGCGATCGTGTGCGCTCAATGCACCACGATCAATGGACGGGCTTCAACGATATTCCCGGCCGAGAGCTTTACGAAGTATGTGCCCGCTACAAGCTCCTGCGTGTTGATTGTCGCGTCGTGGCTGCCGGCTTCCATCTGCGCGTCGGCAACCGTGAAGACATGCATGCCGAGCGCGTCATAGAGCTCGATGCGAACGTGCGCCGCAGTCTGCACCGTGTATGCAAAGCGCGCGGTGGACGTTGCGGGGTTCGGCTGGATCGAGCTGCTGCCGTTTGCGTTGCCGCTCGCGCGATCGTTCCCCACCGAGGAGTAGAGTCGGTCGGGATCGGTGTTGCCGTCGATGATGGCGAGGCCATGCGCGGCCGTTCCAATCCAGATCCGGTTGTTGTTGCCGGCAGCGATCGAGATCAGGTAGCTCTCGGGAAGGCCCGAGTTGTCCGCGGTATACAACGTGCTGTTGGTTCCGTCGAACCGGATCAGGCCCCCATCATTGGCAACCCAGATCCGTCCGGTGGTGTCGAAGGCCATCGCCTGCGGGCCGGGGCCGGGGAACTTGTCCAGGTCGCGATTCACACCGGTCCACCCTTTCCCCTCGAACTTCGCAATCCCTCGTACGGCTCCGAAATCACTCGGGGACCAGATGTTCCCTTGTGGATCACGCACCAGCATTCCCGGCCGAAAGCCCCCACCGAAAACATTGTTTGCAATCGTGTTCGCCTCATAATCCGTCCAGTAGGTACCATCGAACCGTGCAATCTCGGTGCGAGCGGCTTCAACCAGCCACACCGAGCCCGCGCCATCCACAGCGACTGCCAGGCACCGCATTCTGTTGGAGATCGTGTCGAGCTTCCAGGTGTTGTCGTCGATGGATGCCAGAACGTTATCGCCTGCAATCAAGATGCGCCCGTTCCGGTCCGCAGCTATGTGTTCGGCCGGCAGATTCTCGTCATACACGAACCGCGGTATCGACTGGTTGGTCCATGCGTGGTTGCTGAAACGATGAAGGGCACCGGGGGTCAGCACCCAGACATTGTTGGAACTGTCTACGGCGATGCCGTCGACTTTCGAGTGATGTTGAATCGTATAGTCAACGAGGAATCCGTTGGTGCTGTCGTGCAATGTCCAGTGGGTACCATCGAAGCTCGCGAGCCCCTTGTCCGTCCCGATCCAGCCGACACCATTGTGGTCGACGGCGATCGTTCGGATCAGATTACTGGGGAGAGGAGAGTTGCCGATGTCGAACACCTGCCATGCCGCGCTCACCGATGCTATGCTCAACCGCACGGTATCGCTGGCGACAGTCGGGCCGTTATATGCCTCGATCACGACCGCATATGTCCCGACAGCCTTGCGGCCGGTAAGCGTAACGGTAAGGGTGACATCGTTGTACGGGTAGTTGATGTTGTACTTCGAGAACAACAGCGAGGCGCCCGGAAGGGAGGGGATAGAGCCGCGGAAGTTGATTGCGGCCGAGTAGGTGCTGTCCGCGTGCACGTGGATGGTAAACGTTGTCGGACTATTCGCGGCCGTCTGCGCCCGCGGCAGTGTGCCGATCGTGAACGGCTGGGCATGCAGAGGTGCAACACCAGCGAAGCCGATGATGAGGGGAAGGAGGGAGAACAGTCTGCTCATAGTGTACTCCAGAATGATCCTGTTCGATGGCCACGCCATTGTTCACGGGGTGCGTGGCCTGCGTTCGCCGGAGGTGCGTGCAGCAGCTGCGATCCGGTAGCGACACATTGGCGGTCCGCGGCCGGGTGGTCAGGGACAGAGAGGCAGGATCCAACGCTCCGGTGCCGATCTGTCAGAATCCCGAACCGTCTTCCGTGCAGCATCGGAGTGGTTCAGCGCGTCCGCAAAAATGTTAGGTTTGCATCTCATGTCCGTTTGCAGGCGCTTCGGATATTCATCCGGTGCGCTTTCGGCGGAGATATCCCGATTGCTGGCTGCTGCGGCGCAATCGCGGGTTTCAGACCTGGCCACCGTTCGCTGTTCAGCCGGGGAAGAGATATCGAAGGTGATCGGCTATTCCGATAGCTGCACATCGGTAGACCGTTTGGCACACCGATTGTTACAGGCCAACCCAACCAATTGGTGGTGTATCCATGGCGGCGAACCTCCCCTTCGATAACTTCACCGGTCGGCATCCCGGCAACTCCGAAGCGGGCTTTTCATGGAGGTTGCCAGCCAATTCGGCCGGACGCTCTACGTCGTAGCGTCTACACCTACTCAAGCATCAGGTAACGGGAAGAGAGATACTATGCTCAAGATGTTGGAGAAATTTTTCGGCTCGAAGCGCCGTAAGGACGTCGAGGCGCTTTATCCGATCGTGGATGATATCAACGAGCTGTTTGAAGAATACAGATCACTGAGTGATGACGGGCTGCGCGGCAAGACCGAGGAGTTTCGCAATCGCATCCGCGAACGCGTTGCCGAGGATCAGGCCCGGCTCGATGAGCTGACCGAGCAGTTGAAGGAGGACATCGAGTCCGAGGAGAGAGATGCCATCCTGGACGAGATCACCGATCTCGAGCAGGCGATCTACGACGGCACCGAGGAGACCTTGAACGAGATTCTTCCCGAGGCCTATGCAGCGGTGAAGGAGGCGTGCCGCCGTCATGTGGGGGAGCAGTGGGAGGCCGGCGGATCGATCATCACCTGGACCGAGGTTCACTACGACGTACAGCTGGTTGGCGGCACGGTGCTCCATCAGGGGAAGATCGCCGAGATGGCGACCGGTGAGGGAAAGACGCTCACCGCAACGCTCGCCACGTATCTCAACGCGCTCTCCGGACGCGGCGTGCATATCATCACGGTGAACGACTATCTCGCCAAGCGCGACTCCGAGTGGATGGGGCCGATCTACAAGTGGCTGGGCCTGACGGTTGGCTGTATCCAGGCCAACCAGCCGCCGCATCTGCGCAAGGCGCAGTACGACTGCGACATCACCTTCGGTACCAACAACGAGTTCGGCTTCGACTACCTGCGCGACAACATGGTGCAGCGCCCGGAGGACATGGTGCAGCGCGGCCACAACTACGCGATCGTGGACGAGGTTGACTCCGTTCTCATCGACGAGGCGCGCACACCGTTGATCATCTCCGGTCCGGTGGGGCAGGCGGACGATCAGAACTTCGACCAGATGAAGCCGCGCGTCGAGCGCCTGGTACAGTTGCAGACCCGCGAGGTGGCCGCGATGCTCGCAGAGGCGGAGCGCCTGCTGGAGACCAACGACAAGAGCGGCCGCGCACAGGCCGGCGTTGCGATGCTGCGCGCCCACCGCGGTGTGCCGCGCAGCAAGCGCCTTGCGAAGTTCCTCCAGGAAGCCGGCAACAAGAAGCTGCTTCAGGATACGGAGCTCGAGTACCTGCGCGACAAGGGCTCGCGCATGCAGGAGATCGACAACGAACTCTACTTCTCGATCGACGAGAAGAATCACTCCATCGACCTTACGGACAAGGGGCGCCAGGCAATCGCCGCCTCCGGCGAGGATCCGGATATCTTCCTCATTCCCGACCTGGCCGCGGAGATGAGCCAGATCGAGGGCTCCGAGATGCCGCAGGAGGAGAAGGTTGCGCGCCGCGACGAGGCGATGCGCCGCTTCGCCGATCGCTCCGACCGCATTCACACGATATCGCAGTTGCTGCGCGCCTACTCCCTCTACGAGAAGGATGTGGAGTACGTGGTGGATGCCGGCAAGATCAAGATCGTGGACACCTTCACCGGCCGTATCCTGGAAGGGCGCCGCTACTCCGAGGGGCTTCACCAGGCCATCGAGGCGAAGGAGGGGGTGGTGGTGCAGGAGGATACGCAGACGCTTGCAACGATCACGATCCAGAACTACTTCCGTCTCTACAAGAAGCTCGCCGGCATGACCGGTACCGCGGAGACCGAGGAGGGAGAGTTCAATCAGATCTACAAGCTGGACGTGGTGGTGATCCCCACCAACCGCGATGTGGTTCGCGACGACATGAACGATCTGATCTACCGCACCAAGCGCGCGAAGTACAACGCCGTTGTGCAGGAGATCGAGAAGATGCGCACGATCGGCCGCCCGGTGCTGGTTGGTACCACGAGCGTTGAAGTCTCCGAGACGATCAGCCGCATGCTGCAGCGCTCCAAGATTCCGCACTCCGTGCTGAACGCGAAGCAGCATGCCCGCGAGGCGGAGATCGTGGCCGCCGCCGGGCAGAAGGGAGCCGTGACGATTGCCACGAACATGGCCGGCCGCGGCACCGACATCAAGCTCGGGCCCGGCGTGAAGGATATCGGCGGTCTGCACATTCTCGGCACGGAGCGTCACGAGGCGCGGCGTATCGACCGCCAGTTGCGCGGCCGCGCCGGCCGCCAGGGCGATCCCGGCTCCTCGCAGTTCTTCATCTCGCTGGAGGACGATCTGATGCGTCTGTTCGGCGGCGAGCGCATCACGTCGCTGATGGAGAAGATCGGCGCCGCGGACGAGGTGCTGGAGCACCCGATGCTCAACAAGTCCGTGGAGCGCGCGCAGAAGAAGGTGGAGGAGAACAACTTCGCGATCCGCAAGCGCCTGCTGGAGTTCGACAACGTGATGAACCAGCAGCGCGAGGTGATCTACGACCGCCGCCGCCACGCGCTGCACGGCGAGCGTCTGAAGAGCGAGATCTTCGACTACGTGGACGAGTTCGTGGGCGGTCTGGTTACCGCCTGCTATCCGGAGGATATCCCTCTGCTGCAGAACGAGGTGCGCACGAAGCTCCTGGTTGATATCGTCGTGGACCGGGAGCGTGCCGAGGAGCTTGGCGAGGCCGATCTGAAGGAGCGCATCCTCGAGGCGGCGAAGGACTTCTACGCACGCAAGGAGGCGCAGTTCGGAAGCGACTTCATGGGGAACCTGGAGCGCTACGCCGTGCTGAACGTGATCGACGAACGCTGGCGCCAGCATCTGCGCGATATGGACGACCTGCGCGAGGGCATCTACCTGCGCCAGTACGGCCAGCGCGATCCGATCGTGGAATACAAGCGCGAGGCATTCGAGGTCTTCTCGCGGATGATCAACGAGATCGATGTGGAGGTGATGTCCTTCGCTTTCAAGTACTTCCCGGAGTCGCGTGCGCCGCGGCAGGGAGGCGAGGTTACGCCCCGGAAGCAGAGCGGAGGGGGAACACGCGAGCGCTCCTCTTCCAACACGTCGAGCACGCGCAGGCTCCGCTTCTCGCATGCAACCACGGCAGGCATGGGGATGACGGGTGATGCGGAGGCGGCCGCGCTGGCAGGCGCCAGCGCGAAGGATGCCGATGCGGAGGGCGCGGCATCGCGCACGGTGGTTCGCGAAAACCCGAAGATCGGGCGCAACGATCCCTGCTACTGCGGAAGCGGCAAGAAGTTCAAGCATTGCCACGGCCGCAACGGCTAGCGGACTGCCGCTGCCAGTCTCGTGATTTCACGGAAGGGTCCGGTTCCATACGATGGAGATATCGGGCCCTTCTTGCATATTTGCCGTGACGATCATTCGGATAACGTTCCAACGAACCAGGCGTGCGGGCGATCTCCGCTGCGTACGCACTCGATCCCATCGATCCAGCCGACCCTTTCGCTCTCCGCTATGGGCTATCAACCGAATCCCCCTCTTCGACGCATCGCACCGGGCGCTCGGGCACGTGCCGGCGTCTGTACGCTCATGGTATCGATGTTCCTCGCCACGCTCCCGGCCGCCGTTCTTCACGCGCAGCCGGTGGGGGGGAACATGCCGACCACCAGCGGCGGCACGGCCTCGGGTGTGATGCGCGGCGTTACCACGAAGGATGGCGAGATGAACATCGAGGTGAACATCTGGGGGTTCGTTCGCAATCCGGGCAAGTACAGCGTTCCGGCCTCCACGCGGCTGCTGGATCTGATATCGATGGCCGGCGGGCCAACCGAGCGCGCCGAGCTGCAGAAGGTGAAGGTTGTCCACGACAAGCTCGTGGACAGCACCATCACGCAGCTCGTGCGCATGATCGATGTGGAGGAGTACCAGCGTACCGGTGACCCCGCCGCGAATCCGCTCCTTGTTCCCGGCGACGTGATCGTGATTCCGGGTGATACGCTCAACGGCTTCAACCAGGTGCTCTCCGTGATCAGCAACATCGCCGTTGTCACCATCTCCGTTGTCGGCCTCGTGTTCGCATTCAAAAGCAATAAGTAGCACATGCTTCGAACCATCATTCGCGTCGGGTTCCTCCCGGCACTGCTCATCATTGCCGCCCTTCTCTTCCTCCTTCAGGGCTGCGGCGACAACGCTCCCAGCACCGAGGGGAAGACAGTGATCACGTTCTGGCACTTCCAGTCCGAGCCCGGGCAGAAGAAGGCGCTGGAGGAACGGGTGAAGGCGTTCGAGGCCGAGAACCCCACCATCCACGTGGACATGCAGGATCTGAGTTGGAACGACGGCAAGACCAAGCTGATGGCGGCCTTCAGTTCCAACACCGCTCCCGATGTGGTGGAGCTTGGAAGCGACTGGGTGGCGCAGTTCAGCGCGGCCGAAGTGCTGGCCGATCAGAAGCCGATGGGAGGGGACAGCCTGGGGCGTTTCTCCGAGGAGATCGCGGCCCCCGGCAAGTGGCGCGACGGCGTGTACGCATGGCCCTGGACCACGGATACCCGCGTCCTCTTCTACAACAAGGCGCTCCTCGCCGCGGCAGGTGTGGATACGAACGGCGTGGATTCCACGTGGGAGCAGATCGTGGTGAAGGGGGAGAAGGTCCGCGGCATCAGCCAGCAGAATTACGGCTTCGGCGCCAACGGCGCCGATCGCCATCGTCTGTACAAGAAGATCCTTCCGTTCTTCTGGTCGAACGGCGGCGAGGTGCTGAATGCGAACGGCGTGCCGGTGATCAACTCCGCCGCCAACATCGCGGCACTGGAGAAGTATCTGGAACTGGCCCGCGCCGGGTTCATCGACTCGCAGCGAGGGCTGGACCAGCTTTTCATCAGCGGCAAGCTTGCGTACTGGATCTCCGGGCCGTGGCTGGTGGACAAGATCGCGAAGGACAATCCATCGCTCCGGTACGGTGTGGAGGTGCTTCCCGGCTTCCCGGGGCACAGGGCCGTCTCGTTTGCCGGCGGCGAGTATCTGGCGATCAACAACGGCTCGCAGCACAGGAGCGAGGCGAAGAAGCTGATCACCTTCCTCACCTCCGCCAAGCAGGCGCTGGAGTTTGCGAAGGCATTGCCGGGTGGAACCACGCCGGCCGATCTCTCGCTCGCGAACGATCCCTTCCTGCAGAGCGGTGCGCGCCAGGTGTTCACGCGCCAGCTTGCCTCCGCGAGGATGACGCCGGTGAATCCGAAGTGGCTGGATATCGAGGAGGTTGTGGAGGATGAAGTCTCCGCCGCCCTTCTTGCAAGCAAGAGCGCGGAGCAGGCATTGAACGAAGCGCAGTACCGTGTCAATCAGCTTATCCAGAACGGCGCTCCGGAAACCGGTGAGGATACAACGAAGTAGTCGGTAGTCAGTAGATCGTAGTCGGTAGATCGTAGTCAGTGGTTCGGCAGGTATGCTTTCTCCGCGAACCACTGGCCACCGGCAACCAATCAACAACTCAAATACCCCTCTCATGTCAGCAGGGTTTTCGACACGAGCCATACATGCCGGGCAGGAACCGGAGCCGGTGACCGGCGCGGTGAACGTTCCGATATTCCAGACTTCCACCTATGCACAGAAGGGAATCGGTGAGCACACCGGTTTCGAGTATGCGCGCACGCAGCACCCGACGCGCATTGCGCTGGAACGATGTATCGCCGATCTCGAGAGGGGAACCCACGGCTTCGCGTTCGCGAGCGGGCTTGCGGCGATCGACACGGTGATGCGGTTGCTGGAGCCGGGTGATCACGTTGTTGCGGGCGACGACATGTACGGCGGAACGTTCCGCCTGTTCGACAAGGTGTTGAGCCGCTACGGCCTTACGTTCAGCTACGTCGATATGCGCGACACCGCCAGCGTCCGCGCCGCGATCGGCGAGCGGACCAGGGTGATCTATGCGGAGACGCCGACCAATCCGATGATGCGTCTCTGCGATCTCGCGGCCCTCGGCTCCATTGCTGCCGAGACCGGCGTGCGGCTGGTTGTGGACAACACGTTCATGAGCCCCTACCTGCAGAACCCGATTGCGTATGGCGCATCCATCGTTCTCCACTCATCGACGAAATACATCGGCGGACACAGCGATCTGGTTGGCGGCCTCGTGGTGACCAACGATGCGGATATTGCCGGCCGGCTTGCATTCCTTCAGAACTCCTGCGGCCCGGTTCCAGGCCCGCAGGATTGCTATCTCACGCTCCGTTCGCTGAAGACGCTCAGCGTGCGGATGGATCGCCACAGCGCGAACGCGATGGAAGTTGCAACCTATCTCAGCCATCGCTCGGACATCGGCACGGTGAACTATCCGGGACTTGCAACGTTTCCGCAACATGAGCTTGCAGTGCAGCAGATGCGCGGCTTCGGCGGCATGATATCGCTCGATCTCGGCTCGCTGGAGCGTGCCCGCACGCTCTGCGCCGGCGTTCGGGTCTTCACGTTCGCCGAATCGCTCGGCGGCGTTGAATCGCTTCTCTGCCATCCGGTCTCCATGACGCACGGTTCCGTTCCGCCGGAGCGGCGCGCGGAGCTTGGCATTACCGATGGCCTTGTCCGCTTCTCCGTCGGGCTGGAGGATGTGGCGGACCTCATCGCCGATATCGAGCAGGCGCTGGCATAGCGGGTTGCCGCGGCGGGCCGCAGGTAGTGCGGAGCCGCGATGCGCCCCCGGCCGAACCGCGCCCCCCGTCGAACCGCGCCCCCCGTCGAACCGCGCACCAGTTGCCGCGACACATTGCCGTTTCAGGAAGCCGGCGTCCGGGCGATGTCGGCTTCTGCCGTTTGATCAATCGCATCATGGAGAGTTCGAGTTCGTGAATCTACCCTGGAAGCATGCCATCGTTGTAGGCGCATCCTCCGGCATTGGGGAGGCGATAGCCCGGCGCCTCGTGCATGCCGGATGCCGGGTTGCGCTGATTGCCCGCCGCGCCGATCGGCTGGAGGCGATCTGCGCGGAGCTCAACCGCGAGGCGGGCTGGGAGGTTGCCCTTGCCGTTCCGCACGACGTTCACCGGCATGAGGAAATACCCTGGCTGTTCCAGAATTGTGCACTGCGTCTCGGCGGCATGGATGCAATCTTCTACGCGTCCGGGGTGCTTCCCCGCATTGCGCCGGATGAGTACGAAACGGCAACGGACGTCGAAACGATCCAGGTGAATCTGCTCGGCGCAATCGCCTGGCTGAACCAGGCCGCGCTGCGATTCGAGAAGACGGGGAGTGGAACGATTGTGGGGATCGGTTCGATTGCCGGCGATCGCGGGCGGCGGGGCAACCCGGTCTACTGCACGAGCAAGGCCGCGCTGGCCACCTACCTGGAGTCGCTTCGCAACCGGCTGGGGCGCAGAGGGGTGAAGGTGGTAACCGCGAAGCCCGGCTTCATCGATACGGAGATGACGCACGGGCTTGCGGGAATGATCTGGCTGATCTCCGCCGATCGCGCGGCGGAGCTTATCCTCAGGGCCGCGCGGCGTGGGCGCACGGTGGCATATATTCCGGAACGATGGCGGCTCGTGGGGCTGGTACTCCGCATGATCCCATCGTTTCTCTTCCGGCGACTGAATGTTTGAGAAGGCATGTCCCAACTGACGAGCGAACAGATCGCGGCCGGCGAGG
The DNA here is from genome assembly GCA_035549015.1 of Kapaibacterium sp. (SeqCode). Lineage (GTDB taxonomy): Bacteria > Bacteroidota > Ignavibacteria > OLB7 > OLB7 > JAFDZV01. Next base: position 72,038 of record DASZRW010000081.1, read on the forward strand.
CCCGATCCATCCTTCCGGGGGAGAACCTGGAAGTGGTGGAGGGGTGGGGGCGCGCATCGAACTCCGTTGCCTACGTCTTCCGCCCCTCCACGTTCGATGAAGTACGAAGCGTGTTCGAGCTCGCGCGGCAGTCCGGACGCACGGTTGCGTTCCGCGGCGCGGGGCGCAGCTATGGCGACGCGGCGCTGAACGCCGAAAACGCCGTGCTCGATCTCACACAGCTCAACAGGATACTCGCATGGGATCCTGCAGAGGGCACTATCACTCTCGAGCCGGGCGTCACTATCCGGCAGCTCTGGGAATACGTTCTTCCGCACGGGTGGTGGCCCCCCGTTGTGCCGGGCACCATGTACCCGACGCTCGGCGGCTGCCTCGCCATGAACATTCACGGCAAGAACAACTACCGTGAGGGGCCGATAGGCGATCACGTGACGGAGTTCGATCTGCTGCTGCCGAACGGCGATCTGAAGCGGTGCTCGCGAACCGAGAACGTGGAACTCTTCGACGCGGCGATCGGCGGCTTCGGCATCCTGGGCTGCTTCACGCGCATCACGCTCCGGATGAAGCGCGTCTACTCCGGGCTTCTGAACGTGGAGGCCATCACCGCCCGATCGCTGGATCACATGATGGAGATATTCGAGCGGCGCGCGGCGGGAGCGGATTATCTGGTGGGATGGATCGATGCGCTGGCCGGCGGCTCGCATGTCGGACGCGGTGTGATCCATGCGGCGAATTATCTGGCCAACGGTGATGATCCTCATCCCGAACGGACGTTGCGCGTTGAAAGCCAGCAGCTTCCCGACCGGATACTCGGCCTTCTTCCGAAGTCCATGCTCTGGCGACTGATGCGTCCGTTCATGAACAACGCCGGAGTGCGCATCGTCAACAGCCTGAAGTATCATGCCGGCGCACTCCTCGATCGCCGCAGGGTGGTGCGGCAGTCCCATGTGGCATTCGCATTCCTTCTGGACTACGTTCCAAACTGGAAGCAGGCATACGGGCCCGGCGGCCTGATTCAATATCAGAGCTTCATCCCGCGCGGGCATGCGGCCGATGTGTTCAGGCGCCAGCTGGTGCTCGCACAGGAGGCGGGCTTCCCACCCTATCTCGCAGTGTTCAAGCGTCATCGGGCGGACCGTTTCCTGATGACGCACGGTGTGGACGGCTATTCGCTCGCGCTGGACTTCCGGATCACTCCGCGCAATCGGCGTGCGATCTGGGATCTGGCCGCGCAGCTGGATGAGATCGTTCTCGCCGCCGGCGGCCGTTTCTATTTCGCGAAGGACAGCACGCTGCAGGCTCAATCGGTTGAGCAGTATCTGGGGAGTGAGGCGGTGGATCGCTTCATGCGCCTGAAGCGGGAGTGCGATCCGGAGGGAATCCTGGAGACGAATCTCTATCGCCGGCTGTTCGGCGCGCGGGCCGGCGACGAGGCCTCGTTCAGAGGAGAGCGTTGAATGCGGCGTACCGTGATCACCGTTGTCTGCACGCTGCTCGCCGTTGTGCTTCTGCAACTGGCGCTCTACTCCGGATGGATGGTGTTCGGCGGCCACCGGCCGTTGAAGCCTGCGGAGCGGGCACTGTTGATTCGGGAGGGGGATTCCGCCATCGCCCATCGTGAGGTTCCGGTGGCCGCCATGGTGTTCTACGGCGACTCGATGATCGGCGTCGGGCACAACACCGTGCAGCAGGATTCCAACATCGCGGGGCATGCGGAGATCAATGCGATCAACAACGCGATCCGCCGTCTCGGGTACGAGCGCTTCATGCGGTTGGGAAGGGACTCGCTGCGTGTCGTCACGACGTTCGAGCCATGCCTGATGTGCCGCGGCGCGCTGCTCGAATACGGTATCAAGCATGTCGAGTTCATCAAGGGGAAATCGCCGTGGTTCTGGCTGCATGAGGACCTGCGCACCGCGGCATATCAGTTGAATCGTATGCAGCGCGACAACGGCGGGCTGCAGGACTCGCTCTTCGACGGCTATCACCGGCGATGGCCCGCAACCAATCCATAGACGCTCATGGCCGCACGCATATCGATTCTCGTCACCGTGCTCATCCTGATGTTCGCTGCGGTAACCGGCTGCGCCGATCGCTGCGCCGGTGTGATGTGTTCGCCCGCGCCTACACCGCTGCAGGTGGTTGTTGGTGATACCATCTCCGTGGATACGCAGATCGTGGTGCTGCGCGGCACGCCTCCGGCCGATACCACCGTGGATACGGTGCTGGTGTTCCAGCGCCCGACTGCGCAGGCCGTTGTCACGCTCTGGCGTGTGCAGGGAGTGGATACCGTGGCGTTCGATACGCTCCGTCGCGACGGCTACTCCTACTATCGCCAGGATGTGAGCGGGCTGCCGGCACCATCCTTCATCGTGCGGGCGGAGCGCGGCACCAGGCATGTGTCGCAATCGAATCTCACGGTGCGGCATGTCGACGGCTGCTGCCCGTACGATGTGGTAGGCTACTACACGCTTGCCCTTCCGCTGGCCGCTCCGTAACCTTCTCACAGCCCCCTGCGGCGGAGCGCCGCCCGCGAAAAAGGCGCCGCATTGCTGCAGCGCCTTTTCGATTCTTCATCCTCCGCGCGGCACCGTGGGTGCCTGTGAGCGGCTCGGCCTACCTGCTGTTGAGCGTCCAGTCGTATTCCTGGAAGGCGATCTTCACGGCGTCGGGTGTGGCCAGCCCCTTCTTCATGGCAGCCGTTCCGTACTTCTTCGCAAACTCCTTCAGTCCGTTGTCGCCGCCGAAGTCGCCCCTGTACCAATCGAAGATCTTCGAAAGCGAGAGCGTGTTCGTCTTCTCGTCGAATCGATTCTGCGATGATGCAAGATAGGCGGAAGCGTTGGCTGCGAGCTGTGCCCGGACGGTCTTGCCGGCGAACGCATGCGACTTGATGGGAGGGCAGCTCCGGGCCGCGCACACCAGCCCGAAATGGATCAGCGGCTCCTTGAACTTCGCGCGGATCATCGTGTTCTCGATCTCGTTCAGGGTGAGCATCTTCCCGGCCACCTTGAACTTCTTCGCATCGAAGAACCCCTTCACATCGGTCGGCTTCTTCATGCCGGGATTGTCCAGCACGTTCCTGATCACGAGCGCGTTGTAGGCATTGAGCCAGAAGGCAAGCTGCTCGTTCGATGAGAGAGAGGCAATCGATGCGGTCTCGAGCGACTTGAGATAGGCCGCGAAGTCATCGTTGTTCCTGAACTTGCTGTAGTCCACGCGGCCGTTTGCCACGGCTGTGGAGAGGAGATGATCGAACTTCGAGTGATCGAACGTGGCCGCAGCGTCCTTCGCCGCCGCCGGGGCGACGAGCCCAACGGTGAGCGCAAGCATCACGAGGATCGGGCGCGCATGTGTCGAGAGTCTGTGTGTCATCGGTTGATTCCTTGAGTTTGTCGTCGATCGCGGCAGAGTGCGGCGTTGCCGTATCCCGCTGCGATGCGCGGCATCATTGCCGCATCCATGGGGGGCTGGTGCGTTCGATCAGCGGGAACACCGGGCAGTCGTGCTCGTGCGCGCCCGGCAGGTAGCCGGTACTGACCAGAAACTCGTTCACGATTTCGCCACCAGTGAAAACGAATGTGCGTTTGAACAACCGGCGCCATTCATCGCGCGTGAGCGGATGGTGCCGCTCCAGCCATCCGGCGAACGAACCGAACTCCTCGCGGAGCGCAACGATGCGTCGCGCGTTCTCGATGACGGCGTTCACCTTCAGACGATTCCGTACGATGCCGGCATCGGCAAGCAGGCGTTCCTTCTCGGCATCACCGTATGCGGCCACGCGATCGATTGCAAACCCCTCGAACGCACGGTGGAAGTTCTCCTTCTTCTTCAGGATCGTGATCCAGGAGAGTCCCGCCTGATTGATCTCGAGACAGAGACGTTCGAAGAGCGCGTTGTCGTCCGTGATCGGGAATCCGTACTCGGTATCGTGGTACGAGCGATGCGGCTCGTCGGGAGCCATGCTGCGAACGGCGAGGCAGTAGCTGGAGGCCATCTCTTCACTTCATCCGGAATTTCTTAGCTTGCCCGCCTTGAGCCCGCTCCGTGCCGTGAACCACGAGGTTTCGAACGCAGCTTTGAGCACAAAGGGCCGGCCAGGTTTGATCACGCTCATCGACTGACAGCAGAAAGAGAATCATGCCGACGATAATCGAAAGTTCATTCGAGACAACCGGGCATCGATACGCCATCGCCATAAGCCGATGGAACGAATTTATCACAAAACGATTGCTTGAAGGGGCGCTCGACTGCATGAGAATGCACGGGGTGGATGATTCCGCCATTACGGTGGTCTTCTGTCCGGGTGCATTCGAGCTGCCGTTGGTTGTCCGGAAGCTTGCCGGCTCCGGCCTGTACGATTCCGTGCTGGCGCTCGGCGCGGTGATTCGCGGAGCAACGCCGCACTTCGAACATGTGGCGGGGCAGGCGGCGAGCGGCGTCGCCTCCGCCGCCCTCACCACCGGTGTGCCCTGCATGTTCGGCGTGCTGACGGTGGATACGATCGAGCAGGCGATTGAGCGTGCCGGCTCGAAGGCCGGGAACAAGGGGTGGGAGGCGGCGATGGCCGCCATCGAGATGGTGAACCTGCTCCGCGCCATTCCCGGATAACAGGGCATGTTCATGCAGTGCGCGGAACACATGGGGACAGATCTTCCCCTTGCACTGCGCCCACGGAAGCCGTTGATTTCTCGATCATATGCTCTCGTTTCACTTGATCCGAGAATCGATTCACTAGCATCTGTCAGCAATGATTTCCCAACAGACGCTTGGGTTGCGACTTCTTCTTCCGATCCTTCTTCTCGTGGCCGCCCCCCCGCTTGCACACGCTCAGGGCGAGTACGAATGGACGCTCTACAGCGCCCTGAACGCCACGCAGGCGGTGGCGTTCGATACGGCGGGCACCTTCTGGGTTGCCACCACCGGCGGCGTCGTCGCCTATCATGCGGGGGACCGGTCGTTCCAGGTGTTCCATACCACCGATCAGATCTACCCGGAGAAGCAGGGGCTGCTGGCGCTCAACTCCACCGCGATCGCGTTCGATCCCTCCAACAACGACATGTACGTCGGCAGCGATGAGGGGCTGGTAAGCATCCGGAAGGGGGATGGAGGCGCCTGGCGCTACTCGGCGGAGATCGCATCGATGAGCGAACGGCCAAGCCGCCGCATCAACGGCTTCGGCTTCCACAACAATCGCGTCTACTTCCTGTGCGACTTCGGCATCGGCGTCTACAACCCCGACGGCAACAGTTTCATCGAGTCCTATCTTCGCTTCGGCACCATCCCGCAGAACACGCCGGTGCACGGCATCCTCTTCTGGAACGATCGCATCTGGGTGGGGACCGACGGCGGGCTTGTCTCCGCGCCGTTCTCGAGTCCGAACCTCGCTGCGCCCGATTCGTGGACGATGTACCCCAGCATGGCAACCGGTGCGGTCTACTCGCTCGCGGTGCTGCGCGATTCGATGATCATCGGCACGGACAGCGGAGCAACCATGGTTGGCCCGGATGGAGGCTTCGCCAGGCGGAGCGATCTGCCGCTGGTGAAGACCTATGTCACCGCGAACGGAAACCAGGTGTCGGCCGCCTCGGAGATCGCAATCTATCTCTACAACGGAAGCACGTTCACGCTTGCCTCCGGCGTCCCCGATATCATCACCTCCACCGCGATCGGCCGCGACGGCGGCATCGCCGTGGGCCTGCGTAATCAGGGCTTCGGACTCTTCGCGAACCAGACGCTGACCACGCTTCAACCGAACGCACCGGCACTGAATCAGTTCACCGATCTCATCCGCACGGACGACGGCTCCATCTGGGCCGCGAGCAGCAGTGGCGGTTCATCGGCCAGTGCCGGTCTGTCGCGGCTGAAGAGCGAGTGGTGGCAGGATTACAGCAGTGCAAATCTCGCTGCCTTCAAGGCGGACAACGGCCAACCGAACAATGCGGTCTGGAACGTCGGCAACGGCCCCAACGGCCAGGTCTGGGCCGGCACGTACGGCATCGGCATGATCGTGCTGAACCCGACGGCGGACACCGTCGTTGATGCCACGCGCTACTTCGAGGGGAACTCTCCGCTGCGCGGGCTGCCGATCGACCCCACCTACGTGGTGACATGCAAGGCGGTCACCGATGCGAACAGCCGTACGTGGTTCACGAACTTCGATCCGACGTCGGCCAACGGCCCGGTACTCCTGGTGAAGCTGCGGAACGACGAACCGTCCGCAGACGGCACCGGCTTCGTGGGCTTCGTCTGTCCGTACAACATCCCGCGCGCCTTCCGCTGGCTGGCGATCGATGACTACGGGACGAAGTGGATGGGGCCGGATGCGGTCAACAACGCTCCGGGGCTGCTGTACATGAACGACGGCGGCAACCCCTCCGACCCATCGAGCGCAAAGTGGGGCATCCTCACAACGAGCGACGGCCTGCTGAGCAACCAGCAGACGGCGCTCGTCTCCGACAGGCTCGGCGAACTCTGGATCGGGACGCCGAGCGGGTTGACCGTACTCGTGAATCCCGGATCGGTTGTGGCCAGCCATGCCACACCGGTATTCCGGAGCATCCGCTTCTTCACGGACATTTATGTGTATGCGGTTGCCGTGGACGCGCTGAACCGGAAGTGGGTAGGGACCGATCAGGGGATCTTTCTGTTGAACGCAGAGGGCGATCAGGTGCTCTCGAAGTTCACAACCGATAATTCACCCCTGGTGAACAATCAAATTCGTTCGATTTTGGCCGTGGATGCCACGGGAGATATTTATATTGGCACCAAGAATGGCATGAACCGGGTGCGTACCATTGCGGTGGAGCCTTCCACCGGCGATGGACAACTGGCTCTCTCACCCCATCCGTTCAGAATTCCTTCGGCAGAGCCATTGCGTATCAAGGGGCTTCCCTCGGACGCGACGGTCAAGATTTTCGGGCCGGGCATGACCCTGGTTCGCGAGTTCCCTGCGCCCGGTGGTGCAGTGGCATTGTGGGATGGCCGTGACGCATCCGGGAACGACGTTCCATCCGGTGTGTATATCATCGCGGCGGGGGCGGGCAGCGGCGACGTCGTTGCTGTAGGCAAAGTGGCAGTGATTCGGCAATAGCCTTACCTATACCTGATGTTCCACTCTTACAAGGGACCGCACGTGGAAAACAACCGTGATGAAGTATTCTCACGCCGAGTGAGAGCAGGGAAGAGAACCTACTACATCGACGTTCGTTCTACCCGCGCTGGCAACGACTACTACATGACGATCACCGAAAGCAAGCGCATGGGTGAGTCGGAACGAGAGAAGTTCAAGATCTTTCTCTACAAGGAGGACTTCGAGAAGTTCCGCGAGGCGTTCAACGAGGCCCTCTCGTTCATCTATGTGGAACTGACGAAGATCAACGCGATGCCGCGCACGCGTGAATACGACGAGCATGATATCGAGGAGCAGTAGGCACTTCAAGTATCCGGCTTCACGTGTGCCGGTCCATCCCCCCGCACCGACTCTGTTGGCGAACTCCACACTCTGTAGCGAGATGTGGAGTTCCGCATTTGAGAGCCAGACCCTGTACGAAGCGTAACAACTCACGGTTCCCCTCGAAGCCCGGCTCCAAGCCCCCCTCAGCCCGGCCGGGCGCTCATCGTTGGGAACTACAACCCGCACGGCGTTTACAACCATGCCATCGATTCTTCTCTTCGGACCCGGCGATCGCATCGTGCCGTTCGCTGCCGGCATTCCCGATACATGGACGGTCTACCTAGCCGCGGCCGCGGCGCCGGAAGGCCTGGCGCGCCCGGTGACGCCGGTTGATCCGGCACACGAGTTCGGGGCGGAGCGGCCGGACGTAGTCGCCGATCTGTACGTGGATCGCGAGTCGAAGGAGGATCTTCTCGGCCTGCTTGCCTCCGGCGGATTCCCGGGGGCCGCGCTCGTGAGCAACACACTCACGATGACCGCCACCGACGTTGCCGCACGCATCGAGTGCGCGATGCCGGTGATCGGCATCAGCTACATCCCGTCGATCTTCGAGTCCAGTTCCATACTCGAGGCCGCGACTGCGTTGCAGAACGGCGAGGAGGCAAGCCTGCAGGCGCTCGCACGTCTGAAGGAGCTCACGGGAAAGGAACTGGAGCGCGTCGTCGATCGTGTTGCCCTGGTCTCCGCCCGCACGCTGGCGATGATCATCAACGAGGCGGCCTTTGCGTTGATGGAGGGAGTGGCCGGCGTTGACGATATCGACACCGCGATGAAGCTTGGAACGAATTACCCGGAGGGACCGCTCCGCTGGGCCGATCGCATCGGGCTGGATGTCGTGCTGTCCATTCTCGATGCGCTGCATGCCGAGTATCGCGAGGAGCGGTATCGCCCCTGCGTTCTTCTGCGCCAGCTTGTGCGTGCCGGGCAGCCGATCGGCGCCTGATGCCGATGCGGACGGAAGCTCCATGGATGGAATCGAACCGGCTTCGATGAACAACGGTCGTCTGCTGTTGATTGCCGTCATTACCGTGGCGCGCGATGCAGTCGCTGCGTTCCGCAGCTACGAGGAGGGCGCCGCGCGGATCATGGCCCGCTACGGCGGTGCGATCGAACGCACGGTTGCACTGGATGACGATCCATCCGCCGACGGAATGAGGGAACTGCATCTGGTTGCATTCCCCGATCGTCCGGCGTTCGATGCCTATCGTGCCGACCCGGAATTGAATGCGCTTGCGGAGCTGCGCGCCTCTTCGATCATACACACGGAGATTCTCGCCGGCACCGATGGCCCCACGTACGGAGCCGGCGGTGCACACTCTCTCTGAAACATCCGACAGAACGGGCCGCCGGCACGTAGCACACTCCGATGCTGCAGCCCGTTCGCATCGGGCTCGTAATCAACGTCAACCCCGTACCCCATCAACATCAGGTTCGATCTGCCATGTCCGACGCCTTCATCATCTCCCCGATTCGCACTCCCATCGGCCGCTACGGCGGTGCGCTATCCGTGGTTCGTGCGGATGATCTCGCGGCCATCGTTCTGAAGAACGTCATCGAGCGTACCGGCGTTCCGGCCGACCGTGTGGACGACGTGATCATGGGCTGCGCCAATCAGGCCGGGGAGGACAACCGGAACGTGGCCCGCATGGCGGTGCTGCTCGCCGGCTTTCCGCAGGAGGTGCCGGCGACAACCATCAATCGGCTCTGCGGCTCCGCTCTCGATGCGCTTATCTATGCAGTTCGTTCGGTGAAGGCGGGTGAGGCCGACATCGTGATAGCCGGCGGCGTGGAGGTGATGTCGCGTGCGCCCTATGCCATTGCGAAGAACGTGTCCGGCGCGGCGCAGTTCGGCAATCTCACGGCATTCGATACGGCGCTCGGCTGGCGCTTCCCCAACGCGCGCCTCGAGGCGATGTTCCCGCTGGAGCAGATGGGGGAGACCGCGGAGAATGTTGCCGAGCAGTGGAATATCGGGCGCGAGGAGCAGGACGCATTCGCGCTTCGCTCGCATCGGCTTGCCGTTGCCGCATGGGAGGCGGGGCGCTACGACAACACAGTTGTTCCGGTGGAGATCCCGCAGCGCAAGGGAGAGCCGATCGTGGTGCGGCGTGATGAGGGGCCCCGCGCGGATACCACGCTCGAGAAGCTTGCGGCCCTGAAGCCGGCGTTCCGCAAGGGGGGGACGGTGACGCCCGGGAATTCCTCCAGCCTCAACGACGGCGCCGCGGCGGTGATCATCGCAAGCGAGCGTGCCGTGAAGGAGTTCAACCTGGTGCCGGTACTGCGCTACGTCGCCAGCGGCACCGTGGGGCTGGATCCCCGCATCATGGGCGTAGGCCCGGTGGCCGCCACGCGCAAGGCCTTGAAGGCCGCAGGGCTCGCCATCGGCAACCTGGATCTCGTTGAATTGAACGAGGCCTTCGCGTCGCAGTCGCTGGCGGTGATGCGCGATCTGGAACTGGACCCGGAGAAGGTGAACGTGAACGGCGGCGCCATCGCGCTCGGCCATCCGCTCGGCATGTCCGGCGTGCGCCTTGTTGCAACGCTCGGCGACGAGATGTCGCGCCGCGCCGCGGCCCGCTACGGGCTTGCGTCCATGTGCATCGGCGTGGGGCAGGGGATTAGCGCGATCTTCGAGAAGGCATAGGCACGAACGCCGCTGCGCGGCGCCTGCGGCGCACATATCGCGGCGCGAGTTCTTCACGGTATCAAACGAACGCGGCCGGGTGCAGACTCTTCAGGAGCTGTGCCCGGCCGCGTTCTCATTGTTCTCATTGTTCTCATTCGTGGTCATCCGCGGGAAGTGCGTGCGGAAGCGCGATCCTCAACGCGCGTACTTCGGTTCCTCCAGTGTCAGCGTCAGCGAGATGCGGTGCGTTGCGCCAAGGCTTGCCAGATCGCTGCTCTGCTTGGTGAACGCGTAGTCGATGTTCAGCTTCGGAAGCTTCACGCCCGCGCCGATGGTGATCTGCTTCAGATCGGTGTAGCCGCCGCGCAGGAAGATGCGATCCTTGTAGGAATACTCCAGGCCTCCCTGTATATCCAGGCTGGCGATGCCCAGATCGACCATCGTTGCGGACTGGCGGCCCTCGAACCGGAATGAGCCGTCGATGGCGGGCATGATGCTGTGATCGTTCGAGATGCGATAGCGATATGCCGCTCCCATGCGGAGCGTCGGGACGATGAACTCCTCGGTGCCGGTATCCCAGATCAGCAGCGACTTGGTGGCATCGGTGAGGGAGGCGCCGAGCGAAAGGTTCTCCACCGGGCGGTAGAGCGCGCTCACATCCACGCCGACACCCCATGCGGAGTGCTCCAGCACGGTCTTGTAGATCAGCTTGACGCTTCCGCCCAGCGAGAGCCGATCGTTCACCTTGCGGGAGTATGACCCGAAGACGGCCCAGTCCGCGGCGCTGCCGATCCTGATCTTGGTGGGATCGATCCGATCCTCCTCGTCCAGGATCATGTTCCCGTTCTGATCGATCAGTGCGTCGCGCGAATCCTTGATGCCGTCCACACCGAGGCGGATGGCGCTGAACGAGACGGTCTGCAGCGAATCGAGCGGCAGCGCGCCTGCCAGGTAGTCGTAGTTGATCTCGCCGGCGAAGCGCGACTCGTGCAGCAGGGCGATCTGCGGATAGGTGACCAGCGAGAGCGCCGCGGGATTGAAGTAGCCGGCGGTGACGTCGTTGGTAAAGGCGGTGCCGGCGCCGCCGATGCCCGCGGAGCGGCCCCCCACTCCGCTGGAGAGGAACTCGCTGGCATACTTTGCATTGACGAAGCCCTGTGCCTCAGCTACGATCGGCACAAGGAGAAGCGCGGCGAGTCCGCCAAGGATGGCTTTTGTCATGAAGATGGAGTTCAGGATCACGAGGGGCGCAATATACCGTTGCGTGCACTGACCACGCACGGCAAAATGTTTGCGGGAGCTCAGGGCGTTTCACCCTGACTGACCGATAGTGAGCTGCTCCTGTTGCAGCGCTCGTTACAATGCGATAATATTTGCCGGAAAGCCGAAGTTGCAATGCCAAACCCGATGCACTATCTTTGCCGCACTCCGAACGCAACGAGATGACCAATGACCTGGTTGCTTGCGTTTCATCGCGGGAATAGCTCAGTTGGTAGAGCACTACCTTGCCAAGGTAGATGTCGCGAGTTCGAGTCTCGTTTCCCGCTCAGTGCAAAGACAACGCAGCCGGTGACGCACCGGCTACCTTCCGAAAGTCCTGTCATCGCCAATGCTCGATGGCAGGATTTTTCGTTACACGCCCGGCGGTCACAACCGTACAGAGCGTGAGCGCGCCGGGCTCACCTGCCAGGCATCTCTCCCTCCGTTCGCCCTGCGTCGCGCGCCGGGGAGGAGCATTCAACAACCATGATACTGCTATGACACGCGTTGTCTACATCCCGGGTGACGGAATCGGTCCCAGCATCATGCAGGCCGCACGAAGCATCATCGATGCAAGCGGCGCACAGATCGAATGGGTGGAGGCGTCGGCAGGGCTGGGGGCATTCGAGGCGACGGGCAATCCATTGCCGGAGCAGACGCTGGAGCTGCTGCGCGAGATAAAGCTTGCGTTCAAGGGGCCGCTCACGACGCCGGTGGGCACAGGCTTCCGGAGCGTGAACGTGGCGCTGCGTACGGAGTTCGATCTCTACATCAACCTTCGCCCGGTGCACAGCTTCGAAGGCGTACGCTCCCGCTACAGCAACATCGACATGGTAATCTTCCGCGAGAACACCGAGGGGTTGTACTCCGGTGTGGAACGCTATGCCGATGAGGAGAAGACGATCGCAGAGTCCGTTGCGATCATCAGACGTCCGCACGCCGAGCGAATTGCGCGCGCCGCCTACGAGTACGCGGTGAAGCACAATCGCCGGAAGGTGACGATCGTCCATAAGGCGAACATTCTGAAGTTCACATCGGGCATGTTCCTCGAGGTGTGTCGCGAGGTGGGAGCCCGGTACCCGCAGATCGAGACGGACGACAAGATCGTTGACAACATGGCGATGCAGATGGTGATGCGTCCCGAACAGTTCGATGTCATCGTCACGACAAACCTCTTCGGTGATATTCTGTCGGACCTCGCATGCGGCCTCGTTGGCGGGCTGGGGCTTGCTCCCGGAGCGAACATCGGCGAGGAGGTTGCCATCTTCGAGGCGGTGCACGGCTCCGCGCCGGACATTGCCGGCAGGAACCTCGCCAACCCGGCGGCCGTGCTTCTTGGCGGCACGATGCTTCTGCGGCATATCGGCGACGATGCGCGCGCGCAGCGCATCGAGGATGCGCTGGCGGACCTTCTTCGCGAAGGGAAGTATGTTACCCGCGATCTGAATCCGGATCACGGAGTCGGCACCACGGAGATGCGTGATGCTCTGATTGCGCGGCTCGCCTGAGGGCCGGGCTTCCGGCGATGAACAGCGTGCTCTCGTTGCGGTATGCGAGGGAGCACACCCTGCCACGTGATCGTTTCCGCAGGATCTCCCAGCATGCTCAAGTACCTGCTCAACATCATCGTCTACCTTGCGCTTGCCGTATGGATCGGCAGCCTGGTCTTCTTCGGCGCCGGGGTTGCGTCCGTACTGTTTCAGCCGGGCATGCTTCCGGGTAAGACGATGGCCGGGGCCATCAACAGTGTGATCCTCGGCCGGCTCGGTACCATCGAGATCATTGCCGGCGTACTGCTGGTTGGCGGCACGCTCTACACGGCGGCCCGCTACAAGCACCTGCTCAACTGGTTCGTTCTGCTCCTCGCCTCCGGCATGCTTGCCACCGCCATCTACTACACCGGTACGCTCTACCCGCGCATGGAGACGCTTCGAACGGAGATCGGTGACTTCGATCACGTCCCCGCCGAGAAGATGCTGTTGAAGGCGCAGTTCGATGACGGGCACAGGCTCTATTCGCTCCTTGTTCAATGCGTGCTCGGTGCCGGGGTGGTGGTGCTCGTGCTGCATACCGCCGCAATGGTGCGCTACACGGAGCTGAGTGCCAATCGCTACAAGACGCTGGAGACCGAATGGCTTCGGTTCAAGGAGACGCTTTCGCATCCGGTGACGATGCTTGCCCAGCCGGTGACGATGCTGGCGAAGGCCGTGGGTGTGATGGACGACAAGGCCGATGATGATGAGGAGGGGGCGGCGGCTTCGGGCGGTGAAGGGAGGAACGGCTCGTCGGCTCACGATGCGCGGAATGGTTCCCATGCGAACGGCGAAGCGCCGAATGGTCATCACGAGAAGAAAAAGGTTGCCTCCGGTCCCCGGTAGATGATAAATTTGTCCAGCCGGAAGCACATCCGGTTTCAACGGAAAGATGCAGGAGTGGTTTAACTGGAACGCCTGGAAAGCGTTTGTACGGGTCAAACCGTACCGAGGGTTCGAATCCCTCTCTTTCCGCACCGCGTGGGGATCAAAATCCCGCGAAACAAAGCAAAAGCCCGGATTTTCCTCCGGGCTTTTGCTTTGTGCGCCAGGCATGGCGTGTGACTAGGGGGTGGAAGTCCCCAGCGGGCCGTGATGGTGGGAACGGCTAGCTGAACAGCAAGGGCGGCTGTGCCGTGAGGCATGGTCTGAAGGAAGCTGTAGGCAAAGCCTCGGCCCGAGGAACACGAACCGCATA
>DASZRW010000082.1:0-3979 GCA_035549015.1 Kapaibacterium sp. (SeqCode)
CGCCGGATCGCTCGTCGACATGCATCCGTTCGCATCGGTGATCGTTACTCGATACAGCCCGCTCGCCGTCGCCTCCTCCGACTGCGACGTCCCACCCGCGATCGCAACACCATCCAGACTCCATTGATACGCGTTCGCAGGCGTCGATGTCAACGTACTCCCCGTGATGCCGATCACCGGCTTCGCCGGCAGCGGATGCACCGTCACGATCACATCACCCGACGTCCCCTCGCACCCGTCGCTGTTCGTCACCTTCACATTGTATGCTCCGCTCGTCTTCACGGCGATACTCCGGCTCGTCTCACCGCTCGACCATAGGTAGCTTGCATACCCCGGCCCGGCATCCAGGATAATACTGTCACCCGCACAACGTTGTATCGGACCGCCTGGCGTGATGATTGGCTCCAATTGCGACCCAATCGATACAGATACGCTGCTGCTCCCCGTGCAGCCCGATGCGCTCCCGCTGGCCACAACCTGCACCGTCCCGGTTCCATTGCTTCCCCAGACCACCGTTGCATCGCTGCTTCCCTGCCCGCCGACGATCGTCCCGCCGCTCACCTGCCACGTGTAGGTTACGGTGCTATCGCTCACTGCCGTGTATTGTGCCTGCGCACCGTGGCAGACAGTGAGCGGGCCGGATATCGATACCACCGGCGAGCGATCCACGATCACGGCAACCGTATCGGACCGGCCACTGCATCCGGCAGCCGTCATCACCGCGAGAGAATACATCCCGGCAGCACGCACCACGATGCTGGAATCACGGGAACCGGTGGACCATGCGTACGCCGAGTATCCCGAAGCAGAGAGAATCACGCTATCCCCCTCGCAGAAACGGAACGTTCCATCGGCGTGAATCAACGGATGCGGTTCCGGCAGCACGTCCACCCTCACCGATGCCGTATCGCTGCAGCCATTCGCGTCGGCAACGATCACTGTGTAGAGGCCGCCGGCGCGCGCTATGATGGACCGGCCGGTCTCGCCGGTGCTCCAGCGATAGGTCACCGGCACGCTCGCCGTCGCGGTCAGCGTCAGGCTGTCGCCGGCGCAGATGGTTGTCGGTTCAGAGGGAGCAAGCGTCAGCGCGATCGGCTGGTGGAGGACGATGTCGACGGCATTGGAGTATCCGGTGCAGCCGTTGGTGTCGACGAACGTGAGGCTGTAGCGGCCGCTGCTCGGCACCACGAGCGTTTGCGACGTATCGCCGGTGTTCCACCGGTATGAGAGGATGCCGCCATCAACCGAGAGCGTCACACTGTCGCCGGAGCAGCGCGGCAGACGATCGATGTGCAGCGTTCGCTTCGGCGTAGGCACGATCGTCACCGTAATGGCCGCCGAGTTCGCCACACAGCCGCCGGGGCTGATCAGCGTCACGAAGTAGACGCCTCCCTTCCCGGTGACAATGGAGGGTGTTGTTGCCCCGGTATTCCATTGATATCTGTCGAAGCCGGGCGGGGCGCTGAGCACGATGGAATCGCCCTGGCAGAGACGAACAGACTTCTCCGCGGCTACCACGACCGCCGGATCGCAGAACGCGGTGACGAAGAGATCGGACACTCCATGATTGGTCGGCTGGTAGGCTCCAGCCGTTGTCGGGAAATCCACACTCAGTGTACTTCCGGCAACGACGCAACCGAAGGGGTTGACAGAGATCCCGCCAGCACGTTCATGAGACGTTCCTCCCAGGTACGAAGCCCATCGTTGCCTCCCCGCCGAATCCAGCTTGACGATGCCGGCATCATAGGGATCGTTTCCTCCTCCTGAATGCGGCTGGAAGGCATCGGCGGTTACGGGGAAGTCGGAAGAAGTAACCCACATGAGAACCCAGACGTTGAAGGCGGCATCGATATCCACACCGGTCGCAATGTCCGAACGGGAGCCGCCATAGTATGTTCCCCAGAGATAGTTGCCGCTTGCGTTGAAACGGACGATGAAGGCGTCTTCATCGCGCGTGGCCAGGGTTTTCTGGAAGGCATCGGCTGACACGGGAAGATCGGCGCTCCCTGTTTCCCCAACCACCACGGGATTGCCACGCCGGTCCACCGCGATATCGTTGGCATAATCCCATCCCGTCCCGCCATAATACGTGCACCAGAGACGAGCTCCCCCGGAATCATACTTGCCGATGAATACATCGCTCTCCCCGCGAAGGTTCGTCTGATATGCATCGGCCGTGACCGGGAAATCACTGCAGGATGTAGAGCCGCAGACATACAGATTCCCCGAGGAGTCCACGGTAATGCCGGTGAGGTAGGTGAACCAATTCAGACTGCACGACGTTCCTCCAAGGAAGCCGGACCATATGCGCCGGGATCCGTTGCGGTCGAACTTGGTGATCAGGCCCGTGAGCGTGTCCCCCTTCGGCGGCGGCGTGCTGAAGGGAGTGCCCGTCATAGTAACGGTGGCATCGCACAGCCCGACAACGATCACGTTGGACGCCCGGTCAACCGCGATGTCGAAGAGCCAGGTGCCGCCATAGTACGTGCACCATGCAAGCCGGCCCTGCGGATCGAGCTCGAGAACCGCACTCTGCAACGCGTTGCTGCGACTGGTTTTCTGATAGGCACCCGGTGTGGTGGGAAGATTGGCACTCCTGGTGTCAATGGCTATGAACGCATCCCGCATGTTGTCCAGAGCCACGGAGGTCGGTACGTCGGTACCGTCGCCGCCGAAATAGGTTGCCCACAGGAGGTTCCCCCGATGGGAGAATCGGGCAACAACCGCATCACCGGCGGTGACGGCATTCGTCATGTCGTACAGCGTCCTCTGCACCACGCCCGGGGTTGTCGGGAAGTCCTTGCTCTTGCTGGTGCCGAGAACGGTGATCGTGGTATCATGATCCGCACGGCATAGGGAACTGGTCCATACTTCACTCGCGGCACCCGATGTCTGCGAATTGAGGATATCCTCACGCGTCCCTCCGAGGTATGTACTCCAGATCAGCGTGGGGTCGATCACCAGATCCCGGGACTCATCGTAGGCACCAACGCTGAAGCGGACCTCCTCCCCCATCGTTGCATACGTGCCGTTGACATGGCGCTCCTGCCCACTGCTTCCCTGATAGATCTTCGGATGACCTTCCTCGATCGTTCCGAGCGGATTGCTCACCTTCACCGTCCCGGACTCCGTATACCGCAGCTCACCGGCACCGATGTATCGCATCACGATATCGCTCACCCGGCCGCCCGGATGCACCACGAAGTCGTACTTCATCCTCCCTCCCGAACCGTAATACACCAGGTCGATCTTCGGATAGATGTCGTGGTAGATCACACGGCCAAAGGAGCGAACGTTCGTGATGCCGTTCGGGCATTGCGCCAGGTAGAAGTTCGCGTAGCCCTGCGATGGAAACTGCGACTCGACTCGCACGTTCGGATTGGCCCCCACCAGAGCCATATCCATCCGGTAGGTCGTCACATGCACACTGGTGTCCATACCGAGCGCGAACGGTTCGCGTCTCTGCCGATCGGCGCTCCCAGGCGGAACACCATCAGACTGCACGAACACATAACTGAGACCGGTGGTCCGTAGATAGGCTGTTACTCCGTGCGACTGCGTGGTGTACAGAATGTCCGGACACGCATGTTTCTCCGCATCCACGATCTGACCTCTGTTCTCCTCGTAGCGAACCTCACCGGCTGCGGGTTGGTTCGCCCGCTCACGCTGCGCGTGAACCGTGCCGGCCACGCATGCAAGAAGGAGTCCGGCGTTCAGAAGGGATGCGGCTGCACGACGTAGTGGAATCATGGCTTCTCCCCGATCATATGTTCGGCAACTATGGGATGATGCAAAGCGCTCTTCTCCACATCATCCACGCAACAATATTCTACTGCCGCACCACCAGCGGCAGCGCGCTCCGCTCGGAGCCGTAGCGCAGTTCGAGGAAGTATACTCCGGAGGAGACATCCCCAAGCGTGATCGTCGCCTCCTGCTCCTCGCCCGTACCCGCAGGCAGATCCACAACGCTCACCTCACG
>DASZRW010000083.1:0-1596 GCA_035549015.1 Kapaibacterium sp. (SeqCode)
ATTCAGCGAGTCAAAGCCCGCGCCTGCGGCTTCCGTAATCGTCATCGTTTTCGCACCGCGATTATGTTCCACCTCGGCGGGCTTGATCTTTATCCCAGGCCCGATCTTACGCAGTAACCCACTCGATCGGGCGAAGCCCCACATAGGATTAGGCTTTATGTTGGTCGGAACTGCACCCGGGTACGTTCTGTATCGCTCAACCGATCGTGGTGATAACTGGGTGAATATCGATAATCACTTGCCGAAGAACGTTGGATTTGTTGTCAAATATTTATTGCATGGAGGGGATGAGGTCATTGGCGCAACAGATAATGGGGTAATGATTTCGGTCGATGGTGGTATTAATTGGCGCTCAATGAACGATGGCCTACCTGCCTTAAAACAGGTCCCGGTTCTTGACATGTGCCTTTTACCGAACGGTGAAGTCTTGATTGCAAGCCAGTATTTTGGTTGTTGGCGCCGTCCCCTCTCCGAACTCATCACGCCACCATCCGATGTCGACGATGCAACAGCCGGTGCTGCCGCAACCCGCCTCGGGCAGAACATTCCGAACCCAACGAGCGGGGAAGTGATGGTCCCGTACAGCCTTGCAGCCGGCGGTCACGTCAGCATCACCCTCTACAACGGCCTCCTACAGCAGGTTGCAGCCGTTGTCGATGAGGAACAGACGGCCGGTGCGCACACCGCGCGGCTCGATGCAAGCGCGCTTCCTCCCGGCGCCTACTACTACCGGCTGCATGCCGGCAGTGTCAACCTTACCCGGCAGATGGTCATCGTTCGCTGACGCGATCATCAACAAGAATATTCCAGCGCCCGGCCTGCACACCTGCAGAGCCGGGCGTTGTTGTATGACGGAATTGCTTCGTCCCCATCGACGAGGGGGAGCGGTCCGGGGGGCGGCCGTGCGAAGCGCGGCGGAGCATGGACCGAGGGGGTGGTGGACTCTGACGGCGACGGCATCGACGACGCATGCGACAACTGCCCGCTCAAGGCCAACCCGCTGCAGGAGGACTTCGATCACGACGGCATCGGCGACAGTTGCGACAACTGCAAGGTGCACTGGAACCCGGGCCAGGAGGACAGCAACCTGAACGGCATCGGGGACGTGTGCGAGGAGTGGTGGTGCGGCGGCGACAGCGATGGCGACGGCATCCCGAACTGCGATGACCCGTGCCCGTACGATCCGACCCCCACCGGCGACAGCGACGGTGACGGAGTCGGCGATGCGTGCGACAACTGCCCGTTCGTCTCGAATCCTGACCAGACCGACAGCAACGGCGACGGGATCGGCGATGCGTGCCAGGGGGTGAGCTACGACTGCAGCATCTCGCGGGTGGAGCACCCGATCTATGGACTTGGACGGGAAGGCGTTGCGCGTCTGACGAATGTGGATCTGGACAGCGTTCCAACCGGTAATCTCTATACCAGACGACTCGATGAGCGGTTGTACGAGCTGAACGATCATCTCGGCAACGCCCGCGCGATCATCAGCGACCGGAAGCTGAGCGACGTATCGGGGGGCTCGCCGTATCACTTCCGAGCGGAGATCTCGAGCTACAACAATCTCTATCCGTTCGGGATGGAGCAGCCGAAGCG
>DASZRW010000084.1:0-5952 GCA_035549015.1 Kapaibacterium sp. (SeqCode)
CTCAGGCCGCGGCGTACGCCGTCGGCCACCAGGCTGCGCAGCTCGCGTTCCAGGCGCTGCAGGTCATCAGGCATCAGGCACCTCCCCGAACAGGTCCAGCATGCCACGGGATTGCGGATGAGTACCGCGCCCCAGCAGATAGGTGCGGTACTCGTGTATCCGGTCGATCGGGATCGCCTCCACCTTCATCGTCCGCGGATTGATCACCATGAACGATTCCAGGATAGTCCGCAGAACATACTGCGTGCCGCACGAGGCGCATTGCGCGTCGCGCAGCTCGTACCGGTCCATGCGTACGGGCGCGGAGACGATACGGTACCGGTCGTGTCCGCAGACGTCGCAGATCATAGCGTTACTTGGTATGTGTGCTATCGTTGATCGTGATCGAACCACCATCCACACCGGAGTCGAGCGAGACCTGGTTGCCGTTGATACCAGCCCCGCCGCGCAGGTTCAAGCTCATACCGGTACCGTCAGACAGTACATCTATCCACATCATCCGTTGACCGAACCGGTTGAACAGATCGATCCGGCCGTTATCGCCTGATGTCTGCAAGTCGATCACGGTAACACCCTTACTGTTCACGATCTGCAAGCGATGCGTCGTGAGGGTGTCGGAGCCCTTGAACGCGAGGAGCATGAATGAGCCCATGCCGATCACGGCGCCGATCGCGAGCAGCGCCGTGCGGCGCCAGAACTGCATTGAAGAATACATAGGTCAACTCCGTTGTGAGTAGAACATTGATGATTATTCCGGCTCTGCCTGCTCCGCGTCCACGGGACCAGCCTTCAGCGCCGGCAGCACGAATTTACGGAGCAGGATGTCGCAGGTGAGCACCACCATGCCCTGATCGGTGCGGAACGCGAACTGCGGCACCACGCCACCCTGTACGTATCCCATATCCACCTCCGCCAGGCCGGACGTGAATCGCTCCAGCTTGATGAACGTCTGTCCGGACTCCAGCCGGCTCAGCCGGAAGAGCGGGCCGCGCGATGCACGTTCCTCCTGCTCCTCCTTCGGGGCGTCCGTGCCATGGCCGGGGCTGTTGCTGCCGCGGTACTGCCCCAGCAGTTTGTTCAGCTTCTCTTCGGCCGTGGAGAGCGAGATCGATTCATCCACGCATGCCGTGCGGATCTGTTCCCAACAGTCGGAGACCATGTCAGCCGTACGCTTGGGGAGCCGGAGCTTGCGCAGGGTGGCCTCCTGGTAGCGTGTGCCGAAGATCACGTGGATGCGACGTCCCTCCCGGTAGCTGGCGCCGATGATCCCGGCGATCTCCTCAACCGAGGCCCCCTCGCGGTTACGTTCCAGTACGCGGAACTCGTTCACCTTCTGGTAGGTGGTCTTCTCGCGCTGCGCGTTCAGCGCCACGAGCAGATTCTCAATCTCCGCCGGCGAGGCCGGCTCAACCACCTCGCACGGCAGTACGGCAATCTCCGCCTCATCGGCCGCGGCCATGCGCCGGTGCCCTCCGCAGAGGATGTAATCACCCGGGATTTCCGGATGCGGCCGCACCGTCAGCGGCTGGCGAATGCCGTAGGTGAGAATGGAATCCAAGAACACAGGCTCGAGATAGATCTGGCCGTATGTCTGCTCGTTGAACGGGTCGGGATGCAACCGCTCGCGATCGATGTAGACGATGACCATGTCGGCATTGACGGAACTGCTCATAGTAGCGTGGTTAGGTTGTTGGGGAGTGGGTGTGGCGGAGCTCAGCGAGCGCCGCCCGTATCGAGGCGTCCATATCCTCGACTTCGATGCGTACGTCGGGATGCTGCGCCATGCGGTTTTCAACAGACTGGATAGCGTGAGTGACTGCCGTGTGCTCGCGCTTCATGAAGCGCTTGCCGATATAGAGGCGCGAAGCCATCGGCAGGAGGCGGACACAGAGGTACATCGCTACGTACCGCGCCCAGACCACCTCTGCAGTCCGATCACGCACGAGCAGCCGCTGCCTCGGGATATCCGTCCATACCGACACGGCCTCCTGGATGAGCGCAATGGTCTCATTCCATACCTGCTTGTCCAGATCCGGGTGCGCAACCTGTTGCCGTGGAAGTATGAGGATGGCGCCCGGCAGTGCATCGGCCAACGCCTTCGCCTGGTCCGGCCCGATCACGTTGGTGATACGCTGCATGCTGCTGGTCAGGGCGTCCGCCGCCGCCCCATGCAGGGGGCAGGCGATAGCCGGATGCGCATCCTCGCGGTCACAGGCCGGATCCGGATCATGCCTGGTGAGGTCTGGTCTCAGGAGCGATGTCATACAGTCACCCCGCGCCGGCGGCGCCTGGACTCTGGTATGGTGTCGGGGTTCACGGTGAGCAGCGACGTAATGGAGACATCGCGGTGCTCGCCATACTCCTCGAGGATCCCCGGGCATCCCTGCACCGCTGTGAATGCGTTGCCGTAGCCCTGCAGGTACTGCAGCATCATGCGCACGGATCGCGCTGTCATCAGCACCATGTTGGTGCAGCCGCGCTCCGCAGCCAAGGGTGTCAGCTGCGTGGCCGGGACGCCGCTCACCGTTGGCATGTCGTCCAGCCAGAACCAGCGCAGATTGATACGCAGGCGCCCCATCCGCTCACCTGCCGGCAGTTCGATCTCGAACGAGTTGCGGTTGATGCCCATCAGGCATTCGGGGTGCAGGGCGATCAGCAGGGTCTCAGCGCGCTGCACCATCACCTCGAGAAGCGGCCGCGTGCTGTAGGATGCCAGCGCGCCGCCCTTCAGGCCCACCAGCAGTGTCGATTGATCATCAATGGCGTTCATCTATCCTCCACAGTATACCAGGCCCATCACCTGGAGTAGGTTCACGATGTCACGGGTTTCACCGAAATCTTCGCCTTCGACTTCTTGACGTAGTAACCATCCAGCCTCCGGCGCGCCACGTCACCCTCCGCGCTCTCCGCACGTAGCCAGGCAGTGGCCTGCGTCGAAAGCTTCAGCAGTTCCGTGGTGTGTACGAACCGCTTGGCATCCACACCCAGCTTCTCGATCAGTGGACCGATGCGGTCCTCCGGAACCACGTGCTCCTTCTCAACCTTGACATAGGTGCCGAACTCCATCCCGAGTGCCTTGCGCAGCGCATCAACCCGGTCCTCCACCAGCGTATACGAGTTCGTCACCGTGCGTTCGGCCACGCCCTCGGTCGTGACGATCATCTCGGCATTCTTCTCGCCCGGGAACCGGCCCTCGAGCACCGAACAGATCTGTTCGTACTCCAGGCACGCCTTCCGCTGATCGTCCAGGCATCGTAGCGCGAGTGCCACGAGCTGCGCGTTATCCATGCGCGCCAGGCGGCGCAGTCGTGCATCCTCCGCAGGGGCTTCCGCCGTCGCCAGAGGCCGCGGTTTCTTCGCGGCATCCCGGGCGCGCGCCTCCTCCTCTCTCTGCCGGGCCGGAGCCATTGCTCCGGCCGTCGCTGGGTTCTTTGCCATATCATCCTCCATGTGTGAGTGAATGGGTCTGCGTGAACTGTGCACGCATCTCGGCCAGGGTGCCGCTGCAGGTCTGTCCCTCGTACCAGTAGAAGAGCGGTGCGCCATCGACATCCGTGCAATCGAAGGCGACACCATCGCTTTCGGCGGCATCGATCAGCGCGGACAGGCGGATCAATGCATCACCAACGCGGCGCGCGGCAGCAAGCTTGCGCTGCTGGTCAGGACTGAGGTTCGCTGGCATCGCTATCTCCGTCATGGTGGTCGGTTGCCGTGTACTGCTCCTCCATCTCGGCGTGTCCGCGCCGGATAATCGCGCCCGCCACCGGACTGACGATGTGCGGACCGCACACCATCCACCCGATGCAATCGAGCACGCCCTGGGTATACCCCATGGGTATCTGCGATTCCATGCGGTGCATGGACCGGATCATCTGTGTGACCTCATGATCCGTTGGTATGAGCTCATACGCCCGTGGCGTGGCAGGCGCGTCCTGGCCTGGCTCCTGTGCCGCAGCCGGCGGTGTGATCACCGGTCGGAGCATGTGGTTCATCAGCACCACGAACACGAGCAGCATGCCGAGCAGTGCAAACCCTTCCTGATATCCCAGGGGCATCTGGAGATGCTCCAGGCTGAACTGATAGCACGTCAGCGCGAACAGCAACAGGCTGACCAGGACGATCAGCGGTCGCATGGTGTAGTAGAAGCCCAGCAGATCGCGGAACCAGGTCATGGCTTCACCTCCCCGGCTGTCAGATCTGCGGCTGTCGGCCCACTGACCGGTCCGCCGATGTTGTCTACCCCTTCCATGGCCAGGAACTCGGCGAGCCGCTCCCACGGGAATGCGATTCGGATGATGGGACAATAGATGGCATGGAGGTCGTGCGAACTGCCGAGTCTTTTGGCGAACCACGCGAGATTGATGCGGTGGAGTATGAAGTCAGGCAGCCACGTTAGCTCATATCCCAATAAGGACTCAGCAAAGAGTCGCCGGTCATCCGATTCGAGATAGCCATCCCTGGTCAGCGCTGTTGTTGCAGCGTACATCGCCGCGCAGATCATGTGCTGATCGGCGTCCCAACCATCCGTCGGATCCCATAAGGCTATCAACTCGTAATGTATCTCGCTCGCCCCGCGTATCGCCGCTCCATGGCGATCGACCAGCATACATATCTCGGTCTGCTCCACAGCGGATCGTGCGGCATCGGTCAGCGCGCTGCGCAGTGATGGGGGGATCATGCTGATGAACTGCCGCACCAGCCAGTGCAACCGCTGGCTATCCGCATCGGTCCAGTACATTGTGAAGCTGCTTATGAGCCAGTTGAGGTGATGCATGTTGCGGCAGGATAGCCATGCATCGTAGGCCGTGCCGAAACCCGCGGCGAACTGCATCCCTGGCTCACAGGCATCATTATCCTTCAGCCATTCATTGAATGTCATTGCGCACCTCCTCTGCGTGGGATGCGCCGGCATCGGGTGGCGGGGTTGCGTCCATGGAACGGCGCTCCAGAGCCTCATGCATGGCACGGAAGCGATCGATCAGGTGATCGCACGGCATGGCAAGCAGCTCGCGCGCGAAGAGCTTCTTCGCATTGCCACCGGGCCGTCTGTAGCCCGCTGCCTCCAGCCATTCATTCGCCTTCGGATTGATCCACCCCTCGTACAGGCGGTTCATCATCGCGCTCGGAATCGTAGGCTCGAACATGCCCTGCGCCCGGCGCGTCTGCCCCAGTGCCCACTGATCGCGCAGCCATTGCCGCAACTCCTGGCCGCTGATGATCGCGCCGCTATCGAGCTGCCAGGATCCCAGATCGTCGCAGTACTCGATGCCGCACGGGATGGCATGGAATCGCAGCCGGCTCAGCATGGCTGGCGTGCAGTATTGGGTGGAGGCGCGCCGCGCGGCATCGGCAGCTCGTTGCAGCGTGATCCGGAATGCCCGGGCCTGCTGCGGCGTCAGGTCCGTGCTGGTAGTGACATCAAAGGCGCCGAGAGCAACCCGATAGCTGTCATCATCCATACCCAGCCGCGCCTTCAGAGTATGAATGGCCTTGATATCCTCCTGGAAGGTTGATGTGCTCATCGTACGGCCCTCCTCTGCTTGCGCGGGTCCGGCATTTCATCAGCGAAGTGTTCGCCCAGGCTGCGCCCATCCTTCGGCATCACGCTCTCGAGGATGCCGGCGATGCGCTGTGCCGCATCGCGCTGCTCCTCCTCGAGCATGGCTCGCTTCGCACGGAGCGATTTCAGCTTGACCACATCGGGGGACTCGTTAATCCGCCGCTGCAGTCGCCGTATGTCCTTGTCAATGGCGGCGGCACGTGTGGCGCTCGCGGTGAGGCGCGTGCTCTGCTGCGTCACATACTCATGCGGTTCGCGCGGGACACTGCGGAGGTCGACCTCCGCGGCCGCAACGGCGATCGCATGGCCGTTCATCTTCAGATCGTTGCTCATGTGTACTCCATGGTTTGAATTCATTGCCAGATATCATCCGCCTCATCCAGATGCCGGTC
>DASZRW010000085.1:0-86613 GCA_035549015.1 Kapaibacterium sp. (SeqCode)
CGGATGTCCACACCCCGCAGACGGATCGATCCCTGCGCAAGCGGGATCGAGAGCAACTCCGGCACCGTGTTGTTCAGACGCCGGTAGGCAACCACCACGTACTCGTGATCCCCCGAGCCCAGATACTGATGGTCCACAAACGTGTGCACATCCGGCGGCACCAGCCCGATCAGCTGGCATGTCGCATCCAGACGGCCGTCGAAGATGGCCGGGTCGTTCGGAGCGAAGAGCGGACGCGGGATGAACGTCAGCGTCCTCCGCCAGACCGCGAAGCCGGCCTCGTTGTTATTCGCAAGCTCGATCGGGTCGGAGTCCGAGGCTCCCTCCTGCGGGTACACGATGGATTGCGGCTCCGTGTTGTCGTTCCAGGTGAGCGTGCGCTGGAACTCGTCGCCGGCAACATTGAGGACCGTTGGCGTTGCGGCACGGAGTTCGTCGGCGAGAGTCGTCATGCGGTTGTAGGAGGCATCGATGGACTGGTGGTGGTAGAAGGAGGTGAAGGGGAACCAGGAGTCGACCCACTGGAAGTATCGTCGTCGGAAGACATCGATGAACGGAGCCTCGCGGACCTGCCGGACACCGTTCGGGATGGTGACCACCTGCTTGTACTGGAAGATGTCCTTGAGTGTGTAGAGCAACCACTGATGCGGATGCCCGCCGTTGCGATCGCCATAGTTGGCGTGGTAGAGATCCTCGTTGTCACCGGTGAAGGTGGGTGTTCCGGGAGATCGCAATGCGATACCATCCCAGAGGTTGAAGAGGAATCGCGCCACGCCTCCTTCGCAGTCGCCATTGTTGGCAGGGATCTCGCCGTAGTTGCGGTCCAGGAACTGCGTGCGGGGATCGTCGCGCCCATCCGGTTCGCGGATGGTAGGGCGCTCGCGCTCGTACCAGAAGGTGTGCGTGGCCGCACAGTAGAACTCCGCCCATCCCTCCACCATGGCGCAGGCGTCGTTGGTGACGAGAGGGTAGCTGTGGGCGCCGCAGTTTTCGGTGGCGGGGAAGCGTCCGATTCCGGCCCAGAGGAAGTGAGCGTAGTGGCCGTACTCGTGATAGGCGGCATTGGAGGTCGGGAATCCGTTGAAGGTGATGGTTGTTGTTGCGAGTACGGGGACACCGGGAGTGAAGAAGCTGGTCTCGCCGTTGTCCCAGAGGTCGAATCGGACGCGTGGCGGGGTGAGCCAGAAGTCCTCGATGGTGAACTGCCGGGCGCGCCAGAGGTAGCGCAACGCCATGCCTTGGTCACGTGCGACCTCCCAGTCAGTGATCATCGCAGTAATATCGGGTGCCGCAGGAGTAATGGTGAACGCCACCTGCTGCGACGGCGGTTCGGAGAAGACCGCATTCTCTCCCCATCCCTTGAAATAAGCAGCATCATTCCAGGCAGTTGCATAGAGTCTGATGCGATGTACATTCCAGACCCAGGAATCATTCTCTGCCGTCACCTGTCGGGAGAAGGTGAAGTTGCCATCCACGTCCGCGATCGCATACTGCGCTGTGTCACTCACGCCATCGTATACCGGCACCTGGAACGTTCCCACGTCCTCATCCGCATCCCAGTCGAAATAGACACGCACGTTCGACACACCATGCAGAATACCTCGGACATCCTGTGCTGTCACACGCCCCGTGATGTTCACATGGATCGTCGTCGGAGCGGACTGGGGACTGCGCGCATGCTCGCTTTTATCCACCTTCATGGAAATGCCACGCGGTGGCGTCACCATTCCCACTTCGGGTTCCGAGCCACTGTACAGCACCTGCCCCTTCGCCACATCTGCATATAGGGAGCGGCTTTCTCCCTCGGCAAACTCGATCGAGGCATGCGGATCACTCGGCGCGATCACCACCGTAAGATCGCTCAGACGACCATCACAGATAGAAGGAAGCGTTACTTTCCAGATCAGATGGAGAGTATCACCTGTCCGCACGCTCCGGTGCTGCGAGCTCTCGCCGGCAAGCTGCAACCCGGTTGCACGAACTGCCGTCAGGGTCGCAGTCAACTCACCATCGGCACGCGGGACAATGACCGCTTCAACCATACTGCCTGTCTGATTCGTAGCTGGCTGGGTTATATGCAGCGATTCGATCCGGGCCGGTGAGCGTTTACTGCATTGTGCGTGGAGTGGGTGAGATATAAGGAGAAGAATGGTTGCAGTGAGAGCAGGACCCACGATAAACATGCGGAGAATCATGTGAACTCCATGCGAATGGTGAATGGACAGAGGAATCAAGGCCTACAATGCGAGAGGAAGCTGCTATGGGTCAATCGATAGATCATGAAATGGTTGGGAATTGTCATAGCCTAATCCGTCAGGCGTGCGAATACGTGCCTCATGTGACCAGACGCTGAAGAATCGACCGCTATCGGCAATGAACACCGAGTCAAGGAAAACGTTGCTGAAAAACGTATGATGTTCGCGCCACTGCAGTTGCAACTCCCATGAAACTACAACTCGTTGGTGAGCCGTAAAGACAACGGGATAATCTGTCACACGAGGTGTGTCAGGTGGGACAACGGGCAGATGCACTGTGCGCTTCACAGGCTCAAGGAATTCCCAACTTGCAGCGCTTGCATCCATACTAATCCTCCCCTTCCCCGAGACAAGCGGCATCACCTCCGTTGTAATCGTGATCGGCCGGTCAGTGATGACTTTGTTCGTATCCGCATACATCTTCATTTGCAGACGATCGAAGGCCTCAACCACCGGATCTTGCGGCGGCGTCGTCGAGCCACTGCACGCCGCAACGAGCAGAGTGAGTGTGAGGGGAAGTAGTGCGTGTATTTTCATGGCATTCATACTCATATACAGATCGATATCATAGTGCAGACAATGCGTCAACTTACATTCCCACGGCATGCCGGTCAAGCGCTTTCACCGAGGCCTGCACGCTCTCTGAGTGGAAGATGACGTCTACGGGTTGATCGACAGATCCTCGAACGCCGCGACATCATCGTATCCGAATCCACCTGGCGTCCGAACACGCGCCTCGTGCGACCAGACACTGAAGTAGCGATTGCTGTCGGCGACGAATACCGAATCGAGAAAGACAGATGCGTCGAATCTCGAGTAGTGTGAAATGTGTAGCTGCACTTTCCACAACAGACTCAGCGGTTTGTTCGCTGTGAGATCAACAGGGTAGTATGTGTTCATTGTATCATTGAATGCGGCAGACTGCGGGATCTCAAGCCGTCGGTACATCGGCAGCAGGAATTCCCAGCTACTGGTATTTGCAAGGAACATGCCAATCCCCCCCTTCCCCGAAACAAGAGGCGTCACCTCCGTCGTGATCGTGATCGGCCGGTCAGTGATGACTTTGTTCGTATCCGCATACATCTTCATTTGCAGACGATCAAAGGATTCAACTACCGGATCCTGCGGCGGCGGCGTCGAGCCACTGCACGCCGCAACGAGCAGAGAGAGTGTGAAGGGAAGTAGTGCGTGTATTTTCATGGCATTCATACTCATATACAGATCGATATCATAGTGCAGACAATGCGTCAACTTACGTTCCAACAGCGTGCCGGTCAAGCGCTCGCATCGAGATATTAGTGCCGGATGGCGTCCGCCTGCCCGCGCAGAGCGGTGGCAAGCCGCAGCAGCGCATACGGCATCAACGCATTGGCCCAGCGGAGATACGGGATACGGTTGGTAAAGCGGCGGTGGATCTGATAAATGAAATAGCCTTCCGGCGTCTGCATGTGGTTGATGGCCCACAACGCAACGCGCGCCGCCATCACGATGTCGCCGAACTCCGTCAGGGTCACGATGGACTGCGCGGCGGCATGCGCATCGATGGGGTGAAGCCGGTTGTGATAATACTTCGGGATGCCCCCCTCCTCGAAGAAATGATCGCGATAGAATCGCCACCCGCGCTCCAGCGCATCGGCAACGGAGGCATCGCCGAGGGACGCGGAATACGCGCGCAGCGAGCAGAGAACGTAGCCGGTGTGAAAATTATCGATGAAGCTCCAGTGGCCGTCGAGCCCGTATGCCCACGACCCATCCGGCTGCTGATGATCCAGCGTGAACGCCACGGCATCACGCGCGGCCTGGACCACTGCCTCTTCGCCGGTGGCCGCGCCCACGCGCGCCAGCAATTCCGCTCCGAGCATGGAGGCATTGAACACCTGCTCGTGATCGCCCGGACCATAGCTGAAGCAGAACCCGCGGCGGCCCGGCGTGCGATTGAGATCGCGAAGGATGAATTCGCAGGCGCCGCGAGCCATGGCGAACGCCTCCGGCATGCCGAAGCGCGCATGCACATCCATCAGCCCGAGACCGATGAACGCGGTGGAAACGATGATCGGATGATCTGCCGGCTTGAATGTGGCGCGCGTCTGCCAATCGAAGTAGTAGCCCCAGCAGGGACCGTGGTAACCCTGCGCGGAGTGCTCCGCAAGCTCCTGCACGATCTTCTCCGCAGAGTGGCGCGCATCCTCCTCCGAACGGAACGCCGGCGCCCGAAGCGCCAGCGAACGGAGCGCCCACCCAAGGCTCACCGCATTGGCTCGCGGCCGCACACCGAGCAGCGGCCTCAGGTTGACCGGAAGCCGGCGCAGGGCCTGCAGCACGGCCAGACGGATGAACCGGCTCCGCCCAAGCGGCGTCCGCCGCATCAGCGGGCTGGTTAGCGCGTCGTGCGGCTCGATGCCGGCGTAGCCGCTGCGCTCCATCCATACGGTAACGCGACGGCAGGAATCATCGATCGCCGCAAGCGCCTGTTCCTGTTCGGAGACGGAGATGCTCTCGCTCGTCATCATCTCCCCTGCGTCTGATTGCCGAGCCATACGGCCATCGCATACAGTCCCCAGAGGCTGTGCGCATGATCCTCCTGACCGGACTGATGCTCATCCAGCAGGCGCAGCGGAAGCTTCGACGAGATGAAGCGCTTCAACTCCGGTCCCGGGCTGGTGAAGGCGGTGCGGACACTTCTGGCGAGCTCGTGCTGCATCCACGCACGCAGCGGCGTACCGAATGCGGCCTTCGGCCGGTAGATCACCTCGTGCGGCAGATAGGCCTCCGCCGCCCGCTTCAGCAGATACTTCTGCACGCGTTCGTTGATCTTGTAGCGAGCCGGAAGACGCGCGGCAAATTCCACCAGTTCCACGTCCACGAGCGGCGGACGCGATTCAACCGATGCGGCCATCGCGGCCTTGTCCGAGTAGAGCAGGTTGAGTCCGGGAAGAAAGAGCTTCTCGTCCAGATAGGTCATCTGATCCATCAGCCCGAGATCGCTCACACGCTCCGCCGCCTCGTGATAGGTCCGCACCGGATACATGGACTCGAACGGAATCTCATTGTACGGCGGCATCAACAGAGCACGCAGTTCCTCCGGCTTGAAGTAGGCGAAGCCGTACATGAAGGCCTCCAGCGGTTCCAGGTCCGCGCTCCGCAGAAAGCGCTTGGCCCAGCGGACCGGCCGCAGCCCGTGATCGCCGATCGAAACGGGGAGCCAGCTTGCAACCGCGGCAATCGCCGCACGCACCGGCCCGGGGAGATGACGATACCGGTCGATCATCAGCGCGGCAAGCTGCTTTCGATAGCCGCCGAACACCTCGTCTCCCCCCATGCCGTTCAGAAGCACCACCGTGCCCCGTTCGCGGGCCGCCGTTGCAATCAGGTAGGTATTGATCGCAGCGCCGTCGGCAACGGGATCGTCCAGGTGATGCAGCAGCATCGGCAGAAGCGCAGTGCTCTCGGGGGTCGCCTCGATCTCGTGATGGTCCGTGCCGAACGTACGCGCTACGATCCCGGCGAAGCGGGCGTCGTCCGGCATCGCCTCCAACTGCTTGTCGCGCTCGCTGAACGCAATGGTGTAGGTGCTGATGGTCCCGTTGGTAACCCGCCGCATCAGCGCAACGATCAGGCTGGAATCGAGACCGCCGGAAAGGAACGCGCCAACCGGAACGTCCGCAAGCATCTGGCGGCGAACCGCGCGCTCCAGCAGTTCGCGCAACTCCTCCACATACTCCTCCTCGGTCCGTTCCTTCCCGCCGGCATGATCGTGCACCGGCACATCCCAGTAACAGGTACGGCTCAGTCTGCCGTCGCGGAAGTAGGCATAGTGGCCGGGCGGAAGCTTGAGGACATCGGTGAAGCCGGTCTTCGGCTCCGGGACCCACAACAGCAGGAGCGAACTGATCACCGCATCCGGTTCCACGCTCCGCTCCATCCCATCAACTTCGAAGAGTGCCTTGGCCTCGGAAGCGAAGAGAAAACGGGAGCCCTGCTGCGAGTAGTAGAGGGGCTTCACGCCCAGGTGGTCGCGCGCGATGAAGAGTTCGTGGCGCTCATCGTCGTAGATGCCGAGCGCGAACATGCCGTTGAAGCGGCGCACGCATTCCGGTCCCCAGCAGTCGTAGGCGGCAAGCACCACCTCGGTGTCGCTGTTGGAGCGGAACCGGAACCCGTTGCGCTCCAGTTCGGCGCGCAGGTCCAGATAGTTGTAGATCTCGCCGTTGAAGGTAATCCACCGCCGGCCCGATGCGTTCTGCATCGGCTGGTGCGCAGCGGGCGAGAGGTCGATGATCGAGAGACGGCGATGAGCAAGCCCCGAGCTGCGCTCGGAGAACCATGCCACCCCCGCATCGTCCGGCCCGCGATGCGCCTGCACAAGCGCCATCCGCTCCAGTTCGTCCTTGCTGCCGCCGTTTATGATCCCCGCTATGCCGCACATGCAATGGTAATCTCAGGGTGAGATGATTCTGATGCCGGGTTCGAATGCAGAAACCACGGCGGACCAATCATCTCATGAACGATTCATGGCACGCAATTGTTCGCATTCGTTCGCACGGACAGGCGCTTTGCACGAGGAGTGTCCGATCATCATGCAGGCGCCTGGAGGAGCCGGCGGCCGATACCACGGTATCCAACAGCCGGCTCGAGAGCCGAAATCTTCAGAAGCCACCGTCCATCGGGAACGGAGCCGAACGTGGGAACAGAGTCGCGGCGCCCGCCGCACAGCGCCTAATGCACGGCGCCCGCCGCACAGCGCCTAATGCACGGCTGCGCTCTCCACTATATCCGCAAGCAGAGCGTGCGTTCGATTCTCCGCATACACCTGCTCAACGCGGGAGCGGCCGGCTGCTCCCATGGCGCAGCAGAGCTTCCGATCGCGGGCCAGCCGGACCATCCTGTCCGCAAGCGCGCCGGGATCGTCCGGAGGAATCAGAAAGCCGGTCTCGCCGTCGACAATCACTTCACGCATCGTGCCCTGCGGCGTCCCCACCACCGGGAGGCCGCTCGCCATCGCCTCAAGCACAACCCATGGCGAACCCTCCGGCGCCACCGGCACGAATGCCAGCACGTGGGCAAGGTCCAGCAGCTCGCGCTTCCCGCTTCCGTTCACCACGCCGTGAAAGTTCACGTGCTCCTCCAGGTGATGCTCGGCGACGATCTCCAGACAGAGTTTGCGATAGGCGAGGTCGTGCCACTCGCCCGCAAAGTGCACCACCACGTCCGGAATCTCGCTCGCGATCGCCGGCAGTGCGGCCAGCATCACATGTGTCCCCTTGTCCCGGAAGATGTTCGCGAGATAGACGATGTTGAACCCCGGACGCGGCCGGCGCTGCGGCGCGGGCCAGGCATCCAGATCCATTCCGTTCGGCACCACCCTCACGCGATCCTGCGGCACATAGGGGCCGAAGATGTCGCGCGTAGTCTCGCCGAGCACCAGCGCGCAGGTAACCGAGCCGAGGCCCAGGCGCGCCAGCAGACGCCCCATGACGCCGGAGTCGTGGATCAGATCGAATCGCCCGGCGCGCAGATGAATCAGCACCCGCACACCGAACAGCCGGGCCAGGAGAATCAGATTGGCGTCGCGCAGAAATCCCCAGAAGCCTCGCGCTATGGACATGTAGACAACGCGGGGACGCCAGCCGATCAGCACGCCGATGAACCGCCACACCTGCCCCAGCGCCTCCCCCACGTTGTGCGGCGTCAGACGGCCGATGTCGTGCTCCCCTCCCGGATCCGAAGTGTTCACGAGGCGAAGCTGGAAACGCTCCGCCAGCACCGGCGATGCAACCAGGCGCTCAGTGGCTATCGCCGGCCCGATAAACGGAGGGGGCAACGGGCCAACGATCAGCAGCTTCGGAGGGACCTCGAACTTCGACACACTGAGGATAATGCTGTGAGAAAGGTCGGCGGGCGCCGCTCGATGCCTGCATTCCGGTTCCGACTGTGGACCGTGAAACGAAATGCGTTCCGGATATCGTACTGCGATGCGATGCGCCACGAGCCGGAGAAGACATCGGCAGGCCGCCATTACAGCGGGATGAACGACAGGAGGGAATATACCGCTTTCGATCCGGCTGCAAGGCCGTCACCGGGCGGCTTCCGGCGCACGCGGCAACGTGGCCTCGACCGCAGCAAGGTAGCGCGAAGCGCTTTCGGCAAGTGTCAGCACGCCGACGGCACGCCTGCGAGCCGCCCCTCCCATACGTGCCCGGAGAGCGGGATCGTCCGCCAGGAGTGCAATTGCAGCGGCATAGGCAGCGGTGTCGGCGGGATCAACCACGATCCCGGTCTCGCCATCCACCACCACGTCCGCGGTGCCGCCGGAGTGCTTCGATGCAATCACCGGCAGCGCGGCAGCCGCGGCTTCTGACATCACCAGCCCGAAGACATCGATGAACGAAGGGAAGAGCACGACATCCGCCAAGGCATAGAAGAGCGGGATCTCATCGGTCTGATGATACCCATGGAAGAAGACCCGGTCCTCCATTCCCGCCTCCTTCACCAACGCACGATGCGCCTCCTCGCGCGGGCCGGAGCCAACCAGATGCAGGGCGATGTCGTCGCGGCCCAGCGCTTCGAGCGCGCGAATTGTGGAGCTGATCCCCTTCCCCGGAATCATGTATCCCACCAGGAGCAGATGGCATGCGAACGGGGCGCCGTCCGAACGGAGCCAGCGTGCACGCTCCCTCTCGCCCGCCTGCTCCCCGCGCAGCGCATCCACACTGTTCCGGAAGTAGTCCGTATCCACAACGTTCAAACCGGTGGTGATGCGCGCCGTGTTCACACCGAAGCTTCGGATGTATTCCGTGGAACGAACGCCATAGGTAAGGAAGCGTGTGGCAAGGAGGAAGAACGGACGGCGGACGAGGCTGCGCAGCCAGGGGTAGCTGCGCCCGCGCGCCGTTCCAACGGTCTCTCCCGTGAAGAGGACGGTGGGGATGCGATGCCGCACACAGTAGAAAAGCAGGCGCAGCGCCTCGGGGTCCATTGCCCATGCAAGCACCACCAGCGCCGGGCGGTGCAGGCGGATCAACCGGATCGCCTCGGCGATCGGCCGTTCGCCGTTGTGCAGGGTGTTCCGGAATCCGTGCAGATCCTCCGGCGCGATCCGCCAGTTGCGCGGGCGCTTGTTGCGGCCGAGAAAGAAGACATGGAAATCGAAACCGGCACGGTGCAGCGCATCGCTCACCGCTCGCAGATACGGCAGGCGATACGGCGTCGGGATGTTGGTGACGTGCAGCACCAGCGGCCGCGAGCCCTCGCGCTTCATGCGGACGCCTCCATGCCCCCGCACACTCCATGTATGCCGTTGGCTGATCCGTTCATGTGGGATTGATGAGTTCATCCAGCGCCGCAATGTAGCAGGCAGCGCTGCGATCGATCGTGAGCCGCTCCATGGCGATACGCCGCGAGGCGGCTCCCATGCGCGCGCGCAGCCCGGGGTCCGCAGCCAGACGGGCCACGGATGCGGCGAACGCCGCGGCATCGGCGGGTTCGAACGTCAGACCGTTGATCCCTTCCTCCACCACGTCAGGAGTGCCGCCGGCATGTCGCGACGCAACCAGCGGAAGCCCTGCAGCAGCCCCTTCGACAAGCACGAGCCCGAACACCTCCACCAGCGACGACACAAGGAGCAGATCCGCCACCGCATAGAACAACGGAAGCTCCTCCGCCTGCCGGTATCCGTGAAAGAGGATGCGACCTCGCGCGCCGGACTCCTGCGCCATCGATCGAAGCATCGGCTCGTCCGGCCCGCTCCCGACCACATGCAGCACGGCCCTGGGGTTGTTCAACCGCTCCATCATCGCAATGCAGCAATCGACACCCTTCTCCGCGTGCAGATAGCCCACGAAGAGAAGATGGCACTCGAACGGGCTCCCGTCCTCCGCACGGTATCGCGCCCGCTCGCGGGCCGCATCGCCGGCCGCACGAAGCGCATCCACGCGCCCTGCGAGCCACACGCTCTCCACGACGTTGATGCCGGTGGTGATCCGCGCTGCAGGAACGCCGCATGCGAGGAGATACTCCGTTGCCCTCGTCCCGTAGGTGAGGAAGCGAGAGGCGAGGCGAAAGAAGGGACGGCGAACGATGCCGCGAAGCATCCGCCATGGATTGTTCAGCGCCGTTGCCGGCGTCTCGCCCGACACAATCAGACAGGTGATTCCGCGAGCGCGGGCGGCAAGCAGCAGCAGGAGCGCAACGTGGTCCATGGCCCATGCAAGCACCAGCACATCCGGCCTGCGACGCCGCATCTGCCGGAGCACGGCCAGCGCCGCGCGAACCGATCCCCCTGTACCGGTCTGGTGCGAGAAGCCGCTCAGCTCCCCGGGTGCTATGTTCCACGAGCGGCTGCTCCGCGCGTAGCCGAGGAAGAAGAGATGGAACGTATCTCCACGTCTCCCCAGCTCCTCGGCAAGCCGCCGGTAGAGCGGGATGCGGTATGGCGTCGGCAGGTTGGTTATGTAGAGGACCGCGGCCATCGTTCTATCGGTTCGTTGGTTCGCGGTGCCGTTCAGATATCGTCATCGGGGAACTCCCGGTATGTCAACTCCTGCTGCGGCTGCATCATCTGCGACTCGTACTGCAACCGGATCAGGTACTGAAGCTTCTGCTGATGAACAAGCGTGCTCACGGTCCAGAAGAGGAGCCAGATCGGAATGGTGACGCGCGCTATCTCCAGATAGTTGTCCAGCGGCGTGATCAGGCAGAGGTAGATCACGCCAAGTGCGAGCGCGGATGAGAGCGGCAACAGCAGGGGGTCGCGCGTGGCCATTGCGTAGCGCAGATAGCGGAAGCTTCGTCGCACAACGGTGGAGTAGATGAGGAACATGAAGATCAATCCCG
The DNA here is from genome assembly GCA_035549015.1 of Kapaibacterium sp. (SeqCode). Classification (GTDB taxonomy): domain Bacteria; phylum Bacteroidota; class Ignavibacteria; order OLB7; family OLB7; genus JAFDZV01. The sequence goes on from DASZRW010000085.1 coordinate 11,088, forward strand.
GAATTCCGGTCTCGGCCGCTGTGGCGAGCACGCTGGAGTTCGGGTTGTTGATCTGCACGCTGCCGAACAACGATTCGTAGCTGGAGAGGGGTTGGATGTACTTCACGTAGACATCGCTCTCGTAGTCGCGATCGCCGAAGACGGTGGTGATGATCGATCCCACCCCCTTCGTCTTGCTCCCCTGCAGCTCATTGGTGAACGTATAGTTCGCGCGGCTCACGAAGGTGCCGGGGCCGGAGCCGAATACGATCGCCGTGGGGAACTCCGCGTACATCGCGACGGTGTTCACGTATGCCTGAAACTTCCCGTATTCGAACACCACGCTCACATCCTCCGCAAGCGTAACCAGGTCACGATACTTCATGTCCATGTTGCCGGACCGGTTGATGTACTTGAAGCCGATCACCACAACCAGCAACAGCGGCACGGCCACCAGCCCGATGCGCATCACCTGCCTGCCGAACATGAAGACGAGAAGGATTGCATACGAGAGGAAGAAGGCCGGCGTGGCGGTGCGATACTGGAGCAGAAGGAACGTGAGGATGATGAAGACCTGAACGGCAACCGCATAGTAGATCGAACGCGGCGTGGCCATCTGCCTGCCGATCAGGTAGCCGCCGATCAGAATGAGGAGCGCGGTGAACTGGTAGGAGTTGTTCCCGAACGTGCCGGACATCTTGTCCGGATTCCCGGTGAGGATCAGCGTGGGATAGCTGATGAAAACCACCACGCCGATCTCGACAAGGAGCATGACGTTGATGAACCGCGCCACCTGCTCGCCGAATCGCTTCTTGTCGTTGATCAGCTTGTTCAGGCTGAGGTACAGGATCGGCCCCTCGAGCATGCCGAAGATGTAGAGCATCAGCGGACCCAGATGCATCCGCTCGAAGTTCACGGCTGCCGAAAGCAGGCAAATGAAGAAGAAGGCAACGGTGGGATGAAGCAGCTTCCGATGCAGTTCCACGTTCACTCCCTGGGGCGGCCGGCTGCCGGCCGCAAGCAGTGCGATGAACGGAATGATCGCCAGATCCAGCAGGTCCACTCCCTTCGGTAGAATGCCGAGCGTCTCGGTGAAGAACCGGGATACCAGAACGATGAAGACGAAGCCGATAATAAAGCGATTCACGGGAGGGCTACCTCGGGCCAGAGAGAGAGGAGGCTGTCATGTCGTACGGCACAATCTACGGCATCCGGAAGAGACCGGCCCGCACGGAATTGGGTACCGGTGCCGCGTGCACCTGCCTACATGAACCACTGCCGGTACCAGACGGCAAGGTTGAACAGCATCCAGGAAAGAGCTCCGTTGGCATCCGCATCTCCGGTGCCGAGCATGGAGAGCGCGCCTTGAAGGAATGCAGGGCTGAACGCGTTCCAATCGCTCTGCAGACGCGGAAGCACGTCGCGGATCTCCGCATCCATCGTCCCTCCGGCCCATTCCCGCAGTGGGACGTTGAAGCCCTGCTTCCTCCGGTACAGGAAGCGATCGGGCACAACACCGGCAAGCGCGCGCTTCAGGATATACTTCGTCTCGCCGTTGCGATGCTTCCACTCCTGCGGCATCTGCATCGCGAACTCGATGAGGTTGTGATCGAGGAACGGAACGCGGATCTCCACGGAGTTGGCCATCCCCATCCGGTCCGCACGATACAGGAAGACGTTCTCGATCTCCGAGCGCACGCCCCAGTAGGAAAGCCACTCCGCGTAATCGCCGCCCCGATGTTCCCGGTTGAACGCCGCGCGGCCGGCGCGCACCGCCTCGTAGAGTTCATCACCCTGGCCTGCGATCTCATCGAATGCCGGCGTTCCCTTCAGCGGTCCGGTTGAGCCCACGTACATCTCCACGCCGCGTGCAGCCCGGTCCAGCAGGTCCGCGCGCACGCCGCGGAGGCCTGCAGCGCGGCCGGCTGCGGCCAGCGCTCGCCGCACCGGAACGGGAAGAGCGTTCAATGCACGCCACGGCTTCGCAAGGCGAAGGAACTGCATGTACTTGCGATAGCCGCAGAACAGCTCATCGCCGCCGTCGCCGTTGAGAATCACGATTGCCCCGCTGGCACGCGCCAGTTGGGAGAGATAGTAGATGGGGATCACCGTGGGATCGGCCACCGGCTCATCGAGAAACGATGCAAGCCGCGGAAGCCGGGTCACCAGATCGCTCCGCGTGATCTCGATCTCCTCGTGCAGCGTTCCGTACTCGCGTGCGGCATCGCGCGCATGCACGCGCTCGTCGTACGCATCCTGGCCCGCGAAGCCGGCGGTGAAGCTGTGTACGCGGCTGCCGCTCACGCGCGACATCAACGCCACGTTCGCCGTGGAGTCCACACCGCCGCTCAGGAAGACGCCAACGGGGACATCGCTCAGCATCCTCAGGCGCACGGACTCCTCCAGCAGGCGGAGCAGTCGCCCGGCATGGTACTCCTCGCCGGCGTCGGGGGGAAACGAGAGAGCCGTTCGATAGGGCGTCCAGTATTCCTCCAGATGCATGCCGGAGGCATCCACCGTGGCACGATGCCCCGCCGGGAACTTGAAGATCCCCTGAAACATGGTACGCGGCGGGTAGACCTTGCCGAAGGCGAAGTACTCGCGAAGCGCACGAAGATCCAGACGCCGCTCGATGCCGGGCATCGCGAGGAGCGGCGCTATCTCCGAGGCCAGATACAGCGTGCTGCCGGCCCACGCATAGTAGATCGGCTTGATGCCGGCACGATCGCGCGCCATCAGCATCGTATGCCTGCGCGAATCGTAGAGCGCGAAGGCAAACATCCCGCGCAGCCGCTGGACGATCGCGGCTCCGTACTCCTCATAGCCGTGGATGATGGTCTCCGTGTCGGTGGCGGAACGAAAGACGTGGCCGCGCTGCTCGAGCTCCGCGCGAAGCTCCCTGAAGTTGTAGCACTCGCCGTTGTAGACGATCCAGATGGTCCCATCCTCGTTGCACATCGGCTGATGGCCCGCGGCCGAGAGATCGATGATGCTGAGACGGCGGTGCCCCAGATAAACGGAGCCATCGGCGCTGCGCCACTCGCCTGAATCGTCCGGACCGCGATGTTCCATCAGCGTGAGCGCATGGCCGCAGCGCCCCTCATCGGCAACGAGAGGCTCGCCGAGTATGTTGATTGCGCCCAGTATGCCGCACATGAGGAGGCGGGTTGATTGAAGAAGGACCGTTGCCGGCCGCGGGACTATGGCAGCCGGCCCGCGCCGTGATCGCATGTTCCGGCCGCCGGATAACCACGATGGCCCGGCATCGTGCAGGAACGTTCCCGGAAAGCGTCCCGGAGCGGACCGCCTGCGTACCCGCGCCGCCTATGCTTCGCCCCGGTACATCCGGTTGTATCGTTCAACCATGCGAGCCGGGTTGTACCGCTCCCGCATGGCAACGCGCCCGGCCGCGCCGATGCGCTCGCGCAGCGCAGGGTCTGCGGCAAGAAGCTCGATCGTGGAGGCAAGCCCCGCGGTATCGCGAACAACGTAGCCGGTTACCCCATGCTCGACGTGCTCGCGAAGCCCACCGCCATCCTCGAAGACGATGGTGGGGATGCCGACGCCCATCGCCTCCACCGCCGCATTGCCGAACGATTCCTCGGGCCCGGAGGGGAGCGTGAACAGATCCAGCACCTGCAGATAGTCTCCCATCCGCTGCTTCGTGCCGGTGAAGATCACGCGATCGGCAACGCCCATGGCGCGCGCATGCTCCTCCAGCTCCGCGCGGGCCGGCCCCTCGCCGATCACGTAGCAGCGAACGTGCGTGCCGATGCGGGCAACGGCATCGATCAACAGATCGATCCGTTTCAGACGGCGCAGGTTGGCGCACGTGCCGATGCGGAGAACATCCGCACCGTCGTCGCCAAGCTCGGCAAGAACCTCGGCCCGTGTACGGGCGGGGTCCAGCAGCGTGAAATCGATTCCGTTGTACGTTACGCTGAAACGGTTGCGCGGAATGCGGAACAGGCGCGACGCGGCATCGCATGCCTGCGACGTGTTGCCCGATAGCGCATGGAAGGAATCGCGGAGATAGCGGCCGGCAATCTTGTAGCGGAGAAGCTGCTTCCAGCCGTACCGGAACATGCCGGCGCGGTGCGTGTAGCAGCGGCGGATGCCGGGGGCGCGCGATGCGATCTTCATCAACCCCAGCTCCGCGCTATGGAAGTGGACCACATCGTACCCGCCAAGCAGTTCGCGCACGCGGCCGGCCACGGAGAGATCGAACGTCCCGCTCTGCCCAAGCTCCGTCACGCGTGCGCCAACCTCACGAGTCCTCTCTCCGTAGTATCCCGCCCTGCTCCCCACCATCACATCGGCCTCGATGCCGTGCGCGCGCTGCTCGCGCACGAGCTGAAAAAGCGCGCGCTCGGCGCCGCCGATCTCCATATTCCACAGAACGTGAACAAGCCGCATCGCGTAGGCAGGTTGTCGGTTGGGGGTCGGGTTCTCCTTCGTCACCGGTTGGCCGGCTGCAGGCCTGCGGCTCGGCTGCCGGCCCGCGGCATGGCGCCGCGGCATGGCGTCGCGCCGGGCATGTTGCATTACTCCCCGAGCACACTCATCACGCGACGCGTTGCGGTGAACCTGTTGCCGAAACGGTCCAGACCATCCTGCCGCATCGCGGCCGCATGGTTCGCGAAGTATGCGTCGAGGCTCGCGCGGTCGGCCAGCCAGTAGTGAACCGTGAAACACCGCGTCCCATCCTCCGCTCCCTCCTGCGCGAGCAGGGTCGCGGAACGGAAGCCGTCGAGACGCAGGATCTGTTCCACGTGATCGCGCAGCCACTCCAGATATTCGGCGGCAACGTCGCTCTGCACGGAAAGGTTTACTTCGTAGAGGATCATCTCTGTTCGCTGATCGGCGCACTGCAGGTATGGTCGGTGCATCACGATGAACGGCGCACCGATGGACGTTCTCAGTAGAGGATCACCGCGTTGCCGTCGCCGCCGCGGGCCTTCTCCAGCGCCTGCCGCGCGCCGGTGATCATGGAATCGCGTGTGGCATGATCGCCGAGATCGCTGATGCCGACGGAGATGGTGACGGCGGACTTGCGATCGCCGAGCGCAAGGATGCTGCTTGCAACCTCCTTGCGCAGCTTCTCCGCCCAGAGATATGCATCCTGGTCGCCGCGCTTCACCAGCACCACGCCGAAGAGCTGGGAATCATAGCGCCCAACGGTATCGTACGGGCGAATCGCCTTCTCCACAACGGAGCCGACGCTGCCGGCGATGATCTCCTCGAGTTCCGGCGAGTTCTCCGCGCGAAGCGAGGCCGGCATGTCGATGGAGATCAGCGCGAAGGAAAGCTTCTCCCGGTAGTCGCGGGCGCGGGCGATCTCGCGGTCCAGCGCGGCAATCAGGAACTCCGCGTTGTACAGACCGGTCACCTCGTCCAGCACCACCTGCGCCTCGATGGCGCGATTGGTGTTGAACACCTCGATCGCCATCGCAGCGTATCGTGCAAGGCTTCTGAGGAGTTCGATATCGCGCGGGATGTAGGCCTCCGGTGCGGGATGTTCCACCGCCAACGTGCCGAAGCATTTCGTTGTAGCCACCAGCGGGATGGCGAGGAAGGAGCCGCCGGACTCCAGGTTCTCACCCGGTGTGAAACGGATCTCGTTCCCCACGTTCTCCACCAGCACCTCCTGTGCGTAGCGCGTGGCGCGCCCCACCAGACTGGTCCGCATGTCGGGGGCAAGCCCCATCACCGTTTCACGAACCGGACCGCTCTCCGCATCGCACGCCGCAACAATCCACTCGCGCGCGGATTCATCGAACAGCACAACGGCCGCATACCTGGTATCGAACAGCCCGGCAACCTGGCTCGCCAGCGTTTCGGCCGTATGCACCGGGCCGGGGGCGGTGCCGCTGAAGTCGCGGCTCATGTGATCGAACGCATCCAGTGTGCGCGCGATCAGGTGCAGATCGTACTTCTCCGTGTAGCTCCGTATCAGGCCGGCGATCAACCGGGTGTACTCGGCAAGCGTCGCAACGGAGACCTCGTCGAACGCGTTCTCATCGTTGGAGTCCGCAGCAAGCACGCCCACCACCTCACGCCGGAAGAAGACCGGCACGCCGACAAAGGAACGCGTATCGGCGAAGCCGTTGTAGTAGGCAATCAACTCCCGCTCCGCGGAGGTGGAGATATCGGTGATCACCTCCGGTACGCCGCTGCGTGCGATCTGGCTCACGACATCGTTCCCCAGCGGAATGCGCGCGCCGGCACGGATCTCGTAGCGCCCCGTTGTCACCTTGGCTTCGGGGATCAGATGTCCCTTCTCGAAGTTCACCCAGAAGAAGACGATGGAACGCGCCTGGATGCTTCGCGCGATGGCGTTGAGCACCTGCCCTACCAGACGAACGAACTCGCCGCGCGGCTCGCCGCCGCGCACATCCTCGTCGCCATCGGAGGCGAGATCCTCCACGATGAACGGCGCCTGCCTGCGCGTGGGCATCGCGTCGCCGCGCGGATCGTCGTGCAGCAGCGTTGGAACCGGCGGCATCACCCGGGCAGGCTGCGAACCCGCCGGCTGCGCATTCGCCGGCCGTGGCTGCGCTTCCCCGGAGGCCTGCGCAACCGGCTCCGGCGCCGCCTGTTTTGCAGGACGCCGATCGGCATCCGGTGCGGCCGGCACCGGTGCGGGTCTCTCCGAAACCGTATCCCCCCCGGGCTGCGCTGAGGCTGCGGGAGCCTCCTGCTCCGCCCGGTTCGATGTCTCCGCGGGACTCGCGCTTCGCGCAGGCTTCACCACGCGGAACGATTCCGCTCCCGTATCCGGCAGGGCCGCACCATCGAGTGAATCGCGCGATGCTCCCGCAAGCCCTGCCGCACGCCGCGGTGCGGGGAGGGGATCGTCCGTCAGATCGGGCATCGGAAGGTCGTCGAACGTGTCGTCGCCGAACGTCCGGACGCCGGAACTCGAGGGCGCAGGAGCGGCCGGTGCCTTCTGTACCGGCGCCGACGGCTGCGCTGCAGTGCGAGCGTTGCCCGCCTCGCCGCTCTCCTCGAGATCGTCGTCGGCAGGTGCGAACGTCGCCTGGAAGTCGTCGAAGAAAATGCGCTTCGTGCTGGTGGAGGGATCCTGCGTTACCCGAGTCTTGAATGCAGGCGGAGGAAGGGTTGTACGCCGGGAGCGCAGATGAACCTGATCGCTGATCCGCTGGCGGATCGTGACGTAGAGCGCCACGAGGCCGAGCGCCGCGATCGAGGCGCCGATGAGCTTGATGATGGCATCCGCGAGGAAGATGGCGATGGCCACTCCCATCAGCGTGATCACCACCGCCACGGTATCCTGCGGCTTTACCGCTTCGCGAAATTGCGACGAGTTCAGTGCCATGAAGAACGAGCCGTATTGTTGCCCCGCAACCCGTTTGGAAGTTGTCTCACGATAGCCGGAACGTGATCGCGCTGGGGCCGGCACTCCGCCCGCCGCTCAACGGTCTCACCGAAGGCGGCCGCCCGCACCGCTCACATTCAGCCAGGCCGGGCTGCCTCAGTGTGCGGCCGGCCTGTAGTTCAGAAGCTCCACGATGGTGGAACTGGACTTCGTCTGCGACAGCGTCTGCGACTTCCCTGCAGCCGGACCCACCTTTGCGGTTCCGGTCACCTTCAGATAGAGCGTGACGTTCGAGGTCTTCTGCTCCGGGAAACCGGTCCCCGCGTCCACCACGATGTCCCCCGCTCCTGTGGCCTTGGCATCGTTGATCACCGTGGTCACCTGCTTGTTGTCCATCTTCTTCTGCGGGAACGTAGTCGCGAGCGTCACCTTCACATGGGCGAACGTTCGGTCGCCGGCCTTCCTGGCCTCGGTGAGCGTGTAGGTAACCGAGGCACGCGACGGCACCGCGGCAATCGGAAGCACGAGCGGCGTCTCGTCCTGGCGTGACCAGTGCGAACCGGTATGGATGGCGGAGTCCGGATAGACCTGTATGAAGAGCTGCTGAACCACGGACTGGAATGCGGAGATCTTCAACATGTTCCGAACCTGCTCCAGTTTCTCCGGAGGGACGCTGTCGCGCAGCTTGCCGAGCAACGCGCTCAACACGGGATCGAGGTTCGCCACCTCCCGCACCTCTCCATCCTTGGAGATGGTGAGGATCACCCGCATGCCGATCAATGCCTTCGCCTGCGCGGCATCGGGGATGGAGGAGTCCACCTTCCTGCGCGTATCGAAGGCGAACGTATGCGCGACGGAATCCAGTACGCCGGCAGGGATTGCCTTGTTGGAGGCGATGCTGTCGTACCGCATCTCCGTTGTGAACGAACCGTCGTTGTTGATGCCGGTGATCTTCTGGGTGAAGCAGTAGACCGATGACTCCGTGGCCTTCTTCCCTTCGAACTCGGTGAACCCCTTCTGCGCGACGCGATAGCTGTACTCGTCGCCGACATGCGGCGCCAGCTTCAATGTGAACTTCACGGTGGAATCGATCGGCGCGGCTCCCTCGGGAAGCGCAACGGCCGGATGCGAGGAGTCCGCCCCCTTCACGGCGGCGGCCCTGCTGTGCGACGTATCGGGAGTCGTGCCCGGCTTCCTGTCGTTCGAGCCGCAACCGCCGATAGCGATACCGATCAGTAGTGTGACGAGTGCCGGGGTGATGAGATGCTGGAGAGGCGTTGGGAATGGGAAGCGTGATCGAGTCATCGGCATGCATTGCATCGTGAGGAAGAAGCGGGTACCGCGCGATGCAGCCGGCACGCACCTCATCGAAATGGCTACAATCTACTGATAGTTGGCGGAATGTGAAGAGGAAAGCCTTCGGCGGCAACGAAGGCCGAACGGCAATGCCCGTCCGCCTCCTCTGTCCGGGAAGCAAACGGGCATCGAAGAGATGGGCGCCGCACCGTATCCCGCGCGGCATGCACGGGAGTTACTGGCTGTTGTTGACAACGCCCATGCCGATCTGCTGTACGAACACCTCGTGCGTGACGGTGCTGGTAACAGGAGTCCCGTTGCGCATCGTGACGATGGTTCCGTTCATCGTGGTCCACCCGGAAAGGACAACACCGTCATCATCCAGCTTCAGATCGCCGCCAACCCTGGCGTGCGCGGAGGTTACCTTCACCGGCTCATCGAAGGCCGTGATGGTCATCTCCGTATTGAGCGGCCTGTCCAGCTCGGAGTTGAACCGGAGATGCGGCGCGTTGTCCGGCTCCTTCACCACCTGCACCATCGCCGTGTCGCGGAATGAAAGGCGATCGAATGCGGTCTGGAACGGAATGCGCAGCTGTTTGGAGTAGGCCACCTTCTGCCCCAGCGGAACAACGTTGCGCCACGGAAGGAAGACCGAGGTCATGTACTCATCGGTGAACACCTCGCGCAGACGCTGCTGCGTGAAGGGATCGATCGCGGGATCCATCAGATCCTCCAGCGCCTGCTTGCGCGATGCGCTCTCCACGCTCACGATCTTTCCGTACGGCGTCATGTTGAAGGTCACCATGCGATTCACCAGCGCCGACGGGCCGAACACGTCGCGATTGCGCACGAGCTCCTTGTCCGACACCTGATCGATCCGCTGCGTGTTGAAGTACACATGCCCTCCGATGCCGCGGATGTCGATCTCCATCGAATCCACATTCGCCTCCAGGCCGATCAGCCCGTTCGGCTTCGGCACCTGGCGCTCCGAGATGTAGTAGTTCAGAACGCGCTCGCTGGAGTCGATCACCTGGCCGGAGAGCACATGCCGTTCGGTTACGCGCTCCACGTACTTGTACGCGAACACGATGTTCGGACGAAGCGGCGGCCCGAAGCTGAAGGAGCCCTGCGCCTCGGCACGCGGCGCGGCGCCGAGCGCAAGCACGCATGCAAGGAGAGTTGCCGCGTAGAATCGCATCGTGTTCCGGTAGGATCTGGTCATCGTCATGAGATATCGAAATCGAATTGCGAGTTCGAGCGCTGCCGGATGCGGCAACGCTCAGGAGAAGCCTGAGCGCAGACATTGAAGGGGCGCGAAGGTTCAACCGGACCGACGCGCCGAAGCAATCCTCGGCACGCCCCCCGCCACCCTGCCGGCAGCTGCAACCCGATTGCGGTGGGAAGCGTTACGCCGCCAGTTCGCGCTCTGCGAAGAAGAAGGCGATCTCGTTGATGCCGTTCTCCACGGAGTCCGATCCATGCACCGCATTCTCCCCCTTGCTGGAGGCGAAGCGCTTGCGCACGGTTCCTTCCTCGGCCTCGGCCGGATCGGTAGCGCCGATCAGCCTGCGATAGTCCACAACGGCATTCTCCTTCGCAAGAGCGATCACCACCACCGGACCGCTGGACATGAACTCCACCAGGCTTGCAAAGAAGGGGCGCTCGCGATGAACGGCGTAGAAACGCTCGCCATCCTGCGCGGAGAGCTGGATCATCTTCATGCCGAGAATGCCGAAGCCTGCTCCGGTGAGCATGGCAACGATTTCGCCGATCACGTTCTTCCGAACGGCATCAGGCTTGATAATGCAAAGTGTACGTTCCACGTGTTGGTAGGTTGTTGATTGATCGTCGGGGGAACGGCCGGCGGCACGGATGCTTCGCCTCTACGCCTCGTTCCTCTGCTCTACGCCTCGTTCCTCTGCTCTACGCCTCATTCCTCCGTTGGATATCCACGTGCGCCCCATCCGCGCCAGCCTTCGGACATGGAGAGGACGTTCGTGTATCCCATCTTCTGCAGGTTGTCCGCGGCGAGCGCGGAGCGGAAGCCGCCGCCGCAATAGAGCACGATCGCGCGATCGCTGTCGGGGACACGCGCCTCGATGTCACGCTCGATGATTCCCTTGCCGAGATGAACGGCGCCGGCGATATGCCCGGCCTTCCATTCGCTCTCCTCGCGGGTATCAACCAGGAGGAAATCGTCGCCTCGCTCGAGCATGGCGTGAACTTCCTCGGGCGTGATCTCACGAATGCGGCTCTTCGCATCGTCCACCAACATTACGAATCGTTCGGAGTGTGCCATCGGCGCCATCCCTGAAAAATGAAGGGACCTGAAGAATGAAGGGGCCTGAACCAAACGCGGGGAGGAGCCGGCTGCCCTGGGCGACCGACTCACCCCCGTAGAACACATGAGGCTCAGTATTGTTAGAGATTCCTGGGGGCGCTCCGCCGACGGCGGAATGCCCTGCGCGCTACGGAGCGCGGCTACTTCTTCTTTGCAGGCGCCTTCTTCGCAGCACTCTTCCTGGCTGCGGAGCCGGCCGCGGTCTCGGCCTTGGCACCCTTTGCCGGAGCGGATGCCTTGGCGGCCTTCGGGGCCGGTGCCTTCGCCGCACCGTTGGCGTTGAGTGCATTGAGCACGGTGTGGCCAAGCTCGGCCGGCGTGTCCACTACGATGATGCCGGCGGCGCGCATGGCGGCGGTCTTCTCGGCCGCGGTTCCCTTTCCGCCGGAGATGATGGCACCGGCATGACCCATGCGGCGTCCGGGAGGAGCCGTGCGGCCGGCGATGAAGCCAACCACCGGCTTCTTCACATTCTTCGCGACGAAGGCTGCGGCTTCCTCTTCGGCCGCGCCGCCGATCTCGCCGATCATCAGAATCGCCTCGGTCTGCGGGTCCTCGTTGAAGAGCTTGATCGCATCGATGAAGCGCGTGCCGATGATCGGGTCGCCGCCGATGCCGATGCAGGTGGACTGCCCAAGGCCCACATCGGTGAGCTGGCGCACGGCCTCGTAGGTGAGCGTTCCGCTCCGCGAGACAACGCCAACCGAGCCGCTCTTGTGGATGAAGCCGGGCATGATGCCGATCTTGCACTGATCCGGCGTGATCACACCGGGGCAGTTCGGACCGATCAGACGCGTGGAACGTCCCTTCAGATACTGGTTCACGCCAACCATGTCCTCCACCGGGATGCCTTCGGTGATGCAGATCACCAAGGGGATGCCCGCATCCGCGGCCTCCATGATCGCGTCGGCAGCGAACGGAGCCGGTACGAAGATCACCGATGCGTTGGCGCCGGTAACGGCAACCGCCTCGGAGACAGTGTTGAACACCGGAACCGGACGAATGAATTCGGCGGGCTGATACTCGGTCCCGCCCTTGCCCGGCGTCACGCCGGCCACGACGTTGGTTCCGTACTCGAGCATCTGCGATGCATGATAGGTGCCTTCGCTTCCGGTAAGACCCTGCACCAGAACCCGTGTGTTCTTGTCGATCAGGACGGCCATAGCTGCTGTATTGGGAAGAGTTAGAGTTGACGTTCGCCGAAGGAGACCGCAAAGGTACGAAAAGCGTCCGGGCCTGCGAAGATCAGGATGATGTAACGATGCGCACAGACTTCCGGCACGGGAATGAACTGCCGTGGGATGCAGCCGTAAAAATTCGTCCCGGCCACCCTTTGCGGCCCGACAATTAGCCATATCGTGTCGTATTTTTGCATCTGAATCTTGTATCAAGTTGCTCTCCGCAGGCATGCCGTGCTCCCCGCCAAACTCCGGGCACGGCGCCCCGGAGACGATCCAACCCTCCGTTTCTCGCGAAGCCAACCCGGGCAGGCCTCCATGGAAGTCGATCGTTCCTTCGGTTCAACAACACGCAAACGCACGTTCCTGGGGCTGCTGCTCCTGATCTTCGGGGCATTCACTGCACGGCTGGTGCAGCTGCAATTGATCGAGGGCTCCGAGTACCGCACCAGAACGGAGGCGCAGGGAATCAAGCAGATCGTGCGCGAACCGATTCGCGGCGCGATCTACGATCGCTACGGCCACCCCATCGTGGCCAACATCCCTTCCTACACCGTGCTGGTGACGCCGAACAAGCTTACCGCGCAGAGCAAGGCGCTGCTGGCACGCATCCTTGCCACGGACACGATCACGATCAACGACAAGATCAAGCAATACAAGACCAACGACTATTCGCCCATCCGCATCTGGCGCGACGTGGACCGCCAGGGGTGGGCCCGCCTGAACGAGCTGCATACGGACCTGGTTGGCGTGGACATCGTGGAGGAATCCAAGCGCGCCTATACCGCGGACATCCGCGCTTCCCATATTCTTGGCTACACGAAGGAGATCTCCAACACGGAGATCGGCGAGCTCGGCGATTACTACACGCCGGGGGATGTGGTGGGCAAGTCCGGCATCGAGAAGGCGTTCGAGGATCACCTGCGAGGCGAGAAGGGATACGAGTTCGTGGCGGTGAACAATCGCGGGCAGCGCGTGAACTCCTTCAACGACGGCAAGAACGATCGCACGCCGTCCAACGGATTCGATCTGTACCTGGGGCTGGATGCAGGCCTGCAGCAGTATGCCGAAAAGTTGTTGAAGGGATATCACGGAGCCGTCGTCGCGCTGGACCCGAACAACGGCGAGATCCTGGCGATGGCAAGCGCGCCGGACTACGACCCCGCCCTCTTCAGCGGCGTCACCACGAAGGAGGCGTACGAGAAGGTGGCGAACGATCCCGGCAAGCCGCTGCTGAACCGCGCCACGCAGGCGGTGTATCCGCCGGGCTCCACGTGGAAGATGCTGATGGCGATTGCGGGGCTCACCGAGGGATACATCAAGCCCAGCACCACGATCTCCTGCCCGGGCTCGTTCACGCTCGGCGGAAACACGTGGAAGTGCCACGGCGCGCACGGCCTGGTGAACGTCCGCAAGGCCATCCACGTCTCCTGCAACGTCTTCTTCTACAAGCTCGCCCTGCAGATGGGGATCGAAAACTACACGAAGTACGGGCAGCTGTTCCACTTCGGACGCCGCCTGGGCGTCGACGTGCCGGAGGGTGCGACGCTGCTCCCCTCGCAGGAGTACTACGACAAGGTATACGGCGCCGGGAAGTGGCCGAAGGGGGTGCTGGTGAACCTCGGGATCGGGCAGGGAGAAATCAAGGTGAACCCGATGCAGCTTGCAGCCTACTGCGGCGCTCTTGCCAACGGCGGCACCTGGTACCAGCCGCATCTGGTGCGCGCAATCAAGAACAACCAGCTCGGCTCCATCGAGAAAGTGAAGTACGATGCCGAGGACCTCGGCATCTCGCACGATATCATGGACGTGATTCACGCCGGCATGTTCGATGTGGTGAATACACCCGGCGGCACGGCCGGCGGCGCGAGGATGAGCGATATCCTGATTGCCGGCAAGACCGGCACCGCACAGGCCGGCAAGGGAAAGCGCGACCATGCCTGGTTCATCTGCTACGCACCGTTCGACAAGCCGAAGATTGCGATGTGCGTGCTGGTGGAGAACAGCGGCTTCGGCGGAACGTATTCCGCTCCGATCGCCCGCAAGCTGATCCGCTACTACCTGACGCGGCAGCGCGAGGAAGGCGATTCGCAGCCAGGAGACTCGCTGACCAACCCCAACGCGCTCCGCTCGATCAACATGCCCCCCGGTGCGGACGGCGACGAGCAGGAAAGCTCCATGATTCCGGACTCGCTGCATTGATGGAGCGGACCGGAACCTGACCCGGTCGCCAACTCCGTTCGCGCATTGCCGCCAACGGAGCGGGCCGCGGAGGGATGTTGGAAGTATCCAGGGATAACGTCAAAAGCCGTCGCAACCACGGAAGGGTTGCGACGGCTTTCATCATTTCAGTGCTCTGTTCCGGTACTGAGCGAAAGGCGCGCATCAGCTGAGGGAAGGCCGCACATCTGCTGAGGGAAGGCCGCGCATCAGCGCGTCACCACCTCGTCGCGGCCGGGGCCGGTGCCGATGTAGCTGACGCGGGCGCCTATCGCCCGCTCGATCATCTCGACATAGTCGCGCGCCGCCTTCGGCAGATCGGCGTAGGCGCGGCAGTCGGCAAGCGAGCTGTTCCACCCCTTGAACGTTTCGTACACCGGCTGCACCCGTTCCAGCGTGGCGCAGTCGCAGGGGAAGTACTTCAGCGGACGGCCGTCCAGAAGATAGTCCGTGCAGACGCGCAGCTCATCGAAGTTGTTGAGCACATCCAGCTTGGTGAGAACGATCTCCGTGATGCCGTTCACCATGGCGGAGTACCTGAGTGCCACCAGATCCAGCCACCCGCAGCGGCGCGGCCGCCCGGTGGTGGCTCCGAACTCGCCCCCCTCGCTGCGCAGACGCTCGCCGGTCTCGTCATCCAGTTCCGTCGGGAACGGACCGTTGCCAACGCGCGTGCAGTAGGCCTTTGCGATGCCGATCACCCCGCCGATCGCGGTGGGCGGCAGCCCGAGCCCGGTGCATGCCCCCCCCGACGTTGGGGACGAACTGGTAACGAACGGATAGGTGCCGTGGTCGATGTCCAGCAGAGCACCCTGCGCCCCCTCCACGAGCAGGCGCTTCCCCTCGCGCCAGGCCTCGTTGACGAAGTAGGTGGTGTCCGTGATATAGGAATCGATCTTGCGATCGAACTCCAGATACTCCGCCACGGTCCTCTCCACATCCAGTTCCTCGGCATCGTACACCTTGCGGAACCACTCGTTCTTCTGGGCGATGCCGCGCCGGAGCTTCTCCTCCAGGATTGCGCGATCCAGCAGATCCACGATCCGGATGCCGGTGCGGCTGTACTTGTCGATATACGCCGGGCCGATGCCGCGGCCGGTGGTACCGATCTTCTGCCCGCTCTCCTGGAGCGTATCGAGCAGCTTGTGATACGGCATGATCAGGTGCGCCTTGTGGCTGATCTTCAGCCGCCCCTCGATGGAGATGCCGAACGACTCGAGCAGGGCGATCTCCTCCATCAGGGCCACGGGATCGATCACCACACCGTTGCCGATCACGCATACCACATTGTCGTGAAGGATGCCGGAAGGAATCAGATGGAGCACGTACTTCCGGTCACCGACAACCAGCGTATGGCCGGCATTGGCTCCCCCCTGATAGCGTGCAACGATGTCGCTCTGCTCGGCGAGCAGGTCCACCACCTTTCCCTTCCCCTCATCGCCCCATTGTGCGCCAACGATTACCTGAACACTCATGATGCTCACACGAAAACGCTCCGATCATCGGTCCCGGTGATAATGGAACGCACGATCGGAGCGTATGAACTGTTTATTCTGAACGAAGTCTACTGCGACGCCGCCAGCGCTTCTTCGCGCGTGGCGTACTGCGGCAGCACGGAGTCCAGCCGCGTCATCCTGAACAGGCCGGTGATCTTCTCGTTCGCACCGGCAACAACCAGCACGCCGCCCGCAGTGCGAAGCGTGGAGGACGCGCCCACCAGCATGCCGAGCCCGGAGCTGTTCATGACCGGTACCAGAGCCAGATCAACGATCACGCAACGCTCGCCGCCGCGAACCAGTTCGCCGATCGCCTGGGAGAACTGCATCCCCTCGGCGCCGCCTATCACGTTTCCGGTGACAGTGATCACCGCCGGATTGTTATGGTCGATCGAGAATGTCATGCGGACTTGAACTTCCTAACATTTGATGCTGCGTGTCTGCTGCCGGCACAATCCGGCTTCAACCATGATTGCAACGGCGGGCCTGCGCCGACACGAGCACCCCCTACGGATATCGAACGCCTGTGTTGCGTTTCATCCACCATTCCCGAAGAGCGGATTGCCCGCCGGCGGCTTGTCCGCCAGCGGATTGCCTGGCTCTCCGTCGCAACGCCCGACTCTCCGATCAGGCCTTGGCCACGCGGCGAGCGGAGATGATCTGCTGCGTCTGGAGCGTGAAGTCGCGCTCCGCATTCGGATCCAGCTTCCCCTGACGAATCAGCACGTCCACCACGAAGGCGCTCGCGATGTAGATGGAGGAATAGGTACCGGTAATGATACCGATCAACATCGTGAAGGCGAAGCCGCGCAGCACCTCACCCGAGAAGACGAGCAGGATCACGAGCACCATCGCAACGGTCAACGACGTGTTGATCGTACGCGGCAGCGTCTCGTTGATCGAGCGGTTCATCAGCATCAGGAGGTTCTCCCCCTTGTGCAGCTGTTTGTTCTCACGGATACGGTCGAAGATGATCACCGTATCGTTGATGGAGAAGCCCACCACGGTGAGGAACGCTGCAAGCAGACTCTGATTCATCTCCAGGTTGAGGCCGAAGACGCCATTGAAGATCACCGCGAAGGCGAAGGCAACGAGCACGTCGTGCACCAGCGCGATGATGGCGCCGAGGCCGAAGAGGAACTCGAAGCGGAACGTGATGTAGAGAAGGATCGCGATGATCGATGCGATCACGGCATACAGTGCCTGCAGGCGCAGCTCCTTGCCGATCTTCGGACCGATGTTGTCCACCTTCAGGAGCTCCACCTTGTTCCCCGGGAACGCCTTGGTAAGCGCCTGCTGCAGACGGTCCGACACCTTCGGCGCGGGCTTCCCCTGATCCTGCGCCTCGGCATGCTCCGTCTTCACACGGATCAGCACCTGGTTGGCGGACTGATTGAACTCCTTGATTTCGGCGCCGACGAAGCCGGCTCCGTCGACAGCCGACCGGATGTTTCCGGTGGGCACCGGCTGCGCGAACCGGAACGCAGCCTGCGTTCCGCCCTCGAAGTCGATACCGTATTCAACACCACGCGTGAACGCAACCACGAGGCCGAGCACCGTGATTACGACCGACATGATGTAGAACATCTTCCGCTTGCCGATGAAGTCTATATGAGTGTCGTGAAAGAACCGCATGTCAGCTTGTTCCGGTTTGCAAAGTTTCTGGAATGATCGTCGTCGGTCGCGCCTGCCTGCCTATGCGGCTTCCTCTGTCACCTGGCCGTAGTTGATGTTGGTAGCACCACGGTCCAGCATGACGAGGAACACGGTCTTGGTAACGAACACTGCCGTGAAGAGCGTTGCCGCGATACCGATCATGAGCGTTGCGGCGAAGCCGCGCACCGGACCGGAGCCGAAGACGTAGAGGATGGCGCCGGTCATGAACGTCGTGATATGCGTATCGATGATGGCCGCGAAGGCCTTCTCGTAGCCGAGCAGCACAGCGCTCTTCAACGCCTTGCCCCGCGCCATCTCCTCACGTATTCGTTCGTAGATAAGAATGTTGCCGTCCACCGCCATACCGATGGTAAGCACCAGACCGCCGATGCCCGGGAGCGTAAGCGTGGCACCGAGCGCGGCCAGCGCAGCCAGCGTGATGATCACGTTCAGCATCACCGCAATGTCGGCAACGAAGCCGCCGAAGCGATAGTACACGAGCATGAAGAGGATCACCATTGCCGCCGCGATCCAGGTGGCATGGAAGCCCTGTGCGATCGAGTCGGAACCGAGCGACGGGCCAACGATGCGCTCCTCGATGATCTTCACCGGCGCCTTCAGTGCACCGGCCTTCAGAACGATCGCGAGCAGGTTGGCCTCCTTGATATCGGTGGAGCCGCTGATCGAGGAGCGGCCGCCGTCGATGCGGCTCTGAACCGTGGGCGCGGAGTAGACCGCGGAATCCAGCACGATCGCCACACGCTTGTGGATGTTCTTGCCGGTGATGTCGGCCCAGCGATCGGCGCCATCGCCGTTCATGTCCATGATCACCTCCGGCTTGCCGGTCTGCTGATCGAAGCTGGCGAACGCATCGGAGACCACTTCACCGGTCAGCTCGTTGTCCGCCGTGAGCACGTAGATGCCGTAGATCCCCTTCTCGGGATCGCCGGTCTGATCGTGCTCCGGGTGGGCGCTGAAGGCGATCACGCGATCCTCCGGGATCAGCGCACGCACTTCCGGGCGCTGCAGATAGCGCTTCAGCGTATCGATGTTCGCACGAGTGGTGGAGAAGAAGTACTCACCCTTCGGCGTATCGTTCACCGCATAGACGGTGCTGGCATCCTGGCTCGGCTTGTCGGCATCTTCCTGATAGCCGGTGTAGAAGTTGATCGTGAAGGGATGGTCGCGCCTGTAGGCCTTCCCCTTCTCCTCATCGGTCATCCCCTTGTACGGATCGTTGCTCGTATCGGCCCCCTTGCCTCCCTTGCCGCTCGAATCCTTCTTCGTGGAGTCCGCCTTGGTGGAATCCCCCTTCTTCGTGGAGTCCTTGCGCCCGGTATTGTGCGCAAGATCCTTCTTCGTGGAATCCCCCTTCCCGGCTGTCTCGGGAGTCTTCTTCGTGGAGTCCGCCTTCTTGGTGGAATCGGTCTTCTTCGTGGAGTCCGCCTTCGATGCGGCGGCGCCGGTGCTGTCGTGCTTCGCGCCATTCTTGCCGGCCGGCTCCACCGCAACCTTGCCGGCGAGCACCTTGTCGATACGGCGGAACATCTCGATGGCGTCCGCGTCGTTCTTCACCAGCTTGAACTCCAGGCGCGCAGTGGTCTGCAACAGACTGCGCACGGACTCGGCATCGGTGATGCCCGGAAGCTCCAGCACCAGACGGCGGCCGGCGATCTTCTGAATCGAGATCTCGCTCACACCGAACTTGTCGATACGCTGGCGGATCACCTCCTCCGCCTGCCCCACGGCATCCTCGATGTTCTTGGCAAGCCGCTCCTTGATCCTCTCCTCGTTGATGTCGCCCCCCGTGGCGCCGGCATCGAAGTAGCTGAGAAGAGTACGGCCGGCAGGGCGGGCGATCTTGTCGAAGTTGGACATGAAGATATCCAGCACCGGCGCATCGGAAAGAGCCGCTTCGGCACGCGTGGAGTCGATGGTGCGCTGGAACAGATCATCCACGGCCTCGTGCTGCGCCGTCTCGGCCAGCAACGCCGGGATGTCCACTTCCATCGTCACATACATGCCTCCCTGAAGATCGAGACCGAGCTTGATGGGGGGTGCAAGGAAGTTCTTCTGGGCTTCCCGGTAGTTCTTACCGTGCAGCGAATCCCACCTCGCCAGAGCGGCCTTATTCCCACCCTTGAAAATATCGCTCCGCTCTGCGTCGAGTTGGTACGCCTTGTATGTCGGTAACAGCGCCCACAGGGCCGCGAGCAGCGCGATCCCGGTGATGACCAAACGTATTGTTGCTGACTTCACTGACTAAGCTCCAGAGAATACTGGGTTCGCTCATGGATAGGTAGCCGGACGGGAGTTCGGAACACGATGATCCCCGCCCCATTAGCCGGAAAGGCGACCAATATACGGGGGCAGGGAACTACGAGTCAATTTCCGAATTGCGTTATCTGCTTACGCGACCGGCGATTTGGGACAAAAAACAAGGGGCGCTGAGATAACCCGCCGCGAGGTGGAGAGTTACCGACGCCAATCGTTCGCCAAGACGGGGGTATCTCGCAACACGAGCCCGGTCCAACAAGGGGCAGGCCCAACGAGGAGGCAGGTCCAACAAGGGCCCGGTCCAACAAGGGGCCGACCTTCCGCTGCCGTTGCGGGCGATCCTATACCTGATCGACCACGACCATGTTCGTGCTCGCCTTCTCATCGAGAGGATAGCCGGTGGTCATCACCACCGCATCCCCCTCCTCCACCACGCCCGCCTCCAGTGCACGGCGCTTCATGACGGAGATGGCGTCTTCCGTGTTGGCGGGCTGCTGGATCAGAATGCTGTAGATGCCGCGGTACAGCCCGAGCTGCCGGCACAACTCCTCCTCCTGCGCCATCGCGATGATCGGTGCGCTGGGCCGCTGGCGCGACATCATCCGCGCGGTGTTGCCGGTGTACGTAAGGCAGAGAATCGCGCGCGCGTTCATCTGCGCCGAGAGAACGCAGGCTGCCGTCGCCATGGCATTCTCCGCCCGTTCGATATCGGTGCCGATGCCGGACTGGGTTATCTGCATCCGGGGGTTGAAGGAGACCACGCTCTCGGTTGCGCGGATGATATCGTTCATCACGATGACCGCATCGATCGGGTAGGCACCCACCGATGTCTCCGCGGAGAGCATCACCGCATCGGATCCATCGAAGACGGCGTTGGCGACGTCGGAGGATTCCGCTCGCGTGGGGCGCGGGTTGGCCACCATCGATTCCAGCATCTGCGTGGCGGTGATCACCGGCTTGCCGACCTCGTTGCACCGTTTGATAATCCGCTTCTGAAGCAGCGGCACCTCGTGGCTGGGAAGCTCCACACCCAGATCGCCGCGTGCGATCATGATTGCATCGGCAACGCTGATGATCGCATCCAACTCGCGTATCGCCTCGATCTTCTCGATCTTCGCAATCACCGGCGTGCGCCTGCCCCGGCTCGCGATCAGACGCTTCAGATCCAGGATGTCCTTCGCCGAGCGCACGAACGAAAGCGCCACGTAATCCACTCCCATCTCCAGGCCGAAGTAGAGATCGCGGCGGTCCTTCTGCGTGAGCGCCGGTTCGCTCACGGCCACTCCCGGCAGGTTCACCCCCTTGTGATCCTTCAGCAGGCCGCCGTTGATCACCGAGCATGCAACATTGCTTCCTCCCTTGGAATCCACGCGCAGCTTGATCAACCCGTCGTCGATGAAGATCGTGTCCCCCGCCTTCACATCGTTCACCAGCCTCTTGTACGCAACCGGTATGCGCTCGTCGCCCCGCGACGTCTGATCGATCGTGAGGATAACGGTGGATGCCGTACGGAGCAGCATCGGCCCGTCGGGCAACACGCCAACCCGGATCTTCGGCCCCTGCAGATCCTGTATCACGGGCACGTGGCGGTTCAGCTTCACCGCGGCCGCCCGCGTCATCTCCATCAGCTTTCGATGCGTGTCGTGGCGCGAGTGGGAGAAGTTCAAGCGGACCGCATCCGCGCCTGCCATGATCAATTGCTCAATCCGCTCCTGGGTTGCAACGGCCGGACCGAGCGTACACAGGATCTTCGTGTGCTGAAGAGATGGTGGGATGAACGTCGACCCCTTCGATGCTGTTTTTTGTTTCATAGCGCGCAAATATACGAGCACCCAGGCGATGGCTCGCCATGAATTGCACGTTGCATGTGATGGTATGGAAGATGGTGAACTGCGAAACAGTGCGCGGCATGCGGAGTGCGCAGCATGCGGAGCACGCGCCGCGGAGCGGGCACAGCGTCCCTCCCGGACCCGACAAACCGTCCGCGATTCAGACGGAGGGGATCATTCGCACCCGCGCACGACGCGCAGCGCCACCCAACGGCCGGACGGAGTCGCCGGATCGGACGGACGCATCGGCCGGGGGCGTGCGTCGGGCGCAGCGGCGCCGCTGCGGCGCGCTCCGTAGCCGAGTGCGGCCCCGATCCTGTTGGGATCCACGCCGTGCGCAACCAGCCAACGCTCGATCCGCTGCGCCGCAACGTCGCTCACCTCCTGGCAACGCTTCTCCGTTGCTTCGCCGGCCGCATGCGCTTCCACAACAATCTCCATCGTCCGGCACTGGTTCACGTACGCCAGCACGATCAGGAGTGCTGCACGGTTCTCCGCGTGCACCGTATCCAGCTCGTGGCCATCCGCTGCGAGCGCGATCGGCGGGCAGAGCGCCATTTCCCCGGCGTGCGGCGGCACGGGACAGCCGCTGCCGCCATGCCCGAGCGAATCTGCCGGTCTCCCCGGAAGCAGCGGGCAGGGATCCGCACCATCCTTCACGCCATCCGCGTCGGTATCGGGAACCAGCGGGTTGGTTCCCACCCGTAACACTTCATCGCCGTCGGCAAGCCCGTCGCTGTCGCTGTCTGCAACAAGCGGATCGGTATGATAGCGAAGGTGTTCATCGCCATCGCTCAGCCCGTCGCCATCGGAGTCGGCCGCACGCGGATTCGTGTGGAGGAACTTCACCTCGTCCCCGTCGCTCAGCCCATCGCCGTCCGTGTCGCGGCGAATCGGATTGGTGCCGTAGCGATTCACCTCATCGCCGTCCGAGAGGCCATCATCATCGGAGTCCGGCCGCATCACGTCGCTATGCCATCGCAGCGCCTCGTCGCCATCATTGAGGCCGTCGTCGTCGGAGTCCGCCCTGAGGGGATTCGATTCGTACTCGTGCACCTCCTGGCCGTCGCTCAACCCATCGCCGTCGCTGTCGGCAACAAGCGGATTGGTGTTGTACCGCCGCACCTCTTCGTAGTCCGTAAGCCCGTCGCCATCCGTATCGGGATTGCAGGGATCGGTATGGATGCGGCGTTCCTCCTCGTCGCTCAATCCGTCGTGATCGCAGTCATCGCCCCCCGGCAGCAACATCTGCGGCTGCGCGTCCGGGGCCGGTGCATGCAGCGACGAGGCCGCGCACGTCGCCGCAGCGCCCATCGCGGCCGCATCCATTGCCGGCACGTACATCGCGGCGAGGAGCACGCAGAGCAGTGCCTTCGGCCACGGCATCTGCGGATGTATGAAACCAGCGGCACGCGTGAAGCGGATCATCATTGGCGGAATCTACGGCAACCGGATTCAACATCGAGCCCCCGCGCGCCATGGGCGGCGAGGGCTCCTGTTTCGGGAACATGTCACGGGCTGCGCGGGCCGCCGGACTCGAGGCGCCCCGTGCCCGCATCACTTGCACGGCTTCTGTACCTGCGTGGTGATGCGCCGGTTCTGCTTGCGGATCTTCTCCAGCAGCGAGTTCGGCACCGTGCCGGGCGCAGGCTCCGGCACGCGCGGCATCGAACTGCCGTAGCCAACCACGCCGAGGATCTTCTCCTTCGGAATGCCGTTCGCAATCAGCCAGTCACGCACGCGCTCCGCACGCCGTTCGGAAAGCTGCTGGTTCCACTTGGGATTCCCCTCGGAGGAGGTGTGGCCTTCCAGCATCACTCCGATCTCGTCGCACTGCTTCATGTAGTCCAGCAACGACTGCAGATTCTTCTTCGTCTCGGGACTGGAGAGATCGAAGTCATCGGAGTTCACCTTGAAGTAGATGCCCGAGAAGTCCGTGCGATCCCCCTCGGCGGGAACTTCCGGCAGGCCGGCAAGCGGGCCGTTCTGGCGAACACGCTCGGAGTACTGCGATGGCGGCATGCCGCGCGGGCAGCCGTTGTTCGCCGGATCCCCCGCAATCAACGGACACTCGTCGCGTCCGTCAGGCACGCCGTCGCCGTCGGTGTCGGGATTGTTCGGGTTGGTGAACATGCGCGTCACCTCCACGCCATCGCGCAGCGAATCGCGATCCGTGTCCGGGTCCAGCGGATTGGTCTTGTACAGGCGGACTTCCTGGCCGTCGCGCAGGCCATCACCATCCGAATCCTTGTTCAACGGATTGGTGTGATAGATCATCTCCTCCGCACCGTCGGTAAGACCGTCGCCGTCGGTATCCTTGTTGTTGGGGCTCGTGTTGTACTTGTTCACCTCGTCGTAGTCGCTGAGGTTGTCCCCATCGGTATCCGGATTGCGCGGATCGGTCATGTAGCGATGCATCTCGTCGTAATCGTTCAGACCATCGCCATCGGTATCGGCATTGGGACTTCCGAACGCGGCCGTATCCGCCGGCGTGGTGCTCGCGGTATCCTTCGGCGTCTGATACATCGAGGTATCGGGCGGCGGCGGAACCGAGTCGCGCGGCTGAGGCTGGGGTTGCGGCTTCTGCTCCGGTGGCGGAGGCGGGGTATCCTCCGGGTGCTTCTTCTCGGGGATGTAGAGCGTCCAGGCCACACCCAGCGACAATGTTGCGAAGTAGTCCGACGGCGTGGAGTTGTTCCCGGGGCCTACCTTGCCGACCGATTCGCCTCCCTGTTCGAAGTCCAGGTAATGTGCGTAGCCGTCCAGATAGTCCGTGGAGTTGATATAGAAGAGCGCCTGTCCGAACATCGCGAAGCGATCGCTGAAGTGGTATTCGATGCCGCCGCCGATCGGCATCACCAGCGCGTGCTTCGAATAATCCTTCGTCATGTTCGTCGGCAGATTGTCTCCCACATCGTTCGTCACCTGGAAGCTGATCAACCCGAGCCCGAGCGTAAAGAAGGGAACCAGCGGCTCGTCCGCATTGAAGTTGCTCCGGCCGAAGATCATGTAGCGATCGATGGCGATGTGATTCTTCGGCGTGATGGCGACCGTGGTTCCGGGATAGGTTGTGGAACCGACCGGACCGAAGAAGTTGGAGGCGTATTTGGCGCGGGCCGTATCGCCGATACCGTACGGCAGGTTGGAGTGCCCGTATTCAACATGAAGCGAGAACGACTGCGCGATGTTGTACCGCAGCGAGAGGCCGTAGTCGAAGCCGAATTGCGGAACAAGCGATCCCTGATTCTGGAAGCTGTTGAACTCCCCCAGATAGATTCCAGTGCCAACCTGTCCCGCCAGAACGATTGCGTCCGGGATTACCTGGGCATTGGCCGTGGCTGCTGGGATCAGGAGCGCAAGCGAGACGAGGAGCGCGCAGATGAGAGGGACCAGCGCGGCCTTTGTAGCCGTAAGCATAGGCAGTACAGATTGGATGTTGAGTGCATGCCGGACACAACGTTTCGCAGCAGATGCGACATCGAAGGATGGCGGCCACTGCTCTCCGGCGAATGCCCGCTACGTGCCGGTACGCCGGCATATGCCTGTCGCGATGACCTCCGCCACCCCGTTTTGTTACGAGATTGAGAACCGGAGGGAGCCGCCGGACAGGGCCATCACGGGAATAACACCAAAACAGCTTACAAAATTACACGCTAGCGGACCATGACAATCAATTGTTGCAATTCACATTCGTTTCGCGGGAGATGGAGAAGTCGACATTCGGGTACGAAGAAGCCCGGCGTTGCGATCCTGAAGGAAGGGCAGCCGGGCTTGTATGATTGATTATCCGAAGTGCATTCCGAGATGCCATTGCGAGGCGGCGTTCATCCCCTGCAGCCTGCGCAGCAACGCGGTTTCGCCGCCAGGTGATCCCTACGCGGCCACGGCTTCGATCGTCTCGTGAAGTGCGAAGCCGTTGAGCATGTGCGGCAGACGATCCTGAACCAGGCGCGCCACGGTGACATGAACATCACTCGGCGTGTTGCTTCCGTCAACAACGAAGAAACGCCCACGCTCATTCTGAGCAAGCGTCATGTAGCCGTTGATCACGCGCTCGTAGAATCGGACACCGCTCTCCTCCATCCGGTCGCGATCGGACATGAACCGTTCGCGACAGCGTTCCAGTGCGACTTCCGGCGAGACATCGATGAAGAACGTCATGTCCGGAACCAGATCCTGCGTGGCGATGCGGTTGATATGCATGATATCCTCCAGCGGAAGCTGCCGCCCGTATCCCTGGTACGCCGTGGTGGAATCGTAGAAGCGATCGCAGATTACAACACTGTCGCGGTCCAACGCCGGAAGAATCACTTCGGCCACGAGCTGCGCCCGGCTTGCCGCAAACAACAGCAACTCCGTGCGTTCGTTCATCTCGTTGAACTCCTTGTTCAACAGGATATTGCGGACATGCTCCGAGAGCCGGGTGTTGCCTGGCTCGCGCAGCAATATCACGTCTCGTCCGGTCTGCTTCAGTCGCTCGGCCAACATGCGCGCCTGCGTGGACTTACCACAGCAGTCAATGCCTTCGAACGTTATGAACATAGGCGCTGCTCCTGATAACGGTGAGACAAATTTTCGGGAAGAGGTGTTAGCTTGTCGCGGTTCACGATCGGCGTAGACAGGAAGGAACGGGAGGTGCGGAAGAGGAAATACCAACACGGGCCTCCCATCATCGCGATGCGAGGAACAAGTGGCAAGTTAAGTCTCCATGACCACGTCATCGCGGGCAAGATAGAGTGCTGTTCGGCCAAAGTCAATCAGAGAAATTCATCGATCCCCATGCAGATTCGGACATCCCTGCTTCCGCTCATTGTTTCGCTGATTCTCCCCCTCTCGTGCACGCTTTTTTCCTGCACGTCGTCGCGATCCACAACATCGGAGGCACGACGCGAGGGTTCGGGACGTGATGAGTCCGCAGGAGAAGTGGAAGACGAGGAGGACGAGGAACGGGAGCATGGCAGGCCGGCGCCGCCGCTGCCGTGGGGAGCGGGAATCAGGGTGGAATCGGCGGAGGGTGGCCGCGACACAGTCCATTTTCATCTCGGCGCACCCCTGTTCCTTCGGCTGAAGGTGGCGCCCGGAACCGCCTGCGCCCCGTTTCAGGGGAAGCCGTTCTTCTTCGAGGAGTCCGGAGCCCAGCTTGGCTGGGGATTCGAGGAGGTTGCGGATTCCGTCCTTTTCCCGCAACATACCGGCTCCTGCGAACGAATTATCATGCTTTCGTCGGAAAGCTCCAACCGACTGCCGTCTGGATCGTTTACGTTCAAGACGATGATCTTCGGTGAGGACGGCACGCGCTGGTACTCGGACACGATTGCGCTTGTAGCCGAGCGGGTTGCAGGCGGAGCGGATTCCGTGTCGTACGCGCGTTTCCTCCAGGAGCAGATCGTTCGCAACAGCCCGCTTCTTGCGGACCCTGAGACGGTGCGCGCGCTTTTTGCCGATGGTACTCCACGAAGCGCGGAATCCGAGGTCTATCGCGCCGTAATTCTGTACCGGATCGGCGATGCCGCCGGGGCGGAACGTGCCCTGGCATCGGCAAAGGAACGCGCAGCCGCCCGCTTGCGGCCGCTGGACGCGGCGGCGGCCGGGGCAGCGGAGCGAGTGGACCAGCTTCTGCACGGTGTGACACGCCGCTGAACGTGCGTGGTATTCCGTTCGTGTCCTCAGGGCAACCGGCGATGGCGCGGCATCGATTGCTCCCCCTTTCCAATGCAATCAGTCCAACATCATGAGCTATCGCTTCGAATTCCCGGCGACCATCCGTGAGGATGGTATCGACCTGCCACGGGAGGCCGCCTCCGTTTTTCGTGCACACGGCATCGAACGGGTCCGTGTGGTGATCACATCGATCGGTGAGGAGGAAACACAGCTTGCCGGCCGCGGCATCACGCCGGAAGTTGTTGAGCGTGTGGCCGCAACACAGCGCTTCGATCCCGACGTAGCCTCCACCCTGCTCGGAGCCGAGGGGCTTGCGGCCGGAACCGATCTCGGCGCCAGACTCCGGTTGCTGCAGGCCGGCCAGGGGAGACGGCCATGAGCGAGATACTGGTGGAGACCGATGTGCTCGCGTGCTTTCTGATAGCACCTGCCGCCCAGCCCTCCGTCCTCCGGCTGCTTCTGGAGTCCGCAACCTGCTTCACGACGTTCATCAACGCAGCGGAGCTGTACAGCATTCCGAAGGACGATGCCGAGCGCCGCACGGTGGAGCGAGCGCTCTTCGGCATCAAGATTCTCGGTGCCAGCGGACGTTATGCAAAAACAATCGGGCGGATTCTTTCGTCACTCCTATCTCCCGACGGGATCACGGATTATCGCACGGCAATTATCGCCGCGATGTGCCAGGAAGGGCGGTTGCCTGTGGTGACCGACTCGCATTACGACGTATATTCCCGGATTCCTGGAATGATCGTGCTTCAGGGCGATGATGTGCGCCGGTTCTCGACTCCGACGGCTCTTGCCGGCCATATCAAGATGCTGCGGACCGGAATGCATAGGTAACAACCGGCTATAGATGTGGTGTAAAGCGGGGCCAGCGTGCGGCACCCGCAATGCTCCGGTGAAATTCCATGCAGACGAATGCCGTTTTCTTCTTATTCTTGCACGCTAAACGAATCTGGAACCATACGTGAGGTGTTTCGGTGCGGATAACCAAGCAGTATACGAATCGCGAAAGTCAGTCGTTGGATCGTTACCTGCAGGAGATCGGCAAGGTTGAATTGCTGACTCCCGAAATGGAAATCGAGCTCGCCAAGCGGATCAAGCGTGGCGGCCTCGATGGTGAACGGGCGCTGGAGCAGCTCACCAAGGCGAACCTCAGGTTCGTCGTGTCGGTGGCCAAGCAGTATCAGAACCAGGGGCTCTCGCTCGGTGATCTCATCAACGAAGGGAATCTTGGCCTGATCAAGGCAGCGAAGCGTTTCGATGAAACGCGCGGCTTCAAGTTCATCTCCTACGCAGTGTGGTGGATTCGCCAGTCCATTCTTCAGGCACTGGCCGAACAGTCGCGTATCGTCCGTCTCCCGTTGAACCGTGTAGGCGCCCTCAACAAGATCGGTAAGAAGTTCTCCGAACTCGAGCAGCAGTTCGAACGCGAGCCGACCGCCGCTGAGCTTGCCGAGGAACTGGACATGACGATGTCCGAGGTTGCCGATACGATCAAGATCTCCGGCCGGCACCTCTCCGTGGATGCGCCGTTCGCTCAGGGTGAGGACAATCGTCTGCTGGACGTGCTCACCAACGAGTCGCAGCCGGCGCCGGACATGGGCCTGATGTCGGAGTCGCTGAAGATCGAGGTGCGCCGCGCACTCTCCACGCTCTCCGAACGCGAGGCTGAAGTGATCCGCCTCTACTTCGGGCTGGACCGCGAGCACTCCCTCACACTGGAGGAGATCGGCGAGCGTTTTCAGTTGACCCGCGAACGCGTTCGGCAGATCAAGGAGAAGGCCATCCGCCGTCTCCGCCATACGTCGCGCTCCAAGGCACTGCGCGCCTATCTGGGCTGATAGCCTGCGCGGACGCCCTTCATCATAAACAATGGTGTTCGATCAGAGCCCCGGTGATGCAACTCTCCGGGGCTCGCGTTCTTCGGAACGTTGCCCATGCTGCGGCGATGATGCTGCCGCACCATGGATGGAGGGTAAAAAGCGATCCCACGCCGATCGCAGGCTAACCGGCACCCGGTACGGTGTGTTGCCTTTTCGTGGGCACGCACTTCCAGATGATCCTCACTATCTTCGCAACCGAACGGGGCGCGAATGTGATTGCGACACCTTCCACTCCGGGCGCCGGAACAACAACGCAACCTGCAACAAGCACGCTGGCTCGAATGACGCTCTCCGAATCCCGAGTCTCACAACTTCTGGACAACGTTCGCGGACGCCGGATCGCGGTGATCGGCGATGTGATGCTCGATCGCTATTACCGCGGCACTGTATCGCGCATCTCGCCCGAAGCACCGGTCCCGATCGTGGAGATCGCCGAGGAGTCCGAGTATCCGGGCGGCGCGGCCAACGTTGCCTACAATCTGGTGATGCTGGGGGCCTCACCCCTGCTGCTCGGCGTTGTCGGGAACGACGGCCCGGGACGCCAGCTGCGCGATCTGCTGAACCGGCTCGGCATCAGCGATGAGGCGCTTCTCACCGATCCCTCCCGTCCAACCACCGTGAAGACCCGCGTGATCGCCTCCAGCCAGCATATCGTGCGCGTGGATCGCGAGGAGAAGGGGGAGATCGCAGCCGCCGCCCGCGAGCAACTGCTCACGCGGCTCGAAGAGAATATCCGCACCATCGACGCGCTGATCCTCCAGGATTACAACAAGGGGGTGGTTACCCACGGTCTGATCCCTCATGTGGTGGAGCTTGCCCGCACGCACGGCGTGCCCGTGTACGTGGACCCGAAGTTCAACAACTTCTTCGAATACACGAACGTGACGGTCTTCAAGCCGAATCGCAAGGAGGCGGAGGACGCACTCCAGCGCCGCCTGCGGTCTGCAGAGGAGCGGGAGGAAGGAGTGCAGGAGCTGATGCGGCGTCTCGGTTGCGAGTACGTGATCCTCACGCTCGGCTCCGAAGGGATGATGCTGGCGCATCGGGACGAGTCCCCCATCCTGGTCCCCACGAAGGCGATCCAGGTTGCGGACGTCTCCGGTGCCGGCGATACGGTGATCGCCACGCTCGCCACGGCGTGCGCCGCCGGAGCGTCGATGCAGGAGGCGGTGGTGATCGCAAACCATGCCGCAGGCATCGTCTGCGAGCAGGTGGGCACCGTTCCGGTGCGGCATGATCAGTTGCTCGAGGCGCTCCTGGACGACTACCGGAAGAACGTCGAGTCCGAGCCGTAACCCCGGCACGCGTCTCGTCGAGATGCGTGAGCCCCGGTGTCCGCTCCGGATCGCGTTCAGCCATGCGCTATCGGAATCGAACCTCCCCACGTTGATCACACACCGGTCCGGCCATCGAGCGGCTCCGCGACTGGCAAATGTCATTTCTTCCCGACTCATGTCCTCCCTGCTCTCCCGCAACGACTTCATCGCCGCATGCCATGCTCTTCGCGAGAAGGGAGAACGCATCGTCTTCACCAACGGCTGTTTCGACATTCTTCACCGCGGGCACGTCACCTATCTGGAAGCGGCGGCCGCACTGGGAGATGCGTTGGTTGTGGGGGTGAACAGCGATGCATCCATACGGAGGCTCAAGGGGGAATCGCGCCCGATCGTTCCCGAGGATGACCGTGCGGCGATCGTTGCCGCGCTTCGCTCTGTGCGATATGTCACGATCTTCGATGAGGAAACGCCGCTCGAGCTGATACGTGCAATACAACCGGACGTCCTGGTAAAGGGGGGTGATTACGACCCCCAGGCAACCGACGGACCGCGCTACATTGTCGGTTCGGATATCGTGCGTCGCGAGGGCGGCCGGGTACACGTCATCAACCTCGTGGAGGGACGGTCGACAACGAACATCATCGAGCGCGTGCTGGCAACGAAGGAGTGAGGGGCTCGCCGTACCACACCGCGACATCTGTTGCGAGCCATGGCCCGCCCGCTCCGCGGCAATGCGCCGGCCGATAGTCGGCGGCACGAGGCGTACCATCCCGCAGGCGCCCGGCCCGCAGGCGGTTGAGGATGATAGCTGATAACAGACAGACGGTTAAACGGATGCCCGGCGAATGCATCATTGCTGAATGACCCGCACAATCAACTCCATCGTTCGCGTCTCTGCGCGCCTGCTGGTGGCCCTGTTCACGGGGATCGCCTTTCTGTGCGCGCTCGTGATCGCACTGACGCAGGTTGGACCGGTCAGGACGTGGGCGCTGCAGAAGGGGCTGGAGGCGCTCAACAAGCAGTTGGTTGGCCGCGTGGAGATTCGCTCCATCACGGGAAACCTGTTCACCGGTTTCTCACTCCACGACGTGCGGGTTATCGCGGGCGACAGCACGTTCCTGGCCTGTCCGCTCGTGGACCTTCGCTATCAGTTCCGTCCGATTCTGAAGGAGAAGACGATCAACGCGGAGGTGGTGATCCACAATCCCACGGTCAGAATGATCCGCGATGCGAAGGACAGCCTCTGGAACTTCGCGAAGATCGCCAGGCCTTCCACGGACACGACGCACAAGCCGCTCCCATTCACGATCAACATCACGGGCCTCGAGATCATCGACGCAACGATCTCGATGCACGACTATACACGCCCGGCCGCCGCAGACTCCGCCGGCTCGGTGATGGACTTCGCGCGCATCGATCTGGCGAATGTCAACCTCTCGGCGCAGGCACATGTTGGTGAGGAACAGAAGTGGCTGGCCATCCAGCATCTCGGCTTCTTCCTCCCGCGAGCCGCAATCCGTTTCGTGGACCTGAGCGGCGAGGTGTATGCCGATTCCGGCACGGTGCGCACCAATGCCCTTCGCATCGAGACGGAGCGCACTCTGCTGACACTGGATGCCCGTCTGGACTCCGTGAACTTCTTCGGGCGCACCGTCAAGGGAGTGGAGGGATGGAAGCGCGCTCCGGTTCATCTGAACCTGAATGCCGAGCGGATCTCGACGCTGGAGCTTCACCGCTTCCTCCCCGCTCTGGGCTTCCTTGGCGGAACGCCGCGCATCCAGTTGCAGGCCGAGGGGACGTTCGGCGACATCGACATCAAGGCGCTCCAGGTTGGCCTCACGAACTCGCAGATAGCGATCGCCGGCCGCATCAAGAATCTCAATCATCCGGACAGCATCTACATCGAGGCAAAGGTTACGAACTCCAGGCTGAACTACTCCGATGCACGGGAGTTCGTCCCGGGGCTGAATATTCCGGATCTGGCCTACCTTGGCGAGGTGACGGTGGAGCAGGCGGAGTTCGTGGGATATCCGAAGTCGTTCGATGCGTCGGTGGACGTATCCACCGATATCGGCGCGGCGCGCGGGGCGATCCGGCTGGACATGCGGGACCGCCTGCCGCATTACGGCGTGGACATCGCGCTGGCCCACGTCAACGCGGCAAAGACGCTGAACAACGAAGCCTATTCGTCCGACTTCACGGGGCATATCGTCGCCAGCGGAACCGGATTCACGTTGCCGACGCTCAACACCTCCTTCCGGCTCAACTCGGAATCCTCCACGATCGCCGGAAGGCCGTATCGCAGCCTCATCGCCGCCGGCAACGTCCGCAACAACGGCATCGTCCAGCTCGATACGCTCCTGGCCGCCTGGGGACCGAAGGCCGAGGTCAATCGGGAGGAAGCACTGGGGCATGGAGCAAAATCCGTTCTCGCATTCAGAGAAGAGAACCTTCAGCGGATCCTCGGAACGCGCGTGCAGTTGACGCCGACGGAGCAGGTACTGTTCAGCGGCGCCGCACCAACGCTTGCCGCGCGCGGCACGCTGGATATGCACGACCGCAACCTGCCGCGCTACGAAGGGGCGTTGCGCGGACACCGGTTCGCCATGTCCGATATCGTTCCCTCGGCATCCACGACGCGGATGACGTTCACGCTCACGGCAAACGGCTCCAGCTTCGATCCGGACCAGATGAACGGCACGGCCGATCTCGATCTTCAGGACGCGGAGCTGCCGGACGGCCGCCGTGTGCAGCCGTTCACTGCGCATCTTTCGCTCGATCGGAAGAGCCCTGCGGAGCGGCTGCTGGAACTCCGCTCCGACCTGGCCGATCTGGATCTGGATGGTGAATGGAATTTCAAGATGGTGATCAACGGCGTGGTGCGCGGGCTGAGCAGCATCACGGACTATCTGGGGCGCAAGACCAAGTACCGCGAGGAGGATCCGTTCGAGACAATGGATACGCCGGCCGGCGAGCCGGTGCAGGCAACCTATTCCCTGAACATCAAGAACCTCGCTCCGCTGGAGATCTTTCTCAACGGCGCACGCCTTGCGGCGGAGGGGGATCTCCACGGCGATCTGAGCGGCACCTCGCAGCTGTTTAGCGTCACGGCGGCCGGCACGGTACACCGTCTGCTGTACGACAGCCGCCCGACCGTGCCGGGCCCCAACTCGCGCCGAACGCTGGACTTCGATCCGACACTGGCGGTTCATTCCGGCATGCCGCCGGCGGACACCGTGCGCACGGCGGAGACGCGGCTGGCAGCCGGCAAGGAGGGGACGGACAGCGTGATTCGCACAACCACGGTGCGGGTGGAGTCGTACGAGACGGCGATCCCGCTCGATGACGGGCGGATGATTCGCGGCTGGCGCTCAGACCTGGACTCCACCGTGGTGACGCGCCCGCTTGGAGCGCCGAGCAGGAACAATCCGCCCCGAACCGAATCGGTCTCGCATTCGGGATACTGGCTGGAGGATCGCGACTTCGCGCGATACGAACCGCACATCCAGCGGGATGCGAAGCAGGCATCCGGCGGCCGCGGCTCCATGGTCGTGCGCCTTACCGAGGCGGTTCTCCAGATTGATCTTCGCAACATAGCGCCGGGCAAGATCGACGACATCACCAGCATCGACGCCTCGATCAGGACGGACTCCACGGCGCAGTTCAACAGCATCATCTTCAACGCTCCACGGCTGCACACCACGCTGGAGCAGGGCGCGCTGAAGCTCAACGGGGCAACCGGCATCAACGGCACGATCTCGCTTGCGGTAAACGGCGAGGTGAACACGAACGATGCGGCAGGCTACCGCATCACGCTGGATACCATTCGCATCGGCATGCCGAACAAGATCCGCTGGCGTAATGTTGGAGCGGTGCGGGCACTGGTGAGCGACGACGCGATCACGATCGACTCCCTGGCCCTGCGCCGCAACCGGGCGGAACTGGTGGAGGTGCATGGATCGTTCGTTGGCGGCGAGACCTTCCGCGACGTTTCAATTCACGCCTCCGAGACGTCGCTGCAGGATCTGGGCGCCTTCTTCGCCAGCCCGGAGTCGCAGAACATGATGAGCAAACTCGGCGGATGGCTGCGCGATTTCCGGTTGAACCTGAGCGGCACCCTTCTCAATCCATCGTTCAACGGCTCGGTTGCGGTGGACTCCATCGGTTACGCCGGCAGCCAGGTTGGCAATCTGCTGGCAACGTTCAACTATGCGGACCGCAACATGAGCGGCAATGTCCGTCTCGGCCCCGCCCGCTTCGCGGTGGGCACGCCGGCGGAGGCCCGTGCGGAGATTGCGGAGCTTCGCGGCGACATGAACGATGCCATCGCCACGCTGAACACGATGCTCCCCGCGAAGCAGCATCTGAACCCACTCCCCGACTCCGGAAACAGCCAGGCGCAGCTGGAGCTGCTCAACCAACTTTCACAGCAGGTGGCGCGGCTCGGCGATCTGCGTTCGAACGATACCACGCAGCGCTTCCGCGGCAATGAGCGCAAGCGCGAGGTGGAGACGGATATCCGGCAGATGAGTGCGGTGATACGCGCCGAGATGTCGCGCGGCACCGTGGACTCCGCGAATCTCTCCGCCCAGATATCGCTGATCTCCTTCCCGATCGATCTCGCCTTTGCCGCCCGCGATCAGCGGATCCTGGAAGGGCGTCCGGTGGATATCCGCGCCAGAACGGACAGCCTTCCGATCGGCTTTCTGGCCCCCTTCTTCTCCGGCATCCAGGTTCGCTCCGGTGTGGCCAACATGCGGTTCAACGTGACCGGATCGTTCCCCAAGCTGGTCTACAGCGGTGAGGGGGACGTACACAACGCGCATATGCTGGTGGAGGGGAACAACATGAACTACTATGCCGATGCCCGGATCCGTTTCAGCAACCAGACGCTTTCGATCGAGGAGCTGACGGTACAGAACGATCCGCGCGACCTCCCCGGCGGGCGCGCCACGGTCACCGGCGCAATCAAGTTCGATGGATTCAAGCTCAAGGATCTCAACCTTCTGGCCCGCACCGATCAATTGATGGTGCTCAGCGACGCCGCACAGGCGGTGAACGAAACGGTGTACGGCCCGCTGGTGATCGCCAGCGGCTCGCAGCCGCTTCGCTTCACCGGCACGCTGGACAGCCCCAGGCTCACCGGAGATATCGATGTGCTCCGCGGCCAGCTCCGGATGGAGCGCGGGCAGACCGCGGCGCAGGAGGACCAGACCAACCCGGCGACGTATGTGGATCTGAACGAGTGGCGCCGCCGGACCGACAGTGAGAACGTCTACGGCCCGGAGACGCCGGAGAACATCGACCGGAACAAACAGTCGGACACGTCGCACCTCTCCGACGCGGCAACGGTCCCGGGGTCGCTGGACGAGAACTTCGAGCGCCTTCAGGAGCGGATCGGCCGTGTGAAGGCAACGTTGAGCGGCGTGGACAAGTCCTTCGCGGACCTGCTGCAGCTTGGACTGAATGTCAGGATCAAGGGACGTCTCTTCCTGACGATCGATTTCAGCCCGTTCGAGCAGTTGCTTGCGGTGCTGGCAACGGACCAGGAAGGGATCAGCATCAGGCGGGGAGTTGACGGCAAGCTGGACATGCGCGGAGCCGTCCACGTGCTCAATGGCTCCAAGTACAACTTCATCAAGCTGTTCGACGCGAGCGGCGACCTGACGTTCGCCGGGGAGCTGGGCAGGACGAAGCTGGGGATCGTTGCCGAGCACAACGGCCGGCGGCTTACCCCGAGCGGCACGGGGCTTCAGGATTACCAGGTGATCGTGAACATCGGCGGCACGATGGAGAAGCCGGATATCAAGCTCGACTACACCGTGGACGGCATGGCCGGCCAGTCGCCGGACCAGGAGGAGCGCAACCGCAACGCAATCTCGCTCCTTCTGTTCGGCCGCACGGCCGATGAAGTGGTGCACTCCGCGGAGAATGCGTCGCTGGTGAGCGACTTCTCCAACTCCGTTATCGGCTCCGGCACCTCCTCCATCGCCAGCCGGCTCCTCACGGACATCCTGGCCGGCGGAACGGATTTCATCCGCAGCATCGACGTGGACCTCAGCGGCCGGGCCGCAAACGCGCGCCTGAATATCGTAAGCCAGTTCGGTGACGTGATCGTGCGCGCCGGCGGCCAGATCAGCGACCCGATCAACAACGGATCGCTGGTGGCAGAGGTTCCGTTCGCCTCGCTGGTGGATATCGACTGGCTTCGCAATGTGGCGCTCCGGCTGGAGGCGCTCCGGCAGACCAGCGATATCGGCAGCATCAGCAACAACGATCCCAGCCAGGCGATCCGCCTTGGCTTCCAATACCGGAAACAGTGGTAGATTGGCCCGTTTCCGAGGCCGGCCGCCGTTCGCGCGCAGCTTGATTCCGTCTGCCGCACGTTCCCCCCACCCTCATCGCGCGCCTCCTGCCTCCCTCCTCTCTCGCCATATACATATTCGTCCGGGACTCGTCATCCGGAGGACCAGCCTGCGCAGTCCTCCCGGCCCGAACCCGGACCTCCACAACAGATGGATGGTCAACGCATGAGCGACATCACGATCTCGCCGGTCCGCGGTTCATCGGATCTCCGTTCCTTTATCATGATGGTATGGGAACTGTACCGCGATGACCTCAACTGGGTTCCCCCGATCATCGCAGACAGGAAGAAGCTGCTCGATGTGAAGCGCAATCCGTTCTACAAGCACGCTGAGATGGAGCTGTTCCTCGCCTGGCGCGGGAAGGATGTGGTGGGGCGCATCGCCGCCATCGTGAACCGGGCGCACAACGAAACGCACGGCGATTCCGTTGGTTTCTTCGGCTTTTTCGAGTGTATCGACGATCAATCCGTGGCCAACAGGCTCTTTGCCGCCGCCGAGAAGTGGCTGGCCGATCGCGGAATGACGGTGGTACGCGGCCCGGTGAACCCGTCGCTGAACGATGAGGCCGGCCTGCTGGTGGAGGGATTCAACGATCCCCCCCAGATCCTGATGACGTACAATCCGAATTATTACAGCCGTTTAATAGAAACGTACGGATTCAGGAAATCGAAGGACCTGCTGGCATACCGTCTCACGCGAAAGGGCTTTCTCAACCCGAAGCTCGAACGCGTGCAGGCGCTGGTACGTGAGCGGGAGGGGCTCGCCGTGAGAGCCGCTCGGTTCAAGCCCCGGGAGGCGTTCCAGCGCGACGTCGCCATCCTGAAGGAGATCTACAATGCAGCCTGGGAACCGAACTGGGGATTCGTGAAGATGACGGACGAGGAGTTCGCCTTCCTCGCCGCCGATCTGAAGCAGGTGGCGGATCCCGATCTGGTGCTGATCGCGGAGCGGAACGGGGTGCCGGTTGGCTTCGCGCTCGGGCTGCCGGATATCAATCAGGCGTTGATCTACAATCGCAGAGGCGGGATGGTGGGCGCAGGCGTTGCGCTTCTCACCCGGAAGAAGAAGATCACCCGGGGGAGGATCCTTGTTCTGGGCGTTATCCCGTCATTCCAGCGCCTTGGGATCGATGCCGTGCTCTACTACGAGATTGGAACGCGGATGACGGACGGGCATGGGTATACAGAAGGGGAGGCCTCCTGGATACTGGAGGACAATGTGATGATGAATCGCGCAGCCGAGATGATGAACGGCGAAGTCTACAAACGCTACCGCCTGTACGACAAAACGGTTAATAAGAATTAAGCCCCCGGCTATGGTGCTCAACATATCTTTGGCTGCCCATCAGGGAATGCCCTTTCCGGATCGATGGTTCGGAAACCCCTGATCGGCAACGGTTACGTTGAATATCATCTGGAGGAGTGATTTGCATTCAAACCTGATGACGGTTCCAGTCCGGAACCGCCGACGGAAGTTGTTGACCGCCGTGGTCGTCGCTGTGGCGATGAGCGCTGCCGGCACCGGGTCCTACCTGACCTGGTCCGCAAGTGCGGTTGAGACGCCCGTCGTAAAGGATGGGAGTGCGGCACGGGTACGTGCCACGATCAATATCGACTCTCTGTACACCGCCAAGACTCAAGAGTCTACGGACACCACAAGCGCCTCACGGGGCGCGATGCAGCCGGAACACGTTATCGCCGGCCGTGTAAGCTGGTACGGCCCTGGATTTCATGGCCGCCGTACCGCCAACGGCGAGCGATTCGACAGGAATGAAATGACCTGCGC
The DNA here is from genome assembly GCA_035549015.1 of Kapaibacterium sp. (SeqCode). Classification (GTDB taxonomy): domain Bacteria; phylum Bacteroidota; class Ignavibacteria; order OLB7; family OLB7; genus JAFDZV01. The sequence goes on from DASZRW010000085.1 coordinate 49,673, forward strand.
CCACAGAACGTTGCCGTTCGGCACCCTGGTACGCGTAGTGGACGAGGCGACAGGACGGAGCGTGCTGGTGCGCGTCAATGACCGCGGCCCCTACTGTGGCGGCCGGGTTCTGGACCTCTCGGAGGCGGCAGCCCGCCGGCTCGGCATCACCGGACGCGGCACCGCAAGTGCCCGCCTGGAGGTCTATTCGCCGCAGAAGGCGAATGGCGAGAGCGGTGTTCGCAAGACCACCTACGACTGCAGCGGCCGCGCCATCAGGGCGCAGGGATATACGGTGAAGCTTGCCACGTTCGGCTCGTTCGACGAGGCGATCGCCGAGCAGCACCGCCTTGAAGGGGAGGGCATGAAGGACCTCTTCCTAACGGAAGTGCATATGGGAACGCGGAAGACCGCCTACACCATCTCGACCGGTCTCTTCTCCACGGAGCATCTCTGCGGCTCGCTGCTGGCGGATGTCTCCAGTACCTTCAGCGCTGCACGCGTGACGGCATTCGATCTCATCGCCGCTGATGACGCAACCGGCGCGTCGAAGCTGGCGGATACCTCAACCGGCGATCGCGGCAATCTCTAGCAGGCTCGATCCCGGAAACAATCGTCAATCCCCCGCTTCGGTTTTTCGAGGCGGGGGATTGTTGGTATTGGGCCCGGACCATTCGCCGTTCCGGCAAACGTTGGTGGACGCTCCCCCCCCCCCGTCTTCGCGAGCAGTCCACCCCGACAGAGCAGGGGTATTCCTCTGCACTGACCGCTTCAATGGATACTCCTCCCCCTGAACGGGCGGCAGGTGTCAGCCAGGGTCGCAAGACCCTGGCGTGTGAGACCCTGGCGCGTGAGGCCCTCGCAGAATCACAAGCCCCGAAGGGGCGACAGAAGTCAGCCAGGGGCGCGAGCCCCTGGAGTGTGAGACCCTGGGGTGTGCGAACCACAACGATGCAGAGCCCCGAAGGGGCGGCAGGTGTCAGCCAGGGTCGCAAGACCCTGGGGCAGGATGCCCTCGCAGAACCACAAGCCCTGAACGGGCGGCAGGTGTCAGCCAGGGTCGCAAGACCCTGGCGCGTGAGGCCCTCGCAGAATCACAAGCCCCGAAGGGGCGGCAGGTGTCAGCCAGGGTCGCAAGACCCTGGGGCAGGATGCCCTCGCAGAACCACAAGCCCCGAAGGGGCGGCAGGTGATAGCCAGGGTCGCAAGACCCTGGCGTGTGAGGCCCTGAAGGCCGGAGCCACAATGATGCAGAGCCCCGAAGGGGCGACAGGTACCTGCCACCGTACTGTTTGTCGTGAGCAGCAGCATCCTTCATCTTCCCGGACTCTTCTCTACTTCCCCCGAAAAAAAAATCGGCCCCCGACCGGAACGGATTCCGATCGGGGGCCAGCACGATTCTTCCGGGTTGTCGTGCGTTGAATTCGGTTACTGGTAACTGCCGGGGATCCAGCTCCGGCTGGTGTAGTCGAGGATGGTGATGCCCAGGAGAAAGACCAGCCAGAGGAATCCGGCAGCCGCAACGACCATCGTGAGCTTGGTGCTGTAGCGGACGTGCATGAAGTACAGCACCACCAGCACCGCCTTGATGATCGCGATCGACATCGCGACGTAGATGTTGAACGGACCAAGATTGACCATGGCAACTCCCACCGTGACGAAGAGAAGGATCATCAGGGCGGAGAAGACCAGGAAGTAAACCTTGAGTGGAACGATATGATGTTCGCTATGATCGCTCATGTGAGTATGCTGGCCTGAATTGGGACGATGTTGCTGTTCCGGATGCTACCGCTCTCTGCCGGCTGCGATATCGATCGGCTACGATCGATCGATCAGGTAGAGAAGCGGGTACAGGAAGATCCAGACGATATCGACGAAGTGCCAGTAGAGGCCGCAGATCTCGACGGGATTGTAGTAGTCCTTGTTGAACGCGCCCTTGATCGACTTCCGCAGCAGCCAGGTCATGAGGCCGAGGCCCACGATCATGTGCAGCGCATGAACGCCGGTCATCGCGAAGTAGAGGCTGAAGAAGATCTCCGCGTTCGGCGCATGTTCATGCCCGGGCACGCCATGGAAATGGAACGTAGGCCCCGGCACGAGATGATGCTCGAACTTCTCCGAGTATTCGTATGCCTTCACGCCAAGGAACGCGGCGCCGAAGATCATCGTGACAATGATGAAGAGCACCAGCTTCTTCCGATCGCCCATCTGCGCGGCGCGCACCCCGAGGGCCATCGTGAGACTGGATACCAGAAGCACGCACGTGTTGAAGCAGCCCACCCACACATCGAGCACGCGGCTGGCGGCATGGAACGATTCTGCGAACTGGTTCCGGTAGATCATGTAGGCGAGGATCAATCCGCCGAAGAACATGATTTCCGTAATCAGGAACGTCCACATGCCGACGGTGGCTGCTTCCTGCTGCTGACGAGCATCATCGAACTGATGGGCGACGAGCGAATTGTGCGCTGCGTCAGACATGCTGCTCCTCCTGTACGCTATGTGTGCTCACGGTGGCCGATGACCGGGCGTCGATCTCCGAGTAGTTGTACGGCTCGTGATCCACTACCGGCTGGTAGTCGAAGTTGAACGTCGGGGGCGGAGACGTTGTCTCCCACTCCAGACCGGCCGCGCGCCACGGATTCGGGCCGGCCTTCTCTCCGTACTTGAGCGACCAGAAGAGGTAGATCAACGGGATCGTGAAGCCGATGCCGAGAACCAGCGCGCCGCCCGAGGAGAGAACATTGTAGATCTGGAACTCCGGCGGGTAGACATGATACCGCCGCGGCATGCCCAGATAGCCGGCGATGAACTGCGGGAAGAACGTCAGGTTGAACCCGACGAACACCAGCAGCGCCGAGAAGCGGCCCCATCCCTCGGGATACATGCGGCCGGTCATCTTCGGCCACCAGAAGTGGATGCCTCCCAGATACGCCATCACCGAGCCGCCCACCATCACGTAGTGGAAGTGCGCAACGATGAAGTAGGTGTCGTGAATGTGGATGTCCACACCGAGCGATGCGCAGAAGAGGCCTGTGAGCCCGCCCACGAGGAAGAGCCCGATGAAGCCGAGCGCATACATCATCGGCGTGCTGTAGACAATCCTCCCCTTGTGCATCGTCGCCGTCCAGTTGAACACCTTGATGGCCGATGGTACGGCAACGATGAAGGTGAAGAGCGAGAAGACGATGCCGGCATACGACGACTGCCCGCTGACGAACATGTGATGCCCCCACACCAGGAAGCCGATGATCGCAATGCCGAGACTGGAGAAGGCGATGAACTTGTAGCCGAAGATATGTCGTCGCGAGAAGCACGCCATGATCTCACTGACCACACCCATGCCCGGCAGGATCATGATGTAGACGGCCGGATGCGAGTAGAACCAGAAGATATGCTGGAAGAGAACGGGATCGCCGCCGAGGCGCGGATCGAAGATGCCGAGGCCCAGGCCGCGCTCCAGCGCGATCATCACGATGCCGATTGCAACCACCGGGGTGCCGAGCACCATGATGAGGCTGGCGGCATAGTTCGCCCACACGAAGAGCGGAAGACGGAACCAGCCCAGACCCGGCGCGCGCATCTTGTGCACGGTGACGATGAAGTTCAATCCCGTGAGGATCGAGGAGAAGCCCGTGATGAAGATGCCGATGCCGGTCAACATCACATAGCCGTTGGAGTACGTGCTGCTGTAGGGAGTGTAGAACGTCCATCCCGTGTCCACGCCGCCGAGTACCAGAGCGGTGAGCGTGAACAGGCCGCCGATCACGTAGATGTACCAGCTCAACAGATTGATGCGCGGAAACGCGAGGTCGCGCGCACCAACCATCACCGGCACCAGGAAGTTGCCGAGCGTTGCGGGGATCGATGGAATCAGGAAGAAGAACACCATCATGATGCCGTGCGTGGTGAAGACCTTGTTGTAGGCCTCCGACGTAAACACGTCAGCCTCGGGCGTGATCAACTCCATCCGGATCATCGCCGCGAACGCGCCGCCGATCATGAAGAAGACTGTGATCGAGATCAGATAGAGGATCGCGATCCGCTTATGATCCTTCGTCAACAGCCACGACTTGATGCCGTAATCTGCATTGAGGAAATTGGTGCGTATGGTATCCGAGATGATACCGGTTGCAGACACACGCTCGACAGTTGATGTCGTGTCCATGATTTATTTGTTCCTCGACGGTTCGTTCACATTCTGAGCGGGCTTCGCGGCAGCGGGAGTCCCCTTGGCCTCCGACGCAGGCGCAGCGGACGGCGTGGCGGCGGGTGTGCCGGTTGCAGGACCGCCGAGCGACTTGATGTAGGAAACGAGCTGCATCAACTCGTCCTCACTGATGCGATTCTGGTACACCGGCATGATGGGCCCGTAACCGGCAACGATCTTGGCACCCGAGCGGAGAATCGATTCGCGGATATACTGCTCGTCCGCGGTGACGGTCTCCCCTCCGTTCAACGTCACGCTCTTGCCGTACAGGCCCTTCAGAATCGGAGCCCGTGAAGCATCATCCATCTTGTGGCAGGTGATGCAGCCCTGGGTCTCGAAGATCTGTGCGCCGGCGTCGGCCATCGTCTGGCCAAGCGATCCGCCGTTCGAGGAGCCGCCGGCAAGCCAGCGCTCGTAATCCGCAGGCTCCATCACCACCACCCGGCCTATCATGCCGGAGTGCTTTGTTCCGCAGAACTCCGCACAGAACAGATGATAGATGCCCGGCTTCGTGGGCTCGAACCAGAGCTGGGAATAGCGGCCGGGAAGCACGTCCTGCTTCACACGGAACGCAGGGACATAGAAGCTGTGGATGACATCCTGCGATATCATGGTCAGGCGCACCGGCTGCCCAACCGCGACGTGCATTTCGTTGATCTCACGCTGCCCTGTCGGGTGCTGGATCTTCCACATCCACTGCTTTCCTGTCACGTACATGTCGACAGCGTTCGCAGGTGGGCGGGCAATCGCGAAGTAGATGTTCACGCCCCAGAAGAAGATCACGAGCACGATCACCAACGGAACGCCGATCCAGACCGCCTCCATTGTCGGATTCTCGGGAAGCGGGTTGTCACGGTTCACCTTGGTGTTGGTCTCGCGATAACGAATCGCCATGAAGGCGACCATCAAGGAGATCATGACCGTGAAGAACGCGGTCAGCGCCACCAGGAAGAAGTAGAGCCCGTCGACCCGTCCGGCGAAGGTTGACGCCTGATCAGGAAGTAATGGGAAGTTCCACATTGCTGAGATTCCTCGAAGAATGTGATCACCGGCCGCGCCCCATCAGGCACGGCACCGGCAATCGCCTTCATGCCAATCGTTACGTTCAAACATGTTCATTCGGCCGCCGCTGCGCGCGCCGCGGGCGCATCCCGGCAGGCCCTATGCTCCTGCCCCGGGACCCGGCCCTCCTGCAGGCGTCTGGGCGGCCTCACGCTTGCGGCGGTCCGCCTTGATGGTCCGGTACCAGAAGAGCGCAATCGCTCCAACGGTGAGGATGCCGGCGATGCGCAGCACCGTCATGATCGCGAAACCGTACTTGCCGGTTGTCGGATCATAGTGATAGCAGAGCAACAGGAGTTGGTCAACCGGCGTGCCGATCTTGTTCGCCGATGCCTCCATCAGGGAGAACTTCAGATCGTTCGGAGAGAACTCCACTCCCAGAAGGTAGCGCGACAGACGCCCGGTAGGCGTGAGCACCATGATCCCGCCCGCATGCGCATACTGCTCCGTGTTCGGATCGTACACATAGCGGAACCCTGCAGCATTGCAAAGAGCGTCGATCTGCGACTGCTCGCCGGTAAGGAAGTGCCAGCCGTTTTCCGTCCCCGGCCTTCCGTAATTCCTGATGTAGTTCGCCTTCTTCTCCGCCGCGAGCTGCGGCGTCTCCTTCGGGTTGATGCTGACCGTCAGGACATTGAACTCCTTCCCCGCATCGAAGTTGAGAACGCGCATGGACTTCACCAGGCCGTTCAGCACCTCGGAGCAGAGCATCGGGCACTGGTAGTATGCAAGCACAAGCACCACCGGCTTCGTATTCACATACTCGCTCAACTGCACCTTCCGTCCGGTCTCGTCGGTGAACTGCAGGTCCAGCGGCACCTGCCCGTTCAGCCGTTGATCGATCCCTACTCTGTTGACAACCTCCGTGGAGTTGTCCGGGCGCGGCGCCATCAGATTCGGCTGCGCGCGAAGGCCGCCCGGCGCCAACCACTGCATGACAAAGAGCAGAGCCATCGCCCACGACGCGCGGGCACACCATCTATATCGTTGCGTCATCATCGTTGCATTCCTCCATACATCAACCTCGCTCCACACGCACACCGTCCGTAGACGTCACAATGCCCGGGCACCTTCATCGGTATCGTCCTGCGCGCATCGTCGTGAGCCGGATCGGCTGCGCGTTCTGCGCGCAATGCTTCAGCCGGCCCGCCGCTAGTGCGCGGACTTCGGCGCCGCCACCGACGCACCTCCGCCGCCGGCATGTGCTGCCGGGGCAGTGGCGGCCGCGGGCGCGCTTCCCGCTGCGGACGCAGGGGCCGCCGCGGGAGCCGATGCAGCCGTTGCCGGAGCAGCAGCCGAGTCGGCCGGCTTCGTCGCGGTCCGCACCTGCGTGACGCCGCGCTTTGCAATCACATCCATTGCCACGGAGATCGGCATGCGAACCACGCCGTTCGGGCGGTCCACCCATCCGTAGCTCTCCAGGATGGAGTCCTCATGCTTGCGCATGGTGGAGAGATCCTGCACTTCGGTGGATGGATGAATGTTGGAATACTGCAGCCGGGGCTCCGGCGGAAGCGCCTTCCTGTCCACCACCGGTGAGGCCACTCCGTCGTTCTTGGCGGCGCGCCCCTCCAGGATGTTGAAGTAGATCAACATCAGCGCCGAGCCCACCGCGAACGATCCGAACAGGATCAGGACGGTCATCATGACGGCGCGCACGTTGAGGTAGCCACGCTCTTCGGCCTGGCTCATCTCCTGCGTCTCTATGTGCGTTGACTTACTCACGACTGTGTATCCCTCAATGATGTTCGGCCTGCTGGGCCAGGAACGGAGTGTTCACGGGAAGCATGGTATCGGCCCCCTTCAGCCGGCCGATGTACCAGTAGATGAAGATGCCGCCGATGCCGATCGGTGCAACGAAGTCCATCCAGCTTACATGGAAGCCGGTGCGATTGAACGCGGGCTCGATGAACCAGATCAGATCCACGAGGCGCATCAGGATCAACAGCATCGCAACGCGCATCAGGAACTTCGGATTGCGCTTGATCTTCCGCGAGAGAAGCAGGAAGAACGGCGCGAAGAAATGGAAGGCGAAGAGGATGATCGGAACGATCTTCCAGCTCGTGTACAGGCGCACCGCGTACCACGGCGTCTCTTCCGGCAGGTTGGCTCCCCAGATGATGATCAACTGCGAGAGCGACGTGTACGCCCAGAGCAGTGTGAAGGCGAGCATGAAGTTGCCGAGATCGTGGAAGTAGACCGCACGAATCTTCTCGGCGAACTTCGGCGCCATTCCCATCATGGAGGCAACCATGATCACCGAGAAGCAGAACGTTGAAAGCGCCTGGCCGATGATCAGGATCAGGCCATAGATCGTGGAGCTCCAGTGCGGCTCGATGGACATCGCCCAGTCGATCACCGCAAGCGTGATCGTGATTGCGAAGAGCACGATCCCGAGGCCGCTCAGATTCTGCAGGCCGGGGCTCACCGGCGACTCGCCGTTCTTCTCGCGCCGGCGCACCATGCGCAGGATCAGGAGCGAGTAGCCGATCCAGAAGAGGAAGTAGATGGCCACGCGCGCGTAGAAGAAGTTCAGATTGAAATAGAACTCCTTGTTCTTCAGCACCTCGTCCTTGGCCACGATGTCCGCATGCGTCCATTCATACAGCGAATGCGTACCGAACAGCAGAGGAATGAACAGGATCGCCATCAGCGGCAGCGACTTCGCGCCGGCCTCCAGCAGACGCCTGATGGTGAAGCCCCACGGGCCTCCCACGAGATTGTGCAGCATCAGGAGGCAGAACGACCCGAGAGGAATACCGATCCAGAACAGATAGCCCACCAGATACGACCGGTAGAACTGTTCGGAATCCATGAATGCTCCCGCGACGATGCCTGCGGTGCCGATCACTCCAACGATCAGCGCACGCTGCTGGATGCTGTTCAGGCGGGGACGTATTGCTTCGATCTGCTCGTTCATTGTGCAGAACCTTCAACCTTGTTTCGTTCCTGAGCGGGGACATCCTGCAGCGAAGCATGCTGGCTGAGCTGCAGTGCACGGATATAGGCGATGATTGCCCAACGATCCTCCGGTACCACGCGCGAGGCGTAGCTGTACATCTTGCCGAAGCCGTTGGTGATGACGTCGTAGATGTAGCCATCGGCGGCCTGGCGCAGGCGATCGATATGGAAGCTCGGCGGCTGCGGGAATCCGCGCTGCACGATCATTCCGTTGCCATCTCCAAGGTGCCCGTGGCACGGCGTGCAATAGATATTGAAACGGTCCTGGCCGCGCTCCACGAGTTCGCGCGTCACCGGGAACGGAATCGATCCGTTCTTGTCCACATCGCCGCCGTACACCGCGAGATTCTGTGCGTAGGCATCGGCGGAGTCCGTGGGTTCGCCAACGCCCGCACTGGTATTGGTGCCTCCGGTGGCCTCGGCGAAGGAGCTGTTCTTGTTGGACCAGACCGGATTGCGCTCAACGGTCCCCTTGATGTATGGCCGTGCCGAGGAGCTGTCCGGATAGAACTCGCTTCCGCGCAGCGGCTTGATGCGCGGCTGGTCGAACATCTCCACGCGGCAGCCGGAGACGACGGCCATCGCCGCAAGGAGCCCCAGCGGCATCATGATGCGAGCGGCTCTGCGCAGTCGCGCGATCGAAGTGCCGGCCATTGTGAATGCAGTATGCTTGTTCACGATCTCATCCATTGATTCATCGGATGATGAGCCATCGCTGGCTCACGCTTTCGTGCGAGTTGGTCAGTGGGCAGTCGCACGCACCACCAACCGGCTTTCCGCCTTTTGCTACTGACGACTGACTGCGGCGAGGCGCAGCCGAGCGTACGACTACCTCAGTACGGCACCTCGCTCAGGCTGAGCGGGTTCATGCTCGCCAGCAGGTCGCGCGTCGTCACCATGTCGAACTTCGGATCCTCGGATTCCACACAGATGAAGAAGCGGTCGTTCGATGCGCGCTCGAAACGGTCCACGTTGAACACCGGATGGTAGGGCCGCGGCAGTCCGTTCAGCAGGATCATGCCGAAGACTGCGGTGAAGGCAGCAAACAGAACCGAGAGCTCGAACGTTATCGGGATGAACTGCGGCCACGAGAAGTTCGGGCGGCCGCCGATGTTCATCGGGAAGTAGTAGACCGCGATATATGCCTGCAGCCCGAGGCCGCTGAACATTCCGCACAGGCCGGCGATCAGGATCAGCCATCCCAGATACGGACCCCGCTTCGGCATCTGATCCTCTACCGCCTCCACGGGGAACGGCATGTATGCATCGTAATGCTGATACCCGTCGTTCTTGACGCGCTCTGCGGCGGCGGCAAGCTGCTCCGGCGTATCGAATTCTGCCATCAATCCGTGGATGGGATGCTTTGGAGTAATCTCGTTCATAGTTCCTTGCCCGCGATGGCGCCGCGTTGCTTCATGCGGCGCGAATTATCCGGATTCGTATTCCTCTCAATGATGTCCGTGCTCAACCTCGTGCGAGAGCTCGCGCATTTCGGCGATCGAGATCACGGGCACGTAGCGGATGAAGAGGAAGAAGAGCGTCAGGAAGAAGCCGATCGTTCCGAAGAACATTGCGAAGTCCCAGATCGTTGGCACGTAGGTGTGCCACGAGGAGGGAATGAAATCGCGATAGAGGCTTGTCACGATGATCACGAAGCGCTCCAGCCACATGCCCACGTTCACCACGATCGAGATGATGAACAGCCAGAGCGTGCTGCGGCGCGCGCGGCGCAGCCAGAGCGTCTGCGGGATCACGATGTTGCACGCAATAAGCGCCCAGTAGCTCCATGCCATCGGGCCGGTGGTACGGTTGATGAACATCCCCATTTCGTGCGGGCTGCCGCTGTACCATGCCATGAAGGCTTCCATCGCATAGCCATATCCCACAACCAGACCCATCGCCAGCATCACCTTCGCCATGTTGTTCAGGTGGCGCGCCGTGATGAAACCCTCCAGACCGTACGCCTTGCGCAGCGGAATACAGAGCGAGAGCACCATGGCGAAACCGGAGTAGATGGCGCCGGCAACGAAGTAGGGAGGGAAGATTGTCGTATGCCATCCCGGGATCAGGGACTCGGCGAAGTCGAACGACACGATGGTATGCACCGAGAGCACCAGCGGCGTGGAGAGACCGGCGAGCACCAGATAGGCGATGCGATAGCGGCGCCAGTGCTGGGCCGATCCGCGCCAGCCGAGCGCGAGGATGGCGTAGATCTTGCGGGCCAGCGGCTTCACCGCGCGATCGCGCAGCACCGCAAGATCGGGAATCAGACCAACGAACCAGAAGAGCGTGGAGACGCTTGCATAGGTCGAGATCGCGAACACGTCCCAGAGGAGCGGGCTGCGGAACTGCTGCTGCACGCCCATCGAATTCGGGAAGGGGAACAGCCAGTAATCGAGCCACGGACGGCCGGTGTGCAGAAGCGGGTACAGGCCCGCGCATGCAACGGCGAAGATCGTCATGGCCTCCGCGAAGCGGTTGATCGACGTGCGCCAGTTCTGTTTCAACAGCAACAGAATTGCCGAGATCAGCGTGCCGGCGTGGCCGATACCGATCCACCAGACAAAGTTGATGATGTCGAACGCCCACCCGACCGGCTGGTTGTTTCCCCAGATACCGACGCCGGTAAACAGGAGATGGACAATGGCGACAACCATGCACCCGGCGAGGGTGATCGCGATCGAGAATCCCCCGAGCCACCCCTTGGTGAGTTTCGGGTTCAGCGAGAGATCGCTGATCTTTTCGGTAATGGCGTCGTAGGTATACCCCTTTGCAAGCACAGGGGGATTCGGCGCGATTCCTCTAGCGTCAGGCGATTGCAGGCGCTCCATCAGGCTCCCTTCTCGAGTTCAGGATTCGGGTTACGAAGCTTCGTCAAATACGTCGTGCGCGGCGCGGTGCCGAGGTCGGCGAGCAGCGCATAGTTCAGCGGCGACTTCTTGGCCTTCGCGACACGGCTCTCCTTGTCGTTGATATTGCCGAAGGTGATCGCCTCCGTTGGGCAGACCTGCGCGCAGGCGGTGACAACCTCGCCGTCGCGGATCATGCGTCCCTCCTTCTTCGCCTCGATGCGCGCGCTGTTGATGCGCTGCACGCAGTAGGTGCACTTCTCCATCACGCCGCGGCTGCGCACGGTCACATCCGGATTGCGCATCATCTTGTACGTCGGGGTATCGAGGTCGGTGAACAGGAGATAGTTGAACCGGCGCACCTTGTACGGGCAGTTGTTCGAGCAGTAGCGCGTGCCGATGCAGCGGTTGTACACCATCTCGTTCAACCCCTCCTCGCCATGCACCGTCGCGCCCACCGGGCAGACCGTCTCGCACGGAGCCTTCTCGCAGTGCATGCAGGTAAGCGGCTGGAAGTGCTGCGCCGGTGCGGCGGCATCCCCCTCGTAATAACGATCGATGCGGATCCAGTGCATCGCACGTCCGTTGTTCACCTGCTCCTTCCCGACAACAGGAATGTTGTTCTCGGACTGGCAGGCAACAACGCAGGCGTTGCAGGCCGTGCAGGCGGTCAGGTCGATCGCCATCCCCCAGGCATGCCCCTTGTACGTATGCTCCTTGTAGAGCGAAACGATCTCGGGCTCGTGATGGCGCTCCTCCATGAACTTCTCGTTCGCCATGAACTCGGCAAGCGTGCCGTAGCGGACGATGTCGCGCCCTTCCATGCTGTAGTGGGTCTGCGTCGTCACCAGCCGGTAGCAGTCGCTCGTCTTGCTGGCCGTGGCCGCCGCTGCGCGCCATGGCGCGTCGGAGGTGCGGATGGCATAGACGTTCACGCCCACATCGTTGCCGACGCGGCCGGAGCGCGTGCGGCCATGCCCCAGGTAGAGCGTGCCGCAACCGTCCGCATGGCCCGGCATTTCCCACACCGGAACCTTCACCGTCAGATTCTTGTAGCCTACCTCAACAACGTCCTCCGTCTTCCAGCCACGCTGCTTCGCGGTAGCCGGGCTCACCAGAAGCGCATTGTCCCACACCAGTTTGGTGAGAGGCTTCGGCACTTCCTGCAGCCAGCCGATGTTCGCGAAGCGGCCGTCCAGAAGCATCGGGTCCACGCGGAAGAGGATATCGAACGCGTCGGCAGCGGCAGGCGTTGCCGCAAGCATCGCGGCCGCCGCCGTGGCCCACCCGCCGTTGAGCGTGGGGCTCTTCGGCGGAAGAGCGGAGCCGGCAACCATACCGCGGTACAATGCCTGATGCCATCCCCGCTCAAAGTCGCCGTTCACCGCGATCGAGGCAACAGGTCCGGCGCTCACCGCAACGGGCGCGGCATGAGCCGCCGTGCTGTCGCCGGGGGCCGGCGCCGCGGCAGAAGCCGGCGCAGGTGCGGACTTCGCACCCTGCCAGTATGCACGTACGATATCGTAGGCCGTTGCCGACGGCGTGCCGTTCAGGATGCTCACCACCTCGTGCAGCGGCTTCGAATCCCAGAGCGGCGCGATCAGCGGCTGAACGATGGAGACCGTGCCGTCCATTGCGCGTGCATCGCTCCAGCTCTCCAGATAGTGCGAGAGCGGAAGATGCCAGTGCGAGAGATAGGCGGTCTCGTCGTTGTACTCCCCCGCATGAATGCGGAGACGAACCTTCTGATAGCGCTCGGCGAACTTCAGATCCGCAGGCGCCGTGAATGCGGGATTACCGCCAAGCACCACGAGCGTATCCACCTTGCCGCTGTCGATCTGCTGCATCAGCGCTGCGAGCGACGCGGCCTGATTCGTCGGGTTGGCCTCCACCGGATCGGTGTAGACAACAGTGGTCCCCACGTTTCCGAGCGCGGCATTCATCGCATGCGCGAGCGCGTGAACAGCGGGCGACTGCTCGTCGCCGGCAACCACCACGCAGCGGCCGCGATGCGCCTGGAGATCCTTCACCAGCGATGGGATCCAGGCCTTGCCGAGCGCGTCAACGGCGGGCGAGGAGCCCTGCGCCGAGACGCCCGGCACCCCGAGCGCGGCACCCACGGCCCATGCGGCCTGCTCGACGGCGGCCGGAGCAAGCGCGGCGCGGTGATCGGCAACCGCGCCGGTAACCGACGGCGAGCTCTCGAGCGCATAGAGGCGGTTCATCCCCTTCATCTCGCCGCTCGTACGGCGCATGGCGGAGAAGTCGCGCGAGTAACGAACGCTTCCCGGCATCGTGAGGAGGAAGTCCGCATCGATGGAGAAGATCACCTCCGCCTTGTCGAACCGGTAGGTGGTCTCCACATACTGTCCGAAGGCCATCTTCGCGCCGTCGCGCACGCAGTCGCGTCCGGCCGGTTCATACTGATGCCACACTGCATTCGGATAGGTGGCCATCAACTGGCGCATCTGATCGGCGAGTGTGGGGGAGTTGATGGTCTCGGTGAGGAAGTGCAGGCCGGTTCCCTGCGCCGCTTTCCACGCGCCCACTTCGGCGGCGATGGCGGTCTTGAAGCTGTCCCAGCTTGCGATGCGCGAGCGTGAAAGTACCGTCTGCGAACGATCGGGATCGTACAAACCCAGAATCGAAGCCTGCGTGATGGCGTCGGTTGCGCCAAGACTTGCCGGGTGATCGGGATTCCCCTCCACCTTCGTCGGGCGCCCCAGATGGCTCTCCACCAGCAATCCGGTTGCGTATCCACGCAGCGGCATCGCCGTGGCGAAGAAGCTCGGCTTTCCCGGAACGAACTCCTCCGGCTGCTTCACGTATGGAATGATCTTCTCTTCCGGCTGCTTCGCGCACGCTCCGATGCCGGCAAGCGCAAGCGAGGCTCCCATCAGCTTCAGGAAGTTTCGCCGGCCAACCGGATCAAGCCACTCGCTTGCTCCTTCCGGAAATTCACGATCCACCATCTCGCGAAACTCGGTGGTCTCGGCAATTTCCTCGAGCCCACGCCAGTACTGCCGACCAGTCTTGTTTGCAAGATGCTCGGTGAACGACGGGTTGTCGAGGGCTTTGCGGTTCGAAGTCTGGTTGTCGTTCTGCATTATCTATGGCAGATAGAGCAATTGGTGAGCTGTTTGACGTTGACGTGGTACTCGTTGACCAGCTTCGGCCCGAGCACAGCCTGATCCTCCGAGGGCTTGTAGCCCATGGTGACGATCTGATCACGCGGACGGATGTTCTTAGCCGGATCGCGGTGGCAGGAGAGGCACCATTGCATGTAGAGCGTATTCGCCTTCCACATCAACGGCATCTTGTCCACACGTCCGTGGCAGCTCTCACATCCGATTCCCTTGGCAACGTGGATGCTGTGGTTGAAGAAGACGTAGTCCGGAAGGTCATGCACGCGTGTCCACTTCACCGGAATACCGGTGCGGAAGCTCTCGCGGATCGGCGCCAGGATGGCGGCGTTCGTCCAGATCTGCGAGTGACACGACATGCATGTCTCGGTGGGCGGAATCCCGGCGAAGGATGACTTCTCGACAGAGGTATGGCAGTAGCGGCAATCGATTCCCAGACCGGCCACATGGTGTTCGTGCGTGAACTGCACGGGCTGTTCACGCGGCACGTCCACATAGGTCATGTAGTCGGAATTGTGATACGCATACAGAAACGCAAGCGCTCCTGCTATGAGGAAGAGTACCGCAAAGATGCTGACCTTCGAGAGGGTGTTGGAACTGCGATGAAATAATTGGGCCATCGTGCAGCTACGTTATGATCGTTACCACAATGCTCTTGCCTCCGCGCACCAGCGAAGAACCGGCGCACAGGCCGCCCGCATTCTGGAAGAACAACGTGTGTCAATGAGAACCGAACTCCACATGCGCCATGCCCTCAAAGCAGTATGAACGGCGCCCTCCCCACATCGAGCGGTGCGAAGATACATTCCTCACACTAAGAGCCCAAATTTAATCCCACATGAATGCGTCTACCATGACATTTGTCATGTTTGGCGCCGGGCCGCAACCCCGGAGGGGGAGGGAAGGCGGGGGCCGGCTCCGGCCGCTATTTGAATTCAGTCCCGATAAAGAGACATGGCGCCGTGCCGGCCTGGCGCATCGCTCTGCAAGGGAACCGGGAGCTACGGGCACCACACGCAGAGCGGGCGCGATGCCGATGCATCGCGCCCGCTTCGTATACCTTCGTGTACGGTTCGCCGGCCGGGATCTACGCCCGCATGGCCTGCCGGCCGCCCCCCTCGTGGAGGGCCGGGCGCACGGGGCGGTACGCATGAAGCGGAGCGACTCATGGAAGCCGCTCCACAGCGGGCGGCTACTCCTCCACTTCCTCCAGCTCCGCGGAGGCAACGATCTTTGCCTCGATCTCCTTCGGCACCTCCTCGTAATGGCTGAAGCTGCGGGTGTAGCTGCCGCGTCCCTGTGTAAGGCCGCGCAGCCGTGCGGCATAGCCGTAGAGTTCGGCCAGCGGGATCTGCGCCTTGATCATCTGCGACGTCCCCTTGGAGTCCATCCCCAGGATGCGGCCGCGACGGCTGGAGAGATCGCTCATGATGTCTCCCATCGCATCGACCGGGGCCACCACCTCGATGTTCCAGATCGGCTCCATCAACTGCGGCCGGCACTCCTTCACTCCCTGCTTGAAGCACATGCGCGCGGCGGTCTTGAACGCGTTCTCGTTGGAATCCACCGGGTGCATCTTGCCGTCGAAGAGAATCACGCGAACGTTCGTCATCGGATAGCCGGCGAACGCACCCCGCTGCAGCGTCTCCAGAATTCCCTTCTTCACCGCCGGGATGAAACGCGCGTCGATGGTGCCGCCAACGATCGAGTTGACGAAGTGGAACTTGCCGCCGTAGGGAAGCGATTCCAGATCCTCGCTGCGTACCTGGTAGGGATGCGGAACGGGGCGCCCCTCCTCCCACGGCTCGATATGGAAATGCACCTCGCCGAACTGCCCCGCACCTCCGGTCTGCTTCTTGTGGCGATAGCTGGTGGTTGTGGAGCCTTTTATCGTTTCGCGATATGGGATGCGGGGGGGCTTCATCTCCACCTCCACACCGTACTTGGACTGCAGCCGCTTGATGATCACCTCCAGGTGCATCTCCCCGAGGCCGCTCACCACCGTCTCGTGCGTGTCGGAATCGTGATAGACGTTGAAGGTGGGGTCCTCCTCGTGCATCATGTGCAGCCCCTCGCTCACCTTTGCCTCGTCTCCCTTCCCCTTCAGATAGACCGCGGCATCCGCGATCGGCGCCGGGTACCAGATGGTGGGGATCGTGAGCTGGCGCGCCTTGGAGGTCAGCGTGTTGTTGGTGTGCGTACTCTTCAGCTTCACCACCGCGCCGATGTCGCCGAAATGCAGCGTGCTCACATCCTGGCGGTTCTTGCCGTTGGTGGTGAACAACTGATTCAGGCGCTCCCCCTTGCTGTTGGCATTGTTCACCAGTTCCATGCCGCCGCTCACATGCCCCGCGAACACACGGAAGAAGGAGAGCTCGCCCACATGATGTTCGCTGACGGTCTTGAAGACGAAGAGGGCGGGGTCGGCATCGTTCGGGCCCAGCGTTATGGGCTCATCGTGCGGCCCGGCGCCAACCGGCATCGGCGCATCCAGCGGGCTCGGAGCATAGTCGATGATGAAATCCATCAGCGGCGTGATCCCCACGTTCTTCGTGCTCTGCGCCGCAAAGAGCGGATAGATCTTGCGCCGCCGGAATGCCGTGCGCAGGCCGATCTCCACCTCGGCGTCGGTGAGCGTGCCGTTGTTGAAGTAGGTGTCCATCAACGTCTCGTCGGACTCGGCAAGCGTCTCCACCAGTGTGGTGCGCAGTTCCAGGCAGCGGGCCTGAACCTCGGCGGGGATGTCCGCACTGTCCGCATGCGAACCGCTTCCATCCTCCGCGAACGTCATCACCTTCATCGAGAGGATGTTGACCATCGCCACCAGCGTCTTGTTCTGATAGACCGGATATTCCAGCGGCACCACGTCGCGGGAGAAATGTTCGCGGAGGTACTGAAGCGTCTCCTCGAAGTGTGCCTGCTCAACACCAACCTTCGTCAGAACGAAGAGCACCGGAATCTTCACCTCCTCGGCGAACTCCCACGCGGAATCCGCACCGAAGCCCACACCGGCGGAGGCATCCACCGTCATCACCATGGCATCGGCCACGCGTACGGCGGACTTGGTCTCTCCGATGAAGTCGGGGAATCCCGGCGTGTCCAGGATGTTGATCTTCCTCCCCTTCCACGTACAGTGCATTGCCGAGAGTGTGATGGAGATGCCGCGCTCTATTTCGTCCGTATGATAATCGCTGACCGTATTCCCCTCCTCCACGCTTCCCATTCGGCTGGTCTCCTTCGCCGCATACAGCATCGCCTCGGCCAGTGTCGTCTTCCCCGATCCTCCATGTCCTGCAAGAACAATGTTGCGGATGTTATCGCTTGTGAACTCAGCAGCCACTGTGTACCTCCGTTCGAAAGAAAGTCCAAGGATTCCGTCGGTGCGTCGCACTGGGGCGTGTAACGTCCAGGTAATGTTCGGGAGGAGTATACGGAGCGTAATGGTGGATTTCAATAGTGGGGCAGGGCGAAGCGGGGCCGGTCAGCGGAAAATATCGGCGGCCGGAGCCGCCGTAACGGCCGCTGTCACGTATCGCATCGTCATCCTGTCGGGTCAGTACGGCGGCCGATCGGCGAATGCGGCCGCGGGCGCCGCACTCCGTTGAGAAATACGCTGGCATCCCGGCCGGGGCAGGGCTCCGCAACGGCATGGCATGCCGCTCCGGAAGGCTGGGGCGGTCCTCTCCCCAGCCTTCCATCTTCTGCGCCGGTTCCCGGTTGCCCCACATGATGAAGCCGCATCCCTTCGCGGAACGCGGCTTCATTGCCGGCATCGATCGTGCCGGCTGGTCCTCACGCCGATCCCATTTCAGCGACGGGATCATGCGTGTCCAGGGCAAACGCCATGGAAGTCATCTCTTCGCCGGACCCACCGCGCTAGTTCAGCGGCCCGTTACCCGCGCCTACGGTCACGAACGTGGTTCCCGCCTGCAGGCGGAGCGTAATCGTGTGCGCCGGATCGTTGACGTCGTAGAAGTCCACGTCGTTCGAGAGCGTAAACCTCTCGTTGACGAACGGCTGCAGACTGGTGGCGTTGTCGCTGCTCAACTCGATTTCGTTGGCGTTGGCGTAGACTCTGCCAGGCTCGGACGACACGGTCACGTTTGCATTGAAATGAATGCGGACACGCAGCGGGAATCGATCGGCGCCGACAGAGTTGATCGTAGTGTTCGACGGCGGGCGAGAGGCATCGTACGTGGTTCTGATCACGCCGAGATTCGGGTCCACGCTCGTTGCATCAACGTTGTCCGGCTGAAGATCCACATTCACCGGCCCTTGTGGAGGGATGGTCCCACCATTGACCGGCGTGAACTCGGCATTCCCGGTACTTCCGGGAGGGCAGTCGATGCGGATGACGTTCCCGGCCGCGTCCAGATGCTCGATACACCACACGCCGTTGACGATGACACATGTATCGGACTGAGCCTGCGCCCGGCTTCCGGTGAAGACCATTGCCGCAAGTGCAAGGAGTGGAAGAGCAAGTAATCGTTTCATTCGGTTGTTCTCCATGTTGCTATGGCTTGGAACGGTTGTGAGTTGGGATGAACGTGCCGGCCGCTCAGGAGAATCGCGGCCGGCGGTTGCAACGGCGTGGACCACGCCTGAAGCATGCGCCGTTGTACCGGAAATCCAACCACCTGCGGGACGCACCCGCATGGTATTCGCGTAGATTCCACCGGGCGATCCTCGTCACGATCGCCATCCGCGACCTGGAATGACCATCCCCCGCACCCATTGGTATCCTACGCGTTCGACCTAGAGATTTGATTGCACGAAAGTGGACGCAAGTTGTGGGAATCTGCGCCGAACAACTTCTTCTACTTTGCCATTGTGGTTCCGTTCGGTGGATATAACCCTCTGCTGATGCATGGCAGCCGGAAATGCGCGGGCCGGTCCATGGCCACAGTCCCTAATGCCGTCACGCACAATGGCGCTCAACCGGCGAGGAGCACCCACCAACGCAACGCGGCCGCGCACGATCTTGTGCGCGGCCGCGTTCGGGTTGTGAGTTGCGAGCTCTGCGATCCGGGGAGCGGCATCGGCTGCCGCCTCCCGCGTCCGGGCTCAGTCCTCTTCGATCTTGTATGTGAGCTTCACCGATGGATCGGCGTTCACATCGGTGGAGCCGTAGACCACGATCGTATAGCTCTTCCCGGAGACGAACGTGACCGGAACCTCCAGCAGCTGCGTGGTGTTGTCCGAGCGGAGGATGATCAGCTTCGAAGTGGAGGCGATCGGCACGGTCACGTAGTCGCTGGACTGCTGATACGGGATCGGCGTCTGCGTCAGCGGCAGCCCGGTGGCGCTGTTGATCTTCACGTTGATGTTGCCGTTGATCGTCTTCGAGGCATGCACCACGCGGATTGCGGCATTGTCCGCCGTCACCGCCAGCTTCTTGTTGCTGATTCTGAACGATTCCTTCTCCGTGGAGCTTCCCGTATAGATCACCCAGATGGAGACGGTGCTGTCCACTGTGATGGAGGTGGAGGTCAGCGAGGCCCCGTCGGTTGCGCGCACGTCGATCGTCCGGGTGCCGTTGTTGACCATGGCATCCTTCAGCGTGCCGTAGCTGAGGCGTCCGAGCGTTGTTGTATCCTGCTTGAAGATCACGTCGGAGCTGAAGCCCGGGTTGGCATGCATTACCGTGATCGTCGACGAGCCCACCGGCCCGGGCGGCGAGCTTGGGCTGTCGCTGCTGCATGCATTGAACCCGATTGCTGCCGAAACGGCCATCAGCACGAAGAGACTCCGGAGGAGCATCGAAAAGCGATTCATTGCCTTTCCTTCCTGATTATGGATAAAGACGTTGATGTTGCCGAGTTGACTCCGATGCAGTTCCAGGGCAAAGGTTTTATCATACGCACGTCGATGCGCCCACTTGCCCCCGGTTGCCGGAGATATGTAACTTACAAGATTGCTCCGGGGCCATGCGTCTAATTTCCGCCGAGCATCCGCTGCATCTTTCTTACCATTGACCCGCTCCAGACTTTGAACGAGACACGCAAGGCAGCCAAATCTAACACGAGGCAAACGGAATCCAATGGTGCGAAGCCGGATCGCCCCGGCCGGAGCATACCGGAGCCGACGCCCGCATCCGGCCTGGATGGCGTGGTTGTGCGGGGCGCCCGCGAGCACAACCTGAAGAACGTGGATGTTACCATCCCGCGCGATTCGCTCACGGTGATCACCGGCCTCTCCGGTTCCGGCAAGTCGTCGCTGGCATTCGACACCATCTATGCCGAGGGGCAGCGCCGCTATGTGGAGAGCCTTTCTCCCTACGCCCGCCAGTTCCTGGGGCTGATGGAGCGGCCCGATGTGGACCTGATCGAGGGCCTCTCCCCCGCCATCTCCATCGAACAGAAGACCGTTTCCACCAACCCCCGTTCCACTGTCGGCACGGTAACGGAGATCTACGACTACCTGCGCCTTCTCTTCGCGCGCGCCGGTGTGCAGCATTGCACCAGCTGCGGCAGCGAGGTTGTGAAGCAGACGCAGGACCAGATCGTTGCGGCCATCGAGGAACGTTTCGCAGGGAAGCGCGTTGCCGTGCTCGCTCCCGTTGTGCGCCGCCGCAAGGGACATTACCAGGAGTTGTTCGAGAAGATTCTGCGTGATGGATTCACGCGCGTCCGTATCGACGGTTCGTTCCAGGAGATCATTTCCGGCATCAAGGTTGATCGCTACAAGCTTCACGACATCGAGATCGTGGTGGACCGCATCGCGGTCAACGCAAGCTCCCACTCCCGCCTGAACGGATCGGTGGAGACGGCGCTCCGCTTCGGCGAGGGGACACTGATCGTTGTCCCCTGGGAGGGACATGAGGCGGACACGCTCTATTCGGAGAAGCTGGCCTGCCCGGCATGCAATCTCTCGTACGACGAGCCGGAGCCCAACTCCTTCTCCTTCAACTCTCCCTATGGCGCCTGCCCCACGTGCGACGGGCTGGGCCAGTCACATCAGTTCGCGATCGACCTGATCGTGCCGGACCGTTCGCTCACGCTCAACAAGGAGGCGGTGCGTCCGTTGGGCAAGCCGCGCCGCAACTGGCAGTGGGCGCAGGTGGAGGCGGTTGTTCGCCACTTCGGCTACGATCTGGATACGCCCCTGAATGCGTTCAGCAAGGAGGCGTTCGACGCGTTGATGAACGGCGGCGGGACGAAGAAGTTCGAGATCCCCTACAAGTACTCCAACGGCCGTACGGTGGTGTACAATCATCGCTTCGACGGCATCATCAAGAATCTGGAGCACAACCTGGCCAACACGGGCACAGGCTCCGCGCGCGAGTGGGTGGAGGCGTTCATGACCACCACGCTCTGCCCGGACTGCAACGGCGGGCGCCTGAAGCCGGCAAGCCTTGCGGTCACGATCGACGGCGCGAACATTCACGACCTGGTGGTGCTGCCGATCGGCGAGGCGATCGAGAAGATCACCTCGCTCGAGCTGAGCGAGCGGCAGCGGCTGATCGCGCATCAGATCATCAAGGAGATCGCAGACCGGATGGGCTTCCTGCTGGAGGTTGGCCTGCACTATCTCACGCTGGACCGTTCGGCGCGATCGCTCTCCGGCGGCGAGGCGCAGCGCATCCGGCTTGCCACGCAGATCGGCTCGCAGTTGAGCGGCGTGCTCTACGTGCTGGACGAGCCATCCATCGGCCTGCATCAGCACGACAACATCAAGCTGATCAACTCGCTGAAGCGGCTGCGCGATCTGGGGAACACGGTGATCGTCGTGGAACACGATCGCGAGATGATCGAGTCCGCGAACTACGTGATCGATCTCGGCCCGGGCGCCGGCGAACTGGGCGGCGAGGTGGTGGGCGCCGCGATCCCCGAGATGTTCCTGGCAACCGGAACGGCATCCGCACGGCCCAACGGCAGCGAGCGGCCGTCCCCGGAGCCGCCCGCGGCAAAGGCCGTGAAGAAGGGCCGGAAGAAGGCTCCGGACAACAGCCAGGCAGCCGGCAGCCCTGCGGACGGCGAGGCACCGGCAGTGGTGGGTGCGCATGCGCCCTCCGCCGATGCAGGTGCGGCGGGAGCGCCGTCGATCGTCATCCCTGCGGACGGCATCGGCATCGATACGGCGCGCAGCCTCACGTTCAAGTATCTCACGGGCGAACGGGAGATCGGCGTCCCTGCACTGCGGCGTTCGGGCAACGGCAAGCTTGTTCGGCTTACCGGCGCAACCGGGCACAATCTGAAGAATGTGGATCTGGAACTGCCGCTCGGGACATTCATCTGCATTACCGGCCTCTCCGGCTCCGGCAAGTCGTCGCTGGTGAACCAGACATTGTATCCCATTCTCTCGCGCCACTTCTATCAAAGCACCACTCCCCCGCTCCCGTACGGATCGGTGAAGGGGCTGGAGAACATCGACAAGGTGATCGATATCGACCAGTCGCCGATCGGCCGCACGCCGCGCTCGAACCCGGCAACCTACACCGGCCTGTTCACCTACATCCGGGATCTGTTCACGCAGTTGCCCGAGGCGAAGATTCGCGGCTACAGCGCCGGGCGCTTCAGCTTCAACGTGCAGGGAGGGCGCTGTGAGGAGTGCCAGGGTGACGGATTGAAGAAGATCGAGATGAACTTCCTCCCGGACGTCTACGTCACCTGCGAGGTGTGCGATGGCCGGCGGTACAATCGCGAAACGCTGGAGGTGCGGTTCAAGGGGCGCTCCATCAGCGAGGTGCTGGAGATGACCGTTGCCGACGCGCTGGAGTTCTTCGAGGATATCCCGCGCATCAAGAGGAAGCTGAAGACGCTGAACGATGTGGGCCTGGGTTACATCCGGCTTGGACAGCAGGCCACGACGCTCTCCGGCGGCGAGGCGCAGCGCGTGAAACTTGCCACGGAGCTTTCCAAGGTCGGCACTGGCAAGACGCTCTACCTTCTGGACGAGCCCACAACCGGGCTCCATTTCGAGGATGTGCTGATGCTGCTGAAGGTGCTGCAATCGCTGGTGGACAAGGGGAACACCGTTGTGGTGATCGAGCACAACCTGGATGTGATCAAGTGCGCTGACTGGATCGTTGACATGGGCCCCGAGGGGGGGCGCCACGGCGGCATGATCGTTGCAGCCGGCACGCCGGAGCAGGTGGTAACCGCGGAGAAAAGCTACACCGGCCGCTATCTCAGCGTTGAGCTTCAACGCGCCCACGCCCACGCCGACTGACGTTTGAGGCCTGAAACGCGGTTTTTTGGACAGAATCGCGGCAAATACCAATTTGCCGCGATTCATATGCAAAATTGTACCACTGCGGTTGCAAAAGGGCCGCTTTTGTATATTACACCACGATTTTCCTCAAATTTTCGTGATGAGCGGGAGCCGGTTACGGAGGTGCAGGCTACCCACGACAAGAACCACAAACTCGGGAGACTTATCATGGAGCGGTTCAATCAACTGAAGGCCTTGGTTGAGAGTTTCGAGAAGGACTTCGAGAAGTTCTACGTAAAGCACAACAAGGCCGCCGGCGTACGGGTCCGCAAGCACATGCAGGAGCTTCGCTCGCTGGCGCAGGATATCCGCGCAGAGATCCAGTCACTCAAGAAGGAAGAAGGAGAGAACGAGTAAGAGAGCACCGCTTCCGGTCGCTTTGAAGCCCTTCCCCTCCTCTGCAGTTTTCGCACGGGCGATTGAGCGCGCATTGGTTCGCCATCGGCGATGCGCTCAACCGCCCGTGCCACTTTCACGCATCGAGAATTTGCGCACACGCATGTGGTGCCAGCACTTCGCAAACGGCGCGGGATTTGCCGCGATTCTCACACTGCTGCTTGCGGCTGCCGGCTGCGGCCGCACGGAACAGGTTCCGCCCGGAGAAGCGGGCCGGATTGACTCCGTTGTTGCCGGAACCGAATTTCGTGCACCGGCAATCGCTCCGCCGGCGCGGCTGGATACGGTCCTGGCAATCGATATGGCGCCCGGCGGCAAACCGGAATACGTGGTTGCCAGCATCCGGCCGGACAGCGCCCGCCCGCGAACCGCGCTGGCGGACCGGCTGGCATTCTATCGCTACGATTCCTCCGCGCGCGCCTACACGCTTGCGCTGGCCGACAGCATGCTCTGGGCCGTCCGGTTCGAAACGCGCGACGTTACCGGCGACGGCGCCCCCGATCTGGTGGTATTCACCGACGGCGCCGGCACCGATGCCATTGCAACGCGCGGCATGATCGTCTACACGGCGTCGCACGGCCGCATCGGCCGGCTGCTCCGGCTGGATCACGGCAGGCCCGCATTCGGCGGCACCGCACCGGATGGAGCGGTGACGATCTTCCTCTACAATGAGCTGTGGCCCTCCTTCGCCTCGCATGCCCAGGCCGTGGAGTATCTGGACGATATCCTCGTCTGCAGGGATGGCACGTTCGCCAGCGCGCGTACGGCCTGGAACGCGCCGCTGCTGGAGCAGGCCGACAGCGCGCTCGCGCGGTACCGGCTGCTCCGTCCGCAGTTCCGCACCGACACGCTCCGCCCCGCGGACAGCCTGCAGGCACACGACAGCGCGGCCGCCGGCAGACATGATTCCGTGGAAGCCCTGCCTGCCGGCCCGCATCCGCTCTTCACCGAAGCGGCACTGGTGATGATCTCCTGCGGCCGCGCCCTCCGGGCCGAACGTGTCCGCTCCTTCTGGCGAGCCGAAGCGGAGTATCTTCGCAGACGAATTCCTCCGGAGCAGTTCACGGAGCTGCAGTCCATCCAGGCCCGGATGCTGGGGCCGCAATAGCCGCCGGCCGCCGGGGCGGCCCGCGAAGCCCGGGCCGGTGCCCCGGCACGTAGCGGGAAGGCTTGCATGTATCAACATTGCTTCGTTCCATGAAGAAAGCGCGGCCACGACGGGTTCGCAGAACCGGCCCGCCAACGGCGAACGGCTCCAGGCGGAAGCGGACGCTTCTGATCGGCGCGATCACGTTGCTGGGAATTCCACTTGCGGTGCTCGCCTTCGGCTTCATCAAGCATACCCTCGTGCGGCGCCCTGTATCGGCAACCGTTGAGCGCACGGACATGTTTGTGAAGGCCGGCGAGCATATCCAGGTGGACGTGGTGAACTCCTGCGGCGTGGACGGACTGGCAACGAAGTTCACGGAGTTTCTCCGGGCCCGAAAGTTCGATGTGCCGGAGTACAGCACCACGAAGACCCGCGTGCCGTACTCCAAAGTGATCGATCGCATCGGCGATCCCCTCTCGGCCCGCAAGGTGGCGTATGCGCTCGGCATCGACGAGAGCCGGATCGAGACCGGCATCGACAGCTCGCTCTATCTCCGCGCCACGGTGGTGATCGGCATGGACTACAAGACACTGCGGCCGATGAAGTAGGATATCAGAACAACAGCGATTCCGTGTACGCTCTGCCGACCCACGGCCCGCCGAACATGATGACGTTATAACGATGGCAACAGCAACAAAACAACGAAAGCCGGCACATGCCAAGACGCTCGCGCGACGCTGCGCGGAGCTGATGCTGACGAAGAAGGGAAAGGATGTGGTGATGCTGGACATTCGCAAGCTCACCGACATGGCGGACTTCTTCGTGATCTGCAGCGCGGACAGCGACACGCAGTTGAAGGCAATTGCCGACGCCGTTCACGACGGCCTGGCAGAGCTCGGGATCAAGCCGTACCGCACCGAGGGATGGAGCGGCGGGCAGTGGATCATCCTGGACTATGTGGAGGTGGTGGTGCACGTCTTCTACCGCGAGGCGCGCGACTTCTACAAGATCGAGCGGCTCTGGTCCGACGCCACCGTTGAGCGCGTCACGGACCAGCCGGCCGCGCCGGCATCATGAACGGGTAGTACGCGGGCCTTGATGCGATAGGGAGCGCACGCCCTGCCCCGCATCGCACCGGCCAGCCCGCTATCACTTTCAATCATCAACCGCACCATCGCCGGCCATGCTCCGTTCCCGGCTGCTCCCGGTTATCGAGGAGGCGCTTCGCGCCGTCGGCGCGCCCGAGGGCGTTCGGATCGTGCTGGAGTATCCGCGCGGCGAGTCCCGCTGGGACCTTGCCACGCCGGTGGCGTTTGCGCTGGCGGCACGGATCGGAGCCGGCATCGATACGCCGCCGCATGACCGCACACAGGCACATGCCCGGCCGGCGAATGCATCGCAAAGCGATACGTTGCCGGGCGCAACGCCGATGGAGCTGGCCCGCGCCATCGCGGCGGCCCTGCCGCATGAAGAGGCGGGCATCGAAGAGATCGCCGTCGCTCCCCCCGGATTCATCAACCTGCGCCTTTCCCCTTCCTTCTGGCACGACTGCCTGCGCGCCGTGCTGGCCGCGACCGGCAATGGCTCCGCGCATCGCGAGCCTGTGACGGCCGGGCGGGCGGAGATCACCCTCGTGCTGCCGCACGGCAGGGGCGGGAACGTGCCGGGGAGTTCAACGGAGTTGCCGGAGCTCGATACGCTGCCGCTGGCTCATGCACGCACGATGCTGCTCGGCATGGCAATGCACCGGCTGCTGGAACTGACGGGATGGGAATGCGGATTGGGGATGGCGGAGGCGTCCCACGGCGACGCGCCGGCGGTTCACGTTCATCGCGCGGGGCCGGACGGCATTGCGGAGAATACCATACGGCCGAACGTGCACGTCGCGGCCGTTGAGAACGGCACCGCGGCCTCGATCACCTTCGGCGATCTAGTACGGGAGATCGGCGAGGCCGCACGGTGGGTGCTGCTCGATTGTCACCCGTCGCTCCCGATCACGATCGATCTCGCGGAGGCGCGCACGCAGTCCGAACGGGTACCCGCACGCTACGCCGCCTACGCACACGCACGCGCGGCCGGGGTCCTGCGCCACGCCGCTGCCGAAGGAATCGCCGTTGAACGGAGCGCGCCGCTGGAACCGCTGCGGTCCGATACGGAGATCCGGTTGATCGGACAGATCGCGCAGTGGGATGACCTCCTGGAACGCGCCGCCGAGACGCTGGCTCCGGAGATGATCCCGGAATACCTGCACCGGCTGGCGGCCGCGCTCAACCGCTTCCTCGTGGAGTGCCGCATCCTCCCGGAAGCCCCGCCGCTGCGCGCCGCGCGGCTGGCACTCCTGGCCGGGGCCGCAGAAACGATGGCGCGCGGTCTGGGGATTGTGCTTCCGGATGCGGGCCGATGAACTGCGCATTCGTGGCGGCGGCATATTTCATATCCCCTGTCTCCACGTTCCATCGGCGCCGGTTGAAGATCTGCGCCGACGGCGCCTACGCGAACCGGACGTCGAACGTGTCTCCCGTACGAAAACGCCACGCGCCACGCTGTACCAGCATCCGGACTTCGAACGCCAGACGGTCATCGTGCACCGTCATCACCATGAAATGGAACGGGCGCAGCGTTCCCTCGCGATAGGCGTCGTTCCTGTACGGACGATGTTCCGTGATGTCCACCGTCCGTCGCGGCCCGCCGCCGCCGCCGCTGATAACGAACGTCTTGCCGCTCCCCGCCATCACGAAGCGTTCGTAGGAGTGCACGTGGCCGGAGAGATAAAGCCGGGTCTTGCGGGCGTGAAGAAACGGCGCGGCGAACATCTCCTCCACCTGCTTCAGATCCTTTCCCGCGTGAAGACTGCTGTTGGTGTACGGAGGATGGTGCGATGCAACGATCACGCAGCGCACATCGGGCGCGGCGTCCAGCTCCGCAAGCGTCTGCGCGTAGCGTCGCGCCTGCTCCCCGATCTGCCGGTCCGAAAGGCTGGGGAAGTTGGAGTCCAGCGTCAGGAGCGCCAGCGGCCCCAGCCGCGTGAGGCCGTGGATGCGATCCCGCTGGTGCGGGAAGCGCTGATTGAAATTCTCGATGCAGACGGGGGCCTTCTCCCCTTCGTAGTCGTGATTGCCCAGCATGCCGTGCACCGGAATTCCCGCCCTGCGGACCGGCTCCATGATGGAATCGAAATACTCCCACGCCCTGCCGTCACCGGTCACCACCTGATCCCCCAGCATCAGCAGCATCTCCGGCCCCTCCTCCGCAATCGCGCGGAGCACTGCAACGCGCTCGGCGTCGTTCTGATGCCGGCCCAGCAGGAGCATCTCCAGCATGCCGGTGCGCTGCACATCGCCGACAATCGCCACGCGCCTCGGGGCCAGGCCCTCGCGCCATGCAAGCGGCTGCGCCCCCGCCGGGGCGAAGGTGACGGCACCGGCCGCGGCCTCCGCACCGTACGCGGCAAGCGAGCCGAGTGCAAGCGATGCCATGAAGCGCCTGCGCGATATGGATGGGTGTTCGCTCACGGCCGTGAAACTAGCCTTCATGCCGGGGGGATGCAATCGGAATATCCCCGAGCCGGAGGGCAATGTTGTGGATACGCATGCTATCACCGCAGAGGACGCGGAGGCTCGCGAAGACCCTCCACGGTCCCCTGCTTGCCCACCGCCCGGATCGCCGTATCTTCGGGATTCGTAAACGCGCCCGTAGCTCAGTGGATAGAGCAACAGCCTTCTAAGCTGTGGGTCGTTGGTTCAAGTCCAACCGGGCGTGCTGGAGGTTTCTGGTGTACTTCATATCGGATACTCGCGGCTGCCACCCCCAGTAGCAATCCTTGGTTGTTTATTTCCCACTGCTTGCCACGTCAAGTGCGGGATCCCAGTGTCACAACAATTTCGGCCAAAGCGCTCGCGATGCCGGCGCTTACTACCGTCGTGAACCAGATCCCGGCCGGTTTGCCCGTGAGGCTGCGGATCTGCGTGGAGCCTGAGGGAACCGGTACCAACCGACGTCGTACGGCGGATATCACCGGGGGGATGCCGGATGTCGTCGCGATGAACGGTTGTTCCTCCGCAATGGAAGCACATTGACCGCGGGCGAACGCACCACCAGCAACCTACCCGATCTGATAGCCGAGCTTCTTCAGCATCTCGATGATGGCGGTACGGTGATCCCCCTGAATTACGATCGCGTTATCGAGCACGGTCCCGCCGGCACCGCAGGACCGCTTTATCTTCATCGCGATCTCCTCCAGCTCATCGGGGGTCGATTGAAAGCCGGAGACGAGGGTCACCGTCTTTCCGCGCCGGCGCTTCGAATCGAGGCGCACCTCCAGCTTCTGCGGCCTGCCGTCGTAGCCCTTCCGCGACTCGGCGGAACGCGCTTGCCCTTCGAGCATCGTCCGCTCCGATTCCGAGAGAAGGCGGCCAAGATCTTCCAGCGACGTGAGTTTTGCCATGGTGGAAAGATACCACGTTGTCCAATGGCTCCTCATCGTCCGCAGATACCACAGCAGCCCACGTACCGCAGCAGCCCGCATGAACCACTGCCGTGCCATTGAGGTGGCGCATCGGCCTCATATCTTTGCCTCCTTCTGAACAGCTACACCGGACCATTCATGGCTTCTCAACTCAACGGCTTCTTCGTTATGCTCATCGGCCTTGGCGGGCTGCTGGTGCTGCTGGGTGCGTTCGTCTTCCTCCGCACGCGGCGTCCCGAGGGGCGAACGCAGCGATCGTCCGGCGTGGTGATCGATCAGGAGGAAGAGGAGGATGATGGCAGCACGGTCTACTCCCCCATCGTGAAGTTCACCGCCCACGATGGAACGGAGACAACGTTCACTGATGCATTTGCCAGCTATCCTGCGCTCTACAAGGTCGGCGAGCAGGTGGACGTGATGTACGATCCCCGGAACGTCCGCAATGCCCGCATCGCGTCAGGGCTTCGCCGGCATCTGCCCGCGATCATCCTGGTTGTTCTTGGTGCCGCGCTTCTGATCGTCGGGCTGTGGTTGCGCGCGTGAGTTATCCCGCATGCGGCACCGACGCAGCCGGAACGATCTTCAACGCGCCGGATGCACGCGCCATCACCCCTGCAATCGGCTTCCGGAGGGATGTCATGCCACGTGTCATCGCATCGCTCCGGGAATTTGCCGGGGCCTGCCGGCCGGGCTCCCTGCATGCCGGCATCTCGCGAGATGAGCTTCACGCGCAGCACTGGCAGCCGGAGATGTGAGGGCCTGAACCGGAAACGGAAGGCGCCGCGATATTGCGGTATAAGGAGATCGCGTTCCACTTCGGCGGGATCGGGTATGGACGATCCTCACCGGTCATGGAAGCTCGTGCAGAGGAGGAAACATGCTGCGAATCGATCCATGGATCATTCGTCCGATCGCACGGCGGAGGAATTCACGGCCGAACTCCAGCGCCGCCGGATATCCCGGCGCACCGAATGCCGGCACGCCAGGCCGGAACAGCGCCTGGTGGTTACCGATGCAGGTGCGGCATTCACCTTCGCGACGGATTCGGATTATCTGGAGGAGATGGCGAAGGAGAACGATCACTTCCTCCTCGTTGCATGGTGCGGAGGGAGGAGCGGTGGCGGCAGCCGCTTTCCGCCGACGGCACGGTTGCCGGCATTCAACCGAAGAGTAAGGTGAGCGGGGGGAAATACGTTCCTGCATGAACAACCGGCCTGCCGCTGGCAGTCCCTTCGAACAGATACGTCGATTGTCGATCCCCGAACCGATGAACAACGTCTTCTCCTGCCGCCACTGCGGCGCGGATATTCCGCCGAACGCCAGCGTCTGCCCTGAATGCGGCTCCGACGAAAGCACTGGCTGGGCGGACAATGCGAATTCCTACGGCGCGCTTCCGGCTGAATATCCACCGGCATACATCGGCAGGGATGGGCGCGTGAAGCATCCCTCGGCAGGCACGCGCCCCTGGGTCCGCTATACCGTCCCCGTGGTGGTGGTGGCGGTCTCGGTGCCGACATGCCTTGCGCTCTTCACCTCTGGCGTGGCGGCCGCCGCCAGCATGCTGGCGGTGGCGCTGGGCTTTGCGCTCTGGCTGTTCAAGGGGAGGAGCCGAGCCTCCGATGCCCGGCCCTGGGGGAACAGCAGGAGTGGCGGCGTTCAGTACGAAACGCTCGTCCGCCGTGCCCGCGGCGACCGCGCCCGCGCGGAACGGCTGATCGAGTACGAGCGGAGGCGCAATCCCTCCGCCTCGCGCGCAGAGCTGATACGCGACGCCATCGACCGGCTGGCCCGGGATTGACGCATTGCGAAGGGCCATGGTGCGTTTCAGGATGCCGGGGCAGGCTGTGCGCGGCATCCCGCAGGTCGCAGCAACGTTCGCCGGCCGCAACTTCTTCATGGCTCTTCGTTGCAGCCTTCTCGATTCTTCCGAAGTCATACCATCGCGATCCTCGAAGCATCGGATGATGGGGTGCGCGTTCCGTTGAACGGCCCGGAAGTGTAAATTGGCCGGACAGGCATGATCTCATGCGTGCATGCATTGCCACACTCCCGGTACGCAGCACCGCAGCAACCATCCTCAGGTATCCACTACAGCAGGAATGTGTGATGGCAACAACGATCCGTGGAACGTACGACATTGTCCGGCGCGTGCTCCCGGCAGCACTGATCGCCTGGGTCATCCTCGGTGGTAGGGCCATCAGAGCGCAGACCTTCAGCGATGGCACGTTCAACGATGCGGACTGGACTTCCACGGTACTGCCGTGCGTTACTCCCGGCTCCACCGTGGTAGCCGCGCAGGATACGAGAGAGGGCAACCCTCCCGGTTCCAGAACAACCATCCATCATTACCAGGGACCAAATCCCGGCATCCTTGTGGTGCACGTTCGCCGGGGGGCGTCCTACAATCCCTCCACGCAGGGAGGCATCGCAAGCCTGGACTACTCCTACGATCTCCGGCACTATACAGGGCCGGAGCAGTGGGCAGTTGGCTATTCGCCGCTCATCGTTCAGAACGGCACGTACTACCGCCTCAACACATGGGATGCCATCTATCCCGACGCGTGGCAGCCGTTCAGCGGCGCGGGACTTACTCCCGAGAGTTTCACCAACTTCTGCGGGACCGGGCCGGCGCATCCGGATTTTTCATGCGGCGGATCGCGCATCGATTTCGGATATGCCACCGGCAACTCCAATCCTACGGCCGGCACCGGTTTCCAGGATCGCAGCAGCGGCATCGACAACTGGAATCTGACTCTGCATCCCGCGCAGTCCGCGTTGACGATCGCTGCCCGACCCGCCACGTCGATCTGCGCGGGCGACAGCGTCCGCATCACGGCCGGCGGCTGCGTCTCCTATCACTGGAGTCCGGCAACGGGTTTGAGCTGTGTTGACTGTGCATCGCCCGTGGCCTCGCCCCCGGTGACGACAACGTATGTGGTGGATGCGATCGACGCCGCAGGCTGCTCCAGGCGCGACTCCCTGCACATCACCGTTGCCCCCGTCCGTGCGGCAACACGCAGGGATGTCGTGGTCTGCAGTGGCGGTCCCGTTGTGCTCCCGTGCGAAGCGGGGAGCAGTTACCGGTGGACACCGGCAACAGGCCTGGACTGCGATACGTGCCGCAATCCCGTTGTCCGGCAGGCCACGGACATGACCTATACCGTTGCGGTTGGAAATGGGAACTCGTGCTTCACGGTGGACACGATAGTTGTACGGGTGATGGCGCCTACCGCCACGTCGGTCTCCGGGAATGTCACGATATGCCGCGGCGACAGTACGATGCTTGTCGCAACCGGCGGCGCGGCCTATCAGTGGAATCCGGCGTCCGGCCTGACGTGTGCGGACTGCCCGTCTCCGATCGCCGCTCCCGATACCACCACACTGTACCACGTGCATGTCATTGCCTCCAACGGCTGCACCGCCGATGACTCCGTGCTCGTGGAAGTGAAGATGCCGACGGTGTTGACGGTACGCATTCCGCGGAGCCTGTTCGCGCGCCCCGGAACCGGTGTCCGCATGCCGGTGATTCTGGAAGGCCGGCCGCAGCCGGGAACCATTGCCGGGTTCGACTTCGGCGTGTCGTATGCGCCGGACGTTATCCGCGTGGACAGTCTCGTGCTTGCGGGTACACTCTGCGAGGGATGGGCCATCACCAATCTCGTGCACGATCGCGGGACCGGACATACCACCGCCCACCTGACGGCACCTCCCGGTGGATGGCTTGCCGGGGAGGGCACGCTGCTCGAGGTGGCGGCAACATCCTATGTCGGCTCGGCAGACACCTCCGAATTACCGGTGACGTTTGCACCCGGGGCAACGCCGTGCCAGACGTTCCGGACCGTTTCGGGCCATGTTCTTCTGGACTCGATCTGCGGCCTGCCGTATCGACTGATCGAGTGGATCAAGGGGACGTATTCGCTGGACGGGAATCATCCGAACCCGTTCAATCCCACAACGACGATCGCGTTCTCGCTGGGCCTGGACGGGGCGACAACGCTTTCGGTGTACAATGCCCTGGGGAGCCGTGTGGCAACGTTGATCGATGGGTACCTTGGCGCCGGAACATATGAGACCGTGTGGGATGCATCGTCGCAGCCGTCGGGGGTGTATTACTACGAGCTCCGCTCCGGCACATGGAGCCGCCGTGCGAGCATGGTGCTGATGAAATAGCGGAGAGCAGCGGTCTGCATGCCGGGCGCGTATCGAGCGGCGCATAGCCGTTGGAATCGCTCCGGCCGGAACAATCCCCCGCGATTGCCGGGCATCCGGGGCGTGCCCGGTCGACAACACGTCCGGCCGGTGTCCGCGCTGATCACGATTCGGCACCGTGCATCGTACACTCCATGGCAGGAACGTTCCACGGCACGCAGGCTGCGGCAGTATGAGCGGACCGGAATGGTACCCATGCAGGGCCGGTACACCATGATGTACTTCCCGCCCCGGCACGAACTCCATACGTTACCATCACAACCACCTGACTTCCCCTCCCCGCATTTGCCTACCTGTTATCTATGCGCCCCGGGAGCACCCGGTGCTTTTTCGGCGAGGCGGAGCCAGGATCAAACCATATGGAGGATGTGATGAATTTTCGATGGACGTATCGTGCCAGCACCACGGCATTTATCATCACTGTGGCCGCGCTATTCCTTGTACCAACCGCAGGGAGGTCCCAGATCATCGACTGCACCCACTGCGATCACTTCACGTTCGCCGTACGGGCAGATCTCAATTGCTCGGTCACGATCTGCTACGTGCCTGCTCCGGACGGCACCACCATCTGCAAGACGGTGACTCCCGGCAGCAGCATCGCAATCCCATGCACCTCCTCTCTCGCATGGGTAAACACCTGTTCCGGAAGGTACTCGCTGATACCGGCGGCTGGTGTCACCCCATGCAGCCCGGTGCTCAAGTTTGCTGCCGGCTGCTGCGGACGCATCTGCAATGTGCCCAGCCAGGATGCGTGTTCCAGGATCGAAGTGCAGCCTGCGCCGTGCGATACGCCTGACTGCCCGTAGGAATCGGAAGAATGCAAACGATTGCCCCACGGCCGGAGCCCTTGCTGCGGCCGTGGAGCGCTCCATGTGTACACACCCACCCCTTCTCCCGCATCACTCACGGAAGCCCCCCCTCCGGTACACCATGATGTACTCCCCACGCCTGCACGGCACCGGTAACTTGCGGCGCAAACCAACCAACCTTCTCCGGAATTCGAACCGGCAGTCACCTCGTGACGGTGCCGCAATTCGGGAGGAGTGTCCGGCATGAAGGTTGGTTCACATCATCAACAGGGGGATTCATGATTACTCGATGTTCGCTTCCCGTGCGTGCAGCCGCCTTCATCATCGCATTGGCCGCGCTGTTCCTTGCGCCAACAACCGGCAGTGCACAGGCAATCGACTGCGGCCGCTGCGACCACTTTACGTTCGCGGTCAGCGGCAGCCTCAACTGTTCGGTCACCATCTGCTACGTACCGGCTCCGATCGGCGATCCGCTCTGCCAGTCCGTAGCTCCAGGCGGCAGCGTCTCCATCCCGTGCTCCGTATCGCGCGTATGGGTCAATACCTGCTCCGGGCAATACTCCCTGATACCGGCAAACGCCGTTGGAACCTGCAGCCCTGTGCTCAAGTTTGCTGCCGGCTGCTGCGGACGCATCTGCAATGTGCCCAGCCAGGATGCATGCTCCAGGATCGAGGCTCAGCCTGCGCCGTGCGATACGCCCGGCTGCCCGTAAGAAGGGAAAGAACAGGAACGATGCCGCGCGGCCGGAGCCTCTGTTCCGGCCGCGACGTTCCCCCTCCGAAGCCACGATGGAATACCCGCCACCCCGCACCACGCATGGATGCTTCCCTCCGGTACACCATGATGTACTCCCCACGCCTGCACGGCACCGGTAACTTGCGGCGCAAACCAACCAGCCTTCTCCGGAATTCGAACCGGCAGTCACCTCGTGACGGTGCCGCAATTCGGGAGGAGTGTTCCGGCATGAAGGTTGGTTCACATCATCAAAGGGGGATTCATGATTACTCGATGTTCGCTTCCCGTGCGCGCAGCCGCCTTCATCATCGCATTGGCCGCGCTGTTCCTTGCACCAACGGCCGGCAGTGCCCAGGTGATCGACTGCAGCCGCTGCGATCACTTCACCTTCGCCGTCAGCCCCAACCTCAACTGTTCGGTCACCATCTGCTACGTACCGGCTCCGATCGGCGATCCGCTCTGCCAATCAGTTGCTCCAGGACACAGCGTCTCCATCCCATGCTCCGTCTCCCGCCTGTGGGTGAACACCTGCTCCGGGCAGTACTCCCTGATACCGGCAAACGTGGCCGCAACGTGCAGCCCGAGCCTGAAGTTCGCGGATGGATGCTGCGGGCATATCTGCAACGGACCCAGCATCGATCTCTGCACGCGGCTCGAGGTTCTGCCGCTCCCCTGCGCCACGCCGGGCTGCCCGTGACATCACATGGCGGCGTTGATCCGCACGTGCGTAGAGTAAGAAGATGACGTTCGCGCCCCGGGCCGGAGTCCAATCTCCGGCCTCCCACTCCCATCCACCCCCGAAGGCCCACTCCCATCCACCCCCGAAGACACGCTCACATCATCACCCGCTCGTGCTTCGATGCAATGCACATATATCGTTCAAAGGCGGAGGCAGCTCCCCTCAGGTACACCATGATGTACTCCCCGCACAGCAAATGCACGGGTAACTTGCCGCGAAACCAACCAGCCTTCTTCGGAATTCGAACCGGCAATCGCCTCGTGACGGTGCCGCAATTCGGAAGAAGTGTTCCGGCATGAAGGTTGGCTCACATCATCAACAGGGGGATTCATGGACACTCGATGTACGCTTCCGGTGCGCCTTGCTGCGCTTGTGCTTCTGCTCGCGGCTCTCGTTCTGGTTCCGGCCGCCGGCCATGCCCAGACGATCAACTGCAACACGTGCGACCACTTCACCTTCGCGGTCAGCCCCAACCTCCACTGCTCGGTCACCATCTGCTACTCCCATTCGCAACTGGGGCCGGTGATCTGCGAGACCGTAAAGCCAGGCACGAGCATCACCATCACCTGCCCGATCTACCAGGCGTGGGTGAACACCTGCTCCGGCCGATACTTCCTGGTGCCTTCCGCAGCGGCCGATTGCACGCCGGACCTGAAGTTCGCCGCGGACTGCTGCGGGCATATCTGCAACACGCCGAGCGCAGACCTCTGCAGCAGACTGGAGGCGCAGCCGGTACCGTGCGCAACGCCGGGCTGCCCATGATACGAGCGCCACGGGCGCATCCCGATCGAGAAGACGATGTTCCATGTCGGGCCGGAGTTCCATCTCCGGCCCGACGCATTTCCATCCCGCCGCAGGAACAACGCAGCGGCGGCGGACAGGCCGTTGTATCCATGCCGTGCGGTCCTGCCCGCACATACGGTCCGGCTTGTTGCGGAGGAGGGAACGCCGCGGCTTCGGAACCCTCGCGACAACGAACGCAGCATGGCGGTACACCATGATGTACTCCCGCACGGCCATGCAGGCGGCTAACTTGCCGCCGATACCCTCCAATCCTCCCCGGAACAACAATGCCTCGCA
>DASZRW010000086.1:0-3908 GCA_035549015.1 Kapaibacterium sp. (SeqCode)
CGGATGTCCACACCCCGCAGACGGATCGATCCCTGCGCAAGCGGGATCGAGAGCAACTCCGGCACCGTGTTGTTCAGACGCCGGTAGGCAACCACCACGTACTCGTGATCCCCCGAGCCCAGATACTGATGGTCCACAAACATGTGTACATCCGGCGGCACCAGCCCGATCAGCTGGCATGTCGCATCCAGACGGCCGTCGAAGATGGCCGGGTCGTTCGGAGCGAAGAGCGGACGCGGGATGAACGTCAGCGTCCTCCGCCAGACCGCGAAGCCCCCCTCGTTGTTGTTCGCCAGATCGATCGGGTCCGAACTCGACACCCCCTCCGGCGGGTACACGATGGATTGCGGCTCCGTGTTGTCGTTCCAGGTGAGCGTCCGCTGGAACTCGTCGCCGCTGACGCCGAGCACCGTCGGCGTTGCGGCGCGGAGTTCGTCGGCGAGCGTTGTCATGCGGTTGTAGGAGGCATCGATGGACTGGTGGTGATAGAAGGAGGTGAAGGGGAACCATCCATCGACCCACTCCAGGTATCTACGCCGGTAGACATCGATGAACGGCGACTCGCGCACCTGCCTGACGCCGTTCGGGATGGTGACCACCTGCTTGTACCGGAAGATATCCTTCAGCGTGTAGAGCAGCCACGGATGCGGGTGCCCTCCGTTGCGGTCGCCGTAGTTGGCGTGATAGAGATCCTCGTTGTCGCCGGTGAAGTTCGGCGTGCCGGGGGATCGCAATGCGATCCCATCCCAGAGGTTGAAGAGAAATCGCGCCACGCCTCCCTCGCAGTCGCCGTTGTTGGCCGGCACCTCACCGTAGAGCCGGTCCAGGAACTGAACATACGGTTCATGGTGTGCATCAACCTCCCGTACAGCAGGCCGTTCGCGTTCGTACCAGAAGGTGTGTGCGGCGGCGCAGAAGAACTCCGCCCATCCCTCCACCATGGCGCAGGCATCGTTGGTGACGAGAGGGTAGTCGTGGGCGCCGCAGTTTCCGGTGGCGGGGAAGCGTCCGGCGCCGGCCCAGAGGAAGTGGGCATAGTGCCCGTACTCGTGGTAGGCGGTCTCCGAGTTCGGGAAGCCGGTGAAGGTGATGGTGGGGCTGTAGAATGCCGGGAGACCCGATGTGAAGGAACTCTGACCGTCACTGTAATCGAGATCGAAGCGAATCTGTGGCGGAGTGAGCCAGAAGTCCTCGATGGCGAACTGCCGTGCGCGCCAGAGCAGACGGAGTGCGGTACCCTGGTCACGTGCAACATTCCAGTTCATAATGCTGCCACTGATATCCGACGCTGCAGGCGTGATAGAAACCGGAACGATTACGGGTTCGCCGCTGCTGAATACCGCATCCTTCCCCCATTCCTTGAAGTAGGCGGCATCGTTCCAGGCCGTTGCATAGAGCCGGATACGGTGCACATTCCAGACCCAGGAGTCGTTCTCCGCCGTCACCTGCCGCGTGAAGCTGAAGTTTCCATCCACGTCCGCGATCGCGTACTGCGCCGTGTCGCCGGCACCATCATACGCCGGCGCCTGGAACGTCCCGGCGTCCTCATCGGCATCCCAATCGAAATAGATGCGTACACCCGAGACTCCATGCGAGATGTTGCGTATATCCTCTGCCGTCACGCGCCCCGTAATACGTACATGGATTGTCGTTGAAGCAGACTGTAGATTCCGCGCATGTTCATGCTTACCAATTGGTGTCCCGATACCACGCGGAGGAACTACCATTACGGACGTCGGTCGCGAGTCGCTATAGCCAACACGTCCATCAGTGATCACCGCATAGAGGCTGTAAGCAGCTCCTTCTGCGAACCGCGACACATCCATGGGATCATGTGGAGTAAGAAGTATGGTGACATCTCCAAGACACCCGTTGCAGGTCGCAGGAATTTTAACCACCCAAGAGAGCTGTACTACTTCTCCTGCAGAAACTGCCCGTTTGACAACTGAGTCATGAATCTGCAGGTACATTCCCGCTGAGTGGAGCGTTGCAACGATAGTACCGCCAGCGTGTGCAACGGCAACGCACTCGACACGTGTCGGGGTGGATTTCAAATCCTGCTGGATTAGATGAAGCGATTCCAATTGCAGCGGAGATCGAACATTGCACCGTGCGTGTGCCAACTGATTGATGGGTAGAAAGAAAAGTATCATCGTAGAAACGATGAGCAGCGACTGCTCATAGGATCTCATGGAGATGTTCCCGGATGGTGAGTCAGTGAGATGTATGCAACACGTTCTATCTGTCTAGTGCGCGATTCTAAGATCTGGAAACGCTGCGGCATCATTGTATCCGAATCCTCCCGGCGTCCGAACGCGCGCCTCGTGCGACCAGACACTGAAGTAGCGATTGCTGTCGGCGACGAAGACCGAGTCGAGAAAGACAGATGCGTAAAAGTCATGCCCCTCAAGATGGAGCAACTCCAACGTCCAGGGCACAACAAGGCGTTTATTTGCGGTAAACTCCACCAGATAGTCTGTCACCTGGGACGAATCAAACGGCTTCGACATATCGATCTCGATTGTCCGTTCCACCGGAGAAAGGAATCGCCAACTCCCATTTCCAGAATACATGGTGATCCTTCCCTTTCCCGAAACGAGAGGCGTCACCTCCGTCGTGATCGTGATCGGCCGTGCCGTCGTCGCACGGTCTGTATCGGCATACATCTTCATGTGCAAACGATCGAAAGCCTGAACAACATGATCGGGGACATCCGGACCGCTGCCGGGACTGCACGCTGCAACGAGCAGAGAGAGTGTGAGTGGAAGCAGGAGGTGTATCTTCATGGCATTTGTACTCATATACAGATCGATATCAATAGTGCAGACAATGCGCTAACATACGATCCCGTGGCGTCCCGGTCAAGCGCTTTCATCGAGCGCCCCCTCCGTTCCGGAACGGAAGGAGATGCCTACGGATTGATCGATAGATCACGGAACGCTGCGGCATCATCGTATCCGAACCCACCGGGCGTCCGAACGCGCGCCTCGTGCGACCAGATACTGAAGTAGCGGTTGCTGTCGGTAATGAACACCGAATCGAGAAATGCTCGTGCCTCAAAGTCGTGTCCCTCAAGACGAAGCAGTTGCAATGTCCAGGGAACAACAAGCCGCTGGTTGGCAATGAACTCAACCGAGTAGTGCGTGATTTGGGATGAGTCAAACGGCTTCGACATATCGATCTCGATTGTCCGTTCCACCGGAGAAAGGAATTTCCAGATTCCATTCCCGGAATAGATGCTGATCCTCCCCTTCCCGGAGACCAGCGGCGTTACCTCCGTCGTGATCGTGATCGGACGTGCCGTTGTCGCACGGTCTGTATCGGCATACATCTTCATCAGCCGGTAGTCGAACACCTTGACAACCGGATCCTCTGGTGGCGTCGTCGAAGAACTGCACGCCGCAACGAGCAGAGAGAGGGTGAGCGGAAGCAGGAGGTGTATTTTCATGGCATTTGTACCCATATACAGATCGATATCAATAATACATGCAATGCGCAAACATACGCTCCGGTGGCGTCCCGGTCAAGCGCTTTCACCGAGCGCCCCCTCCGTTCTCGGAACGAAAGGAGATACCTACGGATCGATCGATAGATCACGGAACGCAGCGGCATCATCGTATCCGAATCCTCCCGGCGTCCGAACGCGCGCCTCGTGCGACCAGACACTGAAGTAGCGATTGCTGTCGGTAATGAACACCGAATCGAGAAAGACGGATGCGCTGAATCTTGAGCAGTGCGCAAGGTACAGTTGCACCTCCCATAGCACGCTTAGAGCCTATGCGAGAATAGGGAATAGCTACTTCGAATAAGAAATAGGGCGGAACCTTGCGTGTGCAAGAGACTGATTATTCACGGTAATCAGCTATGCACAACACCAAGCCTGCCCTAGCGACAATATGGGAAATCCC
>DASZRW010000087.1:0-2175 GCA_035549015.1 Kapaibacterium sp. (SeqCode)
GCGGCTCGGCAACATCGACGGTTCGGGAAGAGATATCATTGCCCTGACGGCGGAGAATGACAACGGGATCCTTGCGGCCACACAGGTCCCGGAAACGGAGCATGCCGGTGAATCCGGGATGTGCCTTTCCCACCTTTATCACGGTAGCAGTCCTGCCGGGAAGAGAGAACAATGAACCGACTTTTGCGACATATGGCAACCCTCGTTCTGGCGTTGGCGGCGCCTGCGGCAACCGTTGCCCAGATCTCGCCGTGCAATATGGGCCGGGACCTGCAGCATGAACCGCGCAACCCCGCGGCGATCTGCATGCCGCTGGTCGGGCGAATGGATGCCTCACCTTCGATGATTCTCTACCTGTTCCCGGTTGGCGATGTCGACAATTCCGGTACGGCGGACTTTCTCGCCTACAACCTCGGCGGCCAGTTGCTGCTGTACAAGGGAGTGCCGGGACGATTTCCGACGCCATCGGAGGGAGAGCGTATCGGGCCGAGCGAGCTGAATTCGATCACGGAGTTTCTGGCATCGGGCGATTTCGATGGTGATCATCATGTCGACATCGTTGTCAAGATTCGCATACAGGGGGATACGAGTGCGGGAAATCGCGGTGGATATG
This sequence comes from Kapaibacterium sp. (SeqCode), assembly GCA_035549015.1. GTDB lineage: Bacteria > Bacteroidota > Ignavibacteria > OLB7 > OLB7 > JAFDZV01. The sequence continues at coordinate 614 of DASZRW010000087.1, forward strand.
ATGTGTGTCGGTTGGTTGTGTTCTGGGGGAATGATTCGGGGAGGTATTCGATCCAGGATACGACGCGGCTGGACTGCGGAGCGCAGATGTGGCTGGCGATCACAAATGGTGTCGGTGCGGACGTTAACGGCGATGGCGTAGATGACCTGCTCGTTTGCGACTTGCTCGGGTTCAGCAACAACACGGTGATCGATCTGCCCAAAATGATGATGTACCAGGGACATCACGGAGAACGCTGGGGGCGTAATGGAGTGCCAAGTTCTGCTGACTGGCGTTTTTGGGGCCAAACGGCCCGGGACTATACAGCTATCTCTGCTCTTGACCAAGATCAAGACGGCGTGACCGATATCATTTTCGCGCGCAACGATGCCGCCGTAGTTGATGGTCGGCTTTCAGTACTGTATGGAAGAAGCGGGCTGCTTCCGGACACCAACAATTTCCAGACAGTATCATTCGCTCCGTCGGCTGGGCGGTATGCGCTCTTCAGCGATGTGACCGGCGACAAGGTGCCTGATCTGTTGATCGGATCCGGACGGGATGACTTCGTGAAGGTCTTCGTCGGGTTCAAGGGACAACGCCTGCTGGAGCAGTACGGCTCCGGCCACGACACGGCTCAACCCGGAAGCGGGAAGTGGTGGGGGCGCCCGTGGGATACGGTCTGGTTGCCGCGCAGGATCAACCCGGAGTGGTTCGGTGATAACGACCGGCTGTTTGATCTCGGCGATGCCAACCTGGATGGTGTCGGGGACATCTTCGCCTTCAGTTGGCCGTACATGGTGGAGTACAATGGCGGAAGGCGGCTGGACTCACTTGCCGATGCGCTGATCGACATCACACCGGGGACGACGCTGATCACATTGAAGAGTCTGGGGAATATCGATGGTTCAGGTCGCAATATCATTGCCCTGACGGCAGAGAACGACAACGAGATCCGTTTTTACGCGCCGACACGGGATATCTCCTCATTCGGTGAGGATCGCGATCTGCCGCCGGGCACCGGCGTTGCGGCGGTGGAACGGCCATTCGTGCCCGCGGCCCCCACGCTCCGGCTCGCCGCCGTTCCCAACCCATCGCACGGTGAAGTCGACCTGCAATGGGACGCGGCCGGAACCGGGCAGGCAACGCTGCTGCTCGCCGACGCATCCGGCCGCGAGGTCCGGCGCGTGCAGCTTCCGGCATTCGATACTCATGCAACGTTCACAACAGCCGGCCTTCCCGCCGGTGTCTACGTGGTGCGGCTTACCATCGGCTCGCGGTCCGCACTCGCAAAGATCGTCGTGCAATAACGCGCTCCACCTTGCTTCCGCTGTCGTGCCGGGGTATGTTGATTCCGCTCAGACAGGCAGCCGATGGTTCACAAACAACAGATGCTGTTGCCATGAACAGAACAGGAATTCTCCTATCGATCATCAGTCTCTGCACCGTATCGGCAGCGGTGCATGCCCAGCCACGCGGCAACCCGGAGCATCCCTCTGTAAAGCAGCTTCAATGGTGGGGAACGATTCAAGGCGAGCACCTGGTATGCCCGGATCATTCCGAGGAATTTGCCCGCTACACGTTTC
>DASZRW010000088.1:0-11549 GCA_035549015.1 Kapaibacterium sp. (SeqCode)
CAATTATCGCACTGCCCAGTCTGGGCACGGATATCATCGGATAACGCGGCAAGCAGGCATGCAGCCGCGAACGACGTGATGATGATACGAGCAAATGTCTTCATTGTACAATCCTCCACGTACATGAATACTGGAACCCCACGGCACGACGTCTCGAACGCCTCTGCACCCGGGATCGATTGATTGAGCAACTATGGGAGGATATGACCGGCGTGCATGCGGAGCCCGGGGAACAGAGTGCATTTCATGGGATACAATCGAATAATTCAGGAGTTCCCCGCGGATCCACAGGAACAATGCCGATAGACGTGTGGATTCAAGGCATTCCGAATATAGGGATACAGACGTACCGTATCAACGCAGCAGGAAAACACCACCGGCCTGCGCCCCGGGGGCCTGTGCCCCGGGCAGTGCACATGCACGATCCCGGCGGTCACTGCCAATCTCAACGGCTGAGGGCGTCACCAACCGTCGGTGAACAGGCCATGCGCACCCACTCCACATAGACCAGTGCATGGCATCGTGCTCATCAGCATCGGAGTGCCGACGCCCTCCTGGATAAGTTCCACCATGATGGTGCCGTGCCGCTTCTTTTTGAACCCGAACATGTACCTACTCCACTGGTGTGACGGACTCAACGGTACGCTTGAACACCAGGCTCACCATCAGAAACGCGATCGGTGGCAGGGCCGCATATCCGAATACGCCAATCAACCGAACCTGCATGTTCTCCAGCGGCACGCCGATCAGCCCGGCAAGGCTGAGGAGACCGCTCGCGATCATGAGCGTTCGAACGGCTCGCTGCAATCGGCCTTCACTGAAGACGGGAGCAGCAAAGAGCATCGAGAGTGCAAAGAAGAAATCCCAGGCCACTATGTCCAGCGCATATGCTGCCGATGGCCATTTGAAGGAGAAGAGGAACTGAGCCGCCGGAACGCCCAGAGACTCCAACCTGCGACCAACAGTCAGGACCACCACGTGAACGCTGCAGGTGATGCCGGCCATGATCACCATGAACGCAAGCGCCACCAAGCTATACCCCCTGGATTCCCTTGGAGCAAAGGCGTGCAGCGCAACCATCACGATCACCATGAGTGGAGCTGTCAGCACAATAAGCAGCTCCATCGTTGTAAAGTAGGGGTCGCCAATCGGATCACCCGGCTCCCTGAGAGAGAGAAGCCCCAGGCAGGTGACCACCGCATAAAGAAGCCCGAGAACCACGACGCCTCTCGCAGCGGCCATTCCGATCGTGCGATGCGATGCTGTGAAGTCTTTGCGAATCAATTGCAGCACTCTCCCGAGCATAGTCGCAGTATACCCAATCAGCCATTCTATCAGCCGGCAATCTCCAACTCCGCAGCCGGCACCACCGTGACCGTAGGCCCATGCCCAAGCGTGATGTTGTGATGCTCGCGGATCTGCCGCGCCGGCAGATGCTCCTTGTCGTGCGTGGTATGGCCGTCGGCCACGAGCTGAATGTGAAAGCCCAGTGCCGAGGCATACCGCAGCGTGGAGTCCACGCAGAACTCCGTTGAGTATCCGCAGATGATCAGGTTGCGCGCATCGCACCGGCGCAGAGTTGCCTCGAGGTCGGTCCCGAGAAACGCATTGGCCATGGTCTTGCGGATCCTGATATCGCCATCGTGAACCGTCACTGCCGGATGCAGTTGCCACTCCTCCGATCCGAACGGCAGGAATGCCGGATGTTCCGATTGGACGAAGATAACGGGAACGCCGGCAGTTCTCGCCCTGCCGGTGACGTTGTTGATGCGCTCGAGAACCTCGTCGGCCTCGAACGGCCTGGGCTCGGCATCGAACAGTCCGCACTGAACGTCGATGATGATGACTGCTGATCGCATGAATCCTCCGAAGTCTCGTGAACGGTGACGGCTGCATCGCCATCCGGCAAAGGCCGTCCCACTGCGGTTGCCGATCGTTGTTTTCTGAATCGAATGCCGGGAAAGCATGGGTCGTGCTGCCGCACACAGCCTGCGTGCGCGCTCCATCCGTATATCCGACAACGTAACGATTGTGAGGCCCCGCACGATTTACCTGCGATACCATCTGCGACCACCGTATTCTTGTGATGTCCCACTTCCAGTGTCAGCCGGCGGTACGACAGCGAATTGACGGCCCTGGGATTCGGACGACCCCCTTGAAGCTGCCCGGACGGGCAGAAGGGATCGAGACCTTCTCCATTACCGCCTTAGGGAAGTACACTTCGTTCTCGCTTCTCACACTCAATTGGACAAGGACTCAGTATCATGGCAACAAAGCTTTATGTCGGGAATCTCTCGGGTCAGACGACCAGCGACGACTTGAACGAGCTGTTCTCCACGAAGGGAACGGTAACGTCGGCAGCCGTCGTCAACGATCGAGACACCGGTATGTCTCGCGGATTCGGATTCGTCGAGATGGCCAACAGCGGCGAGGCAACAGCAGCCATCGGCTCGATCAACGGAACCGAACTGCATGGACGCTCGCTCACGGTCAACGAGGCGCGCTCGAAGGAGCGCCGCTGACAGCAGCGCACGATTATCGGCGCGCAGCACGTGGCTGACAACGAAACTCCCCTCGCCGCATCATCGCGGCGAGGGGAGTTTGCATTCAGGGCCGGCACGTACATCCCCGGCCGCGGCCGCGCATCAGGAGTGGACGGATGAGCCGACATGAAAAAGCCCGGCATCGTTGCCAGGCCCTTCCTCACATTTGAGCATGTGCCCACCGCACACCGGCGCACTACCCGGCACGATGCCGGCAAACGGTCCGGCCTGTATGTCGATACCAGCCGCTGCTGATTTCATGGCTCCTCAATGGTATCGCTGTGCGCTCTGTCTGAACGAACAATCACAGTATCTCTACGCACCCTTCTCTGCGCGCGATCCCTCCTGCGGTTGCATGCCATCGAACGTTGGGGCAGGCGCCGTTGCCAGGCGCATCTGCCACACGGCAGCATCCCCTTCCACCCTTGGATATCCCGTATGAAGTTCTCCCAGATGTGCCAACATCGGCTGCGAGATATGAACGCCACGATCGAGCACAATGTGGACGAACTTCAGCCGGTGCAGGGAGCCGAATCGGCGCGCGGCATCGAGGGTGGCGGCATCATCCGCCGCGATCGTGATATGTGTCTCGAACCCGCCCGCGAATTCCATCGCCTGCCTGAATTGGTTGCAACGAAAAGGCCCGGCAGAAATGCCGGGCCTTTTCGAACACGATGAATGCGAATCTACACAATCCCCTGCACGATGGCAATATGGCCGGCACGATGATCCCGGCTCGGGTTCGAGAATCAACCCCGAAAAACCATCCTGAACCGCAGGCAAACGATCGCGCGGCCGCAAACAGCGTCATTGCCGGTACGCCGGTCCGGTTCACACATGGATGTATTACCACAATGCGGCACCCATTGCACACTCGGCCACGCAGACTTACTGGTATCGAATCACGTAGTTCGTGTACAGGTTCACCGGGCGCGTCTCGGTGTTTCCGGTCTCACCCGATGTCTTCGACACGGTCCCTCCGGTGAACACACCCGGGCCGATCAGCGAACCGAGGTTGCACTTATGTGTATCCTTGTGCCGCGAGTACTGATGCGTATGCGATGCGATCTGAAATGCCTGCAACGACCCGACGTTGTTGCCGGAATTCCCCTGGCCGCCTGACGGCAGATCGGGCCGCGGCACAGTACGCGAGCTCGAATTGGGATCGCGTCCTGCGCCAGCGTCGACACCGCGATGAAATATTCCCCGATAATCAGGCACGTAGAAATGCGTCGCGTCCTGCCCGTACGCACCGCCGATCGCCTGCAGAAGCGCAGCGTATTGCGGGCTGGTATTCGAAAGAGGACGGCCGTCGCATGGTATGAACCCTTGCGCGATCAGCACTCCTTCACTGCTCTGGTTGATCGGTCCGGCATACGGAAGTACGGATCCGATCGGATAGAAATTATCTGCCATGATGTTTTCCTTTCTTGTTTGATGCGCGGTTGATGTTGACATGCGATAACCGTTTACGAAACGGTCATCGCCTTGATCAGATAATTCACATTGATGTTGACCGGTCTCGTCTCGGACCCACCATGACTGCCGGATGTGTGAGCGTTCGTCCCCCTGTCGCGAGCAACGCCGTCGAACCCGATTGCCGTGGCGGCCGTCTTCTGGTAGGCATCGTTGAATCCGTACGAGTGAAGATGGTGGGCAAGAGCGTCGCTCTGAATCGACCCGACCTGATTGCCGCTGTTGCCGGGAGGCGTATGGCCTGTGGGAGCCGTGCGTGCGTTCGCGTCGGGGTCGAAGACCGGTACGCCGGGAATGGATGTCCCCTGTACGCCGCGAACGAAGCGGCCGCGGTAGTCCGGAAGGTAGAATGTGGTGCCGTTCCCGCCGTATGAAGTCTCGATGATATCATGGAGGTCGAAGTATTGCGAGCTGTCGAGGCCTTCGCCGTCGCAGGGGAGCCAGCCGGTTCCCTCCAGCACCGGATTCGGAATGCTGCCCGCGTATGGTATCACTCCGGCAATAGGAATCCGGCTGTCGTTCGGCAGATACTTGATGATGAAGTTGGCGTAGATATTCCTCGGCCGCGTCTCGGAGCCGCCGGACGACTCCATGTTTACGCTATCGGCAGCCTGATTATTGATCGTCTGATGCGCAGCGATATGGTCCTGATCGCGATGATCGCTGTATTCATCGTAGGAATGTGAGTGCTTCTGAAATGTGTCGGTCTGCAGCGAGCCGACGGTGTTGCCCATGTTGCCATTCCTGGGCAGATCCGTGCGCGGGGCCTTGCGAGAGGAGGCATCGGGATCGCGCGGATTCGTACCCGATACTCCGCGAAGGAACAGCCCTTTCAGCATCGGCACACAGAAATCGTTGTCGTCGCCGCCGTAGGCGTCGCCGATAATCGAGTACAGGGCACTGTACGTGCTGCTGGTGCGGCGATACTTCGAGCCGTCGCACAGCAGCCAGCCGCTCGAGAGCAGATTGACGATGGAGCCCGCGCTCGAGTCACCTGCATAGTACATGATCGTGCCGACGGGAATAATTCCCGACACCGTTTCGACGGCAGCCGTTCCGGATGCGGCAGAAGTTTTTCCAGACATTGAATCCCCCATTCAGTAGAGATGATTGTTTGCAACGCCGATCCGTGCAGCTCCGGTTGGAGAATGCCGGCCGGCTGTGCAAATGTGATCAGCGCGGTGTGGTGGGATCGTACCTAAGAATTGCTTACCGGGTTCGCATTACCGATGGGATTCGATTGAAGGCTGCGGTGGTCAGCGGGAAAAAGACGGGAGCAGGAACGTGCAATCACAGTCCGGCGAGAAAGGTACTCAGGCTTACGTTCGGCGCCAACCCGAGCTTCCGGCGGATCCTGTATCTGTGGGCATCGATGGTTCGCGTGGATGCATAAAGCAGGTTGGCGATATCCTTGGTGGGCAGATCGATGCGCGCAAGCGAGCAGACCTTTACCTCGGCGGGTGTAAGTGTGGGGAAGCGTTCGGACAGCGTACGAACAAAATCGTGATGCAGATTATCCAGTTGCTGTTCGAACCGCTTCCAGTCCGTATCCGCATTCCGCGTACCGTCGATCTCCGCAATCATCCGCTCCACAAATTCACCCGTCCCTGCGGCGCCATTGCCCTGCAGGGCAACGAGACGCTCGCGCATCTGCTCCAGCAACTCCTTCTTCTGCACCAGATTGAGCGCCATCGCCGTCAGTTCGTTCCCCTTCAGACGCATCTCCGTCTCGAGCTGCACGGAGCGAAGCCGGTAGATTTCGCGATCACGTTCGGCGGCGGCAACATCGAACCGGATCTGCAGTTCGGCCATCGCCTTCTGCCGTTCCCGTCCGGCCAGATGGTCTCGCAGCGTCGAATAGTGCTTGTAGTGCTCCAGGGCCTGCATGGCGCGCCCCAGCCGTTCGTACGCGTCTGCAAACACCTTGTGAATCTCCTGCTGCAGCGGCAACTCTTCAATCTGCTCGGCCATGCCCAGCGCCTGCCCCAGCACGAAGAACGCGTCGTCGTACGCATCGGTGTCTGCATGGAGCCGCCCGATCGCCGTCAGGATATCCACACGAAGTGCATGGCTGCGCGAGGCATCGAGGTGGGCGTAGGCACGCATCAGCAATCCGAGCGCAACGGCATGCTCCCCCTTCGTTGCATGGACCTTGCCGATCGTGGCCATCACACGGGCGGCACTCTCGGTATCACCCAGAGCCTCATATATCGTAAGCGCCCGCAGCCCGTTCGCAATGGCCCCTTCCGGATCGTCGGCTGCATACTGCACCTCGGCGAGGCGATGGAGCGTACGCACCTCGGCGAGGCGGTTACCGGTCTCCTGGAACATGTGGGCGCTCCGGATCAGGTTCTCCAATGCGCGAGCGTGGTCACCGGTTCGTGCGTACAACATGCCGAGTGCGCACAGCACCGCGCCGCTGCCGTCGCGATCGCCCAGCTCCCCGAAGAGCGCCATCGCATGCAGGTAGTGTTCCAGCGCGGCGGGATAGTCGCCCAGCCCGGTCCGGAGGTCGCCCAATGTCTCGAGCGCCCGAGCGCGCACCGGGCGCGACTGTTCGTCGGCAGCAGCCTCCAGGGCCGCTCGCAGCCAGTCGAGCGCAACGGCCGGCGCGCCCATGGCAAGGTGGCAGCGTCCAAGTTCCTGCGCCGCCCGCGCCATCTGTTCACGATCCCCGATGTCCACGTAGAGGCCGTGCGCCTCCTCGAGATCCGCGAGCCCGGCACGAAGTTCTCCCATCGCCGCACGCGCGCATCCGCGCGCCAGCAGCAGCATGGCGGATGCACCGATGTCGCGCAGCACATCTGCCAGATGCAGTCCCTCCGCGGCAAGGCCGGCTGCATAGCGGGGATTGCCCGCGCGAAGTTCCTCCATGAACCGCGTAATCAGGTCCAGCCGGGCGCGCGGATTGCGAGCGGCGGCAAGCTGCTGCTCCATGGTACCGATACGGTCGGCGGGCATGTCCGCCCCCGGATGTTGCATCACGTTGATGTTGATGAGTGAATGAACCCGCTGTTCGGAAGCGATTCGGAGATCGAGCCGGCAAGGCCGCCGCGTAAGCAATTCATAGGTACCGCCAAGACGCCGCACCGCCGTATCATTGCATGCAGATTGCTGCAATCGTGCCGTGCGCATGGCCATGCGGCCACCTCTCATGCTGCGCCTTCGCACGCAGAGCAATTCCATCGATCACATTATCGCACACGATCATGCAGGACAGCAACGCAGAGCAGCCCGCCGGAAGCATCACACAGCCATTCAACGCGAGAACAGCCTGCCCCTTCCGGGTACAATTCATGAACATATCGAGCGATTGCGCGTTCGTTGTCCAGTTTGCCACACACGACGGCCTTGCCATCGGGCTTCCGGTCGTATGCCAGTCCGACACGGCGGAAGTATCCTCTCCCGGCCCCGGCAACTACCAGTTCACGGTGTACCCGCCTGCCGGGGGATCGGTGACGAAGATCGACTGCTTTTCCCCTCCTCCTCCACACGGCCAGCAATGGTGCTACACCGGCATCATGAGCACTGTGGAAATAACGATCGTGGTACAGGCCGACGTGGTGATCCATCCCGACCAATCCGATCGCACGGACAATCGCGTCACAGCCGCTGCGTGACGGCAGGATCATGGGCCCCGCTCCGTTCCGGATCATCCATCGGATCGTCCGGTAGAATTGCGAGACGGTCGACAATCCACCGCACGTCCGGATGCTCCTCCGGCAGTGTCGCGCGGCGAATCCGAAGCGCCTCCTCGTACAGACGCCGGCTTTCCGCATACCGCTCCAGCCGCATGAGCACGTATGCCAGGCGCATCATGCTGAGCACGGTCTCCGGGTGTTCGTGCCCCGCAACCTTCTCGCGGATCGCAAGCGCCTGCACGAACTGCTTATCGGCAGCGGCCATGCGACCGGTATCCTGATAAAGCCTTCCGAGATTGGTGGCGATCACTGCAGCCTGCGGATGCTCCGGGCCAAGCCAGCGTTCCACGATTGCCAGCGCTTCACCGTAGGTTCGTTCGGCCTCCACGGTATTTCCCATCCCGGCTTGCGCGAATGCAAGGTTCACAAGGTTGGATGCAACCTCCGGATGTTCTGCACCGAGCAACCGGCGGTTGATGTCGCGCGCCTGTTCGAAGTGCGGCACCGCCTCCTGAAACGCCTTCGCGGCCAGCCGGAGTGCCCCGAGGTTGTTGAGAATCATCGCCACCACCGGAAGATCGCGCGGCCCGGTTACCGCAAGTGCCTCGCGCAATGCCTCCTCCGCCTCCTCCTGCGCTCCGGTGGCATAGAGCAGCGCACCGATATCGGCAAGGTTGCGCGCGATCTCTGGAGCATGCTCCAGAAGTGCAGCGCGGCGGATTGCGAGCGCTCTGCGTGCCGGCTCCAGCGCCTCCTCGCTTCGCCCGTCGTGGTAGAGGAGCGTGGCAAGGTTGTCCAGCGCAGCCGCGATCGACGGATCTTCCGGCTGCTCCGTCCGCTCGCGAAGCATCACGGCACGGCGGGCGAACTGCGCTGCGGCATCGTAGCGGCCGGCATCGATCAGGAATTTCACCAGTGCATCCAATGCCTCCGCCACCGCAGCCGGACTGTGTTCCCCTGCCTCGAATCGCTCCATGCCGCGCTCGTACGCCGCAACGATATCGGCACGCGACGCAATCGCCACCCAGTATTGCACCAGTTCATAGTCCGCACCGTGACGCGTAATGGCAAGCATCATCGGAACGTCCGCGATCGCATCGCGCAGCGCGTCCCATGCCTCGGCCCGGCGCCACTGCCACGGCTCCTCTGCAGCCCTGCGCCTTCCCACGGGCTGCGTGGCGAAATAGCCTGCCAGCCGGCGATGCAGCCCGCGCTCGCCGTCCCCGGTGTCCGGGATGTAGCGTGCACGCACCGCACGTCGCAGATGATCGTGATAGAATGAGAGGAGCCCGTTGCGATAGGTCATGTGATAGCCGAGCGCGGCAAGCAGCCGGCCGATCTCCGCATCCTCCACGCCCGCGAGCTCCCGCACTTCATCATCGGCCAGCCCGTCGCGCGACGCCCAGACCAACGTCATCACCTCGCGCACGGTATCGGCGCCGTAATCGTTTTCCAACCGGGCCAGTACGCGTTGGAACAGATCGTCCAGACCGGACGCCTCGAGATAATAGTCGATGCGATCGTTCAACCCTTCGAACGATCCATAGGTGCGCAACTCCTCCAACTGCGTTCGCAGATAGAGTGGGTTGGCGCTCACGCTGCGGTGGGAGATCCGCTCCAACTGTCCGATATCGAATCGCTTGCCGAACTGTTCCAGGTATCGTTCCACGACGGCACGACGCTGGTCCAGCGTAAGCGGGCGCACCTCGAGCTCCGGCCAGGCGCGGTCGCGCATCGCTTCGAGCGCGGCCCCCTCCGTTGCTGAAACCACAATCACCACGCGCTCCGGCAGATGCTCCGGCAGCCACGCGAGATTCTGCGAGGCCTCCTCCATCTGATTGAGCGCGTCGATCACGATAACCAGATCCTCGTCCTGCACGCGGCTCAGCCACATCGGGAACTCACGCACGATATCCTCGGCGCGCGACGGCAGCGCGTCCGGTACGCTGTAGCGTTCGCCGATCTCCGCCATGATCCGGCGCAGCAGCGAAAGATGATCCGCATTGCCCGATGACGCGCCGATGTAGTGCGTGATGATGAAGGCGCCGGACATGCGCGTGCGCAGGCGATCGCTCCAGTACGCCAGCAGCGCGCTCTTCCCCGCCCCCGATACGCCGGTGACCACCAGCCGGCGGCCGTGGGCCGGGTTCGCGGCCGGTACCATGCGGAGCGATGCGTCCAGACGATCCAGCAGCGCGGGCGTCTCCACGTAGGCGCGCCGCCGTGTTCGCGCGAACGCCTCGTGCGCTGCCCGCTCGTGCTGCAGGGAGTCCGCCTCGGAGTGGCGCGGATAGACGCGGTTGATGGCGCCCATCATATCCTCGCGAACCCAGTCGGCAAGCTGCTCCGGGCTCGTGAACCCCTCGCGGACCGGAAGGCCGCTCCGGCGGATCCGCTCCTTCAGGCGGGCAAGCCGTTCGCGAGCCTCGTCCCCCTCGGCGGCCTGCGCTTCGCCGGCATCTGCCTGCGGCGCGCGAACGTAGAAGAATGCATTGGCGGCTGTGAGCGGCCGGTTGAGTGCCCCCTCCATCACCTCCATCTCAATCAGGCTGCGACGCTCGTCCACCGCCGTGCGAAGCCACGGATAGCGCTCGTGCAGACGCGGATCGGCAACATCGCGCCGTGCGGGTATCCATCCGTAGCGATCGCCGATGATGCCGATGAACCAGGGCTGGTGGCGGCTTATCTCCTCCAGGCAGGCCTGCACGATGGCCCCCGATCGCGCCTGCTGCTCCGTGATGCCCCAGCGGAGATCGATCTCCGTGAGATCGCCGCCGCGCGCACGGCAGATGCTGCGCAACTCCGGGAACACCTGCTTCATCAGATGCTCGCGCTCGGAGCACATGTCGTTGAATGTGCTCGAGATGAACACACGCAGATCCGGCGCCAGCGACGTTGTTCCAATCGGCGATACGACGGGCATCATGAATTCCAGTTCGGGTAGTCGAGGTGTGAGCCGCGGCGGATGTTGTGAACGACGATGTGTCCCGGCGGCATTGCCGGGCAGGCGGACCACAACGATTGGGCCTGCAAAGGTAACCGATGATGCGCGCGTTGTCAACCGGGATGGCCGGAGCGTATTCCATACAGGAACGCATTCCATACCAGCCACATGATCGGCCCGCGAGCGATCGGCGCACCGACCGGCGTCAAGCGCGGGCGCGGTGCCGCAGATGGTGGCCGCAGCCCGCAGCCGAACGATGCCCGGTACCGGATCGGTCAGCCATCGCAGTCAACCACTCATCGATCACGATCAACGCCGATCGCATTTGCCGGTGTTTCTTTTGCAGAAGTGTGGAGGTGAACCGTACGTCCTGATCGTCGCGTGTGGGCAACCCGATCGAAGTCATCCAAACCTGTCCGTGCAGATGTCGGAGTCCATGGGCACCCCAACAAAAAAAGCCCGGCATCACTGCCAGTTCGTTGGAGGCATTTAGTATCTCGAGTTATGTAGCGCCGATGCTAAGGCACCCCCCCACAAAGGGGGGTACATCATGATGTACTATTACGCGCGACATTGAGCAATTAATTTTGCACACGAGAACCATTGCATCTCGCAGAATATCTGTATCACGCGGAAACCTCATCCTTGTAAGCGTGTATGGGTTAGTCCATTGAGCAATGATGATTACCACGACAATCCGAGCGTAACAACCTCTCCAACTGGGCTGCTCTGACTCCCTCCGAGCAGTTGTCACGTGGCGCTATGGACATATGCCCAGATAGAAAAACCACCATTCAGCCATTGAAGGGCATGTCCCGATCTCAGTTGAAAGTTTGCATGGCGATGCTTGACAAAGATCGGGTTATTCCGTGATTATTCTCGACAATGCTTCGATCAGCTTCGGCATTTCTTTGTGCCCTTTGATTCGACGGAACTTCCTCTCCG
>DASZRW010000089.1:0-62470 GCA_035549015.1 Kapaibacterium sp. (SeqCode)
CTCCATCCCAGAAATCATTGGACCAGAGCTGCGGCTTCAGCACAACCTTGACGCCCCGCTCGTGAGCGTTGGCGATCTCGAGATCCAGATCGTCCGCCGTCATCGAGGGATCGCCGCGGCGTCGTGAGGTATCGATCGGGAAGCCGGCCATGCTTGCCGCATGCGCGCCGCGCTGGAATCCGAACGGCGTAATGGCGATTGCATTCACCCCAAGCCGATGCAGCGTATCGAGCTGCGCAGCGGAGATCGGCGACCCGTATCCATGGCCGCGGCTGTGGATGTGCGCATAGTTCACGCCGCGCTGAAAGTCCTCCGGCAGCGGGCGCGGCAGGCTTGTCACCGGCGCGCTGGAAGGGATCGCCGCCTGCAGCGATCCGCTCCGGGACCTGGCATCGTGGCATCCGGCAAGGCCCATCACGCAGGCGAGAGCGCAGAGAAGAACTGTCATCACAACACGGTATGGGCGTACGGTATGCATCGTTCATGACCCATCGGTACGTTTCAGAGCGGGGTAAGACGCGCAGATGCGATGCGTTTATTGTACGGCTCGTCCCGATGAACGAAATAGAATCCGGTGTGCACCTTGCACGGCGTTACCGCGAAGGTGTCCGCAACCAGACACACGCCGCCTCGATCGAAGAGATCGAGACGAAGATTGATGGAGGTTGGCCGCGTCGCCCTGCCGCCGGAGTCGAGCGGGGGGCTTACATCGCCGCGTACGCAGAAGACGTTGTCCGAGTCCATCAACACGGCACGATCGAGATGCAGTTGCATGCCGGGCATTGCAGGGTTGGAGACGAGCGTGATCGGAACCGGGATGTCCGGTTTGCTCTTCTTCATCTGACTGCCGATGATGCCGAGAGCGATGAACGAAACGAGAATTGTTCCGAGAACGCTGAAGGCGATGGTACGCCTGACCCTGGCGCGGACATTGGTTGCATACGCTCCCAGATCGGCCGGAGTTGTGGGAGGAGCCGGTGCGCCGTGGGAGGGATGCAGTTCCTCGAGAAGCTGGAACGATGCCTCGTGGTCCGGATCGAACTCGATGCACCGCCGCGCGAGCTCCTCCGCCTGCTGGCTGTCCGTATGTGACTTCTTCTCACGCCAGCGGCCGGCATGAGCCTGTGCCAGCCCGCTCAGGGTGGGCACGTCCACCGGGTTCAGCGCCCGGGCCATCGTGAGCTCCTTGATCGCATCGTCCCACTGATGATGCCGCAGGAACCCGCTTCCGCGCTCGAAGTGCTCGTGCGCGGCCGCCTTTATCCGGGCGATCTCGTCGTCGCCCATGCCGGCCTCGCGGGCAATGGATTCCAACGTGTCCAGCCCGGTGCGCTCGCCGCGATTCCTGAGGATCTCCATCGACTGACGGAGATAGTCCTGGACGATCCTGTCCTGCTCGTCGTTCTGCATGGTTACCGAAAGTGTCGTCTGGATCCTGCATCACGCTCCGGATTTTCTGGAGTAGCACGCCCACACCGGGCGCAATATAGTTGGGCGGGATCAACGTTTACCAGCCATGGATAGCACCCATGCGACGTTCGTCGCGAATGGGCGCGATGCGTTCGGGAGATACCGACGGGGCCCTGCGCACGGCGCCCGCGGCAACGGGTTGCGCGGGCGCCATGTATGATGGTTCTATCCTGCTCACGGCGGGGGGTATATCTCCATGCGCCGCGACGGTGCATAACCCTGGAGATGCCGTTCCCCGGCAGCCGCGCTCAATCCAGCTTGATATAGTTGCGGTGCACCCAGTCATCGTTCCGTTCGCGATCGCGCGTCTCGAAGAAGACGTTCTTCTTGGATTCCCTCACCACCACACGAACGCGCCTGTTCACATCGTTCACCTGCGGCTTCTCCTTCTCGGGATCGGCAAGCGCAGCACGTACGTCGGCCTGCGTCGGCCCTGCAGGCATCGCCTCCCCCTCCTTCCGTTCGGCAATCGCCTCCACGGCGCATGCATTCAGCAGCTTCGGCCAGAGCTTGCGGAACAAGGCACCCGAGGCATAGACGTCGCCGCTGTTTACGCTTCCGTTGATGGCGAACACGAATCCAATCACATCACTCTTTCCCTCGATGATCGTTGAAAGCGCCTTGACATATTCCTCCGTGTTCATCTGTACGGTGGTGTCGGCAAGGGCCAGCTCCATGCTGGTCTCGGAGATCGGCGAGTTCACGCGCGTCTTCAGCTTCTCGTTCAACTTCCCCTGCGTTTCCTCCACCTGCTTCCAGACCGCATCCTGCGAGCGGAGACGCTTCGCGGCCAGCTTCAGATCGCGCCCGGCGAGCTGATTGGTGGAGGTGCTGAATTTCGCGGAGGGCTCCGAGCCGCGCTGTGTCCAGCGTCCATGCTCCACACAGAACGATGCGATGGGGATGCGTCCGGACTTTGCGGGGAGTATCAGATCGTAGGAGAGAACGCGATCCTGGCGTCCTCCGCGAACGATGTCGCCGGCCTGCACGAACACCTCGTGATCGGCCGATGAGTTCTCGATTGCCAGTTCGTTGACCGATCCGGTTTCGTATACGGTAACGAGATTGCGATCCAATGCCTCCTGCAGCGTCAGGATGTCCTTCCCGGCGGCACGATCGTTGCCGTGCACCAGATAGATGGTCAGGTTCTTGTGCGTGAACGGCCCGGAAAGCCCGTAGTCCCCGGCGTTGAGCTGGTTCCGCGGCTGCGCGAATGCCGCAATCGTTGCTGCGAACAGTGCGAGCAGCAGAACCGGAAACGTGAAGGAGAGAGTGCGCAGCGTTGATGATCCCATGAAGATTCCTCCGTTCGTGATAGAGCGGACCGGACATGATGTGAAGGCGTTCATCTCCTCCGTTGGCGGACATGTCTCGGGGGATGGCATGCGGCCGGATGCCCGGTGCCCATGTTCGAGTTGCGGTTTGCGCAATGGAACTCCCTCCTCATCGAGCGGCATGTTCGATGAGTGCGAAGAGATGCGTGCACCGACGATTGTTGTGGTTGAAGGACGCGCCCGTCCTGCCGTGTAACACCGGTCGCAACATGGCGTCGCGCCATACGTCGAATGCCATTACCGTGCGCGCCGGTTCGACCGCGGGGAACCGGCATGATGTCCCGAAGAGTATCTTTGCGGCTTCCGGACCGTGTGCAATGAGAGCGGCACACATGCTGCCACACGCCTCGCGACGACATCCGCGATCGCGCATCGCGCGAACAGGCACTTCATTCGCTCTCCCTACACGCCTCGACAACGCCTGCCATGTTCAACATTTTCTCCGATCCCACTGTCTGGGCCAGCATCGCCGCGCTGACCCTGATGGAGATTGTTCTCGGCGTAGACAACATCATCTTCATCTCCATTCTCGCATCGCGCCTTCCCGAACAGCGGCGCGGCCGCGCTCGATTGATCGGCCTGATCCTTGCCGGAGCCATTCGCATCGCGCTGATCTTCATGATCGGCTGGATCATCGGGCTCGAGAACCCGCTGTTCAAGGTTTCCGGCCACGACGTGACCGGGCGCGATCTGATCCTGATGGGAGGCGGTCTGTTCCTGATCTACAAGTCGACCAAGGAGATTCATCACAAACTGGAGGGACCGGATGAGGCGGATGGGAATGAGCACAATGGCAACGGCTTCGTACAGACGGTGATCCAGATCGGCCTGTTGAACCTCGTCTTCTCACTGGACTCGATCGTTACCGCCGTCGGCATGACCGAGTACGTCATTGTGATGATCATCGCCGTGGTGCTCTCGCTCGGATTCATGTTCGTTGTCGGGCGGCCGGTTGGCGACTTCGTGATGCGGCACCCGAGCGTGAAGATGCTGGCGCTCTCCTTCCTTCTGCTGATCGGCTTTTCGCTCGCGATGGAGGCGGTGCACGTCGAGATACCGAAGGCCTATATCTATTCCGCGATGGCGTTCAGCATCTTCGTGGAGATGCTCAACATCGCCGCAAAGCGTCGCAGCGAAGGGAAGCGGCAGCAACGTCCGGTGCATCTGCGCAGGAATGTGGTGGGGATGAAGCTGCGCCGGTTCGACCGCCGCTTCAGCGACTAGGGCGTGTCCGGCAGCGCCGCATCGTCATCGCGATCAACGGGTCGGCAGAAAACCATCGGCCAACGTGGACGGTGAACCGGACCGCTGCAGACAGGCGGTGGTTGCGGAGCATGGAGGCATCGGCGCGTCAGGCCGTATTCGTCGTTGCGTCCTCTCTGTCGTCATCGCGTGCCTCCCTCGATCTCAGACTCCCGGCAGGGAGCGGCCTGTGGGACAACGCGGGCTTCAACGGATATCCCTCGTCCTGCAAGGAAGGACGCCGGCCAACGTTGTGGCCGTCACCGGACGGAGCGGCTCACTTCCTTTTTCGGTAGACGGCAAAGAAGGTGGCGCCGCGTGTCGGGTATCGCCGCTCGAGCAGCCGGTCCAGCCAGCCGATGAACGCCGTGTCGCCATACTTGATCGAGATGAGGGAGATGGGGTGGTAGGTCTCGAAGTCCACGAGTTCGAAGTCCGGGAGGAGGGTGTTGCCGATGAATCCCTCGGCATCACGGATGTCGGTGATCAGCGCGACCTCCGCGAGGCGCAGGGGACGGTGGAACAGTTTCTCTTCGGCGAGCACGGCGTTGATGCGGTCGAGCATTTCGCCGGCAACGCGGCGCTTGCCGGGGCGCACGGCATAGTACAGCCGCTCCGCTGCGGCGCGCAGACCGGTCTTCAGCAGAAGATCCTTCAGAAAGTTCTTCGGGATGAACAGCGGGCGGAGCAGTGCATAGTTCAGACGCAGCAGCCATGATCGATTGAACGCACGATTCGGCTCGTGGCCGATCATGACAAGTCCGCCCGGCTTCAGGATCCGATCGATCTCCGCGAGAAAGCCGGCGGTGTCCTTCACGTGATGCAGCACGGAGTTCATCGTCACCACGTCGGCGGTCTCGTCGCCGAACGGGAGGCGGTAGGGGAGTGATCCGGAGATCTTCACGAACTCCAGCGCTGGGCGCAGCTTCAGACGTTGAAGGTTGCGCCGGGCGACCTCCAGCATTCCGCCCGAGAGATCTGCGCAGATCAGGCGGTCATCCTCACGCATCGCACTGCCGATCGACATGCCCACGAGTCCGGCACCGCTGCCGATATCGATCACTGTGGCGGGGCCGGCAAACTGGAAGAATCGTTCCGCACGAATGCGCCACCGCTCACCCTCGCGACCAAGCATCTCTTCGTGCACGTCGCGGTAATCATCGTTCTCATGATCGTAGAAGAGCTCATTGACACGCAGGACGAGCGGTTCGCCGTAGTGATCGATCGGATTCACGCTGGTTGCCGGAGTTCGAATGCGAGATTGATTGTCGGATTGGTTTCGGAGGATGCCGGGCAACCCGAAGAGCGGCAGAGAGTACCGAACGACGTCGGCCTTCCGATGCCGGCGAGCAGCCGGCTACGCACGCGCGCCCGGTTCACGAACCGGGCTTCTCGTTCCGCGCCGCGCCGTTCTTTGCGGCTACCACCCGGCCTCCGGGCTTCGGCAGATCGGGAGCAGTTACGTCGTGCCCGTTTCCGTTGACGTGCGGAAGATCGTCCTTCACGCGCGCCTTCGGCAGCGGTTGGTTCGATGCCTTCCGGGCTGCGGGCTTCTTCGCCTTCGGCTTCCGCGTTCCCTGCTTCGATGCGGCGGCCACCGCGTTGGATTTCCTGACAAGCTTTGCTTCGCCGGAGCCGTTGCGATACGCGGCGGCGGCGGCGACGAATGCCTTGAAGAGCGGATGCGGAGAAAGGAGTCTGGACTTCAACTCCGGATGGAACTGGCAGCCAACGAACCAGGGGTGATCGGCAAGCTCCACGATCTCCACCAGGCGCCCATCGGGGGAGAGGCCGCTGAGGATCAGGCCGTGTTCGGTGAGCAGATCGCGGAATGCGTTGTTCACCTCGTAGCGATGACGATGACGTTCGGAGATGAACTGCTCGCGATAGGCGGAGAGGGTCTTGGTGCGCTTCGCCAGGATGCATGGATAGCTTCCCAGGCGCATCGTTCCTCCCTTCTCCTTCACCTGCTTCTGCTCCGGCATCAGGTCGATCACCATGTTCTCGGTCTTCGCAAACTCCGCGGAGTTTGCATCGGCAAGGCCGCAGATATTGCGGGCAAACTCGATCACCGCGCACTGCATGCCGAGGCAGATGCCGAAGAACGGAATCTTCCGTTCGCGCACGTAGCGGATCGCCATGATCTTTCCTTCAACTCCGCGCGAACCGAATCCCGGCGCAACGAGAAGGCCGTGAAGTCCGGCGAGCGAACGCTTCACATCGGCCTCGCTGCGCAGTTCCTCGCTGTCCACCCAGTGAAGATCCACATGCACGTTGTTGGCGGCGCCTGCATGGACGAACGCTTCGATGATGGACTTGTAGGCATCCTGGTATTGCGTGTACTTGCCGCAGATGCCGATGCGCACCTCGCCGCCGCCCGGCTGCTTGATGCGCCGAACGATGTTCGCCCACTGCTTCATGTCCGGATCGGGAGCGCTGATCCCGAACTTCCGGAGAACGATATCGTCGAATCCCTGCTGCGCATACACGAGCGGGACTTCGTAAATGGTGCTGACATCGCGTGCCTCCACAACGGAGTCGCGATCCACATTACAGAACAGCGCGATCTTCTCACGGATATCCCGGTTCAGCCGGTGCTCCGAGCGGCAGACGAGGATGTCCGGCTGGATGCCGAGTTCCAGCAGCATCTTCACCGAATGCTGCGTGGGCTTGGTCTTCAACTCTCCGGCCGCCTTGATGAAGGGAACGTAGGTGAGGTGAATGTGCAGCGTGTTGTCGCGCCCCAGCCGCTGGTCCAGCTGGCGTGTGGCCTCGAGGAAGGGGAGCGACTCGATATCGCCAACGGTGCCGCCGATCTCGATCAGTACGATGTCGTAGGCGCCCGAGCTCCCCAGCGCCGTCATGCGGCGGGCAATCTCGTCCGTGATGTGCGGAATAACCTGCACCGTCTTTCCCAGATAATCGCCGCGCCGTTCCTTGGTGATCACCTCGAAGTAGACCTGGCCCGTCGTCGTGTTGTTGTTCTGGGTCATGGACTGATCCAGGAAACGCTCGTAGTGCCCGAGGTCCAGATCGGTCTCGGCACCATCCTCGGTGACGTACACCTCGCCGTGCTGGTAGGGCGACATGGTGCCGGGGTCGACGTTGATATAGGGATCGAACTTCTGTATGGTGACGCGCAGGCCGCGTGCCTTCAGCAACCGGGCCAGCGATGCGGAGGTAATCCCCTTGCCGAGCGAGGAGAGCACCCCGCCGGAGATGAAGATGTATTTGGCCATCGTGCCTGCGGTCGAAGCCTGGCTTCCCTTGGGGGATGCCGCACGCCCGGGGGTCATGGTGGCCTCGTTCGCATTGCTGCGCCGATGGGCGCGGGCATTCACACTACCGGATGCGCGAGATGATTTCTGTGCAGCCACGGTTGAGACGTTCTTGATCGATGTGAGAGGAGCACGGAACAGGAGAGGAATGCCCTGAACGCCGAAAAAAACCGTGCCGCCTCCCGAGTGCGGGGAGTGCAATGTTTCATCGAAATGGGCGGAAAGATTACCGTGCCGTTGTAGGGAGCGCAATCTAGCGAAAGTTGCGCAAACAGTCGATCCGGCTGCGATGGTGGCGGAGAAAAAAGGACGGCC
This sequence comes from Kapaibacterium sp. (SeqCode), assembly GCA_035549015.1. Lineage (GTDB taxonomy): Bacteria > Bacteroidota > Ignavibacteria > OLB7 > OLB7 > JAFDZV01. The sequence continues at coordinate 7,640 of DASZRW010000089.1, forward strand.
GCTCATGGAAGGAGCGGCCTCGATACCGGAGAAATCCGGCGTTGCTGGTTGTTCGTATCAGGCTGAAACACCACCGCCGATATGTGCCCGCCCTTCGTGGTGCCGTCGGCGGGTTCGCCGGCGGGTTCGGCCCGGCATCCGGTGTGGTCGCGCGGACCTATCCGATCTCGATCCGCTTGTCTCCCTTTTCGATGATGATCTTGCCGGCGCGGCCATCGATCGTAACGCTCTTCTTGGCAGGCCCGCTCCCCTTGCCGACGCTCACGCCGTTCCAGTTGTCGCGCCGTCGCTGACGGGCCTCACGCTCCACCATCTTGCGCGCGCCGCGTTCGATGTCGCGTTCCTTCGGGTAGTAGGCATCGAAGAAGTCGAACGCGATCCCCATCCCCCATCCGCAGATTACCCAGAGAACCCACCAGCCATCCCATGTGAAGTAGTTCAGAAGAACCAGCATGAAATTCACGATCAGATAGCTGCGCAGGTGTTCCATGAACTTCCGCTTGCGCTGCACCTTCCACCGCTCGCGCGCGGACTCGATGGCGCCAACGCTCTCCTGCTCGGCGAGTGCGGACTCCAGTTGAGCCGCATCGATCCCGAGTTCGCGGGCCGTTTCGACCAGATCGTTGTAGCTCACGGATCCCGATGCGGCGCCTCCCTGGCGTTCGAGAGCACGCTGCAGGATGGCGTTGACTTCCTCGGGGGAAAAACGGCGGGAGGCAGAATCCGACGTCATAATGGGTATCGTAGTACTTGTCGTCATGCAGGGGAGTAACGAAATAATCTCCTGCAGGTTTCAGTGGTGCCCGGCAAGCGGGCCGAATCAGCGGCGCAACGTTTAGACGGGCCATTCCCGGCTAGATTGCGAATGTTGCGATCACCGGGGCGTGATCGCTTGTCCCGACATCCTTCAGTACACGGCACTCCGTTGCATGCGCAGCGAGGGACTGCGATGCAAAAATATAATCGATGCGCCATCCAAGATTCCGCTGGCGCGCCACCTTCCATGGCGGCCACCACGTGAACAGCCGGTTGTTCACGGGGTCCAGCCGGCGTCCCACATCCACCAGGTCCGGTCCGATGATCGCCGCAAGGAGTGCGCGCTCCTCCGGGCTTGTTCCGATGATCCCGGGTTTGTTCTGCGACGGGTGGATGTCCATGTCCGTCAGCGCTACGTTCATGTCGCCGCAGAGCACGAGCTTCAGCCCGGCCGCATGAACGCCCGCAACATAGCCCTCCATCTCGCGCATGAAGGCCAGCTTCGCCGCATAGTCCTTCCCGCCGTTCGGGATATAGACCGATGTAAACGCCGTGTCGCCGGCAACGGCCTGTGCGATCCGCGTTTCCATGTCGAAGACCGGATGGCTGTAGGACGGCTCCGAGGGGAACGCAGCCTTCCGGAAGTGGATGCTCACACCGGAGTATCCGCCCGTCCCGTGCCAGTAGCTCCAGTAGTCCTCCCTCCCGGCGAGTGATTCCGGCACCTGCTCGCGTGCGGCCTTCAGTTCCTGCAGGCAGAGCACGTCCGGATGCTCATCCAGCAGCGCACCCACCTGCGCCTCGCGCGCGCGAATGCCGTTGACGTTCCAGGTTGCGATCTTCATCGGTGCGGAAAGCGAATAGTGTTGGATGCGGTCCGTGCTACTCCCCGGCCGGCGGTTCGGCCTGTGGGCCCGACGGCACGCAGCTTCGAAGTCCCGGCACCATGCAGAGCGTACGGAGCAGCTCGCGCCGGTCGTGAGTGCTTCCGTTGAACTGGAATGTCAACTGAACCTCGCCCGGGTTGGGGCGGTTCACACGATAGTGCCGCACCCACTCGCCGTACATGTTGACAAGGGAGGATACCTGATCACGCGACTCTGCATCGTCCTTGAATACGAAGCAGTAATTCCTGGCATGCCGGCGGCGCAGGACGTTCTCGAGATGCCGGAGTCCGAGGATCAACGCTACGCTCGTTGCGGTGACGGCCATGGCGCTGAGCACGTATCCCGCTCCGATCATCATGCCGAGCGCAGCCATCAGCCATATCATGGCGGCCGTGGTTACACCGCGAACCTCGCCTCGCTTCGAATGCAGGATCACGCCGGCGCCCAGGAAGCCGATGCCGGTAACGATCTGCGCCGCAACCCGCGTCATGTCTCCGCCCGACGTCTTCCCCATGATGGCGCCAACCTCCGTGTAGAGCATCGAGCCGAGACATACCAGAATGCACGTGCGCAGCCCTGCGGACTTTCCGGTGGTTTCGCGTTCCATTCCGATCGCGCCACCGCACAACACCGCCACGATCAGCTTGACGCCGAACTCGGCATGGAGCAGGCTGCTCAACCCAAACGTTTCCAATGGTCCCATTGAGAGGGAATCTACTGCTCCGGCGGCGGAATCGAAATATCGTATGCTGCATTCTGCGTTCGCGAGGCGGGGAGATCCTTTCTACACTTTTTCCATGAGAACTTGTACTTTGCGCCGCATTGTCGACCGATGTTCCGTTTCCCGAGCAGGAGCAGACCGACCCGTGAGAACATTCTTCGTGCGCCCTCTTCTCCTCCTTCTCCTGATGGCTCCCCTTGCCGGATGCTTCACGACCGTCTACTTCAAGGAACAGACGCGTCTCGAGTGTCCGGAACCGCCGCCCCCTGTCTGCAAGCCGGATCATTTCGATGAAGTGACCATCGACACATCGTCCGCGCCGCGCCCGTTCTCCACCCACTACCTCACGATCGACCGCGTTGATGGATTGGACACCAGGTCCAACGAGTACAGCGTTGCGTTCCCCCCGGGGAGCACCGGGCGGGAGGGACTGGCCACGCTTCGGCCCAGCCGGGCCGGAGAGGCACAGGAGCAGGAGCGGATCGTCAACGTTCGTTTCCAGGCGCCGGAGAAGGCCGCACTGAAGGAGGAGGTGACGGCACGCGATGTGAATGGTGCCGTTGGCGGCGGAGCCGTGAGCCCGCGGGGAGATACCATCCTTTTCGCCGCGAAGGGGGAGGGAAGCGTTTCGGGGGACTACGACCTCTACGGCGCCACCTATGCGAACAACACGATTACCTCCGCGCGCCGCCGTCGCATCTCCAGCGTGATCTACTGGGACGCGCAGCCTGCACTCGCGCCCGACGGCCGAACCATCTACTTCTCCAGCGACCGCAGAGACGGATTCGGCGGTACCGATATCTATGTGTCGCGTCTCGGGGGGAACAATCAATGGTCGACCCCGGAGAACGTGGGGCCCGGCGTCAATACCGGCTGCGATGAACTCTCGCCGTTCGTGAGCGGCGACGGGAGGTGGTTGTACTTCTCCTCCGCAGGGCATGCCACCGTTGGCGGCTACGATCTGTTCCGCGCTCCGATCAGCGGCGGGCATATCGGGAAGGCGGAGAATCTGGGGCGCCCGATCAATACGCCGGCGGACGAGCTGTTCCCATCCGCCCCCCCGAACGCCTCGCCGGATACGCTGCTCTATTACTCCTCCAACCAGAAGGTTGCGAACAACTTCGATATCTATGTGCTGCATCGTGTGCCGCGCAAGGGACAGGCGATATCGAACGCAAAGTTGAAGACGGTTACGCTGGAGGGGACGGTGCGCGATCATCTGGGCCGTCCGGTGGACAGTGCGCGGGTCACCATCGAGGCGCACGACCCTCCGGGCAAGAAGGATTCCACCCTCACCGCACATGACGGCGGCTACAAGTTCCAGGTGGAGGAGGGGCACAAGTACGAGGTGGTTGCCGGCTCCGACAGCACGCTCTACTCGCGTGAAGAGGTGCGGATCCCGATCACCAACGGTCGCAATCCCATCATCCACGATGTGACCCTGAGCGATACGATCACGTTCCGCGTGAACTTCCCGTTCAACAACGCGTCGGACCCGTACGAGTTCACGCTGGATGAGCACGGGCTTCCGAGCGACCTGCGATGGACGGACATGATCGATCATGCGGCGGACTTCCTGAAGCAGTTCAACGGCGGGCCGCGTGGGCGCTTCGTGATCATCGGCCATACCGATCCCGTCGGCTCCGATCCGTTCAATCTGGATCTGGGGCAGCGCCGTGCGGAGTTCATCCGGCGCGAGCTGATACGCCGCGGTGTCAGCCCGGAGATTCTCGTTACCGGTTCACGGGGCGAGTCCGAGCCGCTGCCGCGAGTGGCGAACGAACCGGAAGATCAATACCATGCCCGTCTGCGCCGTGTGGAGCTGATTCGAAAGAAGTAGAACGGAACAGCGAGACGATTCCACCTCCGTATTCGCAGACCCGGAGGGTTATCACGTCACGAGGATCATGAAGCACATCTACAGTCTGGCGATCATTCCGCTGGCGGCCGTTTTGCTTGCCGGCTGCTTCAGCGCAACGCGCATCGAGACCGATACCTATACAATCACGCAGCGCGACACCACGATCCGTGAGAACATGCGGAACGTGCCGGGCGAGCGTGACAACGGTACCATTTATCCGACGTCCCGATCGGTCGAGATCAAGCGCAACTACGTCAACCGCGATTCGGTGGTGAATCGATACTACCCGGCGTTCCTGCGTTTCGGCGGCATCGAGACCGCCGGCTTCATCGGCACGGGGGGATCCACGCAGGGATCGGGCAACGGGCTGTTCGGTCTGTACCGGCTGCTGAACGGGAAGTATGCCGACAGCACGAAGTTCTTCACCGGCTACATGTACCGCATCATGCCGTACGAAGTTCGCCTGCGCGCGTTCGACGATGATCCCAACTGGACATTCGGTACGGCGGCGTTCGAGACGTTCATCAATCAGCGCGACTCCAGCGCGGTCTCGGCTTCCAACGAATCGCTCATGGGTGTGCTGCCGATCTACGTGCGCCATCGGTTCTTCCTCCGGGACAAGCCCCCCTACGTGATGGTTGTTCCGTTCCTCGGGCTGGGCCTGATTCCCTCGCAGTACGTGAACCTGGGCGCAACGCTTGACGTTGGCTCCATCGGCGGCTTCAACATCCGGGCATATGCCGGCTTCGTTACCGGCACGCATCTTCTGTTCCAGGACTCGGCGCAGCGGGCTCTTGGCGGCGACGTCAGCTTTCCGTACGTGGGTCTCGGCGTCTCCGCGCTGGACTTCGTGAACAGGACCGAGGAGTTGAAGGTGGAGTGGAAGGATCATCATCACAACGCGATCGAGGTTGCGGTGGCGAATCTCGAGCTTGCCTACTCCACCACGGACAGTGCGGAAGTGTTCGGCTCGAAGAAAAGCAGCATCGGCTCCTTCCCAACCGGCATCACGCTTCGCTTCGCGTCCGCGTCGGTGAACCTGCCGGTGGCCGATCACCATTTCTTCGTGGGCACCTCGCTCTTCAATCTCATGGCACTCTCCAAGGCGGAGATCGCCTTCGGCTTCCTTCCGCTTCGTGTGGGCTATCGCAAGCCGTTGATCGGCAACGATCTGAACCTGGAGCCGTTCGCGGAGTACACATACTATCCCTCCACGGCGTATCAGATCGGTGTGAAGGCCTCGATGAAGATCTACGACTGGACGCAGCTCGAGGTAACCGCGGCGTATGCGCACGGCTCACCAAATCTGGATGTGCTTACCGGGTTCGAGGATCTGAAGTCGCTGGGCGATTTCTCCACCTTCTACCTCGGCATCGGATTCGGTCTCGGCGATGTGTTCCATACCGTGGAGGAGGTGGAGCGTAAATGAGAACTCTCGTTGCCGCACTGCTCTCGGGTCTGCTGCTGGCCGGATGTACCGGCGGCACGGCCGGTTTCATCTACGATCGCGTTGATATCGTCTCCGGCCGCGACGTCTATCATGGGACGATCCTCTCGAACTACAAGGATGTCGAGAAGTCGGAGAAGGGGCTGATCCTGAAACCGGGGGCGCGCTTCGCCATCAAGACGGACCAGTTGACGCAGACGATCGGGCAGTTCGACGTCGCGATTCTGGCGGGCGACGGAGTGAATGTCTACCTGCGGACCGTGGCGGACAAGTTCGATACCACGAAGGGGATCGCCTTCCGCTACGCAACCAACGGCTGCTCCGTCCGCGAGTCCGACGGCACCATTGTTCCGTTGCCGTACAACGCCGAGAACGAACAGCAGACACTGTCGTTCTACAACGAATCCAATCTCCTCTCCATCCAGGCCGGCTGCAAGCGGCTGTACGAAGAGCAGTGCTCGCTGCCTGAGACGGAGTATACCATATTCGAGACCCTTCCCGGAAGCACCGTAGAGATTCGTTCGGCTGCGTATTTCGATACCAACGCGAACTGAAGCGGCCCGGGAGAAACTGTTGCGGTTGGAGCATTGAAGCGTAACCATGTTGTTGCGCCATCGTACTGCCGTTCCGATGTTCACGATATCCATGCTGCCGTTGAGCGGCAGGCGCCGGCATGCGCCGCGTTGGCATGCGGCATGTCGAACACATTGCAGGCAACGCGACCTTCGCGAAAAGCTCCAAACAACTACAGGCACCTGTCCCGCATGTCCGCTGCTTCCAGCCGCCGATCGGGAAGCAGCACGAGGCGCGGCCGGGCGTTCAAGGAACCGGAGTTCCGGGCATGCGTTGCATGCATCGCGCAAACGGACATGCCGTCTGGAACTTCATATCAACACCTCACTATGTCGACCGATACATATCTCCGGCCCATGGATCTTGGCGACCAGTTCGCCGCTACATTTCTGTTGATTCGCCGATCGGCCGGAGTCTTCCTGCTGGCGGTGGTGATTATTGCCGCCTGCTCCATCCTGTACCAGAATGCCTCATACCACATGATGGGACGGATGGCGGAGATTGCTGCCAGCGGAGGAATGAGCGACAACGCCGATCCCGAGTTGAAGAAACAGATGGGGATGCAGATGCTGAGCGCCAGCGCCTCGAATCTCGGCTTCTTTGTCATCTACATCATGGTGCTCGTCTTCAGCCAGGTGACGGCTGCGATAGCGGGATGGGAGGCGATCAATGCCCGCGAAATCAGTTTCGGGGCCGTTCTCACGCGCTCCATCGGCAGGCCGTTCTGGGCGTCGCTGTTGCAGACCATCGTTATGGTGATGCTTGCCGTGATGGTTGCGGCCGTGGTCTATATCGCATTCGTTGTCGTGGCCGGCGCAGGTGCATCGAGAAGTCTTCTACCGCTGCTGCTGATCCTGTTGATTCTGCTCTATCCGTTCGTGGCCACGGCGTTCCGGATTCAGAAGGTGAGCATCGAGTCGCGCGGCCCCTGGAAGGGACTGATCGCGAGCATTGCGCTCGTGAAGGATAACTGGTGGCGGACTCTGCTCACACTGCTCATTGCGGCAATCGGCGGCGGCGTTCTGATCTTCCTCGCAGGAATGCTTACCGGAGGCGGGATGGCATTTCAGTTCGGCTCGCGCGGGGCAGGCAACGATCCGCAGGCTATTATCGATGCCTACAACAAAATGAAGGAGTCCTACTCCATCGGCTCGCTTGTGGCCACCAATATCGTATCGGCGCTCGCCTATACCTTCTGCTTCTTCCTGTTGACGCCGATGTATACCGATCTGCGCGCGCGCCGCGGCGAGCTTCTCGAAGAGCCTGCGGAAGATGATCTCGCGATGCTCGGGTGAGACGGCGCGGCCCGCGCGGCGAGGCGACAGCCCGTAGGAGCATATCCCGCGGCGCCGTTGCTCTGCAGCGTCGCTTCCATTGCGAGATCGTTGTCAACGGACGTGGACCGTTCAAGAGCTGAAGGCCGGCTACGAGCTGGGGGAGGGGAACCGGGCGCGGGTGATCGGATTGCCTGCCGTTCTTGGAGTTCTGGGCCTGCCGGTATTCGGCGTTGCCAGCATTCCGTTCATGAGCACGATCGTCGAGCTCGTCCGCGGGATGTCGCACAACCGGATTCCGCAGGAGATGATGAATCCGGAGGCAACACCTGCGATTCTTCCCGCATACCTCACGGCAATTGCGCTGGCCGTTGTCTGCGGCAGTATCTTCACTGCTGTTTCAGCGGAACGCTCTGATGGCGGCCTTCGCCGATCTGCGGCGCGTCGTGGTGGTTTCGATACGAGCGTTGATGATGCCGGTCCGGCATTCACGGACGAAGAGTTCCGAACATTCGGCGCTGCAAGGCTTGTCGCCTCTGAAACGCAACCGGGTATTGATAGGGACTGTAAGGCCTGCTTTCCGATGTGGAGGCAGCGCATAGTCGTTCAACAACACGTTAGCAATGGAAGCCATGGAATACGGTTCGGACTTGCACCCGATGGAGTTCGGTGAACTCTTCGGCAAGGGGCTCGATTTCGTGCGCCGCACGATGTCCACCGCAGGGTTGATAGCGATCGGCTATGCGGTGGTGATGTGCCTGCTGACCTGGTGGTTCTTCGGAGACATCGGGCGAATGATGGTGGAAATGATGCAGCAGGCCGAGGCGGGAACCCGCAGCGCTCCGCATTTCCCAAGCTCCATCCTGATCGTGTATCCGTTCCAGATCGTCAGCGGTCTGGTGGCGTATTTCATCGCCGCCGTCACGCTGATTGCCTCGTGGGAGGCGGCGAACGATCGCGATGTTTCGCTCGGCCAGGTCTCGCGCAGCGCGCTTGCCCGCCCGATGTGGTACATGTTCCTGCAGAACCTCGCGCTCGGCTTCGTACTGGGATTCGCGATCATGATCATCATGTTCGTGACCGTCCTGTTCGCCGTGATTACGAAGGGGGTGGCGCTTGTGATTCTGGTGCCGTTGATCGCCGTCGGGGTCCTTGCCGTTGCGGTGGCGCTTGTCTTCGCTCCCTATGAGATCGTTGCGAACGGGCGCGGCCCGATCAAGAGCATGAAGGTGAGCTATGAACTCGTCAGGAGCAACTGGGGACGCGTGGCAGGGGTGTTCCTGGTGCTGGGGTTGATCAGCACCATGGTGTTCGCATTGTTACCATACCGGCCATCGGGCCCATCACCCACCTGATCCATGAGATCATGACAAACCTTCCCTCCGAAGGTGAGGCCAGCCGCGAGGTGGTGATCCAGATCGTGCGCGACTTCTTCAACACCTTCCCGTTCTGGCTGATTCCCGTCTACACACTGCTTGGGAGCGTGCTCACCCTGTATCAACGGAATGTGCTGATGGCTGCCTACATCGATCTGCGCGCGCGCCGCGGCGACTTCAATGCACATGAGGACGAAGGGCTGCTGATGGAGGGATAGAAGTCCTGTGCGATCCGAAGGCGTTCCGGATCCGGCGCACTGAAATACCCGATCGCCGCGCGTTCCTGTTGCAACATTGCAGCTCGTGCGTCGTTACTCTAGTCGTTTTCGCTGCCAGCCCTTCCGCGCCGGCAAGAAAGAGAGAATCATGTTGAAGAATAGAAACTGAAGAACGGATAGACGAATGTTTATCCCCGGAGAAGACCCATGATGAAGATTGCTTCGACCGTTGGCGGCGCTCTCGCCGCACTACTGATCGCAACCGCTGCAGCTCCGTCCATGCAGGCACAGGCTGCCAGCGTGCACGAGGCGGGCGGGAACTCCGCTCTCGTCAAGAAGATGAGCTCCGAACTCGGCACACTTGCCGCGAACTACTGGACGCAGAAGCTGAACGACTACAAGGTGCGCATCGATCGCGCGCTCTCCTCGGAGGATCTTGCCGCGCTCAACAAGCTCCGCGTGCGGTGGTCGATGCTGCTCGATCAGGCTCTGGCGGAAATGCATGCAAAGCACCACTCGAACAGCGGAGTCGAGGGGGACGGTTCCAGTGTCGCCATGGAGGTGAGCGATCCCGAGCAGAAGCTGCAGGAGGTGATGGGGATCTTCGAGGCGGCGAAGGAGATTGCCGGGCGCTACGAGCCGCAGTTGAGCCCGCTCAAGGGGAATGTGACGGATGATGCCTCCACATTCATCACGACCGTTGCCGATCGCGCCGAACGCTTCGCCGCCGATAACCGGGATGTTCTGGCGAAGGATGCACAGGCATCCGATATGATGCCCGCCCGCAAGGATCTGGACAATCTCGCGGCAAGCTTCAAGAGCGGCAAGGACCAGCGTGATTTCATGATGGTGTACGACATGGCGATCCAGCCGATCATTCTGTTGTACGATGGTGCGGACCTCGCAGCGCTGCTGAACCAGGCCGGATCGCTCTCGAAGCCGATCGCCGGCATCGAGATGCCGGACGTCTCCGCGCTCAGGCAGAATTTCCCGAACCCTGCATCCGCCACAACCACGATCGCCTTCAAGCTTCCTGAGGGAGGCGGAGGTGCTTCGGTGCTTCGGCTGTTCAATGCCGCCGGCGAACTCGTGGGAACGTACGACCAGGGTTCCCTCTCTGCCGGCGATCACAGCGCGGATATCGACGTCTCGAAGCTTCCGAGCGGCTCCTATCTCTACCATCTGACGGTGCAGACCACAAGCGGTGCGCGCGTCTATTCCAAGACGATGCAGGTGGTGCACTAGGAACCCTGCTCCGGCAGGCCGCTGGAGGCCGGTCGGGGCACTCGGTTATCGCGGATGAATATCCGCGGCCGACCGTTGGGCAATGAGGAAACAACCGGGCGCCCCGGGGCAGAGATGCTCCGGGGCGTCGCCGTTGTGAACACCCGCCATGCAGCTGCATTCAATTTGACTGCGCAGAGGCCGAAGCTGCAGAAGCTGCCGCCGCGCTTCGTATTTTTGCCTCCGCATGTATGGTGGAGCGGCCCGTTGAACGGCCGCCTCCGTTCCGCGACCCGCATACGGATATCTCACCCGCTGATACCATGACCAGACCGCCCGCTCGATCCCCCCGCATCTCACTGTTGTTCGCGTCGCTCGCCGTTGCGGCGGTTGCGTTCGCCTTCACATTGAAGGATGAGAACGAATATTTCTACAAGGTAAATCGCGGGCTTGAAGTGTTCGGGCAGGTGTACCGCGAGGTCTCTCAGAACTATGTCGACACGGTGGACCCGGACGCGTTCCTCTCCGCCGGCATCGATGCGATGTTGAAGACGCTGGATCCGTACACCACGTTCCAGCGCAACGATGCGAACGACGTGGATCTGCTGACAACCGGGAGCTATGGCGGCGTTGGCATTACCGTGGGGATGCGCGACAGCGTGGTGACGGTGACCGATGTTCTGGACGGCTACTCGGCTCAGCAGGAGGGGATGCGGATCGGCGACAGGCTGAACACGATCAACGGCCGGAACGTGGAGCACGGGCCTATCGATGCGTTGCGTGAGTACACGCGGGGCGAGGCGGGATCGACTCTTACGATCGGGGTGATGCGCGACGGAAGAAGCCAGCCGATTCTCTTCAAGCTGACGCGCGAGACGATCCGGATCCGGAGCGTAACGCTGAGCCGGATGCTGGAAGGAGGGATCGGCTATGTGCGGCTGGAGCGCTTCAGTGCCGCCGCGGGCGACGAAGTGCGTTCCGCCATCCGGTCGCTGCGCGCCGACGGCGATCTGCACGGGATCGTGCTCGATCTGCGGGATAATCCGGGCGGACTGCTGGATGAGGCAGTCAGCGTGGCCTCGCTCTTCCTTCCGTCCGGGAGCGCCGTTGTGTCCACGCGCGGGCGCGACAGCAGCGACAACCGGGTGTATCACACGCACGACGCGCCGATCGCGCTCGGCCTTCCCCTGATTGTGCTGGTGAACGGAAACTCCGCCTCCGCATCGGAGATCGTTGCCGGGGCCGTGCAGGATCTGGATGCCGGTGTGATCATGGGAACCCAGAGCTACGGCAAGGGGCTGGTGCAGACGGTGCGGCGGCTGCCGTACGATGCCTCGTTGAAGATCACCACGGCGCGATACTTCACGCCGGCCGGCCGCAGCATACAGAAGGTTGACTACGCACGCCAGCGTTCCAGCAATACTCGCACATCTTCTCCCAGCCTGCCGTTCAAGACGGTGGCCGGCAGGGTGGTCTACGAGCACGGCGGCATCATGCCGGACTCGATCGTCTCCGATGATATCGATCCCGCCATCGTGGCGCAGTTGCGGGACGGCGGTATCTTTTTCAAGTTTGCCACGCAGTATTCGGCTCCGCTCTCGAACATCCCCGAGAACTTCGCCGTTGACAACTCGTTGCTGGAACGCTTTCGCAGCTTCGCGCTGGAGGATGCACACCTTCGGGCGCTGGACTCCGCCGGATTCGGATACGCAACGGAACTGGCCGCCGCCGCGCATCGTGATGGCTATGCCGCCGCGCTCACAAGCAGGATCGAGGAGATGGTGAGCGCCGTGCGCGACGAGGAGGGGCGCCAGTTCGACCAGCATCGCGAGGAGATTCGTCGCGAGTTGCAGGACGAGATCGTGGCGCGTTTCCGCAGCCAGCGCCAGCGGCTCTCCCAGTCGCTGAGCGACGACCGGCTGGTGCTGGCCGCCGCTGCCCTTCTGCGCGATGGCCATGCCGCGTACGGACGTCTGCTCGGCATGCGATAGCGGAGAGCCGAATCCGGTTTCGTGCCGTTGCCATCCTGCGCGTCATGACGGCGGTGAACGGCTGCCCGCCGCGCATCTGAAGATGTGGCACCGGGCCCGCCGGCTCCGAAAGGCGAGCCGATCCGGGCGGAGGATATAAACCTTGCCCGCGGTTTCCTGTCTGGCCATTCACGTCCTGCACCTTCAGAGGCTGTGAAGGTGCTGTTGATGGTGAGAACCTTTCCGTACTATCGTCCCTTCGAGCTTCCGTCAGTGGATGCTGCGCGGCCTGTCGGCACAAGGATGCAGCCCGTTGTTGACCGAAGCAGTTATCAATCCGGATACGTCATGCGCTCTACCTGTTTCCTTGCCACGGTTGTTCTCGCCGTTGTCGCATTCTTCGCCGCTCCCTCGATGCGGGCGCAGTCCGACACGACGAAGACGAACGCCGCCACCGTGGATACGCTCGGCTCCGCCCTTCTCAACGAGTTCGATAAGGACTTCGACAACACCTTCAAGAGTGTGAAGTCCGCGCTCGAGAAGGCCGGGTATGTTGTGAACTACAGCAGTAAGAAGTACAAGCGAATCGAGACCGACTTCAAGAAGCTGGCCGATGAGGATACGTTCGATGAGGAGATGGAGAAGTACGGCGACGTTCCATACATGCGTTCACCGGGATGGACAACGGGACGCGTGAAGATCTTCGTGAACTTCGAGGTGGTGGACTCCAACAAGACCGCGGTGAAGGTGCTCGCACAGTTGAGCGGCTACGAGTCGCGATTCACCAATGCGTGGCACTACTGGCGATCGAACGGCAAGATCGAGGAGGTGGCGATGAACTTCATCACGAAGGAGATGGAAGACACCAAGTAGCCGCCGTATGCGGCCGGCTGCATGAATGGGAACGAGGAGAAGGAGCGGACGGGAACAACCTGCCGCTCCTTTGTTGTCTTGCGCGATATGAGCGGATAATTGATTGGTTGTCCGGTAGAGGGAACGTAGGTTGTCCATCGGTATGGCAGTGAACGCGCAACGCCTGAAACGAACATGCTCATGATGAAATCCACGCTGACGTCCTTTCTGTTGTTCTTCGCACTCGGCGCCGTGCTTACCGCGCAGCCGCAGATCGCCTACATCCTTCCGGATATCGGCGCACCCGGCATGAACAGCTATGTGGAGATCGTTGCTCCAACCGCTGCCACGGGCACGTTCGGCGGAAACGGCCAGTACATCAACTCCAACAACGGATCGGAGACGGTCGGCATCGGACCGGCGAACATTGCCGACACCGCCCGCATCGTTGTGGGGCCGCTCGTGGTGAGCTGGAATGCGCGCCTGATCTCCACGCAGATCTTCGTGAAGCCGGGGGCGGCAACGGGCGTTGTGCCGCTTCGGGTTACGGTGAGCGGGCAGTCCACAACGGTGAACTTCGAGATCGTTACGCCGCAGGTTCTCGGTGCCGGCGGCGTGATCACCGGAGGCGGCGTTCTTGGAAGCGGCGGACCATTCGGGACGCGTTCGAAGCGCGGCGCGATGATTGTTGACCAGTTGATTCTCGACGGCGGCGTCTACACCGTGAACACGGCCGATCCCGACGGCGGAACGCCGGGCAATCAGGGCTATCTCCCGTTCGTGCTGATCTCCAAGAAGACGCTCGCGCTTGTCAACAGCGCCTCCATCAACGTGAACGGCGGCACACCGAACGGCGGGCCGGGCGGCGGCGGCGGCGGCGGGCACTACTGCGACAAGACGCTGGTGGGGGGGGATGCAGGCCCGGGGGGGAATGGTGGTGACGGCTTTACCGGCGGCGGTGCCGGGGGGCACAACGTCACATCCGGCGGATCGAGCAGCTATCTCGCCGTGGGGAATTCCTCCGGCACACCAACCGGAACAAGCCTGAACGGCGTGGGCCCCGGCGGCCACCTGGATTGCAACAAGTATGAGAGCGCCGGCGGCGGCACGGGCCATCCGTTCGGCACCAGCGGCTTCGGCCCATGCTTCCCGATTGCCTCGCGCCAGAATGGCGGCGGCTCCGCGGCGGACCAGAACACCGGCGGCGGCGGCGGCGGCTATGGCACAAACGGTACGGACGGCACCGGCGGTACGCCCGGTCCGAACGGCGGCGTTGCTCATGGCAACAGGCAGGGAGTTCCGGTAGCCGGCGGCTCCGGCGGCGGCAGCGGCAACCCGCAGGGCTTTCCGCCGCGCTGCTCCGGCGATGGCGGCGGCGGCGGCGGCGCGCTGGTGATGTATTCGCAGACCATCTTCAACAACACCGGCAACCCGCTCGGCTCCAAGGGTGGCAACGGCGGCGGCGGTGCCGGCACCAGCAACGGCGGCAGCGGCTCCGGCGGCTATATCGGTATCGGTGCGAAGATTCAATCCGGTACCGGCGGCTCCGGCGATGTCAGCGGCGGGCCGGCAGTCAACGGTGGCGGCGGCGGCGGAAACGGCCGCGCCCGCTACGACGGGTTCACCGCAATCGCTCCGACATTCATCGGGCAGGCCGCTCCGTACATCGGACCCACCATCGATACGCTGAGCTATGTGCAGACCCGGACGTTCACGATAACGGGAACGAAGGGAACCGATGCCATTCAGGTATTCATGCGTTCGGAGACCGGCGTATGGACGCTGCAGGCTGCTCCGACGGTGACCGGGCGCCTCTGGTCGCTGCCGGTGACCGTGCCCTCCGGCGGGAACTACTATGTCTGCGCGATGCAGGTGGTGAGCAGCCCATCCACCGTCGCCTATCAGAACGAGCCCGGGTGGGTGATGTCGCAGGCCGCCGCCAACATCATCAAGGTGGACCTGATCCCGCAGATCAACGTGGACAGCACGCGCATCTCGTTTACCGACGTGATCTGCAACGAGACCATTCTGGACTCTCTGAAGATCTGGAACAGCGGGGACGATACACTGCGTGTGACCTCGGTGTTCTCATCGGGTGCGAACTTCACCATTGTCTCACCAACCGGCACCCTTGCGATCCCGCCGAAGCCCGGCGATACGATGGTGGTGATGAAGATTCGCTTCCACCCAACCGCAGCAGGCACCATCGTTGATACGCTGACCCTTCAGAACAACGATCCGCGTCCGGGGAAGAACCCGCAGAAGATCGTGCTGGTCGGAAAGAAGATGAACGTGCAGCCCTCGCTCAGCAGGAGCCTGCTGGACTTCGGCGACGTCTGCAGGGATTCGCTCTCGCAGGTGCTCTCGACCTTCCTGAACTACACGGGCGACGTCCCCGGATCGCTGAAGTCCATCACGCGCCTCGGCACCGGGGCAACGCCGTTCGCAATCACGCAGCCGCTGGCCGCAGCGCTTCCGCTCACCATCGCATCGGGGAGCAGCAGCGAGATCAAGCTTACGTTCCATCCGACCTCCACCGGAGCGTTCGCCGATTCGTTCAGGATCGTGGCCGGCCCGTGCGACAGCCCGTTCGTTCTGGTGGTGCGCGGGCGCGGTGTATCCACGGCCGCCACGGTTGCGCCCAACCCCATCGACTTCGGTACCGTTCCGGTGAACCTTCCCGCAACGGTTCCGGTCACGATCACCAACACCGGTACGGTGGCCTTCACGCTGCGCGCGGCCATCTTCAGGAACACCGGCGTGCCGCTCTCGAACTCGATCACCGGACTGGTTGGTTCCGTGCTCAACGTTGGGCAGTCCGCCTCCGGCACGGTTACGATCACGCCGCAGGCCGCCGGGGCAATCACCGGCGAGATCTGCTTCGTGCTGGACGGCACATGCCCGGACACACTCTGCGTTCCCATTCAGGGAACCTGCACCGCGGGGCGTCTCGTTCTCTCGCGCACGTCGATCTCGATGATTGCCGATTCCTGTACGGACACGCCACCCGCCCTGGTGGAGACCGTGACGCTCTATAATCGCGGCACCGCGCCGGTCCATATCGACGGCATCTCGCTTCAGAAGAATGCCGTTACGGCAACGCCGGATAAATCCCTGCCAACCGATCTCGCCGCGGGCGACTCCATCGTGATCACCATTCGTTGGACTCCCGGCACGTCCGGAACGGACCAGCTTACGATTGCGACGCAGGCGCCGGACCCGGCTCAGCGATCGATGACGGTGGACCTGGTGTTGCGGCACGAACTCTCCAAGCTCGAGGCGCTTCAGAGCGGCGGCGGCGCGCTGCCGCAGTTGATCGATTTCGGCACCGTGCTCTCGTGCACCGGCGCGAAGACCTTCGTCTTCGTTCTCCACAACGCCGGCACGCTGACGGAGAACGTCACGGCCAGCTTCACAACCGGTGCGGCCTTCACGCTTGCGCCGGGCGCGCCGTACGCTGTCAATGCCGGGCAGGATCAATCGATCACGATCACCTTCAGCGCAAGCGCTGCCGGCACGTACACCGACACGCTGGTGCTGCATGGCGCCAACTGCAACCGCGAGATCCGCATACCGCTGGTGGCGCAGCGTTCCGGCATCACCTTCACCGTCTCCGGCATATCGTTCGGCAACACGAACGTGGGGCAGAGCCGGACCGGCACGGCGACGATCACGAACACCAGCAACACGCCGAACAACGTGAAGCTGAATGTTGCCGATGCAACCATCACACCAGGAGGGACGCCGTTCGCACTGGTGACGCCGGTTCCGCTGCCGAAGGCCCTTGCACCGAACGAGAGCGCAACTGTTGATGTCACCTTCACGCCGGGGAGCGAGACAGCGTTCAATGCGCAGATCTGTTTCCATATCGATTCACCGTGCGACACGACGATCTGTGTTCCGCTCACGGGCGCGGGCGTGCAATCGAGTGTGTTCGTGCGCGAAGGAAGCCTGAACTTCGGTCCGAAGTATGTGTGCGAGACGGACAGCCTGCCGTTCGAGATACTCAACACGGCGAGCACGCTGCCGCTCAGCGTGGACAGCATCAGGATTACCGGCGCGGATGCCGCGTCGTTCCTGCTGCTGAAGCCGACGGGACTTCCGCTCTCGATTCAGCCGAAGGATTCCGCGCTCGGGCTGGTGCGCTTTGCGCCGATACCGGGTGAGAGCACGGGATTGAAGAATGCGACGCTGGAGATCTACACCAGTGATATCGCGCAGCCGGTGGTGACGGTGGCATTGATCGGGGAACGGCGGAAGCAGTCCCTTGCCACGCCGACGCAGCTCTCGTTCGGGCGCGTGGAAGTGGGTACCACGAGCGACCTGACGTTGACGCTGGAGAACAGAACGCAGGCACCGCTCAACATCACCAGTTTCGACCTTGGTGCACCGTACACCGTGGTGTCGCCGCAGGCGCCGATATCGATTTCGCCGATGGACTCCATCCATCTCGTGATTCGCTTTACACCGACCGATTCGCTCCCTGCTCCCGCAACGTTGATCGTGCGGGAGAGCTTCCCCTGCACGGACTCCACGGTGATTCCGATCGACGGGCAGGGGAAGATCACTCCCGTTGGTGGCGCAACGATTGCGATCGATGCCACATTGACCGGGAAGCCGGGCGATCGCATCGCCATTCCGATCCTGCTTCGCCAGGCGCAGTTCCTGAACGCCTCCGGCGCCACCACCTTCCAGGCGCGGCTGCGGTTCCACAAGTCGCTCCTGCTCCCGATACGCGCACGAGCGAAGGGTGAGGCCTTTACCAGCATAGTGGCGGGGAATGCTGCGAGCGGCGGGAAGATCGTGGCGAGCACGATTCAGGGGAAGGACCGCGTGGTAACGGTGGAGATCACGAACAACCCGATGTTGAACGCGGCTCCGGATACGCTCGGCTTCCTGGATGCCTCCGTGATGCTGGGCGATACCACGGTAACGCCGATCCTCTTCGACACGGTGAACTGGCTGGACGGCAAGGTGGTGACATTGACCAGCGACGGCATGTTCACACTGGACGGCTACTGCACCGTTGGCGGCGGCCGGCTCCTTTCCGTCGGCACCGGCTTCGGCATCAAGACGGCCGCTCCGAATCCGTTCAATCCCTCCACGGAGATCGTCTTCCAGACCCTGGAGACCGGGCCGACATCGCTTGTCATCTACGATCTTCTGGGACGTCCGGCGACCGTTGTGAAGGACCACGCATATCTGGAGCCCGGCACGCACACGGAGACCTGGGATGCCTCGGCGTTTCCTTCCGGAGTCTATGTGGCGGTGCTCACATCGCTCACCCAGCGCAGCCTCTATCAGCTTGTGCTTGCGAAATAGCAACCAATTGTTAATCTTCGTCGGCTGATGTGCATGGAAGCATCGGCCGACGCGATCGTTTCGTGGCAACTCTCCCCATCCATATCCATCATTCATCGCATCCTGTTTATGCGAGATCTTTACATCATCCTACTCCGGCTTGGATGTGTCCTGCTGGCTGCCGTGTCCCTGGTTACGGCAACAGCACACGCACAGGACACAATGACTCCGGAGGAACGCCTCGCAGCACAGCGGCTTCGTGCACGTGTCGGGGTATTTGGCAACGTTGGACTGAACATGCACACCGGCGAGTTCATCGGCCCGGCTGTTTGCTGCATGGCGCATGACTCCGTGACGTTCACCGGAGGGAGCGCCGTCGGATTCGGATTCGGTGTGCTCTTCGAGCTTCCGCTCAACACTGCATGGAAGATCATGGCCCGTGCCGGCTACTATGCGATGGGGGCAACACAGAAAGTGCAGGCGGTGATCAGCAAGCAGGTTCTCGATTCCAAGGACTCCGTGGGAACCGCGATCTCCGAGTACAGCTTCAACCCCACGCTCAACCTGATTGGTGGAGAGGTGACGATCGGCTGGCGCCCGGCCGAGAGCATCCCGTTCTCGGTGAAGGTCGGCCCGGAATTCGGGACCTACATCACGAAGACCTACATCCAGCAGGAACAGCTGGTCTCGCCGGACGGGTTGGTGTACAAGGATTCGCAGAGCCGCATCCGCAATGCGTTCACCAACACGATCGCGAACGTGGCTTCCCGTCTGGCGCTGAATGCAGGCGCCGAGTACGAACTGCCGATGAACAGCACGGAGACGCTCTTCCTGGTGCCGGAAGTCAACTTCTCGCTCGGCCTGAACAAGGTGACGAGCGACTTGAACTGGAAGGCGAACAGATTCCTGGGGGGGATTGCGTTGAAGTATTCGTTCCCGGTGCCGGAGGCTCCTCCTCCTCCGCCGCCACCTCCGCCCCCACCGCCGCCCCCGCCGGAACCGGTGCTCGTGGCAAGGCTCAACACGGTTGGCCTCAGCGCGGACAATGCGGAGCATCCGGTGCTGCAGGTGAAGGTGGAGGAGTTCGTGAACGATCAGACCCGTTCCATTCTTCCATACATCTTCTACGACAACAACTCCTCCGCCATACCGAGCCGCTATGTACAGTACGGAGCGGATGCGCCGCGGAGCTTTACGTACGAGAATCTGCGCAACCGGAAGACTCTGGATGTCTACTATCAGGTTCTCAACATCGTGGGCCAGCGTATGCGCGACCTTCCGAAGGCGACCCTGACACTCACCGGAACCAACTCGAACCAGGGTGACGAGGCGGGGAACGGCACGCTCTCACGCGCCCGTGCCGAAGGGGTGAAGCAATACCTGGTGACCAACTGGGGCATCGATCCGAAGCGGATCACCGTTGTTGCGCGCAACCTGCCCGCAACTGCTTCGAACTCGACGGACCCGGATGGTATCGAGGAAAACCGTCGCGTGGAGATTTCC
Organism: Kapaibacterium sp. (SeqCode); assembly: GCA_035549015.1. Classification (GTDB taxonomy): domain Bacteria; phylum Bacteroidota; class Ignavibacteria; order OLB7; family OLB7; genus JAFDZV01. Next base: position 27,603 of record DASZRW010000089.1, read on the forward strand.
AGTTCCGTTCCCGAGGTGCTGGATCCCGTTTCCACGAACGATACGATCCGTACGGTCGATCCCCCGAATCTCCGTCTGAAGCCGAACTATACGGCGGAGGCGGGAGTCAAGAGCTGGCGTGCATCGGTGAGCCAGGACGGGAAGGTATTGAAGGAGTTCACCGGCACCGGCACGATACCGGACCATCTGGACTGGAACATCGCCGGCACACCGGAGGCGCTGCCGCTGGGGAAGGGGCCGATGATCGCCAAGCTCGAGATCTCCGATTCGCGCGACAAGTCCGTAACCGCGAAGGCGGAACTTCCGGTGTCGCAGGTTACGGTCCGGAAGAAGCGTGAGGAAAAGGTTGGCGACGTAACGTACGAGCATTACAACCTCATCACGTTCGAGTTCGACAAGTCCACCCTTTCATCGGCGAATGCGAAAATCGCCAACACGATCAAGGGGCATATCAAGCCGAACTCCGATGTGGAGATCGTTGGATATACGGACCGTCTGGGCGAGGAGCAGCACAACATGGAGCTCTCCCGCGATCGCGCGCTCAACACGGCGAAGGCCCTGGGAGTTCCGGCGGACAAGGCGCGCGGAGCCGGCGAGAACACGGAGTTGTTCAACAACGATCTTCCCGAAGGCCGTTTCTACACGCGTACGGTGGACGTAACCGTGAAGACGCCGGTGCAGTAGCGCCGGCTTCGCGCGGGTGGCGAATGATGGCAGAAGGGCGATCCCGAGAATTCGGGATCGCCCTTCGTACGTCACAGCGTTTTCGATCTCTCGGTACGGCGCCGTTCAGGTGCACGTGCCGGTGAATCGGCGGGCATCGGACGGATCCCGCCGGCGGCGCAATCTATCGTATCACGATCTATCGCATTGCGAGTGCCATGTCGATGATCTCGCGGGGGATATCGTCGTAGTTGGCGGATGGGTCCAGCGCCTCGGCGAGGGATACGCGGTTTGGGGGCGTTCCCACGTTGAAGGCGCCGAAGAAGGCGCTTCCCTCGCCGGCGAGCATGGAGCGGACCATCTGATAGCCAAGCCAGTCCGCGCGCAGCACGTCCGTTACCGATGCCTCGCCGCCGCGCTGAAAGTAGCCCATATCCACGGTGCGAATCTCGTGGCGGCTGTTGCGATGCTCCAGAGCATGCTCCAGGATCGCGCGGATCTCCTCCAGCGACTTCGGGTAGGCCTCGCTCACGATGATGCGTGTATCGCGATCGCGGGACTCGATCATGTCCACGATTGCATCGAAGTCCACGCGCTCATCGGGACGGATAACGAATTCGGCGCCGGATGCGATCCCGGCATAGAAGGGGAGGTAGGCGGAGTTGCGGCCCATCGATCCGATGATGTAGACGCGGCGGTGTGCCGAGGCGGTATCGCGAATCCACTCCATCATCTCCACACTCCGATGGATTGCGGAGTAGAAGCCGAGCGCTGTGCCGTGAACGTTGGCGACGTCGTTGTCGATCGATGCGCTGGTGAAGAGGATGGGACGCGGGCGTCCGGCGTCGCGAAGCATGAGATCGAGATCGTGCGATGCGCGCAGGCTTCCGTTTCCGCCGCAGACGAAGAGCGCCTCGAAACCATCCTCGATGAAATTGTGCATCACGACGGCGCGCAGATCCGCATTGTTCTTCAACTCCGGCACGCGGAGCGTTCCGAGGATGGTGCCGCCAAGCTTGCTGATGCCGGCGGTGTGCACCGGGGCAAGGTGCTGGTAGCTGCGCTCGATCAGTCCGCGCCAGCCGTCATGAATGCCCCACACGTCCACATCGGGGACCAGGTTCCATGCAGAGCGTGCAACGGAACGGATGAATGCGTTCATGCCGGGGCAATCGCCCCCTCCAGTCAGGATGCCGATTTTCATGGGTGCGAATATATGGCGGCTTCCCTCCACGTTCACAGAACCAGGAGGCGTTGCCATCGTGTGACGGAGACGTATCCCGATGGCGGGCCGGAGGAGGCCGCTCATCGTTCGGGGGATGCGTCCGCGTGGACTCTCCGCGATCGGGAGGCGAAGGCATCCGCAGGGAGGCGAAGGCATCCGCAGGCGCAGGGATGCGTCGCAGGCTGCGTTGCGTGTCCGTTCCCTGGTGCGTGCCTGGTGCTCCCGCCGTGTGAATGCGTCGGTTGATTGCGACGTTACCGGCCGCCGGTTCCGTTCGTCTGTTCAGTCGTGATGGCGATCGGCCGCGGCGCTGGGGGCACCGATGGCGGCAATGCAGGGGGTATGCCGGATGGCTGGGATGTTCGCGCCGCAAAAGTACAACGATGGAGGCGTACGGCAACGTGGTTCGGTGGATGATATGATGGTGACCGCCGGACATATGCCGGCCCGCCGGATATCGTGGCATCCGGCGGGCCGGATTCAGGGTTCCTATTGAAGAAAATGTGCGTAGACTGCCAGCTGCGCAACATCCGACTGTAGGAACTCCAGGCTCCCGCGATGGAGTTCTAGGATCGCGAGGCCAATCGTGCGCGTATCTGCCCGCCCCCGATCGGGAGTCCGGCCAGTGGAGCGAACAGACAGACATCGAAGATTCCGGCCAGGAACGGAACGGCGCCGATAATCGCCGCAATGTTTCCCTCCTTCCCGCCAAGTATCAGCGCACCAACGAACATCATGACAAAGCCTCCGCCGATACGCGCCACTCGTCCGGGGCCGCTGGCCAACATTCCAAAGAATTTCATGACTCAATCTCCTTGAAAGAAGCATTACGGATGATCGGCCGCGCATGCCCGGTGCCGCGCTGAGCGACCATCTCCTTCACGGCCGAAACCTACTTACCGAAGGTCGGGTGTTCTATGATGCGGATCATTGTGCGCAACGATCGAGGGATGATGTGTGCCGCTGCTGCGAACGATACTTGCGTATGCCGCCGGCGCAGACCCCGGGGTTGCAATCCGCCGTTCAATTGCCGATGTTCGGTCTCGTTCAATCGCACTCCACATACATCTCTCCTCCCATGATTCTCCCGCGTCGGTCGGGCATCCTGCGAGGTTGTGCGGCGTGCACGTACGTTCTGATTCATGGTGATTATCATGACCATGCGAAGCGGACTCCGGATCGTTGCAATGTCTCTGCTGGTTGCCGGTGGTGTGCTGGCCGGTGCAGCGGCGCGGCAGGCCCATGCACAGGCACCGGACTGGCGGTTCGGCTTCGAGTACATGGAGTTCGATCCGCCGTTTGCCTCGGAGGCCGAACACGATACGCTTCTCTCGCGCCTTGCCTGGGTGACCGCAAACCAGGAGACGGTGGGAGGAATCAACATCGACGGCATCGGCGGCGGCTGGAACGGCATGCAGGCATCCCCCACGGCGCCGATCAACTTCTCGGAGAGCGATGCATGGGTGCGGCGTATTCAGGATGCAGGCTTCGAGGTGGTGTGGAACTTCCAGAACAATGCACCGTGGTCCTACGCGGAGAATCACAACTGCATCGACGGTCCGGGTGGTGACGAGTGCGCGCCGGACTCCGCGCACGAGCAGGCCTGGTTCAACTATGTGAAGGCGATCGTGGAGCGCTACGACGGCGATGGTGTGAACGATATGCCCGGCCTGCGCGTTCCGGTGCACTACTACATCATGCACCAGGAGATCTACTTCAACGGGCAGGGGTTGGGGGATGCCGGCGAGGCCCAGGGTGCCGGCTACTGGGATGACAACGTTACCGACCTCGTGCGCCTGCACCGGATCACATGGCGCGCGATTCACGAGGCGGACCCAAGCGGCAGAAGCAGGCTGGTGGGGAGCGGCGGCTGGCTGTTCGATCTCTACGGCGACTTCCCGGACTATCCGGACGTGCATGGGCCAGTCGTGCGCCAGCGCCTCGGCGGCGACAACCTGGGCCACGCCACCTACACGAAGGGCTTCGACAGTCTGGTCTGGCTGATCACGCAGCTCGGCGACACCAGCCAGGGGCAGGCCTGCGACTACATCGGCTGGCATCCGCACAGCGGCTGGAAGGCGAGCGATCAATCCATGAAATTGATCCGCAGGTACGCGCCCTCGAAACCGATCTTCATCGACGACATGTGGTCCAGCGTTCTCACGGACAACGTGCCGCACGATGGCTACCTGCAGTTCCTTCAGGGGATCGTGAACGAACGCGACATGCCGAACCCCGTCGTTCCCAGCTACGTCCGGCTGCGCGACAGCCTGAACGCGGGGGACACGGCCATCACCAACTGGTACAACGCCAAGTGTGCGCGCGATGCGGTGAAGTGCTTCGCCACGATCTTCGGCGAAGGGGCGGAACGTGCAAGCTTCTCGCTCTCCAACGACTGCAATCCCGGTCACCCGATCTACATCCTCAGCCAGGCGTGGCGGCATACCGGCCTCGTGGGGAACCGGCTCACCAACTATGCAATGAAGCCGGTTGCCTATACCATGCGCCTCCTGGTGGATGCCCTGCATGACTTCACGTCCGTCTCCCGTCTCAACGTGAGCGACGATCCGTATACGCGCGTCTATCGCTTCGAGCGGAAGCGCGGGACGCCATGCTATGTGATGTGGAGCGAGGCGAACATGTACCCGGACGATCCTTCGATTCCCAACGGTGAAACCGTCACCGTCTCCGGAACCAGCACGGTCTTCAACGTCTGGCCGATCATCACCCGGCCGGGCGTCACTTCCGTGGAGCCGGCGCTGGTGACGTCTCCGCATCGAACCTTCACGCGGAAGCTGGGGTTCGAGCCGATCATCGTGGAGGAAGGTCCGGACGCGACCGGTGTGGACGATCGTACAACAGCGGGGTCCGCGGGCGTCGAGGTTTCGGCACCGCCTGGCGAGGTGGTGCTGAACGTCATGCTGGAGCACGATGCCGATATGGCTCTGGATCTGTACGACATCACCGGTCGCCATGCCGCCACGCCGATCCGCGAGCACCTCGGTGCCGGCGGCCGGGAGCTGCGGCGCGACGTATCGAACCTGCCGGCCGGAGCGTACGTTGCACGCATCCATGCCGGCACAACCGTTGTGCACCGGCTTCTGATGCTGGGGCACTGAGCGTTCGAATCACGATTCCGAAACCGCCGGGCCGCTTCCGCCGCCGCGAATGCCTGCGCCGAGGTCCGCGGATTGCCGGCTTCCCCCGATGCGTTCATCTGCAGCCCGCGCATGCCGCACGCCCGCCGCGAAGGCCCTGTTGGAAGCTTTGAGTAGTTTCATCGCATGACCGATCTCCCCATCGAGGAAGTTCTTCCGCAGCTTCGCCAGGCATTGCGCGTGCGAAGCTGCGCCGTGCTGGAGGCCCCGCCCGGTGCGGGCAAAACCACGCGCGTGCCGCTCGCACTTCTCGGTGAGCCGTGGCTTCAGGGGAGGAGCATCGTGATGCTGGAGCCCAGGCGGATCGCCGCGCGCGCGGCTGCGGCGCGCATGGCGTGGCTGCTGGGGGAGCGGGTTGGCGCGCGTGTTGGCTATCGCATCCGGATGGAGGCGAAGACGAGCGGCGCAACCCGAGTGGAGGTGGTGACCGAAGGGATACTGGCGCGCATGCTCTCCGGCGATCCCGCGCTCGAGAAGGTTGGCCTGCTGATCTTCGACGAGTTCCACGAGCGAAGCCTGCATGCGGATCTCGGCCTGGCGCTCGCCCTCGACTCGCAGCGCCACCTGCGCAACGATCTCCGAATCCTCGTCATGTCCGCAACGCTCGATGGCGGCCGCCTCGCATCGTTGCTCGGCGCCGCGGCGGAGGGACCCGCTCCGGTTGTCACCAGCGCCGGGCGCATCTTCCCGGTGGAGACGCACTACCACGAGCGCGACAGGGAACAACGGATCGAGCAGGCCGTTGCGGCAATGGTTGTGCGTTCCCTTCGCCGGGGAGAGGGGGACGTGCTGGTGTTCCTCCCGGGAGCCGGGGAGATACGCCGCACCGCCGCGCTGCTCGAGGGGAGCGTGCTGCCGCAGGGGACGCGGGTGCTGCAGCTGCACGGCATGCTGACCTCCGAGGAACAGGATGCTGCGATTGCACCCTCGCCGTCGGGAACAACGAAGGTTGTCCTCGCCACCTCGATCGCCGAGACAAGCATCACACTGGATGGCGTGCGTGCCGTTATCGACAGCGGGCTTGCCCGCGTGCCGCGCTTCTCGCCGCGCAGTGGCATGACGCGCCTGGAAACGATTCGCGTCACGCGCGCCTCCGCCGATCAGCGGCGCGGACGCGCGGGGCGTCAGGGTCCCGGTGTCTGTCACCGGCTCTGGAACGCCGCGGAACAGGAGTCGTTGCTCGCCTTCAACACGCCGGAGATTCTGGAAGCCGATCTCGCCTCGCTGGCGCTGGAGCTTGCGGAGTGGGGAGTGAGCGATCCCGCCTCGCTTGCCTGGCTGGACCAGCCACCGGCTGCAGCCTTCGCGCAGGCGCGCGAGCTGCTGGCGGAGTTGGGAGCCCTGGATGCCTCCGGCACCATCACCCCGCACGGCCGGCGCATGGCCGCGCTTGCGCTGCATCCGCGCCTTGCGCACATGCTCCTCGCCGGCATGGAGCTCGGGCTCGGCTCCATTGCAACGCGCCTTGCGGCTCTGGTTGGGGAACGGGACATCTTCAAGGCCGCGAACGGGACGGTGGATGTGGACCTGCGGCTGCGGCTGGAGACGGTGCTGGCGATCGAACGGCACGAGCGGCCGGATGCACCCCACGCGCACGGATACCATCTCGATCGCGCCGCATGCCATCGTATCATCGCGCAGGCGCGCGAATGGCGCTCCAGGCTCGGCATCCGCGACGAAGGCAACGAACCCGAGTCGTGCGGAATGCTGCTGGCGCTCGCCTATCCGGATCGCATCGCGCAGGCACGCCCGGGGATGCCGGGGCGCTACCTGCTCCGCAACGGCGGCGCGGCCGTGATGGCGGAGACGCAGACGCTCGCGGCAGACGCATACGTGGTGGTTGCCGATCTGGACGGGCAACGCCGCGAGAGCCGCATCTTCAGCGCCGCTCCGATATCGCAGGACGAGATCGAACTGGAGTTTGCCGAGTGGATTGTCAGCGGGGAGGTGATTGCGTGGGACGAGGCCACCGGTGCGGTGCGCGCGCGAAGGCTGGACCGTCTGGGAGCGATCGTGCTGCGCGAGGTGCAGATCGCCTCGCCGGATCCCGAGAGCATTGCAGAGGCGCTTGTTCAGGCGATCGAGGCTGCCGGCATCGGCATGCTTCCGTGGAGTCGTGAGGCACGCCGGGCGCAGCAGCGGATGATCTTCATGCATCATGCCGATGCGGCATGGCCGGACGTATCGGACGACGTGCTGGCGGCATCGCTGCGCGAGTGGCTGGCGCCGCACCTCGGCGGCATGCGCCGGCGCGAGGAGCTTGCGCGGCTGGATCTGGCGGCGATCCTGCTCGGCATGCTCTCCTGGAGCCGGCGTGCGGCACTGGAGGAGAACGCGCCGACGCATCTCGAGGTGCCGAGCGGCTCCCGCATCCCGATCGATTACAGCACGCCGGAGGCGCCCACGCTCGCGGTGCGGCTGCAGGAGATGTTCGGGCTGGCCGAGACGCCGCGCATCGGCGGCGGGCGCATCCCGCTGACGATCCATCTGCTCAGCCCGGCCAATCGCCCGGTTCAGGTCACGCGCGACCTTGCGAACTTCTGGCGATCCACCTACTTCGATGTACGGAAGGATCTGAAGGGGCGCTACCCGAAGCACTACTGGCCGGACGATCCGATGCAGGCCACGCCCACGAGCAGGGCGAAGCCGAGGAGGTAATGCCGAACGGTATCATGACAGGCTCTCCGGCCGAAATCTTGGTTTTCTGCTTGTAATTGGATGTTTTGCTTCCCTGTGATGCCAACATGGCCACCAATCAGGGCTTGCAGCTACGTAATCTTTGCGTGTCGAATCCACGTCAAATTGTATTATCTTTGTAAATGTTTAAGAACGTAACGGTACCTGTTTAGAGGGTACCAAAAGATGTACTGTTTGGGGAGCGTTCACGAAATGATATTTGCATCACGTTATCCCCTCCACACGCGCCAAGTACGTTCGAGCTTTTGAAACAAGGGTGTCCATATATAACACCTGCACCGGTCACACAACGATCGAGCAGATTCGCAGCACGCGGTTGGGGAAGGAATCATCCGGATCCGGCGGCTCAGGCGCGTGCAATTATCTTCTTCACGGCGTTCTCAACCAGTTTTCGAAGAACATCGCTAATAATTCCCCCACAGTAACAAGCTATTGTATGCCATAGCTTGTACGTTATATCGGGTCTATATCTTTCACAATATTCAGTGCTTCGGATTTCGAACTATCGTCGAGGATAGGAGCTGCAGACACTCATGATATTTGATACCCAGGAAGTCCCCATGCATGACGCGTAGTTCCGAATTGATTTTCCGAAGCAGGTTCAGCAAACAATGTTTGATCAAGGAACCGAAGCGCATCGCGGCATGCCGCGCATTGCGTTGTTCAGGAGTGGATGCATCATTGCATCCCGATGTGTAGCGCACGCCATGGCGCGATCAACCACCACCTGCAGAAGAGAGTCTGTGTTCACTGTATGCCATACGGTGCCATCACGCTGCGGAGTGTTCCGCCTTGCGCTGGTGATTCTCGGCTGTGCGATTGCGGCACGGTCAGTGATGCAGGCGCAGAACGCCGTGCGAATAAGTGCCACGCCGAACGCGGTACCCCTTAGACCGATGTGGAGCATCAGGGGTGCGGTAAACAGCGGCGACGGGATCGGCTATATGGTGAAGGGGCTGCCCGATATTTTTGAAGAGCATCGAAACGCATGGGCCGTATACGCCGGCGGGTTGTTCCAGTGGCGCATATACTGCCCCGATTCAAGCCGCTCAAATGATAGCGCTATTTCCCACATCACTGCTCCAATCCGCATATTCGACTCGGTAACAAGCAACAACCTGGTGATCGGGCATTTCTCCGGCGGCTCCAGGCGGTCGATCGGCGTTGTTCGCTCGTACCTGGACACCACGACGGGAACATGGCTGCACTCCTACCAGCTTCAATTATTCAACGCGGAGAATGGCCGTATCGCGGATTCGCCTTTTGCCGTACTCGATACCCGAAACATGAATCCGCGGCGCTACTCCACCGGACCCGATGCAATTCTCTCCGTTGACCTGGACCGCGATGGTTACGACGATCTGGTACTGGTGCACAGCGGCATCCGCCTGGACACCGGCGTCTCCTCATACCCGGAGATATGGATATTCAAGGGCGGCCCGGAGTTCAGCCTTGCCACGGAGCCGCTCATCATCAGGCATCCCTACGAGAACGGAATCGGCCCGGTTCATGCCACCGTTGGAGATTTCGACGGCGATAAATGGCCGGACATCCTGCTCAGCCGCGGTTTCACGGGGCAGCCCTTCAACCATCTGACATTCTACTGGGGATCCGATAACCTGGAGCGCTTTGCCGATCCCGCGTCGCGTCGCATCATCGACCTGACACCCGATCTCCCGACTGCCGAAGTCGGCGTCACCGCGTTGGACTGCGATGGCGATGGCGTAACCGATATTGCCGTGGATCGTGTCTTCCAGCCGAATCGCGGAACATGGCTGTTCCGCTCGGGTGCCGGATGGCACGCACGTACCGACGGTCTGGACAGTGCCAGCGCCAGCAGGATATTCGCGGACAGGTACGATCACGCAAGCGGCGGCTTCCTCAACGACAGTACAGGACGCTACGAGATGCTGCTCCTGGGGAAATCCGAATTCGATACCGGCGACTCCCCCGCATACACGCTCTTCTCGGGCGGGGTGGACGGCCCTCCCTCCTCGTATGATGCATATTTCGGTCCGGGCGCATCCGGCTCGGCGATCGCCGATATCGACGGCGACGGCTGGAACGACTATATCAACGGCGACCCCACGTCCGGGTTCGAGGGGGGGAGCGCCGTCATCTACAGGGGTGGTCCGTACATTCCCTCGCCGCACGCCGCCGGCGTGGAGGCCATCCCGGGAGAGGGGTACGACCAGGCGATCACTCTGTGGCCGGTTCCGGCCGGCGAGCAGGTTCACGTTGCATGGCGCGGCGATCTGTGCCGCATGCCGTACGGGCTGGCCATGTACGACATGCTCGGGAACGAAATTTTTCATGCGGTGATCGATCCGTCGAAAGGCGCGGCACTGCTCGATATTGGAAATACACCGTCAGGGGTTTATTTCATGAATATCCTTGATAAGAATAATGTTCGTATTGCCACGAAACGTATAGTAAAACAATAGGATTTCTGCGGAATCCATTTCGATACATGTCCCTCGACAAAACAACATCCGCATCTCTACGAAACTCATACGGAAACAATAGGGAAGCAAGAGTAACTTCATAGTATTCTCCGCACTCCCACCGTACAGCACAACATTTTCCAAGGGGGTTGGGTATGTTCCGGCACGGTACGACGCCACAGATTTCGTGGCGCCGGGGGATTTTCATTGCCTCTATTCTCGCAACGAAATTATTCTCCGGCACATTACAGGCGCAGCAACCGGATTTGCTCAGGGATACCGTGATGCCGCGGCTCCCATCGTATGGCTTCCGTCTCGATACCTTCTATATCGGCGGCCGCCTGGCCACGTATCCACCGCACGGGGGGATTGCTGCAGCATGGCTGTTTGCCGACACTCTCGGGTTGAGCACGTTGGAGATCAATACCGACGCGATGACCCTCGGCGATACGATTCGTCGTGACGAAATCCGATTCGACACGGTCCGGGACGCGGCCGGAACGCACCACCTGATCGCGAACGTACCTCTGCTCAGTGCCGCCGGCTACGGGAGGTCCGTGACGCTCTATCCATTCGACACTTCGGATGCCTATCACTATCGCAATGTGTTCATGGATACCGCGTACGGCGTCACACAGGCAAACACTGAGCCGGACGGCAGGGTCCGCGTGCCATTGGAGCGGGTGTACACCATGCACATGAACATTCCTCCTCAGGCGATCGTTGCGCAGCATATCGCCTTTGGTGTGGACAGTGCCGTGCACAACGATCGCTTCGACCGCTATCCTTACGACCCGCATACCCCCAACAGCAGCCAGTTCCTCATTCCCCGCCCGGAGATCGCCAGAGATTCCATGTATTATATCACCGTAAAGGGGCATATGTATTCACCGGATGGCGGCGGTGGCGACAGCACGAGACCGGTTGATGACTCCGTGCTCACCGTGGAGCTGTGGTGCGAGATTCCGAAGGGGAGTGGGTTCCTGGACAGTAATGGAGTCACGCATAGCGCCGCGTCCGATACGTTGTCATATCTGTATCAGACGCTGCTGGTACGAAAGCGTGATCTCATTCCCTCCCCAACGGATCAGGATCAGAATTATCTGGCATATGGAAGCAAGACATTCCTGGTCAACCTCCGCACTATTGATGGAAGAAATGGTCCGGGAGGTCCGCTGAACGACGCCAACACGGCTCATCGTTTCGACCTCAGAATCCACTGGACCGGTGTAGAAAGCGTTGCGCTGCGAAGCATAGCCATATGTGACTCCATGACACATCTCCTGACGGGAAATGCAGCGGAGTGCTCCGAGTGCAGGGATTTTCGTGACGACATTATCAGTATGGCTCGGCGGGCGGTGTACGGACCAACGATGCATGAGGTATCGCAGAGCCCGGTTACCCGATTCTACTCCGGCGACGAAGGGAAGTTCTTCGAGCACGATGCATACGACGCGTTCGATTCGTTGATGGCCGAGGTGTTTCCGTTCGGCGATTCGGAGACGATCGGCATCCGTGCGTTCAGGGCCAACCAGTGGCATCACAACCCGATCCAGCAGGCATACGATCATCAGCCGGAGATCTGCGTGGAGACGTACCCGGGCGATGTGATCTACTCGCTGCCGGTTGGTAGCAATCGCGAGCGCTACGGATTCGATCAGGCACAGCCTGCGTCGCTCGCCGAACATAATGGCGGGCGCTTCCACATCCCGCTGCTGACACCGACGCCGGAATGCATCGACACGTCCTACACACGTGTGTATCAGCGTCTGCATGTCGGAGCGTACGTGGTCGGAGCCGATGGCTGGCCGTACTGGTTCTCGTGGGCCGACGAGCTCGGGCATGCGGCGTGGGCATCGCGACGCACCGGCAAACGAATCATTCAGTGGCCTGGCGTTCATGCTCCGTTTCGCATCGTGCCGGACACCACGCCTCACGGCTTCGACACCATTCGCTCTCGCGTGCAGGAAGCATCCGAAATCCGGATGATGATCAATCTGGGGCTTTGTTATGGATCCAGAGGAGTTCATTATTCGTGGATCGGATCGGATTCGTCGGAATTCTACGCTTCCGCCTCTCCGGACGTAACGCGCCCGTATCAGTTCTATAACGACGTTGGGCCGGTCGGCTGGCGCAGCGACATGCGAGAGAATCATCTGGATCGCCTGATACTGCAGGGAGGTGATGCGGACCCGGTACATTTTTCGCAGAAACATTTCGAAGTGGCGGATTTCTATTCGGGGTGGGGGAACAGGTACGACGAAATGCGCCGGATGAATGGCTGGCTGTCGCGCATTGGTCTCGCGATGGCAGGGCTGCACTGGCGCGACGGATATTCCATGCATTTCTGTCGCAATCAATCGTGGATGGCAGGTGATGCTGATGCACAGTCTCACTCGCGTAGCCTGGATTCTTCGGCAATCGTGGATACCATCTTCGCATTCGACCGCAACGGACATCTGGATGCGGACTCGACCACGTTCGTGGAACTGGGGCTGTTCGACACCAGTCCCGGGGTTGATTCCAGCGGCAGGCCGGACAGGCTCTATGACACCAACACGATCTTCCTGGTGAATCGCCGGACCTTCGAACGCCCCGGCGATATTCCGGATACAACCGCGCTGGGACGACGGCTGGACAGCCTTGCCGATGTTCGCCGTCTGGTTGTCCGGCTCCACAATATTCGCCATCCGGATTCATCGCAGTATAACTTCCTGCACATCACGGAGGTTGAGCCGGATACCAATCACCTGCCGTTTGCCGGGCCACGGGCCGGGCTGGACACGATCATTCGTGCGGACAGTGCGTTCGCGCTCTGGATGCGTCCGGGCGCCGGCGCGCTTGTTCGCATCACGTATTGCAGGCCGAACGATGTGGCGTTTACCGGCTTCACCGCCATGAACAACCAGCGAAAGCTGGTGTTCGACGGCACATTCTGGCACGCGGTGTATGTACGCAGCACGCGGTTCCGCACACCGACGGGCAGGCACGACACAATCTGGTCGGACCAGGTGTACTACCGCCGCTCGCTTCCCATCTCGAGCCAGACCGGCGCAATCCGCTGGGATCCGCAGGCCGGCGCCGAGGTGATGGTAAGCGATACCATCCATGCAGATCACTACCTGGATAATCGGTTCCCCTCGCTTACGGTTCGTGCGGACAGCTCGAAACCCAGCGACCGTGTCGTTACGGTGGTCTGGAGCTCCTACAACAACATGGACAGTGGGCGCGCCCGACCGATCTTTGCCAGGAATATCTACGCTCCCGCGAACGATCTCAACGCGCTGCCACTGGTGAGTGCCGTGATAGATACTGTGGGCATTGCGTGGGGCGTGGATGATTCGAAGTGGGGAACGCCGGTAGTGAGCCGTCTTCATGGCGCCTATCTCTTCGCCTATGCCGACAGCGCGCGCGGCATCATTGTGAAGGCCCGCAGGCTCGACACCAACGCCCGATGGTGGGATATGGCGGGAACATATACAACATGCGACACGGTTGCCAGGCAATGCCCCCCCGGCACGGTGCAGTATCCAACCATGCCGCCGTTTGCCCACATCGCCGGGCGGGATTCCAGCGTGGGCATTGCATGGCAGCAGTCCGCCAAGTCGGGAACGGCCATTGCATACGCGCGGCTGGTGGACACGGTGGACAGTCGCGACACGCACCGTGTGATCGTCAAGAACCGCATGATGGTGAGCCAGAACGACGGCACCAGCCACCAGCATCCCTCCATGGACATGACACAGGATGTCTGGTGTGGTGCGCAGGAGGGGATTACGTGGGAAAGTTTTGTGCCGATGTTCGACAAGAGGGGAGCACCCTACCGGGAGACCTGGGTGCACTTCAGCAGCCTCTGGACGGAGACGTCCCGAAGCTGCGATCCGGACACGTCGCATCATGACCGATGGCGTCCGTATTTCGACTGTATCGAAAATCCATGGCAATGGACGTACAACACGACGCTTGCGGCAACGGCCCCGGGCCTGATTGCGCCGCCGGTGTATCCCTGCACGTCGAGTATCAACGCGCGCATGACACCGCACGACGACAGTGTGCACGAGAAGATCACCTTCGCCGTTGTCATGAGCCCGATCGTCGGGCTGAAGCCGATGCAGCAGTCCATCGTGGAATACGCCGCATCGTTTATCTGGCCAACCCCCGAGGCCTGCATGATCGGAGGGTTCAATCCGAACGGGTCGGCCTCCCCAACGCGGCAGCAGGGGAGGCATGCAACGCTGTTTGTCATGAGCAACGCGGCGGCATCGCAGGGAAGGATCGAGACATCGCGGCAGTTCTTCGCGAAGGAGCGGCCGCAGGGGTATCTGGCGCAGGGGCGGCGCGTCTATTTCCGGATCTCCGATTCCACTCCGACGGCCATCAGCGGTATGCTGAACGATGTCTGGACCTCCGGACCATCGGGTGCCGCCCCCGTTGCGATGATTCCGCGTGCCGATTCGTTGCGCCGCACGGACAGCCTGGCAAGCCTCCGGACGCTCTTCAGGACGAAGTGCTTCCAGGCGCACGACTCAACGACGATTGGCTGCTCCCTGGCCGGACGGTTCGCCGGCGACAGCGGGCTTGCGGGCGGTATGCATGTGGAATTCATCGCGGAGCTCGTGGATTCGGCCGGCGACCGGGTGGTTGCGCAACTGGATTCGTTTGCGATTGCCTCCACACTCGATTCGTACGCGGTGAATATCACACGCGATATGGATCTGCTTTCCGGAACGTATTACGTCCGCATGCGAATAGTGCCGGTGGATGTCAGTGTGGTGGGGGTGGTGCATGCCCCACTGTATCCAGTGGAGGAGATTACCATGCCGGTGGAGGAGGAGGCTGCGGCGAAGCTGCAGCTTGTGACGGCAACGGCATCCTCACTCCGTGTTTCCGCATACCCGAATCCAATCGCAGGAACCGGCGAACTTCGATTTTCCGTGCCGGGCAATGACGATGTCACGCTCACCGTGTACGATGCGGCCGGTTCCGTGGTGTCTGCGATCATGCAGCACCGCACGTTGCAGGAAGGACGCTACGCCCTTGGCATCGATACACGGGAGCTTGCCTGCGGAACGTATCTGGTGGAATTGCTCTTCGGGAGGAACAGGAGCGTGACGAAGATGATCGTACGCCGTTGAGAGGGAACGCGTTCCGGGCGATGTGCCGTACGTTCACGCGCACGTCGCCCGGCCTCCCTATCCCGGCAGCTCATACTTCGCAATGCTTCCGCGCTGCAGTGCGAACAACTGGTCGTGATTGTCGATGGCGATCGCATCGATGGAGCCCTTCGCCTCGATCGTGCCGAGCGGCGCTCCATCGGCATCGAACACCTTGATGCCGCCCCACGTGCAGACATAGACGCGTCCGCGGCCATCCACCGCGATATGCGAGGCGCGGGTAATCGAGCCGGCGCTGCTGCCACGGCCGCCGAACCGGTTGAGGTACGTTCCCTCCGGCGTGAAGATGTAGATGTAGCCGGTGATGCCGCTCGCATAGATCCTGCCGAGGCCATTCACCGCCACATGCAGCCCCATCTCCGTGCTTTCGCTGACGGTGCTGATCGGATGCTTCATCACTTTCACGGCACGCCCTGCGGCATCGAAGCGGATGATCGCATCCCTGCTTTCGGGATCAACGAGCAGCCCTCCCTTGTACCACCCATCCCACGCGGCAACCAGGCCGCCGTCCGCCGTTGCGGCGATGTCCACGATGCCCGGCCCGAGCGGCGACCGCATGTCGCTCAACTGCTTTCCGGTTGCTCCCTCGAATCGGTGGATGGCGCCATCGTACACTGCATACACGATGCCGTTGTTGTCGCATGCAAGCAAACGGAGATAGGTCTTCGCGCCGATGGACCATTGCGACTGATACGTTCCGGCTGAATCGAAGATCTGAATGCGTCCGTCGGAATCGTCCCCCACGTAGAGATGCCCCTTGCCATCCACCGCAACAACAAGCGCGCCGCTCAACATCCCCGGCCCGATTCCACTCCGGCCGAACCGGGCCGCCAGACGGGCGAAGCCGCTGTCGTGCTTCGCTGCATCATCTGCCGGCGGCTGAGCGGATTTCTTCGCGGCAGGATGGGGTGTGTCGGTTGCGGCCTCCGTGGCCACGGCTGGCGGTGCCGGCTGCGAGTCCCCTCGCGGGCTGCTCCGCGTGAACAGAAGAACGCCGGCGGCGGCAATGCCGAGCACGCCTGCGGCCAGAGCGATCATCAGTGGGGCTCGTCGCGGCGCCGGCGCCGCTCCCGTGCCGTCGGCGCCTGCCGGATGTTCCAGCTGGTTCAACACATCGAGCGCCGCGGAGTTGGTTGGCTCGATCGCAAGCGTACGCCGGGCGAACTCCGCGGCCCGGGCGCGATCCGCCGAGTGGCGCAACAACTGCCAGCGGCGTGCGTGCGCCCATGCAAGCGCTGCGAGCACCGTCACGTTCGAGGGGGAGAGCACCTCCGCCTGTTCCAGCTCGCCGATGGCACCATCCAGATTCCCTCCCGCGATGAACCGCTCGCCGCGCTGTATGTATTCATCCAGACGCTGGCGCGCATAGGCGAGATCGCTTTCGCTGATCCCGGACTCGATCGCAATCTGCTGAAGTTCCGCATCGGTGGGAGGCTGCTCCTCCTTCTCCTTGCGAAGCGCGATGATCTTCTCCAGATATGCACGCAGTGTATCGTTGGAACCGTTGGCCATGATGAATGGGAGAGATGTCTGGATGGGTTTCCGGTGGAACGAAGGAGTATGCGTTGCGCCGGGGGCCGCAGGGACCTCCGCAACGGCCTGTCCGTGAATGCCGCCTGCAACGATCGCTCAGCGGCTGGTGCGTAGCGGAATGATCTGTGCGAGATGATGCTCGAGATGCCCGACGTAGTCGCGCACAACGTACTCCAGCGTTGCTGCCTGGCTGCGGCTGATCGGCTTCCATGCAAGCTGGTCCAGATTGTGCTCGTAGCGCGGCTCCTTCAATCGGTCCTCATCCATCCCCTCGATCACATGAAGGAGATGAAGATTGTAGAGCCCCCAGAGTTGCACCAGAAATCCCCACGGCTCATCCCGATACCGCTGCACTTCCACCCATCGATCCTGGTCGTACGGACGGAAGAGAAGATCGTCGTGCAACTGCGCCTGAACGAATCGCTGATGATTGTTCGCCGCGGAGTCGATCAAGTGCCCGAGCACTTCCTTTGCAGACCATGCGCCGTCTGCAGGCGGCGTCATGCTCTGCTCCTCGGAGATCGCGCTCAGGTGCTCGCCGGCGCGATCGATGATATGGCGAAAGTCTGTGAGGATATCATCCATGAGAGTGCCCGATGTGTTGTCCACCGAAAGATATCCCACCGGTGTGGGGATGGCAAGCATGAGATACGAAAGATGAGGGATGTGTGCGCATCATCTCTCCTGCCTGCCGGTCGACAGGGGTTATGCCACACCCATCACTCATCCCTCATAACCCATCACTCAGATCCCATCATCTCTCATAATTCTTCCGGCGGCGCTTTCGGAGCCACATGATTGCTCCGGTGATCGAGAGGACGCCCGGCGTGAGCCCGCCAAGGGAATAGATGATCCGTACCGGCAGCGATCCGTACTGGCCGAAGTGGACGGAGCGTACAACCTGCTCCAGTCTGTCGGCGAACGGAGCCTTCGAGATGTCGAGCGCCTGAATCATCGCGCCGCTCGCCGGGTTGAACGTTACGGCACTGCCTGCCGTGCCGTACATGATGCATGTCCCGTCAACGGATCCCGTCACGCGAATGGGTTTGCCGGGCATGTTGGGAAGCGAGATCAGCCGCGGCTGGAAGCCGGGGAGGGCCTGGGCTGCAACGGTGAGGAGGCTGTCCAGCGACGGCCGCGGAAGCGGCATCCACGCGGTTCCCTGCCCGGCTCCCGTGACGATGCGCTTGTACACCGGCGAGATCATGTAGAAGCCGGTTGCTGACATCGTCAGTTGGAACAGACAGGCCAGTGTGCCCACCGTCGTATGCAGATCGAAGAGGCGGGCCTTCGTGCCGGAACGCCATCGGGAAACCACGGTGAAGATGCGTGCAAGCGAATGGCGATGAAGGATGAGGCCGGTAAGCGCAGACGTGAAGAAGAGAATGGCCAGCAGACCAACGGCGGCCTCTCCCCACGGCCTGAAGAAGAAGCTGCGATGCAGTGCCAGCACCTGGCGCATGAAGGAATGGTCCAGGTTCCGCGTTGAGAGTATCGCGCCGCTGTATGGATCCATCTCCACGAGCCAGAGGGAGCCGCGCATGTTCATGGCGATCGTGCATGCCGCCTCCGGCCGTTCCGGTTGCAGGCGCACGCCGGTGAGCGACGCCTGGGGGTAGGCGGTTCGCACATCGGCGAGTAGATCGTTGAGAGGGATGCGCGGTGCGGGCCGGCGGACCACATCGGTTGCGGGGTTGAGCGCACGGTCGATGTCATCGGTGAAGACCAGCATGGCGCCGGCCATGCCGATCACCAGCAGGAATGCACCGCTTACGATGCCGAGCCAGGAGTGAAGGGAACGGAGCCGTTTGTTCATCTGCGAGTGGGTTGGGAAATGCGTTCCTCGTGTTGATCTACTTCGCGTCGCTGCCGGCGAGGCGGCCTCCGGTTTCCGGCGAGGCGGCCTCCGGCGTCCGGATAGTCGGACCCCTGCCGGTGCGGTCCCCGCACGTATGCCGGCAATCCGTCTGCACGGTGCTTCAACAGTGAGGCCACCCGGCCAGGGAGATCGATGGCCGGGCGGTCCTGCACTGGAACCACGTCGGGAGTGTGGAGCCCTCGCCTCCGTGGAACGTGAAGTAATCCTCTCCCGGGCGCTGCACGGCCCCCTCCCCCAAGGGCGCACGCAGCCGGGGTGCCGGGAGAGGAACCGGCCGGCCTGTTACCAGAGGTTCAGCCGGACGCTCCCCTGTATGCTGCGTGGATCGCCCGGGAGTGCGCCGGAGTTGACGCCGTTCCGGTAATACGCCACGTTGCCGATGTTCGTCAGGTTGATCTGCACCTCAACCAGTCTCGTGCGGTAGAACAACGTTCCATCCAGCGTGACATAGGCATCGATGCTGCGAGTGTTGTGGGCGTCCAGATACATCGCATCGCGATATGTGAGGCCGGCTCCGAGGCCGAATCCCTCGGCGAATCCGGATTTGAACGCATAGGTGCTCCAGAGCGATCCGGATGTTTCCGGCACGCCGATCGGCCGCTTGCCGATTGCGCCGGTGTCCGCCGGATTGTTCGTGATCTTCGCATCGTAGTAGGCAAGGTTCCCCGTTATCCCCCACGACTCCGTCGGCTGCCCGCTCATGTCGACCTCGATCCCCTGCGTACGCTGCTCTCCAACCGGTATCTGCTCCGTGCCGATGGTGACGTTGAAGTGCTCGCGCGTTACGAAGAACGCCGCGATGTTCAACTGCAACAGGCCATCGAGCAGCGATGTCTTGCTCCCCAGTTCAAACTGTGTGGACTGCTCAGGCTCCGAAATCCGCGCGCTCTCCGTTGAGACCGTGGAAAGGCTTCCGTGAGCGGCGCCGCCGTACAGCGACAGTTCCGTCAACGGCTGGAACACCAGCCCGATCTGCCCGCTCAGCTTCCTGTCCGTCCGGTCGTCGCCAAGCGTGTCGGTGTGGTGGATGTCGTTGGCGCCGTAGATATCGTATCGCATTCCGCCGCGCACCTTGAACTGGCTGCTGATCGCGATCTGGTCCTGCGCATAGATGCCGAGCTGATTCAGCGTGATGTCGCGATCGTTGTCCACCTTGAAGGTGAGGCTGTCGCGCGAGGTCTCACGCGGCACCGGCGCGAACACGTTCAGGATGGATGGGAGTGCGGCAGTCTGGCGGTGTGTGAGAATTCTGCTCCGCGAATACTCCATGCCGGTGAGGATCGTGTGATCCATGCTCCCGGTTCGTGCCTTGAAGATCGGCTCGATCTGTGCAAGCAGATCCGTGACATTGTCCGTCTGTTCGCGCAGTGCGCGGGCGTTCATGGTGTCGCCGTTGGCCGCGATCGCGCCGCCGGAGTTGCGCAGCAGATACAGATCGCGCTTCATGTAGGAGAGATAGGTCCGGACCGTTGTCGGCTCACCCACGCGCCACAGATGGGCAAGCGAACCGCGCACCATCTTCTGCGTGGTATTCGCGAACGGTGTGTAGTAGCCGAACTCCGGGGGCACATCCAGCAGCTCTGTGCCGCGGAACGGGGTGCCGTACGGATCGGCCTCCTGATCCACCTTTCGATAGTCGATGTTCAGCGTGAGCGTCTGATTGTCCGACGGGCTGTAGACAAGCATCGGAAGCACCTCGAGCGTAGTGTTGCCGATGCCGCGATAGCCGTCCTTCGTGCTGTAGTCCGCGCTGATGCGCGAGCGGAGCATGCCCGGAACAATCGCACCGCCGGCATCCACAGCCGTTCGCAGCGCGTTGAAGCTTCCGACGGATTGCGACACGATCAGCGTTGGCGCCTCGTACACCGGCTTGCTTACCAGGTTGATGGAGCCGCCGGGCTCGCTGCTGCCGTACAGCGCGGAGCCCGGGCCTTTCAGCACTTCGATGTGGTCCACATCCGTGAGCGAGCGGGCGTAGCCGTTTGTTGTGGGGCCGTCCGGCACGCCGTCGCGCAGGAAGCGCTGGCGAAGGCCGCGCACGGTGTAGTTGTTGAAGAAGCCGTAGTTGCTCTGGCTGCTCTGCACGATGCCGCTTACGTTGCGGATGGTCTGGTCCACCGACGCAGCTCCCTGATCCTTCAGCACCAGTTCCGGGATCACCTGAATGGATGCCGGGATGTCGCGCAGAGGCGTGGACGTTTTCGTCCCGGCGCTGGTGAGGATCGAGACATAGCTCCTGTCGCGGGGCGAGGAGACCGTGACGCCGCCGAACTCGATGTCGCGCGGTATCATGTCGAACGTGACGCTCGTTGTGCCGCCGTCGGTTACCGTCACATCCCGCTCTGCCGGTTGAAACCCGATGCCGGTGGCAACAAGGCGCTGCTTGCCGGCAGGGACGTTCGCGATGGTGAGCGAGCCGTTGCCGAGTGACTTCGCGCCGAGCGTGGTTCCACGAACGGCAACCGAGACGTTCCCCAGCATCTCGCCGGTCTCGGCATTGCGCACCAGCCCCGTGATGCGGCCGGTCTGCGCCGTTGCGGGGAATGCCGTCACGAACAGTGCTGCCATCAGCGGCATGTGCCTGCGGAGTACATGCGGGAGAGAGTTTCTCATAAGGGACTCTGGATTGAGATTGGAGTGCATGCCTGAAGAGTTCGATGTCGCTCGCCGGCGTTCCGCAACGGCATGGCAGTGCCTCCGCACCGTCCGGTCCGGATGTGCGTGAACGGCCTGTCCGGATGCCTGATTCGCCGGGCACGAGCGTCAGTCGTCGCAGATCGATTGAATGTCTATTTGGACTAGATCCAGATCTGAGACTTAGTCCGAATAAGACAATCGGTCCGGGGAAATTGTCGCAGCGGCTGCGTGCGCGGAGAGATTTTTTCGGATGATGATGATGATGAATTCCGTCGGGCCTGCCTGGCCCGATCGGTGCGGTTGATCGATTGGCGGGGGTGATGATGCGGGGCCTGGCGGCGGCTGGCCGCCCGTTTGCGATGCGTTACGCGGCTACGGTCCGCGGCGTACCGCCGGTGCACGGATGGTTACCGCCATGTGCGGCAACTCCGGTGTGCGCAATGAATGTACGGCATTGCGTGCCGCGGCAGGGGTGAGGGCTCTGTGGCGGTTCCGGTGTCGGCTACGGCAGGTGGCAGCAGATGCCGCCGCTGAAGAAGTAGTCCGACGCATTGGGCGTGAGGCCGATGCCGCCCGCGAAGTCCAGCACGAGGAACTCCCGCACGGCATATGCCACGCCGAGGTCGCAGACATGGAGGGGAGAGTCATCCAGGGTGAACTGCCCGGAGAGATCGCCGAACATCGAGAGTCCGGATGCGAGCGGAACGGCGAGCGTCGTGGTGTAGCCGGAGATCATGTCGTAGGAGCCAACGCGCCACTCGCCGCCGAGGCTGCATGAAAGCATGGCCGCCTCGTCGAAGAACGGGCAGTCCATCTGCAGCCGCATGCCGGGTATGATTGCGTCCGGGCGATAATCGTCCTGGCCGAACGGCATGTGTGCGTTGGCGAAGAGGTAGAGTGCGGGCGTACCGGCGGTGGGATCGAGCAGCCGCACCTTCGTCCCGATGGAGAGATTGCGCAGCCCGTGATCCCTGTTGATCTCCGAGCTGACACGGGAAGTCTCGTTCGCGTATTCGAAGCCGATGCGAAGCTCCGCTTCATGCAACATCCCGCTACGGAGGAGTGTTCCGGCCACCCACGAACGACCGCATTCCTTCACCGGCACGGCGCTGCGCCGCGATTCGTACGAGACGCCGCTCTCCAACTGGATCGTTTCCGGCGTCGTCATCGATTCCACCTGTCCCGGCCGATCGCCGATCATGCTGGGAACCAGTTGAGCCGCTGCGCGCCGAGCGCCGATGCAACACATGACGGCGGCGGCAAGCAGGCCGGCCGCGAAGAGGGAGTAGGAGTTGGTCATTGTCCTGGCCGGTTACGATCGTTGCCACTGCAGGATGTCCTGGATGCCGGGCGCAGGTGGGTGCCCTGCGACACCCAATGGTTCCTTCCTGGGCCGGGAGCGTTTCGGTGCTCGCGGGCCGTGCAACGGCAGTTCCCGGGAATTCCGGACCCTGTTTGGCGAACCACGGATCGGTGTGCGGCTGGCGCAGCAATGGCGGGATCACTGTGGATGCAATATGACCCTCGCGGCCGGGAAAAGTCGCAGTGTGATGATGGTGGAATCGGGTGCCGGTTGATGGCAATCCGTAGTTGGCCGCATCGATTGCTGCGGACTACGGATCACCGGCAAACGGCTGCGGCCTAATCGTTCTTTGCACCGTTCGCAATCCAGGTGCGGATCGCGTCGATCTGCTGCGGGTCCAGGCTGCTGCCGGTCTTCGGCATCGGATCGCCCTCGCCGGAGCGCGGCCCGGTAAGCTTGTAGATGATGAAGCTGCTGTCCGGCTTCCCGGGAAAGACGCGGAGAAGATGCCGTGCCTTCGCCGAATCGTTCTCCGGAACAACCCCTACGAGATTGTTGTATGCAACGGCGCCTTCCAGAATCATGCCGCCGCGATTGCCTGTTGCGCCGTGGCAGGATGAAGTTGTGCAGTTGAGGTTGAAGATGTTCGCCTGGATGCTGGAGAACTTCGGTTCAACGGTCACGGTGGGATTCGTCGAGTTGCTGCATCCGGAGGATGTCAGGAGCGTCGCAAAGGCCAGGGCCATTCCGGCAGCGGCTGCCGTGCATCTGTGTTTTCTCATCGTCTGGAGCTAGAACGAATAGCCTGCTTGGAGAAGAAAGTCCTGATAGACAACGGTGCTGTGCCCCCATATGATGTAGGCGAAGCCTCCATTCACCTCGAGGCGCGGGAGCACGCGTACCGCTATGCCGAGCTGCGGACGAAGATAGCTGGCATCGTTGAAATCGAAGAAGTGATTGTCGCGTTCCAGCGAGAGGCCGGGGAAGCGGTCCTTCGCCGTTGAAGGTCGCGGCTCGCCAATGCTTGCAACGCCGTCGAACCCTGCTCGCACCGAGATTCGATCGCCGAGAATCGGTATCGTGTAGCCGGCATCCGCACCGTACAGGATCTGATTCGCCGAGGCGCCTTCGCGGATGCGGCCGCCAAGAGTGGCGGACGCATAGAGACTCGAATTGAACGAGTGCGACGCATAGATGCTGGCTTCGTAGTCATGCCCCAGCAGTCCCGTGATCTCCGTGAGAAGCTGCCCGTTGAGCATGCTGTTCGCTTCGTACAGATTGGGAAGCCGGACATTGGCGCCAACGGCGATCGGGTAATCGCCGTCGATCACCTGGTACTTCAATCCCACCCACATGTCGCTCGGGCCATGGTAGATCCGCGACGGATCCTCCGATGTGCTGTCCACGATCTCGCGGGCCCACAGATACGTAACAAGGAACGATGCCTCCAGGCGCCGCCCCAATCCAACCTCGCCGCCTGCGTACAGGAAACGATAGTCGTGCGTCATGTTGAAGAGCGAGCGATACAGTTCGCCCTGTGTATCGCGACGCAGGGCACCCGGTTGCATCTTCCAGTCGTAGCCCAGGCGAATGCTTCCGTGCCCGAGCGAATCCACCCAGGCTCCGCCCGCGTGTGCCTGGTATGTGAGGCCAACAACAAGCACCGTCACGAGAGCCATCAGGCTCCCGTGACGGTGCATCATATGTTCGAGATTCATGGGTGATGCCGGGGTATTAGATCGGGTGCGATTCCATCAGGAAGCCGCCCGTAAAGTCATAGATCGCCTTGCTTCCTACCGGTCCCGGATAGTAGAACGTGAAGAGATTTGCGTGCTCTTCCACCTCCACATGCGGGCCGAACTTGATCTCCGCATCGGTGTTGTTCTCGTAGGTCGTGATGTAGGCGATGCTGTCGTTGGCCCGAAGGAGCAGCGGCGTCGGGAACTGCAGGATGGGGGGATCGCTCCAGGCGTTGCTGTGGTAGATCGTGTCCTTCAGCTTCGTGCCGTCCCAGTGGCCAACCGTGAACGTCTTGCCACGGCTGTGGAAGTGGCCGGTCATCAGCAGCAGCGAAACGTCATGATCGATCGTCTTCACCACCTTGCAGTAGGTGGCCGATGTATGCGGCGGGATATCGATCGTCTTGTTGTTCGAGAAGACTGCGCCGACCGTATTCGTCACCTGGCTCTTGTCGATCGTCCAGAAGTTGATGATCGCCTTGCCGCGGCCCGAAGGGGTGCTCTGTGTTCCGGCGTTCACATAGTGCGTCTGAAAGTCCATCTGCGCGGCGGCGCTCAGCTTGATCGCCACACCCGGAGGAAGCTGCCACACATAGTCGCTTCGCTGCGAGGCGCATACCATGTCCCACTTCTCCCATTCCAACGCGCTGAAGCTGTCGACAATCGTGTCCTTGAGGTTCACGGTGTCGCTCTTGAAGACGTTGAAATGATGGCTTCCCGGATTGAACTTGAATTCAATCTTGTTCACATAGATGTCCTCTGTGGTGGGAAGCTTCTGGTAGAAGTTCTTCTGCACTTCGGTGCCAGCTGGAACGGTGAACGGGCCGATCACCACCTGAATGCCCTGTCCGGCCGGAGGTGCCGCCAGCGTTACGTCGGCAGAAGGATCCACGGTTGTTGTCGGATTGCTGTCCGACTTGCATCCGGCAAGTACACCCGCCGCAAGCAGTCCTGCTGCAAGGGCAATGTTCAGTGTGGTTTGTAGCGTTTTCATCATGTGACCCCGAGAAATGGCTGGATAACTGTGACCCTGGTGATATGCCGCACCACAACTCGTTGTGCCGGGACGGAATGGGGGCTCACCGGCGGCATATGGCTCGTTCTTTTGTAAGAGGCTTTTGACCCGTCTTACTGGACAATCCTTCCGCCGATAATGGGACAACGGTCTCTATTTTTTTCGAGTCGGGCCCTGGGCAGGGTTGGTTTCGCCTGTCGATGGCCGATCATGCCCCCCCACCCGATCGGTTCAGTCCGTATCGGATGTGGCCGAATGAGGCTCCAGCCATGCAGGGCGGCCCCTTCCCACCGGCGGATGCATCGGGTGCCGATTGGTCCCGTTCCCCCCGGCGCGATGCATGCCCCGATACGTTGGGGTCACGTTGGAGAAGTTCGGATCGCACCTGCGGAGCGGTGGAGCACAGCCTGGCGGACGGCCGGCACGTGGTCCACGGGGAAGGTTCGGTTGCGGGAACCCGCCAGGGAGGATTTGGTTCCACGGCGAATATACAAAGCCCCGCACCGACGGACGGTGCGGGGCCTCGGGCCATGGAAGCAGGCGCCTACCTCAGTGCGCGATCACACACTGCGTCGTGACCCGCCCACCGGCGTGGCGTATCGTAGCCAGATACAGGCCGGCCGGGAGCCCGGAGCAGTCCAGCCGCTCCTCGTGTTCGGTTGCCGACATCATGCCGAGCGACTTCGTCAACACCGTTGCGCCGAGTGTGTTCACGAGATCGATGCTGACCTCGGATGGCTCGTCGATGGCGAAGCGAAGTGTCAGGTTCGACGTGGCCGGGTTGGGAAGCGCCGTGAGCGTTCCGTTGGCCCGCGCGGAGCCGGTGACCGGAACGGCGGCAACGTTCTCGAACCCGTTCGTGCCGAAGTACGCATGCATCAACGGGGTGAGAATCCCCTCCAGCTCCGTTGCTCCGCTGGAAGCCGGGACGGTGATCCCGCCGCGGCCAGCCTTGCCCATCTCCGGCACGTGGCCCACAACCGTATAGGCAACCGTGAAGTATGCCACATCACCGGGATGCATGCTGAAGCTCTGGCCGCTGATGCAGTTCCGAACGTCCATCGGCCCCTTGTCGCCATCCAGCTTGCCGGAGGTCATGAAGGCATATCGTTCCACGGAGTTCACGGGATCCTCGGAAATATCGTACGACCGGTACGTCGACACGCGTCCCTTGAGCATGAACTCCGCACGCCGGCTGTTGTCCACGAAGCCCTTGGCATCGGTCATCGGCGCCTCGATCAGTGTCACCGCAACCGCACCGGTTCCCCTCCCCACGGAGTCCTTCGGATCGCTCCAGCAATATCCCGTCCGCAGCTCCGGGTGCTCCGAGTAGAAGCGGCACTGATCGTTGGCGGGGTTGCCGATGTCGATGTCCTCGATGCCGGAGGCCACGCAGTCGTAGAGCGTCGTGCCGGAGATGTTCCTGATCGCGTACTGCAGTACCACCGTGGACTGGAACGGCCCGGTGGACCAGCTATAGATGTTCTGCTGCATCTGCAGTCCGATCGGAAAGATGCTCGCCTCCTCCTTCGGCCCCATCTCGTAGCGCGAGAGATTGCCGTCGTGAAAACGGGCAACGAACTGCTCGTCCACGCCGGGCATGAACGCCGGGCCGGAGTAGTACTTGTTGCCGTTCGCGGAACGGTCCGCATCGACAGGTTCGTAGATCCCCTCGCTGAGCGGACCGGGCTTCATGCCGGGCAACAGCCAGAGCGGCCAGTGCTCGACGGCCGCGGGTGTGCGTACGCCGTTGTAGGCGCCGGACTGGTGATCGTATTCCACCGAGTTGAAGAGCTGCGTGGTTGGCGACGATCCGTCGCTCTCACCGGGATATGCCCAGCTGGCTCCGGAGTTGGGATTGTACGTAACGAACACCGCCGGTTGGAGCGCTCCCTGTACCATCTTCTTGCATCCGAACCACAGGCCCGCACCGAAGATGTAGTGCTGGCCGCTGCCGCGCGGATAGACGAAGCCGGATGTGTTGGCTGCAGCGTTCAGACCGAACGTGCCGAAATTGGTTGCGTAATATTCCACGCTGCTGGCGATTGATTTTCTCGCCTCGAACACCGGGAACTGTGCCGACGTACTCGACATCGCGATCGCAAGCAGTATGCAGATCGTGGCAAGTAATCGTGTCATGAGGTAATTCCTCCAGTATTGATATACGTTTCTGTCAAGCGCTCCTTAACTCAACGTCCGTTGAACTTGGTACCATACATCCAACAACGGCCGGCGAAAATCTTCTCAGTTGCAAGGCAAATAATTATCGTGCCAATGGATTTGCATGGTCGTGGTGAACGGCGCACCCGTGCCGATATGCGTGCCGCACCTGCGTTGTCGGCGCCCGGAAAACCACACGGGCTTCACTTCCGTTTCCGGAAATGAAGCCCGTGAGCCTTCGAGGTGTGGAGAACCTCGGTATGAGATGTCTTCTATTTCGTGACGATCAGGCGCGTAGCGGATACGGAACCTCCGGAATTGACGGCGGCCATGTAGAAGCCGGCAGGGAGCGAGGAGAGATCGATCGTCTCCTGATAGGACCCTGCCTCCAGATGTCCAAGGCTGCGCTCCATTACCGAGCGGCCAAGCGCATCGGTGAGGCGGATGCTGGTATTACCCCACTCCGGAAGCGTGAACGCAAGTACCGTGATATCGTGAGCCGGGTTCGGCATCGATGCGATGCGAATGCCGTTCGCATTCTCCCCTGTGGAGGGGACAGCGGAGGATGCATCGAACCCCTTCAGATAATATGCATCGAGCAGGGCGCCAACGGTGGCCTCGAGCTGCGCCGATCGGGTTGGAAGTTTCGCGAGCGTCCGATGCGGCTCACCACCATACAGTGCACGCCCATATTCCGGGATGCTGTCCAGGACTATGTATGCCATTGCATAGTGCGCCGTATCTCTCGGCCTCATGGAAAATTTCGTGCTCGCGAGCAATCCGCGGATATCGGAAGCCCCGCCGTCCGCGGAGAAATCCGGAATGGTCATGAAATCGTAGCGCTGGCTCAGCGTAGTGGGATCAATTTCCACCGTCCAGTGGGGGAATGTTCCGATGCGCCCCTCCATGCGGTACTTCATCCGATTTCTGTTGTCGATAAATCCGTCGGCGCTGGTTGTCGGTGCCTCGATCAACGTCATGGCGAGCGCCGAGTATTTCCTGTCCTCGGGGTCGGTCCAGGCATAGGCGGAGCGGAGTTCGGGCGCCTCCTCGTAATACCGGATATGGTCGTTGGCGTTGCTGCCGATATCGGGGTCGCTGGCCTGTGCAACAACGCAGTCGCGCAGCGTATCGTCCGAGGAATTGATGATGTCGTACTGCAGCAGAACAACGTTCTGGAATCGTCCGATATTCCAGGAATAGATATTCTGCTGTATCTGCAGACCCAGGGGGTATCCAACGCGCTGCGCGGTGTCCCGGAGCTCGTATTGCTGCATGTCCGCATCGTTGAAGCGGGCCATCATCTGTTCTCCCACGCCGGGCATGAATGCCACCAGCGATTTCGGGAGCGCGCCGACCTTGCGCAGTGCCGTATCCGCCACGAAGATTCCGGGAGAGAGCGGCGCCGGCTTGATTCCGCCGTTGACGAGCCAGAGCGGCCAGTTCTGCATCCTGTATGCAGGAGTCCCCGGCTTGACGTTCGTGCCGGTCTTGAGGTCGTAATCGTTGGAGTTGTAGAGCGGTGCGTACGATATATAGTCGCTTCGCTCGCCCGGCGTTGCCCAGCTTGCGCCGCTGTTCGGGTTGTAGGTCAGGAAGAAGAGCTTCGTGGGGACGCCGTTCACGTTCTTGATGGCGCCGAACCAGAGTCCCGATCCGAACATGTATTGGTTCCGGCTTCCACGCGGATAGAAGAAGCCGGCCCCCCCCATCGCCACGTTGACGCCGAACTCGCCGTAGTTGGATGCGTAGAATTCGATTGCGCTGGTCTGGTTTTCCATCACCTCGAAACGCGAGGGCTGGGCCTGGGTGGATGAAGGGGTTGTCCAGGAAACCAGGAACGCAGCGAGCAGCACGGCCGCGGCGAGCCGTACGCGCGGCGTATCGTGTTGCGATCCATATCGTATGCTGTTGCTCATCGTTGATTGGCCGTGCTAATAGCTTTCCATCGTCACGCACACCGGGTCATCCTGTAAACACATCATCGGGCCACCATTCTCACCGGCACCGCCATTCCGCATCTGCAGGAGGCTGCCGCTCCGCGATCACCTCTTCATCCGCAGCAGAAATCCGCCGCGTGTTACGTCGATCGTCGAGTCGTTCTCGGAGCTGTATCCGGTGAAGCGGAACGTTCCGGCCATCTTCCCATCAACCCTGTCGATCCGCAGCACGTGGATCTCGCCGGAGGCAGCCGCATTGCCTGTCCGGAAGCTTGCGGGAAATCCGCCCGTGCGGCGATCGTACTGAAGGCCGAAGCGCGGGGCCATTGCCGGATCGATCTGCTTCTCGCGAACGGGGCTTGCGTTGCATCGGTAGGTTCCTGTATCTCTTACCGCATCGAGCTGAAGATACAGTATCTCGTAGTTGTCGTTGTCGTTCAGACGCGAACGGGAGGCGCGCACGAACATGTACCATGCGCCGGTGGAAGTGTCCTGCACCGTGTACACTTCCGGAAATGCGAACACCAGATCCGCGCCGCCGATCGTGGCGAACAACGAGTCCCCACCCCTGAGGAACTGCGGTGAGAGCACGATGGAATCCACATTGACGCGGTCCACCACCTTCGGGGTATTGATCTCGGTAACGTCGATGCATCCCGCCAGGCAGCACACAAACGCCGCGAGCACTGCAAGCAGTGCCGGCGGCGTTGGAATGAATCTCTGGTGCGCTCCGGACATGATCATGAAAGTATGAGACTTCAACGAATCGGCGAACCGGGCATGCCGGGAGCGTTCTCCGCCGCCCGTGCGGTCCGCCGCGCTTTCGTTCGCTGCGCTTCCGTTCGCTGCGGACATCCGCTGACGCAGCCACTCCGCATTCGTATTCCTCCGCGACGCTGCGGCATCCTCACGGACAACGCTGCCGGGCTGTTCAGAAGCCGACCGCGAAGCCGAGGTGGCCGTTCAGGTTCGTGCTGACCACGGTCGAGGTAAGATGCTGCGACCAGAGCATCCACGCCGACGTGCCGACGTTGATCGAGAAGCGATCGATCGGGCGATACTCCAGGTTCACACCGAAGCTTGCCATCGGCCCCACCGGCTTGAGCTGGCTTGTCGCCAGGCCCGCTCCGATCTCCAGTGCCCCGGTGACGGACTTCGTACGTACAAGCTCCGGAGCAAGCAGAAGGCGGGCATACTGCAGCGAGGGGGACTGCATCACGATCGAGTCCGAGGGCTGGCCGCCGACATTGGTATGGAAGATCTGCGCGAACTGCGTCTCGCCGGCGGCGAGCGAAAGCCGCATCGCCGAGAGGAGACTGTTCTCTCCGCCGAAGTGATAGCTCACCAGGAGCTCCTTGTCGAACAGGATGGTGCGATTGCCGGCCAGCCCGTAGACGCGCGGGAGCGAGAGCCGGAACTGGTCGCGCACGCCGACCTGCCACGGACCGGAAGCCGCGGGGAGATCCTCATCGAGCGGCGATGAACCGTTCATCGCGATGCGGCGCGCCGTTTCCGGCTGTTCCGATATCCCGGCATTGCTGCGCATGCTGGTAACCGGAGCGCGCGGCTCCACGCGTGCAATGGCAACCGGAGCCTGGCTCTGGCCCTGCGGTTCGCTCTCGAGCTGCTTCGGTGCCGCAGGCTGCATGGCCCGATCCTGCGGACCATTCCCGCCGGCATCCTGCAGGTCCACACGATCCACTGCCGGGCGATCGCGATACACCACGCGTACCCGCTCGCCTCTGGAACGGAGCGCCTCCACCAGATGCGTCTGCGCCTGGTAGCGTGCGTTCAGATCGGCGAGCTGCGAGCGGAGATCGGTCAGCGAATGCAGCTGCGGGCTCTCCGCGGCCATGAAGGCGGATGCGAGCATCACCTCATCGGCCGCCGTTGCGCGGCGCACCATGCCGGGGAGCGCGCGCTCGCTGCCGGCGGAGTTCGTGCGTTCCCCGATGCCCGTCCCGCCCGGCAGCATATAGGCAACACCGAACAGAAGCCCCATCAGCAGAAGGCTTGCCACGGCCGCACCGCCACGAGTGCCGAAGCGGGCGCCGAGGCGGGCGCCCGCAGCCGGCTTCTCTGCCGGCTCCGGCTCCGATGCGTTCACCGGAGCGCCCTGCGGCGTTCCCGCGATGGCGGCGTCGACAGCGGCGAGCCCCTGCCAGATTGCGTGGTCCGCCCTGCGCGGCGGCGTAATGCTGCCTGCAAGCGATGTAAGCGCACGTGTAAGCTGTATCTGCTCTATGAAGATGCTCTGCTTCTCCGGTGACACCGCCAGCACATGCATCAACTCGGCAACGCGTTCCGGATCGGTAACGTCGCCCTGCAGCAGCGCGGTTATTTCTTCGTGAAGTGTCATCGTTCGTTGAATCCCTGCGGTAGGGTATTGAGTTCCTAACATTCGGCGCCGCAAGGCCTGCAGCCTCTGAAACGCAACCGGGTTCGATAGGAACCGTTAGTATTCGTTCTCTCCACTCTCGTCGAATCGTTGTTCCCGCAGTATCGGCCCCAGTATCTTCTGCAGCGCCTGCTTTGCGCGATAGATCCTGTTCTTCACCACGCCGAGACTGATATCGCATTGCTTGCTGATCTCATCGTAGCTGTATCCTTCCAACTCGAACAGCACCAGCGCCTCGCGATACTGCGGAGGAATCATTCCCAGTGCCTTCTGAAGATGGTCCCTCGTGTCCGATGCGGTCTCGTCCGGACTGTAGGAGATCAGCTCGTCATCCTCCAACGTCGAAAGCCGCTGCGACGAACGAAGAGAGTTCAGGCAGCGGCTCCTCGCGGCGGTAATCAGGTAGCCGCGGACGTTGTGCATCACCTGGCCGGTACGGCAGGCGCGATAGAAGTTGATGAACACTTCCTGATAGATGTCGGCCGCGGCATCGTCATCACCGAGCATCAGCCGGCAATACCGGTAGATATGCCCCTTGTGACGCTCGAACAGCGTCCCGAAGGCGGCATGATCTCCCTCACCCGCCCGTTGGGCCAGAAGTTGATCGTCATTGGTCACGTGATGTACAGTCGCAAGCACAGACAACTGCTCCTTCCACTGTCGGAATCATCTTCTCACCCGGATTGAACACCCCAGGATCGCAAAGTTCTCACCGGGCGGAGCAATTCAATGGCCTTCGGCGGGAGAATGGAGTATGGCCGCTTCCCAAGCAAAGCCTAATGGAATTGTCCGCCCCCAAGCATGGGAACTTGTGATGGAAAAGATAATCCAGAACTCTTGGTTGGGATCATCTATTCGGATCACGAAGCCAAATATCACATGAAGATGCGATTGCACATTCGGCCGTACAATGAGACATTTGCATGCGGCGGCACAACGTTCTAGCCTTGTGAGAGCTTCAGCCCTCTTGTATGTTCATCAACATGAACACCGAGTGTGCACGGATCATTTCTCAATTTGAATTCAACCCAGCATGCCCAGCAATAGACTTCTCCTTTCGCCTAGGACTTCATCCCTGCGCTTCGTTTCGTTGGTGACATTCCTCACGACGGCCTTCGTTTCCATGATGAACGCCCAGCCTCCCGATACCATCATCGCCCGCACCAACCCCGGCCCGGCGCAGCTTCGGCAGGTGTGGGCGGTCTACGGCAACGAGGATGACTACGTTGGCCAGGGGATCGGCGGCATTCCGGATATCAACGGCGACGGCATCAACGAGTTCGCCGTATCGGACAGGCATTTGGGGTACCGCATTTTCTACGGCAGCACGGAGCCGTTGAGCACAACGCCGGCAATGATACTGCATGTTGGCGGGCATCATCCGATCGTTGGGGACTTCTGGGGAACCGGACACGCGGCGGTTGGCGGGTTGCGTGGTTCAACGGACTCCGTGAATGGCTATTCGGATGTTGTGTATCTCTACCGTTCGGAGGGCGGTTTTATTGATACAGTGCACCCGGTGATCGTGGACCCTCGAAGAATGACGCCGGCGACGCGCATCAGTTCAACGGTTGATGTGATCGGAGCGGACCTCGATGGCGATGGCGCCGACGAGTTGATCGTTGTGAACGGCGGGATTGTTCGCGGAACGGTCAAGAGCCTGCAATACGAAGTGTGGATCTACAAGGGCGGCCCTGGGTTTCAACTCGACACGCCTACGGTGATCATTCGCGACAACGGCAAACGTAGCGAGGCTACGGGACTTGTTGCCGGCCGATGGGATGGTGACCAATACCTGGATATTGCCGTAAGCGGCATTGATTATGATTCGGTTGGCCGCAAGATCGGCCAGAGGCTGAAATTCTGGTTCGGCAATGCAGGCTCTCCATGGAACTGGACCACGCCGGATCGGGGTGTTGTGCTTGATAATCAGTTTATCACGGCGTTGGACTGCGACGGGGATGGCGTTTTGGATCTGGCCATGCCTCCGATTGATTCATTCCGAGTGCGTCTGTTCCGTTCGGGCAATGGCAAGAGCTGGCGAACACGCACTCTGGCATATGACGACATTGATGCCACCTATTACCGCAAGGGATATGCTTCGGTCAATCGCCTTGGATACCTCAGCGACAGTCTCAAGCATTTTGAGATGCTTGGTATTGGGGGTGCAGATGGCAATGGCCCCACGACGGTGTTGGGATTGAACGGGGGAACCAACGGTCCGGACCATCAATACGATGCGTACGAGGCATCCGGTGAAGAGTTCAGCGTTGACGCGCCAATTCAGGACGTAACCGGCGATGGCTGGAATGATTGGATGATCGGATATTCGGAGCGTGGCTTTCATGCCGGTTTCGCGGCGATCTATGCCGGCGGCCCGTACATCCCGCGTGATTCAACGTCCGGGGTGGAAGATGTTGCCGTTGCCGGGGTTCGCACAGCTATTTCCGTCTGGCCCAACCCGGCGCATGACGAACTGCACATGGCGTGGCGTGGCGACCTGCATCGGATGCCGTCACGATTCACGGCGCATGATATGCTTGGCCGTCTGGTTGCGGAGGGGCGGGTTGAACCGTGGCGTGGCGAGGCGCTCTGGAACTGTTCCGGCCGGCCGGCCGGCGTATATGTTCTCAGTATCTACAGTGATGACAACAGTCTGTTGGCGACGACTCGGATCATCAAGCAATAATCATTCACGATACTCCCGATAGCACACACGTAATCGCTCACCGACCCCCACAACGTCCGCCGTTCCACTCTCGCGGCGGGGACATTCTCCGTTCACTCTTCATTCCATAGGGGGCTCTTCATGAGCATCATTGTTCGCAGGCCCGCGCCGGCGCGGGGTACCATTTGCCGTCTCCTTTTCTCCGTATTCCTTCTCGCCGCATGGTGCGGCACGC
>DASZRW010000090.1:0-78309 GCA_035549015.1 Kapaibacterium sp. (SeqCode)
CCCGCTCTGCAACGGCGATCCGAACTGCTTCCTGTTCGTGACGCAGAAGCTGAACCCGTCGGGGATCGTGTACAACAACAGCCCGATCGGTGTGTACTACAACACGGCCCGGAGCAAGTGGGAGATCTTCAACGAGAACAATGTGGCCATTCCCACCAATGCACAGTTCAACGTTCTCGTCATAAAGCAGTAACTGGAAACAGTAGCTGGCGCTGGTGGTCTTTCGGTGCAGATGCCGATCGGCAATCAGTGATAAACGGAGGGGAATCCGCTGGGGGGTTCCCCTCCGTGTTTTTCTACGCGGCAATGGTACGGGCCGAGAAGCCACCGTTGTTGTGAAGGCCGCGCAATGCCCTGGATGAGAAAAGGGTTACGCGGACGAACGTTTCACTGAACGGAAATTGCCGATCGCCTTCCAGGGAGCAGACAACCGTCACACGCCGGGAACATGCCGGAAGACCCGAAGGACAAAATGGGGATAATGCACAACGATCTTGCATCATGTAGTTGAACGCATGTACATTTGCCGCCAGTTTTCTATGTACCCCGTTGTCTTGTTGTACAGCACTGAATTGGTTTCATAATTATCGAGGATACCCATGCTCACCGAAGAATTGGTGGCCACCATCAATGCCAACCGCAACAGGATGCCGCTCTGGCCATGGATAACATTTCTCTGTTTCCTGCTCTGGCCTGCCACTTCCCGTATCCATCCGGTCGTAACTCTCTTCTGGCCGTTCGCGTCGCTGGTACTCATCCTGTACATATGGCGATGGGACCGTGCGCGCCGTACCGTCAGGATCGAGTATCCTGACCCGTCTGCATCGTTTGCCGCACTGTGCAGGCGCTTCGATGAAATTGCCGGGAGCCAGCGTATCTGGCGGATCAGGAGCCGCACAACCGTCACTGATGCAAAGCGCAATGCCGGTGCCTCGTACAATGTAACCCGCTCCACCGTTGCCTTCAGGAAACGACTGCCAACGTTCGTCGCCGCGAATATTCAGACTCCCGTTATCGCAACAACCACTCCGCTCTACCTGTTCCCCGATTGCATCCTCGCGGAGCATCGCGGCAGGCTTCGGCGGCTCGAATACACCGCCGTCACCGTGGACAGCTCCACCACGATATTCATCGAGAGTGAGTCCTTCATCCCAAAAGATGCTCCCGTGGTTGGAAAAACATGGAAGTACGTCAACAAGAACGGAACCCCCGATAAGCGCATGAAGGATAACAGGGAGTACCCCGAGCTGCGCTACGATCTCCTACGGGTTTATGTCACGGATCTGATCGATGATGTGTTCCATATTTCGGCGCCGGGTACCGCCGGCGTTTTTCAGAGGGACTTCGTTGCGATGCAATCACCCTCGTATCCGAGCGCAGGCGTTGAAGCGACCCGAGAGACACTACCAGATACCGATCACAACTAATGTTCGCTCGGTTCATACCGGAAGGGCGAATAACATATGATTCAATCATCAGGAGAACTTCAATGAGGACGATTCTATTTTCTGTACTCGGTTGTTTATTCACGGCCGGGTGCGCAGCTACATACACCTCCGTTGACTTTTCCCCCCCGCAAGCCATGATAGTGGTTGCCCAGGGCGTGCATGCCTTGTCCGAGGAGGATGCCGTTGCTCTCGGCACGTTCAACCCCGGGGATACCGTCCACGTCACTGCACGACTTCGGAACCAGCGTACCGGGCAGTACGAGTATTATGTACTCATGTTGAAGGGAAAGCGCTGCCGCATCGAAGACGCATCCCTGATGACATTGAGCGATTACAGCAGTGCGTTGAACGACACGGAAGCGGTGGGGACCTCGACCGGTGATGGCCACACGATTCTCACCGGCCCTCGCGGCGGCCACTACTACATCAATTCGAATGGGAAGAAGACATATGTAAAGAGCGAATCATCTTCGAGCAGCAGCTCAACGAAGAAGAGCAGCGGCGGACGGAAGAAGTAGTCCGTGATCCTGCCGGGACCATGCGGATACCCCGCGCTCCAGATGAAACGGGCCGCCATGCATTCAGCAGGGCGGCCCGCGTATTTCCGTCGGACGGCAACAGTGATCATCGTTGGCGGGGCACATGCAGCCGGTGTACGGCAGCGGATTGCACAACGCGGCGGACCGTGTGGAGTTGCTGCGGAGGCTGCTCCGCAACTCGTGCTGCACTCGGCGTCAGAATGACACCGTCGCCACTCGCATTTGATGGTATCGTGCCGGTCCCGGCCCGCGGATCACTCCACCGTCACGGACTTCGCAAGGTTGCGAGGCTGGTCAACATTGCATCCCCGCTCAACGGCGATGTAGTAGGAGAGAAGCTGCAGCGGCAGCACGTTGATGATCGGGGCAAGGAAGGGGAGGGTGCGCGGTACGTAGATCACATGCTCTGCAAGCGACTCTATCCGTTCGTCCCCTTCGGTGGCGATCGCGATCACCCGGCCGCTGCGAGCGCGCACCTCCTGGATGTTGGAGATCACCTTCTCGTAGATGTCGTCATCGGGAACAACGAACACCACCGGCATGTTCTCGTCGATCAATGCAATCGGCCCGTGCTTCATCTCCGCTGCCGGATACCCTTCAGCGTGGATGTAGCTGATCTCCTTCAACTTCAACGCTCCCTCCAGGGCAACCGGGAAGTTGTAGCCGCGCCCGAGGTAGAGAAAGTTGCGCGCGCCCGCGTAGGTGTGTGCGATGGCGCGAACCTGTTCCGCATGCGCAAGCGTCTCCTCGATCTTTGCCGGAAGCTCCTCGAACGCCTTCAGGATCTGCGCGCCTTCGGCTGCACCCATGCGGCGCATGCGGGCAAGCTTTACCGTCATCAGGGCCAGCACCATCAACTGCGATGTGAAGGCCTTCGTGGATGCCACACCGATCTCCGGACCGGCGTGTGCATATACGCCAGCTTCGGTCTCGCGTGCAATCGTGGAACCAACAACGTTCACGATGCCGATCGCCGTTGCGCCGCGGCGCTTTGCCTCGCGCAGCGCCGCGAGCGTGTCCGCAGTTTCGCCGGATTGCGAAATCGCAATCACCAGATCGTCCTTGAAGATCACCGGATCGCGGTACCGGAACTCGCTCGCGTACTCCACCTCCGTTGGAATGCCGGCGAGCTGCTCGAACATGTATTCCCCCACCAGCGCGGAGTGCCACGAGGTGCCGCAGGCAACGATGATGATGCGCCGCGCATCGCGCAGCTTCTCGGTCACCGTACGAAGCCCCCCCAGACGCACGGTGCTTTCATCCCGCTGCAGGCGGCCGCGCATCGCATTGCGAATGGTGTCCGGCTGCTCGAAGATCTCCTTCAGCATGAAGTGCTCGTAGCCCCCCTTCTCCAGTTCGCCGATATCGAACGTGATCTCCTCGATCTCCTTGGTCACCGGGATATCGTCGATCGTCTTCGTGGTGTATTTGTCGCGCTCCAGGATCGCCATTTCACCATCGGTGAGATAGGTGACGTGGCGCGTATGCTGCACGATGGCCGAGGCATCCGAGGCGAGAATGTACTCGCCGTCGCCGATGCCGATCGCAAGGGGCGACCCGTTGCGCGCCGCGTAGATGCGATCCGGCTCGATGGTGCTGATCATCGCAACACCGTACGTGCCGACAACGCTCTTCAACGCCAGACGGAACGCGCGCTCCAGCGAGTTCCCCTTGTCGTAGAAGGCCCGTATCAACTGCACCAGCACCTCCGTGTCCGTCTGCGTGCGGAACACGTATCCGTCGGACTCCAGGGTCTTCTTGATGGTGGCGTAGTTCTCGATGATGCCGTTGTGAATCAGCGCGATCTCACCGAATTGATCGGTGTGGGGATGTGCATTGATGTCGTTCGGTTCACCATGTGTGGCCCAGCGCGTATGGCCGATCCCGACGGTCCCCCCCGGCGGGTTGGCTGCGATCAGCTTCTCCAGCTCCGTCACCTTGCCAACCTTCTTGCCGATGGTGAGGCCGCCGTCGATCGTAGCAACACCTGCCGAGTCGTAGCCGCGATATTCAAGGCGCTTCAATCCGTTCATCAGAACGGGAAGCGCCTCCTCAGGTCCGATATATCCAACGATTCCGCACATAGGGACGTGTGTTCCTTCATTGATAGAATGGAAATCAAGATACGGAAACACCGTATGAAGCGGTGTAGCACTCCGTAGCCCACGCCGGATAGCGGATGCCTGTATCGACGCAGAGACGCCGCTGCGGTTCCCATGCGTTGCACGCCGTTCCCTTTCACGTGGCACTGCACGAACGTAAATTGGCGCCGCGCGAGTCAGCGCTGCGCCCTGGCATGTCCCATCCATTCTGCCTGCACAAGTTCATCGCACTCCCCCAACCGGTGCCGGCGTGCGTATGTCTGACCTGCCTGTCGAACCACGGCATCGCGACGGATGGTGTTGTTCAACAGCATCCGATCGCTTTCGATAACCAACGTTGCGCGGTTAGCTCATGCAACTCCTGGTGGACTTTCTCAACCACGGCGTTCTTCCGTTCACCGGACGGGAGAACGAGCGCGAGCGCCTGCTCGCGTTCTGGCGCTCCACCGTGGACGCGCAGGGAATGCGCGCGGCGCTCCTGATCGGCGAAGCGGGGGCGGGGAAGAGCAGATTGATCGAGGAGACGATCCCCCCGATCGTTCGTGCCGGGGGTGTGGTGGTGCATGCCAAGCTGTATCCGGAATCGGCAACATCGCTCGCACCGCTGCTGGCACAGGAACTCTGGTATGCCGAGGGAGTGCGGAGGCTGTTGAAAAACGAACCGGAGGGATCGCTCCCGGCGGTTGTGGAGGCGCTGCGGCGCATTTCGCGGCTGCGCCCCACGCTTCTGGTGATCGAGGATATCCACCTGCTGAGCGGCGACGCGGCGCGGGAGTTCGCGCTGCTGCTGGATGCCACCGCCGATGAAATTCTCTCCGTGCTCTGCGCAACACGACCCGTGGAACTGGAAGCGCGCGGCTCCATCGAACGCTATCTGATCGAGGAGATCGAGCTGGCGGGGCTCGGTGCGGCGCAGATCGATACGCTCTGGCACCGGCTCTTCGACTCGCCATCCACCGCGGAGATCCTGCGTCCGCTCGCTGAGGCCACGAAGGGAAATCCTCTTGCGCTCCGCTCGGCGCTGCGCACGGCGCTCCGCTCCGACATTCTTGCACGCGACGACATCAGCGGCACCTGGCAGCTTCGAATACCGGCAACCGCGTTCAGCCGGAACCTTCAACGCAGTGTTGGCTTCCTGGCCGAAGGGATGGCGGCTCATCTGAGCGCCGAGGAGAAAGAGGCAGCCGTTCGGTTCGCGATGCTCGGAGAGGTGTTCGCACGGGAGACTGCATGCGCAATCGTTGAGCATGCGGAGCGGCTGATCGATCAGTTGACCTTCAAGGGAGTGCTTGTTGCAGCACGCTCCGCACTGCAGCCATTGAGCGGAGGGGGGAGCGAGTTTCCGCTGGTTGCCTTCACGCACACGCTGCTGCATCAGCATTTCGTTGATGAGGAGCCGCCCCCCGTTGACCGCCTCGTCTCCGTGATCGCGGACGGGTTGCCGCTCTATTCCATTCTCCCGTTCCTTCTGCTCGCGCGCGCACCGACCGCGGCTGCGGCGCATGAAAACATTCGCTGCGCCATCGAGCATGCGATCGCGGTGAGCGGCGGCCTTGACAGCGACCCCGATTGGAAGCTGGCAATGGATGTGTGGAACGCTGCATCCGGGCTCGTGGACGCCCTGGATGGCGCCGGAGCCGATAGTGGCCATGCCCGCGAAGACGTTCTGCATCTCCGGGCACAGCTCAAGATGACGCGCATGGCACTTCTCAGGCGCCGCGACAAGAGCGAGGAGTACAAGGCCTGCGTCGACGACATGATGGCATTTACGGAATCGATGACATCCGGCCCGCTTGTCCGGTACCGCGTTGCGGCGCTTCGCTATCTCAACTGGAGCACCTTCCGAACGGACTATGCGCGCTGCGGGGAGATATGGGAGCAGATGGATGCGCTCGTTGCCAGCACACCGGAGATTCTTGCATTGCAGGAGTACCGTGAGTATCTGGGGGATGTGGGGCATGCTGCTGCTGCAAGCGCGGACGGCGAGATGCTGCGGCGTCTGGAGAACAAGCTGAACGCCGTGCTCTCCGTTGCATCGCTGAACGCCGATGACCGAACGGCAACCCGTCTGCATGTGGTGCCGCATCTGCTCCCGCTGTTCGAGACAGGCGAGGAGCTGGCGGAGCGGTTCAACATGCTCACGGAGCTTGCGCAGACGCGCGTTCGCAATCAGGTCAACTTCAAGATCTGGAAGGTAACGCTGCTCGAGAGTGTGGGAATGATGGATGAGGCGCTTGCCACATGCAACGATCTGCTGCATCACTCGCAGCTTCTCAACCTGCCGCAGTATGTATTCCATTGCTCGCTTGTGCGGCTGTGCGCGCACGGAGCGTTCGGCATGGAACTTGATGATCTGCTGGCCGCCGCCCTGGCGCTCTGCCGCGAAGCACCCTCGGCCGATCGGGCCACATGGAATACCAACACCGGCATCTACCTTACTACCGTAGGGCTGCTGCGCGGCGACGAGGCGTGGACGCAGGTGGTGGTTACGGAGTTCCTTGGCGACGACTCCACGTTATGGCCGGAGAAGCGGGTGTTGCTGGGTGCGCAGGCGGAGCGGCTTGCCGGGTTGCCGGCAACGTTCACGCCGGGGGACGACGTGGGCGATGCCCTTGCGAGCCTGATTGCGGTTGCCACGGAGGAGGAGGCCGATGAGATAGCCGCGCGCGATGCGGCGCTGCAGTTGTTGCAACGTCCGCTGCTCCGCCTGGACGATCTGCTTCCGCTGCACGCCGTTCTGCTCCTGGCCGCCAGGGCGCGCGAGCAATATCCGGTCCTGATGGAGGCGATAACACCCGCCGCCCGCAAGGCGCTGGCGGGAGCGCTTGCCTGGTTGTCGGAGCGGCAACTCGCCGCGTACATGCGCCCGCTGCTTCGCCGCCACGAGAAGCTTCTCGCCAAGCGCGAGGCGGAAAGCTGGCGGGCCCGGACCGCTGCGATCGAGCGCGAACGAAACGGCGCCATGCAGTGGCGGCAGCCGGACGGCAGGCTGGCGATATCGATGCTGGATACGATCACCCTGCAGCATCCGGGCACGGAGGCCGAGCGCTTGAGAGGCCCGCGACTCTGCGCGATGCTTGGCCTGCTGGTTGCCAATCGGATGCTGGAGGAGCCGTTGGACCCGGTGGAGTTCCGCCGCCTCGCGTCCGGAGGAGAGATGGATCCGGACCTGGCGCGCAGAACAACCAATCAGGCTGCGGTCCGGTTGCGCGAGTCGCTGGGGAGCGACGCGATCACGACCGGCGATGAGACGCACGAGCTGAACACCGGCGTGGTTACGGTTGACCTGCTTGAGGCGCACGCGCTGCTGGATGAAGCGGCCGCCGCGGAACGTGAACGCGCCCTCATGCGCGCCGTTCCGGCCGTACTGCGAACGCTCGAGATCGCCGCGGGAAAGGTGCCGTTCCCCGGTCTGTACGATGATTTCTTCGAAGCGATCCGGAGCGACTTCGAGCATCGCCTGCGGAGCAGCGTGATCGGCGTTGCACGAGGCCTGCTGCGTGAAGGGGACGCCACCGCGGCAGCAGACATGCTCCGCCGCGCCTTCGATTCCATGCCGGAGGATGAAGAGCTTTCGGAACTCCTCTGCGATGTCCTGACGACGCTCGGACGGAGAACGGAGGCGGAGCGCGTGCGGATGCAGGCGCGGACGGTACGGGTGGGTGAGGATTAGCACGCAGTTGTGATGCGGCCGGCGCCGGTCCTCGCGTGGCAGTTTGACACTCCTGGCACGCGAGAAGTGCGGCCTCATCGGGACGATGTTCCGAATATCCGGAGGTCGGATGAAAGGAACCGCTGCCCGGGAGCGGAACGGTTCATACTCGATTCGGACTGCAGCGGGCCACCGCTCCGCGCCATGACATTGGCAGACCGGTGTCTGCGGCACGACAGACATCGGGAAGCGGGGTGTGGAGGATGATGCCGCAATGCACGTATCGTTGCCACAAATGTATCGTGGAATGAAAAAATGCGGGCGGACCCAAACTGTAGCCGGCGGGAGGGGAATCTGTCGTCATGCACCAATACCTTGATGGTGTAGTACCATGATGGCCCGTACGCCATCACGATGTCCAGCATCTCTGTGTATTGGGAGAGATTCTCATGATGTTCAAACATGGACCGGCCGAAGGGCAGCCGGAAGGCTTCCCCTCGGGATTCCGCAAGTGCACGTCGTGCAGCGCGATCGCCCATCCCGGCGACGACTTCTGCGCCAGTTGCGGTGAACGGCTTCAACCTCCGCCAAGCGACCCGCGCGAGCGGTGCTGCCCGGCATGCGGACTGATCGTCCGCAACCGCATCGCATTTCACTGCATCCGATGCGGCACGGCCCTCCCGCGCGTTCAACAACGGTAGGACGGAATCCGCCAATCATTCTCCAGCCCGGAGCGTGCCGGGGCTTCTCGAGCGAGTTCGCATCAACTCACATATCTGGAACAACGACAATGCAACGAACGCTATTGGGAACAGCGCTGCTGCTGGCCTTCATGGGCGCAGCTCGTCTTGCTGCCCAGACCGACGTCGCCACCAAACTGCCGTGGAACGGATACGCTGCCGTGCAGATCATTTCTGGGAACTTCAGTTCCATTATCGGCCGCCCCGGAACCACACGCATCCTGGGGAGCGAGTCCGCCGGCTACGGGGGCGCCGTTCTCCCGCTTTCGTTCAGCGGGTTCGATATCGGCTTTCTTCAGCACGTGTACGCAGCGCCGGTGAGCATGAAGGTGAGCACATCCGGGTGGATCTCGTTCAACGG
Source organism: Kapaibacterium sp. (SeqCode) (assembly GCA_035549015.1). Classification (GTDB taxonomy): domain Bacteria; phylum Bacteroidota; class Ignavibacteria; order OLB7; family OLB7; genus JAFDZV01. The sequence goes on from DASZRW010000090.1 coordinate 8,843, forward strand.
TTCGGCGAGCACGCTCAACTCGCCAACCCCGGAGCTTCGCTACACCACCATGGGCACGGCCCCCTACTACAACAAGGTGCTGATGGCGTACTGGGGCGAACTGGTGACGGCCGGCGTGGACAGCGGCGGCATCTACTGGCGTGCGGACACGGCCACCGTGGTGGTCGATGGTACGCCGCGCCTGCTCCGCTACCTCGCTATCGAATGGTGCGCCCGGTATGCAAACGATCCTGCGGCTCCCACCGGACGGTTTCAGGCGCGCATCTATGAACGTATCGGTGCCGCCAGCAATTCGATGATCGATCTCTCCTACGGGCCTACTTCCATCGATCTGCCAAAGTCCACGGACCTGCTCTTCAACTATGGGGCGCAGGTCGGCATCAGGAACTTCGGACAGGCTGCGGGGAATCCGGACACCGTTGGCGATCTGTACGATCAGGAGAAGGTACTGGTGATCGGGCATCCGGCGCAGTTGCCGGCGCTTGCCTCCCATGCCATCACGCGCCTCCGCACAATGGCGGTGGTCAGCGGTTCCGGCACCATGCCATACACTCCGGAATGGTATGCCTTCTACAGCCGGTTCGTGCCCCCCTCCACGGAGATGTCCTCCGCATACTTCCATTACTCGTTTCCTCCCGTGCAGGGGGGTGGACGCGTTGCCTATCGCATGAAGCCGGTTGCCGTGGACATGGGCGCATCGGTGGTGACAACGAACGGACTGGATGCCTCGGTGCCGAACTCCTTCGGCGGCGGGGCGCAGATTCTCCCGCAGGGGACGTTTGCCAATCTCGGCGACGCCACGCTGAAGGAAGTTCCCATCCGGGTTTATCTCTACGCATTCGACAAGAACGGCCTGCGTCCGAATCCGCTGGACTCCTTCGTGACCGCGATCCCCACGATCAATCCCGGGGAGACGGTGAAGATCGACATCTGGAGAAAGGAGGGCCTCTCACAGCGGCTTCCCGGCCTCTATCGTCTCCGTGCGATCGTGCAGGCGCCGAACGATGAGAACCACAACAACGACACGACCCATGGCGATTTCATCATCTCCACGGCGCACGATATCCAGGCACGCAGGATCGTACAACCGCTGCCGAGTACGGAACCGTTCTACACCATGTATCAGGTTGGCGACGCGATACCGTTCGTGGTGCAGTTCCGGAACACGGGAACAAACCAGGCCTCGGGCATCAACGTTGGTTACGAGGTGCGCGATGCCGATCTCAAGCTGGTTCATACCGGCACCGGAACGATCGACAAGCTTGCGGCGCTGGACTCGAACTCGTTCACGTTCTTCGACGACTGGCGACCCAGCGGACCCGGCAGGTTCTACGTGCGCGGTTTCGTGCTGGACGCGGACGACACATCGCAGGACGATACGGTGCCGACGTACCCGGGCGTTCCGTTCGACGTCGCCTACAGCGTGGATCTGGCAACCGGCGATCCCGCACAGCCGAACGAGCCGCACTTCCCCGCTTCCAACCATTCCTACCCTGCAGGGCGGCAGCTGGCCGTGCTCGCGTCCGTTGCAAACAACGGCTCTGCCGGCATCCGCCAGAGTCCGGTAACGGTGGAGATTACCTCGCCCACGGGCGTATCGGTCTACAAGCAGACGATCAACGGCGACTTTCTGGCATTCGGCGGAGCAACAGTTCCCGTGAACTTCCCGCCGTACACTCCCTCGGAGCTCGGCACCTATACCGTAACCGCCTGGGTCCAGGCTCCGAACGACGCCGTTGCGTTGAACGACACCGCGCGCTGGACGTTCACGACGTTCGGACCCGGAGGCGTTGAGAGAAGCAACTCGCATGCCGGATACACCCTCGCCGCCTACCCGAACCCGCTTACCGGTGAGTCCGTTGTGTTCATCGATGTGCCTGCCGCATGTCCGGTTGACGTGGCGTTGTACGACATCCTCGGGCGTCGGGTCGCCACATTGTTCAACGGCATTTGCCATGGCACCGGGACCGCGCGTATTCCGGCCAACGACCTTCCAACCGGCATGTATGTGATTCGAATGGATGGCGCCGAGGGCGTTCTTTCAAGCACCAAGGTCATGATGACGCGATAGGATAGAAGTCCGCACACGGCGAGGCGTTTCACCGCGCCTCTACCGTTGGGCTTTGCCAGACAGGCTTGTCAGGACAGCACAGGGCTCGATGCTACGGCATCGAGCCCTGTGCTGTCTGATTGCGAACGCGCGACGAGGTCCGGGCAGTCTGCAGGCTGCCCGGTGAACGGTTCCGAGGTCAACCAATCGCCGAGGGCGCACGCTCTGTGCACGAACATCCTGCCCGTAGTTGCTGCATTCCCGTTCGTTGATGGAACGCCCCGAATGCCCGAACGGATCCTGCGCCGAACCTCACTCCCATGAACATTGCTCTCCCCGCCATGAGAACGAACGAGTGATGCAAATGAAGAAGCGCCCCGCATCGATTGTCGACACAGGGCGCTTCGATTCGGCGGCTGCAACTGCAATCGCTGCCGATTGCCGCGGCGCTACTTCACTACCGTCAACATCTTGGTTTCCGACCACGTGCCGGAAACGATCTTGTAGTAGTAGTTCCCGGAGGGAAGATTCGACATGTCGAGCGTGAGCTCGTACGTGCCCGGCTGCTGCACCTCATCGATCAGCTTCTGCACGAGCTTGCCGTTCGCATCGTAGAGATACATCTGCGTTGGCCCGTCCAGACCCAGCGAGTACTGAATCTGTGTTGTCGGGTTGAACGGATTCGGCTTGTTCTGATCCAGGTTGTACGACTTCGAGGTGAGCTCGATAAGCCGGAGGCTGAGCCCGCAGATCGGCTCGACGTCGATCGTGTTGTTGGACGGATTCACTACCAGACAACTCGTTGACGGCACGTCGACAGTAACCGCGACGGACCGCTTCATGTCCTTCGTGAAGAGGACGCCAAAGGGCATCGAGAGAAGCACACCGCTCTGGGTTATCGGTATGGTAAGCGCCACATCGATCACCACCACTCCCTTCTTGGTGAGCGCGGTGTTGAGCGTTGCCGTGGCACCGGTTGTATTGATGCTGCCGAGCACGATGTCCGTTGGAGCCGTGCGAGCCCACAACTGAGCGGTATCGTAGGTGAACGTAACCCGGTAGGCCGTGATCATTGCACCGGCTGGGAGCGCCGGCACCGAGACCTCGGCAACCATGTCGTGCCCCAGTTCCACGTTGGCACCCTTGGTGCCGATCAGCCGGAGACTGCTGTTGGCAACGTCGGAGCGAGAAGTGCCGCTCAACGGCAGATCGAGGCGCGGCACGTCCGTGGTGTTGTTGTAGACGAAGAGTTGAGCGTTCACGGTGCCGGCCACATTCGCATGGTATCGCACGATGATCTGCTTCACCTCGCCCGGCCCAACCACGAACGGCGTGGCGGGCGTCTCGACAACGAACGCGCTGTTGCCGGTCACCAGGCTGTCGACCGTCAGCGGAATCACGCCGTTGTTCTCCACGGTGGCATTGATCACACCGCTGTCGCCAACGCACAGGTTGCCCACGGCTCCTCCCGTACCGGCGATCGATGCATTGCGAACCAGCCCGCGTCCGGTCCAGTGCGAGATAACGCCTGGAACGTCCGTCGAGATGGCCTCGAGTTCCGCCGTACGAACACCGCCGGCGGTTGCCTTGAAGTAGCCGGTGAAGTCGAACGTCGGCTTGGAGATCGGATCCAGAGTCACTGCCGGATTCAGCGGCAGATAACGATAGTCATCCGTGCCGCCCGTCTGGTCGGTCCGGAACCGGAAGCCGGTGATCACCACGGAATCGAGATACGGGCCCGGCGGAATCTGGAAGCGAACGGACTGGTTCACTTCGGGATCGCCCACGTTCATCGAGCCGAAGTCGTAGTCCTGCGTTGCCAGCTTCACATCGATGCCGATCCCCTCCAGCTCCGTAATCACCGGCGAGCTTTGTGGCGGATTGGCATCGTATGTCACCGTCATCTTCCGCGGGCCGACGGCCGTCGGCTTGAACGTCACATCAACCAGAACGGAATCCAGCGCCTTCAGCGTAAGGCCATTCACCTTCGCCGCATCGAGCGTGAAGTCGCCGGTGTCGCCGGTCATCGTGACATTCGTGACCTGAACCGGCGCGGAGCCGTAGTTCTTCAACATCACCTGAGCAGGCACACCGGAGCGCCCGAGCCGGACGGCCGGCCACTGATACGATGTCGCTGTAAGGCTTGCCTGGATGCCGATACCGGTAAGCTTGCCCACCGGATCGTTGTCCGGATTCGGCGGTGCGTTGTGATCGAATACGATCTGGTCGTTGTAGGTCTGCGTCGCCGGCGGCGTGAAGGTCACGCGGAGAAGCTTCGTCTCGTGCGGCTTGAGGTCGAACGGGAAGGCAGGCAGACCGTCGGGGAGTGTGAAGATCGTGTTCTGCGTGGGGCCGGTGGCTCCGGTAATGTGCAACGTGCCAACGTCCGCACTGTCCGTGATCACCATCGTCTTCGTTACCGAGATTCCAACCACAACGCTCTTGTAGTCCAGATCGCTCACCTTGATCACCGGCATGCCGACCGCTATGGTCACATGAGCGATGTAGCGCATGCCGCAGGTATCGCGCAATCCGAGGGAGTCCTCGAATGTGCCGGTCCTGGTGGCCGTGAACTCGATCACACCATTCATGATATCGGCACCGCCGCCGGCGGGGCCCAGCGTGAACGTTCCGGTGGGGGAGAGAAGTACGAAGCCATTGGATCCGGACTGCAGCTGTGCTGCCTTCACGGTTGCAGGCTCCGCTGCGAGATTGCGGATCACCACCGGCATCTGCTTCTTGTCGCCCACGTTGATCTGGCCGAAGTCGATGTTCTTCGGTTCGATCGTGACGTTGAATGGCTGGTACATCACCGTATCAAGCGTGATGTTCCCGGCCATGTCGCTGATCACCACCACCGCCTGCGCCGGCTTGGTCTTGTCGGTGACGCGCAGATAGTACTTCGAGGAGACCGAGACTCCGGCTTCGAAGTGATCGGCAAAGAAATCGTAGTTGTACGTGGAGGCCGGATCCGGATCGAGTTCGATCGTCGCCAGGTTGGTACGGATCTTCGGATCGTCCGGAAGGTCGAACGTGGTGATATCGGCGGAGCCGTCGCACGTCACCGTCTTCGTAACCTCCGGCGCCGACGTATCGGGACGCGAAAGATCGCCCACCGCCACCGAAAGCGGATAGCCGTACGAATCGTATGCGCTGAAACCATAGATGTAGCCGGCAAACGGCTGCGGTCCGCGCAACTGATAGACCCCAGGCTTGATGTCGATGATCACACCCACGTAGCGCCGGCCGTTGACCAGCGTCGGATATGGTTTCGGAACGCCCACGCCGTTGTATGTCCAGAGCTTGACCCACTGGTCCGTTCCTCCCGGAGCAAGCTCGAGCTGGTTGAACGTCAGTGAGTCCGCAATCAGATTGATATAGTTCTGCGGGAAATCCGCGGACGGAGTGCAGAAAGTCAACTGGGTCTGGAACTGTTCAACCGGAGTCAGTGCCAGATAGAACGGATCGGTCGGGACGCCGTCGTAATCCTGCGATGTGTTGTACTGCTCCACGGAGATCGGCTTGTCCGATCGGAATTCCACCAGCTCCTTGCCGAGCGCGCGATACTCGAACCAGCCGATTCCCTCGTCGCCGCCAACCTGCGAGAGCGTGGCATACTTCTGGCCGTTTACCCACACCGACGTGTTGTTGTCGCCGGCGAAGACACGATAGAAGTCACCCTTCAGTCGCGTCTGGAACGGAACGGCCTGGTACAGCCTGCCCCACGAGGATATCGGGAGCATCGTCTCGCACAGGTGATCGCAGCAACAGAAGTTGATCTGATTTGGAATGTAGGTACAGGCCTGCCCCGCAGTGACGGTTACCGGCTTGCTGGCATGGATCACCGCGCCGGACATGTCGCCGCCGTATCCCATCGTCATCGCGGAATAGACGTCGCCGCTGTCGAGCGTCATGGTGATGTGTGCGCCGGCCGCATGGTTCGGCGTTGCCGAAGGCTGGTCAACCGTAATTGTGGTGTTGTTGAACGGTGCAATCACCATGAACTGCGAGGGAAGCTCCTGCGTTCCGCCGATGACGGCTGCGTACGAACCAACCACGTAGTCGCGGCCGATCGCATTCACCGGAAGAGCAAGCAGACCGTCGCTGGTGAAACTTGTCCGGTTCATCACATAGACAACGATCGGAGCATCGGCATCCACATGCACGGCGCGCCGGTGGTATATCTGGTCGTCCGGTACGGGGGCAACGTCGCTGCGGGTAAACATCTGCGCCTCGATCGGCGTCAGATCCACAGTAACGATGTCGTACGGCTTCGTGTAGAATGTCTTCTTGATGCCCGCTCCTGCCCATACACGTACCTGCGTTCTGACACCGGACGTTATGTACAGCCGGATGTAGTACTGCGATGCGGAAGGGCTATCCCAGTTGGCCGGAATGGCAAACCAGAAATCCCGGCCCGAGTTTGTCGGGCCGAACGGGACGGGAAAATTCTTGAACTTGCCGGATCCCTGTGCGCTTGCATCCAGATTCGCAAGCAGCACCAGCAGCATCGGCAGTAGCAGGTAACGGAACACGCGCCTCATGATGCTTCTCCGTATAGAGTGTTCTGTTCGATGTATTTGAATACCTATCTGATCTGATTTTCAGGGTATCACGCCCTTCGGCAGACCGCCGAACAGTCTGCAGCGTGGATGTACGTCAACAGGCTGTCTTCATCAACAGTTGTGGCGATCGGCATGAACAACCGCCACGGCACCATAATCTATGACAGATCATGAGCCGTCAGTGTCACAACCGACGTGGACCGTACTGTATGTCTTCTATCGGGAACGGAGACGTAGAGGCTGGATGGGGGGTTGCTCTTGCGGGCCGTGCTGAATGGGGTACCTCCTATCCACGTCCCTGACAATATGGAAACTACGCTAATGCCGGATAAAATCCGCGTGCTTCGTGGCGCCGGGGGCTGCGCATCACCAGGGCACCGGCTACCGCCATGACAGAGATACCATAGAGACCATCGGCACGGAGGAAAAGTTACGGTGGGGGCGGTTCGGAACACCCGGCACGGATCCGAGGACCAAAAAACGGGGCGGCGAGGGGTGCACTCAGGCGACTGTCAATAATCCATCACGCATATGCAGAACGCGGTCGGCACGATCGGCAAGGTCCGCATTGTGCGTCACAATGATGAAGGTGCGGCGTTCCCGGCGACTGATCTCCCACAACAGATCGTGCAGGCGTTCGCCGTTTTCCGAGTCGAGGTTGCCCGAGGGTTCATCGGCAAGCACCAGATCGGGCTGGGGGATGAGGGCCCGGGCGACCGCTACACGCTGCTGTTCGCCGCCGGACAGTTCCGCCGGTTTATGGGTTGCCCGTTCCAGCAATCCAACCAGATTCAGATACTCGCCTGCCCGCGCCAAGGCAGGCCGCATCGAAACGCCCCGGATCAGCAACGGCATCGCAACGTTTTCCAGCGCCGTGAATTCCGGAAGGAGGTGATGGAATTGAAAGACAAATCCGATGTGCCGATTGCGAAAATCTGCCAGTTCCGTCGGTTTCATTCCGTCCAACTGACGCCCGGCCACCATCACACTTCCGGATGTTGCGGCATCCAGCGCACCCACAATATGGAGCAGTGTGCTCTTGCCGGCACCGGAACTGCCGATAACTGCCACAATCTGCCCCTGTTCAACATCGAGCGAGATGCCTCGAAGTACCGACAGAGGCTTTCCCTCCATCTCATAAGTCTTGGTGACATCGCGAAGGCGAACCACCGGCGAGGCTGTCGTGCTGGTCTCGTGCGTCATGAACGCCTAAGATAACGAACGATCCGCTCTGCCGAAGATACCCTTCATGGTATTGTGCTGCCAGCGGACATCGGCCCATCGCGTTTCCGCGAATCATGACGCCACGAACAGAACCGCGCCCGTTCTCCAAACCGGAAAACGGGCGCGGACTTCCTGCACGAAACGGATCAGCGTGTGATTGTCAGCGGCTGTGCCAGAACAGTGCCGCCACATGCGATGCGGCAGTAGTACCGGCCGGCCGGCAGATTGGCGACCTCGATTGGAACCGCATGCTCGCCCGCGGCCATCAACGTAGGCTGCTCGATCGGCGTGCCGACGATGGCGCCGGCGTTGTCCACGATCGCGATCGTCACCATGCAGGCGGCCGGCAGTGTGAGATGCGCGCTCACTGCCGAGCCATGTGTCTGGTTCGGTGTGAGAGCAAATGCCGCCGAAGCGATGCCCGGTGTTACGGAGGGGACAGCGGCAACGTCCGCCCAGCCTGAGCCCGTGAGTGTGCTCTGCGTTATCGCGCCACAACTGTCCCCGATCCGTATCGTGGCCATGTAGGCAATCGAACTGTCGGGTGCGAACCAGACGTTGATCGTACGGGTCTGCCCCGGATAAAGGGCCAGCGGCAACGTCAGCGCCTCGATGGAGAACTTCGTCGCATCACCGGAATCGGAAAGGCCGATCGACGTTATGTATCTCAGGTCCGTCCCCTCGTTGGTGAGATCTACCGTCCCGGAATTCCTGGTTCCCACATGCTGCAGCCCGAAGTCGAACCCGTTCGACCGGATCGCACTGGAGGGATGGTAGTCCACCGTATCGAAGGCCACATTCCCCGACATATCAGCGGCAACGATAATTGCCCGCGAGGGACGCTGCTTGTCGATCACATTGAAGTATACCGTGGCTGCAGCGGTGTCGGCCTGATACGGCGAGATCTGATGCGAGAGATTGCCCGTTGTATCGCCAAGCACATCGATGGACGAAATGAACGCCCGTTCGTCGTAACGCGTGCCGGAGGTAACGTTGGCGGTGATCGTGCCTCCGCATGCAATGCTGTGCGTGATCTTCGGGGCAACGGTGGGAGGAGGCGTCTCCGATGCCGTGTCGTTGTCGTTCATGTCCCGCGCGATGGCGGCAATCGGGTACCCATAGGAATCGTAGGCGCTGAAGCCATAGATATGCCCGCCAAGCGGCCGCGGGCTGCGGAGTTGATACGCCCCCGGAGCAATCTGGATGGTCACGCCTGCATAGCTGCGCCCGTTCAACTGCGTAGGGAAGGGCTTCGGTGTGGCGGCACCGGCATTCTGCCACAGGGGCGTCCAGTTGCCGGTGCCGGCCGGTGCAATCTCGATCTGCCTGTACGTTGCCGAGTCAACCGTGAGGTTGATATAGTTCTGTGGGAAATCGCTGGCCGGCGTCGAGAAGAGCCAGTTGACGCCATATTGCTCGAACGGCGTCAGCATCTGATAGAACGGATCGGATGGAACGTTGTCGTATGCCTGCGACGTATTGTATTGCGCCACCATGATCGGCTTGTTGGAACTGAACTCCACCATCTCCTTCCCCAGCGCACGGTACTCGATCCAGCCGGACCCCTCACCGCCCCCTGCCTTCATGAGCGTGGCATACTCCACGCCATTGATGGATACTTTGGCATTGTCCGCACCGGCAAAGACACGATAGAAGTCGCCCTTCAATCGTGTTGCCAGCGGAACGGCCTGGTACCGCCTTCCCCACGCCTGCACCGGCAGCATCATCTCCGTCAGATGATCGCAGCAGCAGTAATTGATCTGGTTCGGGATGTAGGTGCAGCTCTGCCCCGCGGTAACCGCCACGGGTTTGTTCGAGCGAATGACCGCGCCGGACATGTCACCGCCGTAACCAAGCGTCATCGCCGAGTAGACGTCGCCCTGGTTCATCGTCAGCGTGACCGTTTCGCCGGCCCTGTGATTGGGTGTGGCCATCGGCTGTTCAATTGTCACGATTGTATGGTCGTAGGGCGCAATCACCATCAACTGCGATGGCAGCTCCTGCGTGCCGCCGATAACTGCCGCATACGAGGCAACGATGTACCGGCGTCCAAGAGCGTTCACCGGCAGAGCAAGCAGGCCATCGCTGGTATAGGTTGTCCGATTCATACCGTACACCACAATCGGCGCGTCCGCATCCACATGAATCGCGCGTCCGTGATAGATCTGATCATCCGGCACGGGGCCAACGTCGCTGCGCGTGAACATCTGCGCCTCAACCGGCGTCAGGTCCACCGTCACAACAGAGTCCGGTCTGGTATACAGCGTCTTCCTGATGTTGGCACCCGCCCATACACGCACCTGGGTCCGGGTGCTCGATGCGATGTACAACCGGATGTAGTAATCTGAAGCCGTAGGGTTATCCCAGTTCGCCGGGAAGGCAAGCCAGAATTCGCGGCCGGCATTGTTGGGCCCGTTCAGAAATGGGAGCGTGCCCTGCGCGCGGCAGAGATGAATTCCTGCGGTCAATGCAAACACCAGCGGCAAGACCAGGCATCGTGTACGTAAGTAGTGGTTCATCATAATCAACCTGAAGTAATTGGAGACTGAATGCTCCGTCTCGAAGTAGCGACAAACGCCGCAACGCATGGCACACCGGTGACGATATTCGGATTCAACTCACCCGGCGGCTGTACACAGTGGATAACACGAGATCCCCCCGAATGTTTGCAGCCGCGCCGAAATCTTTTTTGAGAATGTATCGATACCGGCTGCAAACTCCCGCCGTTGAGCCCGTTGACGGCCGCCGGCCCGGCATCGCTCTCATTTGGAATCAACACGTTCTCTCCATGCAACGATACCGCGCACGCATGACTATGTGACTACTCGTTTACTACGCATGGGTGGGCGGTTCGATCACGGGCGCCCGCTCATTCAGTAACGGCGGACGCCCGTGTCGTCTACGGCATCAACGCATGATCACCAGCAGCACGGTACAAGCGCCCGCAGGTGATTCCATGCGGCAGAAATAATTCCCGTTCGGGAGAGAGGGGAGACTGACGCAGAGAGCGTGAACGCCCGGCGTCGCATCGGGCTCCCGCATCAACTCCCAAACCGTTTCGCCGAACACGTTCACCAGCGAGATCGTTGCCGGCCCGCTCCCAACGACGGTACAACGCAGGTTCAGGAGATTGCCGGCCACCGGGTTCGGTGCAATCGAGAGTCCGCTTGTACGAACCACCGGCTCCGCATCGCGCGTGATCCCGAGAGAGCCGAGCTCGCGGCTGGAGCCGTCGAGCGCAACCTCGTCCAGACGATACCTGCAGATGCATTCTGCCGGCAGTCCCGTTGTTCCATCAACGTAGTCGTAGCTCTGCACGATATTTGTAGTTCCCGCACCGCGAAGGCATGTATCGCTGCGATAGTCTGCAATCAACGTGAGCGCGGAATCCACGCCGGCCACCATACGGTAGAGACGGAACCCGGTGTTCTCCAGCTCTGCGGCCGTCCGCCAATGCAGGACGTTGCCCCTCTCCCCCGCATAGCCTTCGAACGACAGCAGGCGTACCGGCAACGTGTTGAACGTCGTATTGCCCCCGATTGCATACTCGCTCCGGAACACATGCTGCGTGTCGGCACGCAGGTACGCTCCGGAGGCGCTCACCTCGCGGCCCGTCGTGATGAAGTCCTCCCAGGGAAATCCGGGCGCGGATCTGAACACGATCTCCAGATCACCGGCATCCCGAAGTCCCGGTAGCCCCGAGGCATCGAACGCCAGCCCGAATGTTATTCTCCCGAGCCCCGTTGCTCTGTAGCTCCACCACCGATCCGTGGAGAGCACATTGATCGGCGTGCGCCCGCTGCGGAGCATCGGTATTCCTCTTCCGGAGAGCGGCCCGCTTGTCCGCGTGATCTGAAGACTGCCGTCTGCCTGCACCGGCGAACTGAAGGCCGTCACCGAACCGGCGAAGCGGATCGTGTCTCTGAAACCTGCACGGATGGCGAACCGCTGCGAGAGCGGCGTCCCCGGGGTTGCCACCGCAAGCACGGCGGAAGCGGATGGGCTGTACAACAGATCGCACTCACGATATGCGTAGGCGCGGAGGAAGTATGCCGTATTCGCCGGCAGCCCCTGGATCACCGCGATCGTTCGCTCGGTCTTGGCAATGATCGCACAGCCCGCCCCCAGTGAGTCGCCCGGCAGGTAATAGCAGCCGTCGAGCGGAACGCGGGAAGGCGTGGAATCCGTGCGGGCGACGATGAGGTAGCCTGTTGCGCGATCGTCCTCGCGCCATCGAAGCACAAGCGTATCGCGCACATTGGCGCGCACCACAAAGGAGTCCACCGGTACGGGAGCAGCCGGCGAACATGCGTCGATCGTGTGAACCGAGATCGTATCCGATACTGCGGAGTAGGCATAGTTGCAGATACGCACACCAAACACCGTGAACCGATAGAGCGTGTTGGGATGAAGGCCCGTCACCACCGGACGCCGGTCCGTGCCGATGTAGCGCACGGTATCGTCGCCAACGACGGCACCAACCGAGTACGGCACTCCGCTCACCGGCGCCGGGCGCAGCGTATCCGGTCCGTTGCTGAAGACCATGAAGCCGGTGGCATCGCTGGCACCGGCCACTGCAAGCCCCGCTGCCGTAGCGGTGACGTACCGGCCGGTGACGCCGGTAACTCCCGCAACGGTGCCGAGGCAGTATGTACGCACGGTGTCCAGCATCACATCAACGGAGTAGGCGCCGTTGCAGCTCTGCATGCCATAGAACGCGAAGACATAGAGCGAGTCCGCACGGAGTCCCCGGGCAACGATGGAGGAGACCGGAGCGCCGGAGTAAATCACGGTATCGGTGGCATTGAGCCCCTGGCCCGCAACATAGCGCACGTTGTCTTCGGGCCGCGAGTCCGGTGCCAGGCCGCTCCGCCGCAGCACCAGCACGGAATCGGTCTGAGCCCCGGCCGTGAAACCGAGCACGAGTGAATCCTGCGCCCGGCCGATCGTGGTCACGTTCGCGATCGCGGCGGCCGCGCCCGTACAGGGACGCGTGCTTCCGCTGCCGGTTGCCGGCGTCAACGAGTAACGTCCGTTGCATGTCCGCAGGCCGTACATGGCGAAGTAGTACGTGGTTCCGGGCTGAAGGTGGGAGAAGGGAATGGATCGCGTACCGCCGGATCCCGCAAAGACGATGGTATCGGTGGCGTTCAATCCCTGTCCGACACTGTAACGCACTCCATCGGCAGGCATGGCGGTTGGCGGCGCCCCCGTACGGCGCAGAACGAGAATCGAGTCCGCATCCGTGCCCGGAGTCACGAAGAGCGTCAACGACGTGATGGCTGCATTCCCTGCGGAGTCCACGCGCCCGGCCATCGGCCGTCCGAGCACAGTAACGGCAAGATTGTCCACCACGACCCGTGGCAGATTTCCGGAGCCCGAGATGTTGACCGCATAAATCCGAATGCGGGCGTCGGCGGAGCCGTTGAACGAAGCCGGGAGCCTCACGCGCAGCGTCCCGGACTGCGCCGTAGCCTGATTGTCGAATGATGGCCACGTACCTCCGGCAATGTTTGCCGGCGGCAGGTCCGTGAACGTTGCTCCGGCACCGCCGTTGGTCGCCACGCGAAGCTCATTGGTTCTGCTGCCGAGCGTGGAGTTGGTAACCTTCAGCCAGTCGATGGCCAGGCTGTCCGGACAGTTGCCGCTGAAGTCACCATACCAGACAAATCCGGCGGGGCCATTCCCCACAGTGGGCTGCAGACGGATGGCACCGCCTGCGCCGCCGTTGTTGTTCAGACCATGCCCGGCGATGGACGTTGTCCACGTTGTGCCGGTTCCTGCATCGGCGGTGAACTCTCCACCATCCACGTTGGTTGCCGGGAACCCGGTGGTGCCGGCTCCAACCCAGGCGAAGACCTGGTTGTAGGGGAACGTATTGATCACGCGCCCCTGCGCATGTGCGGCTGCACATGCCATCAGCGAGATGGCGAACGGAAGAAGGGAGATTCGCTTCACCATGGTTGCCTCCTCTATGGAACTATGAATGGGGTTCACCAGAACATCTGGCAGGAGGGATCAATCCGGTTTCGAAGCGTGTGGTAGCCGAACTGCGGATGCGGCCGGGGAGGGGCCGCTCGATGGGGTATCACAACATTATCAATTGATGAGCGTTTCTCCCAATCCCACGGGCCACCGGCTGCAAGAGATTTCGATTGCATACCCCGGCAAGCCTCACTATTTTTGCCCTACTGCTTTAGTGGGCTAGGCGGAAACGCGTGCCCACTTTTTTTTACCACAGCGGAATCTGTGGCCTCCGAACCCTGAATTCAGAGAATCTGGGGCTTTTCAGTGCCGCTACGGCCGCATTGGTTAGGGCTGTAACAGGGGGCATTTCTTCCTGTTCACGCCCCATTTCCGTTGTAGTAATGAGCATTCTCCCCGGGGACATCGAGGCGGATTTGCGCAGGGAAATTGCGCGGCGCGGAATGGTTCTGTTGGATCTGAAGCGGCGTGGAGAGCGCGGATCGACGGTGCTCGAAATCGTTGTCGACTCCGAAGAGGGAGTTACCCTCGATGCTCTCGCCGAACTGAACCGATGGATGGGCGCGCTGCTCGATGAACATGAGGAATCGTTGCCGGGCCGCTACCGGCTGGAAGTCTCATCGGCTGGTCTGGATCGTCCGCTGGAGCATCTCTGGCAGTACCGCAAGAACATCGGCCGCCGGATCAAGGTCACGTTCGATGACGAGAGCGGGATGCGCAGAACCGAGTTGTTCAAGCTCGTGGATGTCCATGACAACCAGCTTCTCATCGCCCCGATAAAGGGACGCGCGGCCTCCGAGGGAGAGCCAGAACCGATTGCGCTCGCGCAGGTGGTGCGCGCCGTGATCGAACCGGCCTTCTAGCATGCGTGCCGGGCCGGTGACAACAACTATGTACGATAATCCGAGTTCCTTACTAAAGGCACAGAGCTATGGCGAAGCGTAAATCAGCCAAGTCGACTGCCAACAAGCAGATGATCATCGACGCATTCGCGGAGATGGCGCGGCAGAAGAGCATCGATCGCGATCTGCTTCAAGGCATCATCGAGGATACATTCTCCCAGATGGTCCGGAAGAAGTACGGCCTGGAGGCCAACTTCGATATCATCGTCAACATGGATAAGGGCGATATCGAAATCTATCTTCTCCGTGAAGTCGTCGAAGAAGTGGTTGATCCCAATACACAGGTCTCGATTGAGGAGGCGAACGAAGGCGGTGAGGAGTATCAGATTGGCGATGAAGCCCTTACCGAACTGAACCTGGAAAACCTCTCGGAGAACTTCGGCCGCCGCATGGTCTCCATGGCCGCGCAGACGCTGAGCCAGCGCGTACGAGAGGTGGAGAAGGACAACATCGTTGCCGAGTACTCCCAGAAGGTTGGTGAGATCATTGTCGGCGAAGTGTATCAGGTGCGTCGCAACGATGTCTACGTGATGCACAACAAGGTTGAAATGCGGATGCCGCGCGGCGAGCAGATCTGGCGCGAACGCTACAAGAAGGGGGAGACCCTGAAGGCCCTCCTGAAGGAGGTGCGCGCGGACGAAGGAACTGCATCGCAGCCGGAGATCATCATCTCCCGCAGCGACTCCATGTTTCTTCATCGCCTCTTCGAAATCGAGATCCCGGAGATCTACGACGGCATCATCGAGATCAAGGGAATTGCCCGCGAACCGGGAGAGCGCGCGAAGGTGGCCGTGTTCTCGCACGACGAGCGTGTCGACCCCGCCGGCGCATGTATCGGCATGAAGGGAGTGCGCGTCCACTCCATCGTTCGCGAACTCTCGAACGAACATATCGATGTGGTCTACTGGTCCGCCGATCCGAAGAAGTACGTTGCAAGCGCCCTCTCGCCTGCCAAGGTGAAGGATATCATGATCGACGAGGAAACCAAGACCGCCACGGTGCTGGTGGGAGACGATCAGGTGTCGCTCGCAATCGGAAAGAACGGACAGAACGTTCGCCTGGCGATGAAGCTGACCGGGTACACGATCGATCTGGTGAAGGAAGGGGGGGAGGATATCGAGCTTGGCGAATTCCAGGACGAGATCGGCGCGGAACTCTTCGCGCACCTTGCGGATATCGGCATCACGACCGCGAAGGAATTTCTCGTCACCGACGACGTTGTCCTGCTTGGCATCGAAGGCATGAGCGCGGAGAAGCTCGAGGAGCTGCGCGCGCTTATCTCCTCCGAGTTCAACGAGGACGAGCTGCGCAACATGTATCAGGATGCCCAGGCAAACGCCGCCCGCCTTGCACGCAGCAACGCCATGGGCGCGCACACGGAGTAACGTCCGTGATCCCCGGACAGGGGCGATGAGCACAATACCGGAGACCTATCTCCGGCATTAGTTGGATAACAGCGTGGAACAATGATGATGTAGTGAAGGCGACCGTGTTGTTGTCGGTCGCCATACGCACCATATGATGAACGCATAGAGTAGCGGGACACATTTACCGGAGTCTGAATGGCTGCGACGCCGACACAGAAAACATACCGACTCTTCAAGGTCGCTGCCGAACTGAACATTGGCAAGGAAACCATTGCTGAGTTTCTCAATGCCAAGGGGTTCAACGTCCCTGTCAAGCCCACGAGTGCCTTGACACAGGAGATGTATGACCTCGTGATGGGGAAGTTCGAGAAAGAACACAAGCAGATCGAAAAGCAGCGCAAGAAGGTGGACGCATATCACGAGAAGCGCGTGCGCACTCGTGACGATGTGACGCCGCAGCCGGAAGAACGTAAACCAGGTCGAAAGGCCGGCGTGGAGGCCTCCGAAGAAGAGGAGGCGCTGCCGGCTATTGCCGTTGAGGCAACGGAGACCGAGATGGAACCGGTTGTCGAGGCTCCGGAGTTTGTGGAGCCTGAAGTTGTCGAGACGCCGACTGTGGAGGCCGTGGAGACGGAGAGCGTGCCCCCGGCACCCGAGCCCGTCATGGAGGAAATAACCTCCGAAGCACCGGTCGAACAGCTGGAGCCCGAGATCGAGATCGCTGAACCGGCGGAACCGGATCTTACACCGCAGCAACGCGCCGACATGCTCGAGGAGGCGCGGCGCGTGCGAATGTCACAGTTGCGCGCCATCGCACAGCAGGGCCGGCCGCAGCAGGAGGAGCCGGAGGAGGTTTCCGCAGAGGAACCGGTTGCCGAAGAAGAGACGGCTCCGGAACCGGCCGTGAAGGAAGAGACCGCCGTTACCGAGAACGGTGTCAAGTTCGTGACGGCTCCGCCGCGGCTTCAGGGCCTGACGGTGCTCGGCAAGATCGATGTCTCGAAGAAGGAGCCGGACAAGGAGAAGGGAAAGCGGAAGCGTATCAGCGGTGCGGTGAAGCAGGTGGACATTGCCGCCGAGGCGCGCAACAACCGCCCGGCCCCCGCAGCCGCCGGTACTACCGGCGCCACCGGCACAACACAGGCCTCGCAGGTTCGCACCGCCGCCGACAAGCTTGGCAGCAAGAAGAAGATGCGGAGCCGCGGCAGCAAGCAGACCGTCAGCCAGGAGGATGTCTCCAAGGCCATTCGCCAGACACTCTCCAAGATGGAGGACTCCGGCGGATCGTCGCGCCAGAAGCGGAGCCGCATGAAGCGTGAGATGCGCGAGGAGCGCGCTCAGCGGATGCGTGAGGAGCAGGATGCACAGGCGATGACGCTGCAGGTAACGGAGTTCCTCTCCGTTGCCGAGCTCGCCAACCTGATGAATGTTGATGTGAGCGAGGTGATCAGCACCTGCATCAAGCTCGGGTTGATGGTCTCCATCAATCAACGTATCGACCGCGACACCATTCAGCTCGTGGCCGACGAGTTTGGATACTCCGTAGAGTTCCAGCAGGAGCTGGAGGAAGATCTTCTCGCCGATACGGACGATGCCGCGGAGACCCTTGTTCCTCGTGCGCCGATCGTCACGATCATGGGCCACGTGGATCACGGCAAGACCTCGCTTCTCGACTACGTGCGCAACGCGAATGTGGTGGCGGGCGAGGCGGGTGGAATCACCCAGCACATCGGCGCCTACTCCGTGCAGATGGCGGACGGCCGCAAGATCACCTTCCTGGATACGCCGGGCCACGAGGCATTCACGGCCATGCGTGCCCGCGGTGCGCAGGTGACGGACATCGTTGTTCTGATTGTTGCTGCCGACGATGCGGTGATGCCACAGACCGTGGAGGCAATCTCGCACGCACAGGCAGCCAACGTGCCGATGGTGATCGCGATCAACAAGATCGACAAGCCGGAGGCGAACGCGGAACGCATCAAGCAGCAGCTGGCCGATCGCGGCGTGCTTGTCGAGGCCTGGGGCGGCAAGTATCAGTGCGTGGAGATCTCCGCAAAGAAGGGGCTCGGCGTGGACAAGCTGCTGGAGACGATCCTCCTCGAAGCCGAGATTCTGGACCTGAAGGCGAACTCGGAACGCAATGCCCGGGGCGTTGTGATCGAGGCCGAGTTGGACCGCGGCAAGGGTGTCGTGGCAACCGTGCTTGTGCAGAAGGGAACTCTCAACGTTGGCGACAACTTCGTTGCCGGCCAGTTCGCCGGTCGCGTTCGCGCGCTCCTGGACGAGCGCGGGCATCGCATTCAGAAGGCCGGCCCCTCGGAGCCCGCACAGGTGCTGGGCTTCAGCGGCACGCCGACCGCAGGCGATGTGATGGTGGTTCTGGACAACGAGCGCGATGTTCGCGATATCGCAACCCGCCGCCAGCAGCTTCGCCGCGAGCAGGACTTCAAGCAGGTACGCCACATCACGCTGGACGAGATCTCGGCGCAGATCGCGCAGGGCGGCATCCAGCATCTCCCGCTCATCATCAAGGGCGACGTGGACGGCTCGGTGGAGGCCCTGGCGGACGCACTGCTCCGCCTGTCGACTCCGGAAGTTCAGGTCTCGGTGATCATGAAGTCCGTTGGCGAGATCTCCGAGTCCGACGTTCTTCTGGCAACGGCATCGAACGCCATCATCGTTGGCTTCCACGTGCGCCCGAACCTGAAGGCGCGCAAGCTCGCCGAGCGCGAGGGCGTGGATATCCGCTTCTACCAGATCATCTACGAGGCGGTCAACGAGATCCGCCTGGCGCTGGAAGGTCTGTTGAGACCGGAGTACAAGGAAGTGATCACCGGCACGGTGGAGGTTCGCGAGATCTTCAAGATCTCCAAGATCGGTATCGTTGCCGGCTGCTACGTACAGGATGGCAAGATCACCCGAAACGATCGGATCCGCCTGCTTCGCGACGGCCTGGAGGTCTTCAACGGCACCATTGCCTCGCTGCGGCGCATCAAGGAGGATGTGCGCGAGGTGGAGCAGGGATTCGAATGCGGTATCACCCTGGACAACATGAACGATGTCCGGGAGAAGGATGTGATCGAGGCGTACAAGACGGTCGAGGTGAAGCGCAAGCTGGAGCCGGCCGGCGTCGGTCACTGATACGTTGTGATGCGAACCTTCGGGGACCAGGACCTGCGCCAGATGCGGGCCTGGTCTCTCTTTTCTACGGCGGCGCTTCCTTCACGAGGTGCATGCCGTTCAACATCGGAAAGGTAGTCCCGTGTCCGTACGAACAGAACGCGTGGGAGCGATGCTGCGCGAGGCGCTGAGCACAATGTTCCAGCGGCATCTTCCCGAGTACCTCGATGGAATGATTACCATCGTGTCGGTCAAGATGTCGCCGGACCTTCGGATCGCGAAGGTGTATGCCAGCATCTTTCGAAGCACGACCGACCCGGACACGCTCATCAAGCGGATGAACACGCACGCCCCGGAGCTTCGGCACGATCTGGCGTCGCGCGTTACGATGCGGTTCATTCCGGAGCTTCGCTTCTATCGCGACGACACACTGGATGCCGCCGAACATATCGACAAGCTGCTCAGGCAGGTACGTCGTGATGACGAGGCGCGCGGCCTGCATCCCTACGATGAGGAGCGGCCGGATCAGCCGTCAGCCGGGGAGAACAACGATTGAACGCCGGAGAGACGTCGGAGGCACCGATTGCGGATGTGCCGCTCTTCACGCGGCATACGCTTGGCGCAATCCGCAGGGGAGAGCTTCCACCGGAAGGGGCTCTTCTGCTGGTGGACAAGCCTGCCGGGTGGACGTCCTTCGATGTGGTTGCCAAGTCGCGCAATCTGCTCGGCGTGCGGAAGATCGGCCATACCGGAACGCTGGACCCCATGGCCACCGGCCTGCTGATCCTCTGTCTGGGGAAGGCCACGAAGCTGGCCGATCTGCTGCAGGCCGAGGAGAAGGAGTACACGGGAACGATCGTGTTCGGTGCCACCACGCCCACGGACGATGCCGACAGCGAGCCGAACGCACATTTCCCCACCGATCACCTGACGCTGGAATCCATCACGCACCAGGCCTCCCGGTTTCTCGGCACATCGATGCAGCGTGCACCGATCTATTCCGCGCGGAAGATGAACGGCACACGACTCTACACGTTTGCCAGGCGAGGGGAGGAGGTGGAGATTCCGGAAAAGCCGGTCACGATTCAACGCTTCGATATCCTGCCGCCGGCGCTCCCGGCATCCGGCTCCCCGTCTACAGCGGTTCGGTTCGTCGTGGTCTGTTCCAAGGGGACATACATCCGTGCGCTGGCGCGCGATCTGGGCAAGGCTCTCGGCTCCGGCGCCCATCTGACGGAGTTGCGCCGCACGAGAAGCGGCCGGTTTCTGGTTGATAACGCCGTTACCATTCCCGAACTGATCGAGGCAATGGGACGGGGACAGGACTCTTCCGCGCTATGAAGCTCTCGCTATGAAGCTCTATCAATCACTGGACGAAATTCCCCGCGGCGAGCGGCATGTGATCACCATAGGCACGTTCGACGGCGTACACCTGGGCCACCGGCTGATCATTACAGCTCTCGTGCGCTCGGCACGCGAACTGAACGCCCGCAGCCTCGTGATCACCTTTCATCCGCATCCACAGGAAGTGCTGAGACGAACGGGCGAACCGGTGCCGATCCTCACGACGATCGAGGAGCGCATGGTGGAAATGGAGCGCGCCGGCGTTGATGCCGTTGCCGTACTGCCGTTCACGCGCGAGCTGGCAAACACTCCATGGCAGGAGTTCTGCGAACTGTTGATGGAGAAATCCGGACTGGTTCATTTCGTTGTAGGACACGACCACGCGTTCGGAAAGAATCGCGAGGGAAACGCAGCCGCCATGGCCGGGATGGGTGCAAGGCGCGGCTTCGGGGTCACGGAGATCGGGCCGCTGGTGCTGGGTGAGGAGGCGGTAAGCTCCACCAAGATCCGGCGGGCGTTGATGTCCGGCGATATCGAGAAGGCGACCAGCTACCTCGGACGCCACTACTCGTTTCAGGGAACCGTTGTGCGCGGCGACGGACGCGGGCGTTCGCTGGGCATCCCTACCGCCAACATCCGTCCGCTGGAGGCAGCCAAGCTGATCCCGATGAACGGAGTCTACTGCGTACAGCTGCTGATCGATGGCGAGAAGTTCCGTGGAATGGCGAATATCGGCGTGCGCCCTACCTTTACCGAGGGGATAACCACGACGATCGAGGCAAACCTGTTTGATTTCGATCGCGACATTTACGAACAAGTGGTTACTATTGAATTCCTTAAGTTTGTCCGTTCGGAGCAGAAGTTTGCCTCTGCGGCAGCGTTCATGGAGCAACTGGAACGCGACCGGGCAGTCTGCAAGGAATAGCATGCTCCGTACTGGAGAGCTCAAACCGTGAGCTCGAATCCCGGGGTTGAAAAAAGATGTTCTCCTGCCTTTTCAGACGGGCAGGGAGCAGGAGGTGGAAGCTTGTTCTTTCGCCTCTGGTTTCGCAGGCGGCCCTGTGCCGGACGCGGAACCGTCTGGCCACAGCTCGTGACCTGTGGCCGCATATGCAGGCGTCACGAAGCAACTTCATGTTGGAGTAACCATGGCATTGACCAAGGAGCGCAAGGCTGAACTTGTGCGCAAATTCGGCGATCATCCGAACGATACCGGAAAGCCGGAAGTGCAGATCGCGATTCTCACCGAGCATATCAACCTGCTCTCGCCGCATCTCGAGAAGAACCGGAAGGACAAGCACTCCCTCCGTGGCCTGATGCAGATGGTCGGCAAGCGTCGATCTCTCCTCGACTACCTCATGCGCAAGGACATCGCGCGTTATCGCGCGGTTATTGCAACCCTCGGTATCCGCCGATAGGTATGATGCGAAGAGCGCCGTGATCAGCCGTGATCACGGCGCTTTCGCCTTTGATTATCCATTGTTTGCGTGAATGCGGCGATGGAGGCACGACCAGCATTGCACGTGCCGTTCACAGTTGTTGTTGTCGCCTCGGGGAGTTGGCCCCAAGGCAGTAATGTCAGAGGACAGTATGAAGACAGTTGAAATGGAGTTCGGCGGCAGAACATTCTCGCTCGAGACTGGCCGCCTTGCGAAGCTTGCTAATGGAGCAGTGATGGTCCGCTACGGAGATACCATGGTGCTTGCCGTGGCCGTTGCGTCGAGCGCACCTCGTGAAGGTATCGACTTCCTTCCGCTCCAGGTTGAGTATCGCGAGAAGTATGCTGCCGTTGGGAAGATTCCCGGCGGTTTTTTCAAGCGTGAGGCACGCCCCACGGAAAAGGAAATTCTCTCGGCCCGCCTGATTGACCGGCCTATTCGCCCGATGTTCACCAAGGGCTGGACGTACGAGACGCAGATCATCTGCACCACGTATTCGTTCGACCAGGAGAACGATCCGGACGTGCTCGGGGCCGTGGGCTCCTCCTGCGCCCTGCTTCTTTCCGGTATGCCGTTCAGCGGGCCGATATCCAACGTGCGCGTGGGGCATATCGACGGCGAGTTCGTCATCAATCCTACGATCGCACAGCTTGCCGATTCGACACTCGAGATCGTGGTCTCCGGCACGGACTCCTCCATCGTGATGGTGGAAGGTGAATCCAAGGAGATCAGCGAGGAACTCTTTCTCCAGGCTCTCGAGTTCGGACATCAGCACATCAGAATGCTGAACGATCTGCAGCGCCAGCTTGTGGCTCTCTGTGATGTCACATCGCTGCCCATGCCGGACAAGAAGCAGTTCACCGACGTGACGGAGTTCATCAGGGAGCATTCCACCGCCAAGCTCGCGGCATTTGCGCGTGAGGCAAGCAGCAAGGAAGGGCGCCAGGAGCGCTACAAACTGCTGCGCGAGGAGATCGCCGGCCTGGTGAGCGATCACTTCTCCGGCGATACGCACCCGGATCTGGAAGTGGACAAGATCGTCGGCTCCGTGCTGCATGATCTCGAGTCCGATGCGATGCGCGAGATGATTCTGAACGACGGCACGCGCCTGGACGGCCGCTCCACAACGGAGATCCGCTCCATCTCCTGCGAGGTGGACGTTCTTCCGCGTACGCACGGCTCGGCACTCTTCACGCGCGGCGAAACACAGTCGCTGACATCGATGACGCTCGGCACGAAGCTCGACCGCCAGCTCATCGACGGCCTGCTGCCGAAGCACGACAAGCGCTTCATGCTCCACTACAACTTCCCGCCGTTCTCCACCGGTGAAACGGGCCGCTTCGGTTCCACATCGCGACGGGAGATCGGGCACGGCAACCTTGCCGAGCGTGGATTGAAGGAAGTGCTCCCTGCCGAATCCGAATTCCCGTACACCATCCGCATTGTCTCCGACATCCTCGAGTCCAACGGCTCGTCCTCCATGGCGACGGTATGCGCAGGCACGCTTTCGCTGATGCAGGGAGGCGTTCCCATCCGCAAACCGGTTGCGGGCATCGCGATGGGACTGATCTACACGCCGGAGAAGGTGGCCATCCTTTCGGATATCCTTGGTGACGAGGATCATCTGGGCGACATGGACTTCAAGGTGGTGGGCACGCGCGACGGCATCACCGCATGCCAGATGGATATCAAGATCCAGGGCATCTCGCTGGAGATCATGGGGAGCGCCCTCGAGCAGGCACGCCAGGGCCGGTTGCACATCCTGGACAAGATGGCCGAGACGATCACCGAGCCGGCTCACGACCTGTCGCCGTACGCACCGCGTCTGACGACGATCCAGATTCCGGTGGAGATGATCGGCGCAGTGATCGGAAGCGGCGGCGAGACGATTCGTGGAATCGTTGCGGAGTCCGGCGCGGAGATCAACATCGAGGAGGATGGCACCATCGTCATCGCAGCCGTATCGGGCGAGTCCGCGGAGCGGGCTGTTGCCCTGATCAACCGCATCACCGAGCAGCCGGAGGTTGGCAAGACCTACGAGGGACGCGTAGTACAGATCCGCGAGGGCCTGGGCGCAATCGTAGAGTTCCTTCCAAAGAAGACCGGCCTGCTGCACATCTCGCAGTTGGAGCATCACCGCGTGGAGAACGTGGAGGATGTTCTTTCCGTTGGCGAGCGTGTGCAGGTAAAGCTGCTGGAGATCTCGGACGACGGCAAGTATCGCCTGAGCCGGAAGGCGCTTCTGCCGGTTCCGGAGGGAATGACCGTAAGCGAGGACAACGGATATCGTGGTGACCGTGGCGGCGATCGCGGCGGGCCCCGCGGCGACCGCGGTGGTTCGCGTGGTGGTGATCGCGGCGGGCCCCGCAACGGGAGCGGCGGCAGCCGTGGCGGCGATCGCGACCGCCGCCGGTAGGCGAACGGTTGCTGGCAGTTTGAATAAAGCCGGATCGGGCACTGCTCGATCCGGCTTGTGTTTTCGGCACAGGCTCCGAATCAACATGACTCCCAACGAGGGGCAAGTGTTATCTTTGGAACTTTCCCGTTCCGGAATTCCACTGGTTGCTCCCTCGCAACTCCGACTCACTTCAGATCCCATTCGCAGTGAATCATTCCGAGCGTATCCTCATCCTCGACTTCGGCTCGCAGTACACGCAGCTCATTGCGCGCAAGGTGCGCGAATGTGGTGTGTATGCGGAAATCCATCCGTTCAATATTTCGATCGGCGCAATCGAATCCATCGCGCCGATCGGGATCATCCTCTCCGGAGGCCCTGCCTCCGTATACGCAGACGGCGCCCCGCACAGCGACGCAGCAATCTTCGAGCTCGGCATCCCGATACTGGGCGTATGCTACGGCCTTCAGCTGATGGCATACCAGCTTGGCGGCGCCGTGGACAGCTCCGCCAAGAGGGAGTTCGGCCCGGCGATGCTTCATGTGGACGACAACACCAATCTCTTCGCCGGCGTCCAGCAGGAGTCGCGCGTATGGATGAGCCACGGCGACTCGCTTACGAAGGCGCCCGAAGGCTTCGAGCGAATTGCGCACTCCGCGAACGCACCGATCTGTGCAGTGGCCGATCCCTCCCGACGCTTCTACGGCGTGCAGTTTCATCCGGAGGTCCATCACACAGCCATCGGCAAGGATGTGCTCCGCAACTTCGTTTTCAACATCTGCGGCGCCAGGGGGGGGTGGAACACACATGCATTCATCGAGAGCGCCAAGAAGGAGATCCGCGAACGCGTTGGTGACGGCCGCGTGATCTGCGCTCTTTCGGGGGGCGTGGACTCCAGCGTGCTTGCCGTGCTCCTGCACGAGGCCATCGGCGATCAGGTTCTCTGCATCCATATCGACAACGGCCTGATGCGGCTCAACGAGTCCAGGCAGGTGGTGGATCTGTTCCGCGAGAAGTATCATATCCCGCTGGACTTCGTCGACGCCGGCGCTCTCTTCCTGGAGCGGCTTGCCGGCGTCACCGATCCGGAACTGAAGCGCAAGTCGATCGGCGCAACGTTCATCGAGGTCTTCGAACAGGAGGCCAAGAAATTCTCCGATGCCGGCTGGCTTGCACAGGGAACGCTGTATCCTGACGTCA
This sequence comes from Kapaibacterium sp. (SeqCode), assembly GCA_035549015.1. GTDB lineage: Bacteria > Bacteroidota > Ignavibacteria > OLB7 > OLB7 > JAFDZV01. Next base: position 34,434 of record DASZRW010000090.1, read on the forward strand.
TCGAGTCCGTCTCCTTCAAGGGGCCTTCGGTTACGATCAAGACGCATCACAATGTTGGCGGCCTCCCCGAGCGTATGAACATGAAACTGATCGAACCGTTCCGGGAACTGTTCAAGGATGAAGTTCGCGCGGTTGGCCGCGAGCTTGGTCTGCCGGATGAGTTCATCGACCGTCATCCGTTCCCCGGCCCGGGGCTCGCCGTGCGGGTGCTCGGTGAAGTGACTCAGGAGCGTTGCGACATCCTTCGCCAGGCGGACCAGATCTTCATCGAGGAGTTGCACGGCTCCAATCAATACCATGAAGTATGGCAGGCGTTCACGGTACTTCTCCCCATCTCCTCGGTAGGAGTGATGGGTGATGAACGGACGTACGAGAATGTCTGCGCGGTACGCGCCGTTACGAGCACGGACGGCATGACGGCGGATTGGGCCCGCCTGCCGTACGATCTGCTGGCGCGCGTATCGAACCGGATCATCAACGAAGTACGCGGCATCAATCGCGTTGCGTACGACATCAGCTCGAAGCCTCCGGCGACGATCGAGTGGGAGTAGCACTCCGAAAATGCCGGACACATCCGGTGCCCGCCGGCACTCCCTGAGCGAACGTCGAGAACTCAAACGGCTTTCATCGGAAACAGACTGCGCCGCACTCCCTACAGGCCTTGCAGTCCACGATGTTGAGAGCTTCAACCTGCACGAGCTTTTCTGTGGAATGGCTACGGTAGTTTCATAACGGACTTCTTAACCGATATCCTCAACATGAAGATCACGATACAGCGATTCAAGTCCGACGGCTATGCCGCCGATGCAACAGCGGTGTTCGTTTCACAGGACAAGACCGAGTTCGGTGCCCGTACCGCTACGATCCGCAGTCTCTGGGGAGCCGCGGCCAACGTACTGGAGAGCAATGACTTCACCGGCGCACGCGACAGCGCAGCACCCGTGTATACCGGCTCGAAGAAGATGCCCCGCCTCATAATGGTCGGCACCGGCGGAAGTTCCGATTTCAGCGTGGAGCGTCTGCGTAGAGCAGCGTCAGTTGCGGCCCAGCGTGCCGCGGCAATGAAGTGCACCAGCCTTGCCATCGTGCTCCCATCGTTTGACTTTGCTGCCAACGAGGCAGCTCAGGCCGTGGTCGAAGGGGCGGTGCTCAGCGTCTACTCCTTCGACAAGTATTTCACCGAGAACAAGCCCGGGAAGAAGCTCGAGCGCCTGCTCATACTCGTGGAGGATGAAAAGTCGCTCAACGATGCGAAGCGGGGAGCTGCAGTTGGCGAGGCCGTTGTAAACGGCGTCGTACTTGCCCGCGACCTCGCGAACGCACCTTCGAACGAGATCTACCCCGAGTCGCTCGCCGAACAGGCAAAAGGCCTTTCGAGCCTCGGTGTGAAGGTAACCGTGCTCAACAAGACACAGATCACCCGTCTTGGAATGGGCGGTCTGCTGGCGGTTAATCAGGGAAGCGAGAAGCCTCCGTTCTTCGCCGTCATGGAATGGAACGGCGGAAGGAAGGGGGAGGCGCCGGTGGTGCTGGTGGGGAAGGGAATCACGTTCGACTCCGGCGGCATCTCGATCAAGCCGTCGGCTGGAATGGGAGAGATGAAGATGGATATGGGGGGCGCGGCCGCGGTGATTGGTACGATGCGCGGCATCGCCGAACTGAAGTTGAACCGCAATGTTGTCGGTCTGGTACCGACCACGGAGAACATGCCCTCCGGCAGCGCATACAAGCCCGGCGACGTCATCACCTTCATGAACGGCAAGACCGCAGAGATCGACAATACGGACGCCGAGGGACGGTTGATACTCGCCGACGCGCTCTGCTATGCCTCGCGGTACAAGCCGCAGGCGGTGATCGATCTTGCAACGCTTACCGGCGCATGTGTAATCGCACTCGGCAACGTTGCCTCCGGTCTCATGGGGAACAACCCGGCGCTCAACGGCAAGATTGTCGAGGCGGGTAGCAGGAGCTACGACCGTGTTGTGGAGCTTCCGCTGTGGGAGGAGTACGAGGAGCTGATCAAGAGTGACATCGCCGATGTCAAGAACTCCGGAGGCCGTGCCGCCGGCACGATTACTGCCGCGCTCTTCCTCCAGCATTTCGTCGATGGATACCCCTGGGCCCATCTGGATATCGCCGGTTCGGGCATGGTTCCGAAGGGAAGCTGGTATGTGACAAAGGGAGGGACTGGCGCCGGTGTACGGCTCCTGATCGACCTGCTCCGGAACTGGTAGCCGGGAACGGTACTCGAATGTTGACCGGCAGGGCGGACGTTACTGTTCGCCCTGCTTCGTTTCCGGCCCAAAAAGACGACAAACTTCGCCGTCCAATATCCACATGTCTCTCCACATATGCCCGCAATCCGTGGGATATCGCGTGGATCGTCCGTGTAAAAAGGAGCCAACAGAGGGGACGGCAGCAGGTTACCCCCAGAGACGTGGATAGAATGCGAGTTATCCACAACTCATCAACATATAAGATTCGGCGAAAATTCCTCATTTCAGCTTAGAATTCAGCGATCTGCGAACTATGCACCGCACGTTATCCACAAAGACACATGGTTATACACAAAACAATTACTTCTTGATCTATGGTTCAGGGAGAATGGGAATTGAAAGGTTGTCGCTGTCATTCTTACCTGTGACAACTGCTCAGTCTCATCCGACACTCCAAACACGTCACTTTGTCAGATCGCCATCCACCGAACGTCGCTTTTCCTTCGTTTCTAAGCATTTCTGCGGATTCTTGACCTTGGCACGCCCCTTGTGGTACCGGTGATCACAATCCATTGAAGAACGTGACACAGCAAAGGAACCCGTCATGATGCGCAACGATTTCGACTGGATGAAGGAAGTACAGGACTTTTCGAGCCGTCTGAAGAACTACTTCGAGAATTTCGACCGTAGTCCAGGTGCCGGGCAATCGCGTGGGTTCATGCCGGTTGCCGAAGCCTATCAGGCGAACGGAACCTACTACATCGAAGTGGAGCTTCCGGGGATGAAGAAGGAGGAGATCAGGATCACCATGTCGGGGAACAGCATCGAGATTTCCGGCGAAAAGCGTCTCGAGCGGCCGGAGGGAGCAAGCTCCGTAACCGGGAACAGGGCATATGGGCAATTCACACGCCGTATCACGCTTCCAACCGATGCGGTAGTGGATCCGACAAATTCAGTGGCCACCTACGAGAACGGTGTGCTGACGATAACCCTTCCGCAGAGTGTGAAGAGCTCCGGCACATCGATTCCGATCAACTAGAGGCGGGGTAGCTGCTACGGCAGTTGTTATGGTGTAGAGGAGCGAACTATCGTTGAAGCCAACCGGACAACGAAGAGAGTATAGATCAACCTTAGGAGTGTAGTAAACATGGGCAAGATTATTGGTATCGATCTCGGCACAACGAACTCCGTTGTGGCCGTTATGGAGGGAACCACACCAACCGTTATCCCGAACAGCGAGGGAGCGCGGACAACACCCTCCGTTGTTGGATTCACGAAGTCGGGCGATCGCCTTGTAGGTCAGGCGGCAAAACGCCAGGCCGTGACCAACCCAACCAACACGATCTTCTCGATCAAGCGCTTCATGGGACGTACGGAGCCCGAAGTACGCGAGGAGGAGAAGATGGTGCCATACGAAGTAGTAGCTGGCGAAAACAACTCGGTGCGTGTACGCATCGACGATCGCATGTATTCTCCACCCGAGATCTCGGCAATGATTCTGCAGAAGATGAAGCAGACTGCCGAGGACTATCTGGGACAGAAGGTGACCGAGGCGGTGATCACCGTCCCGGCATACTTCAATGATTCCCAGCGCCAGGCAACGAAGGACGCGGGTGAAATCGCCGGCCTTGCGGTAAAGCGCATCATCAACGAACCGACGGCCGCGGCGCTTGCATACGGTCTGGACAAGGAGGGGAAGCACGAGAAGATTGCTGTCTACGATCTTGGCGGCGGCACGTTCGACATCTCGATTCTCGAACTCGGCGACGGCGTGTTCGAAGTGAAGTCCACCAACGGCGATACGCATCTCGGTGGTGACAACTTCGATCAGCGACTGGTGGACTTCCTGGCCGATGAGTTCAAGAAGAGCGATGGCATCGATCTTCGCAATGACCCGATGGCGCTGCAGCGCCTGAAGGAGGCGGCTGAGAAGGCGAAGATGGAGCTCTCGCAGATGATGCAGACGGATGTGAACCTTCCGTTCATTACGGCAACGCAGGAGGGTCCGAAGCACCTGAACATCGCGGTGACACGCGCCAAGTTCGAGCAGCTTTGCGAGGACCTCTTCCGCCGGACGCTGGATCCCTGCCATCAGGCGTTGAAGGATGCGGGGCTGAACCCGAGCCAGATCGATGAAGTGATTCTGGTTGGTGGCTCCACCCGTATTCCGAAGATCCAGCAGTTGGTTCGCGAGTTCTTCGGCAAGGAACCGAACAAGGGTGTCAACCCGGACGAGGTTGTTGCCATTGGCGCAGCCATCCAGGGAGCGGTTCTTTCCGGCGACGTTCAGGACGTGCTGCTTCTGGACGTGACGCCGTTGACCCTCGGTATCGAGACGCTTGGTGGCGTCATGACTCCGATGATTCCATCCAACACCACCATTCCTACGAAGAAGGTGGAGGTGTATTCAACGGCCGCGGACAACCAGCCCTCCGTGGAGATCCGCATTCTTCAGGGCGAGCGCCCGATGGCGGACGATAACAAGACGCTCGGCCGATTCCATCTTGGTGATATTCCGCCGGCACCGCGCGGCGTTCCGCAGATCGAGGTGACGTTCGATATCGACGCGAACGGTATCCTCAATGTCTCAGCGAAGGATAAGGCCACAGGGAAGGAGCAGTCCATCAAGATCACCTCCTCCAGCGGTCTCTCGCAGACGGAGATCGACCGGATGAAGCGCGAGGCGCAGGATAACGCCGCGTCCGACAAGAAGCGCAAGGAGGACGTGGAGCTCCGGAATCAGGCGGACCAGACGGTGTTCTCCTCGAAGAAGCAGCTCACCGATCTCGGCGACAAGATCCCGGCAGAGGGGAAGGCCAAGATCGAGGCAGCTACCGAAAAGCTGGAGACGGCGTTGAAGGGAGCTTCGATGGAGGAGATTCGTGGTGCAAAGGATGAACTGGATCGTGCATGGAGCGATGTCTCCAGCCAGATGTATCAGCAGGCAGGTGGCTCGGCGGAGCAGACCACATCGTCCGATGGCGCCAATGCCGGATCGAACGTAGAGGATGCCGACTATACGATCGTTGACGACGAGAAGTAGTGGTGGTGTGATGGTGCCCGGTGTGGCACTCCAAGGGGTGGCGGCGAGTTCGCTTTGTCGAACTCGCCGCTACTTTTTCTTCTGAGACGTATCCTTCCTGAATTCCGCGCCGGACTGCGCCCGCTCCAATAGCTTCTGCGCGCTGTCCAGCATCTTCCGAAGGTTCTCCGGCTCATCGCTGAGATCGACGATGTTCTGCATCAGATCGTGCCGGTCATCGAAACCGAAGGACCGTGCAACGCTGTCCATTGCCTTCACCATCCTTACCGAGTCATGACGGTAGATGTTCTTCGTGATCATGATCTCGGCATATGCCGATGCAATTGTCTGGCGCTCGGTGTCCGAGGTGGTATGCGAGCAGGCGGCGCAGGTGGTTCCAATGCAGATTGCTAGCATGACTCGTAGTGCGATACCGGTCATCGTCCTATTGTGCAAGGATCACCTCCAGCCGCTTAGCAAAGGATTCCACCTGGGCGCTCGTCCCCGTACCGAAGGCAACATGTTCAACAATGCCGGACTTGTTGGCGATCACGAGATTGGTGACATCCTCCTGCATGTTGAACGCCTTGATCAGAACGCCATCCCAATCCATGAGCACGGAGTAGTTGAACTCGTCGCGAAACCTGCCCCGAATGAGACCCTTGAGAAATCCGGGAACGGACTGTACGTCCGCAACCGGAACGAAGCGTACGGGGGAGTTTCGGAAGCGTGCCAGGAGTGGCGTGGTCCAGTTTCCGCTGTACTCGTAGCCGCTTCGATCGCTGAGCACGTAGACGGTAACGCCGCCACGGAACATCGATGCATTCCATGGATGCTCGAACTGATCATCGATCACAAACTCCGGCACGTGTGTGCCGATAATCGAATGAGCCGGCGTAACCGCATGCAGCGCTACAGTGCATGATGCAAGAATCAGAAGTGGGAGAAGATGAGGAAGGCGCATGCTACCTTCTGTGTTTTTTCTTGTGTTGTTTCGGATTGGGTGTTGCTGGCGTAGCGGGCGGGGGCTGAACCGGTTGCAGAGATGCATGGAGGGAGTCGGGAGGGGCTGCCGCTTCCTTTGGATCCGCCTTCGGATCCGCTTTCCTGATCGTGAGCCGAAGCGGTGCGTCGGGATTTCGATTGGTATACACGTCGACGGTAATCGGCTGCAATGCCGATACCTTGTTGCTGGTTACTGCCACGTAGATATCGCCCGGTTCATTTTTCAGACAGAGCGTTCGTTGCACCGTGACGAGAATGCAGCCGCAACTGGGTTGCGCGCGCGTGATCACCACAATGCTGTCGCTCTCGTTGATCACCTTGAGCCGAAAATTTTCGTACTTCGAAGTATCGGAGACAACGTAGTCCGTGATGCTGAGGCGGGGCATCGGCTGAGCCTGCATCGATAACGTGGTTAGAATGATGGAGGCAGCCAGCGAGAGCAGAGGTATCATATCGATGAATATCCGCAAAGGTATGTGTATGCTGCAAGCGCAATGCGTGAATCGGGCCTGACAGGGTATGACGCCCGGGCTTCCGAGTGATTGGCATGTGAGGATGGATGCATGAACCACCTCAACGCATTTTCGCTGCATCGGCCGGTGTCATACGGAGACCGGGCGTTCCGGTGCAGACATGGAGGCCGTTGAGTTCCAGACGCCGGCGGGCATCCCCGGTTTATCACGGCATTCTCTTCGAAGCGGCCCATGGAGAATCGTTGAAGAGCACGGCTGGTAACGAGCGTTATCGGCGACGGCCGCGCGCGGCGATTCGGCGCCGTTGGGTGGTATCTTGCAGTGCTCCGATGCGCGGTGCACTCAACGCTGGCACTCACGCCGTCGCAGAGCAGAGAAATGACGTACGATGTATTCTGATGATACGATTGTAGCACGAGCCACACCGCTTGGAACGGCGGGCATTGCAGTGATCCGCATGAGCGGGCCGGCTGCGCTTGCCATCGCATCCGGTCTGTTTCGTCCCGCCGGCTATGCATCGCTGGGGGACGTCCCGGTCCGGTTCATCGCCAACGGCATCATGGAGAACGATGGGGAGATCGTTGATCAATGTCTCGCCGTCCGATTCCGCGCGCCGCACTCGTTCACCGGTGAAGACGTTGTAGAGTTCCATCTGCACGGCACCATGCTGATCGCCGACCGCGTTGTCGGGCTCTGTGTTTCGCGTGGCGCACGCGTGGCAACCCAGGGCGAGTTTACGCGCCGCGCCTTCCTGAACGGGAAGATCGATCTCACACAGGTGGAAGCCTTGGCGGACGTACTTGCCTCGGAGTCAGAGCAGGCGCTGTACGTTGCGCAACGCCAGCTCCATGGCGAGCTTCGGCGGCGCCTGGATGAATTTCGCGAGCGGGTGATTCATCTGCTGGCGCTCCTTGAGTTGGAACTGGACTTTGTCGAGGAACGCTATCGATTCGCATCGACCGAAGAGGTCACCAGCCTGCTGGATGAATTGCGGGCCTTCGTTGACGGATTGCTCGCAAGCTACAACGCCGGCAACCGGCTGCGGCACGGCCCACGGATTCTTCTGCTGGGGCGTCCGAACGCCGGCAAGTCCAGCCTGTTCAATGCCCTGGTTGGTTATGGACGAGCGCTTGTCAGTCCTGTGGAGGGAACCACGCGGGACTATCTCGAGGAGAGAATTGCACACGGCGGCGTTCAGTTTCGTCTGGTGGATACGGCGGGGCTCCGGCAGACGGCCGACCTGATCGAGGCTGAAGGTGTGGAGCGCGCGCGTGATCTCATCGCCACGGCCGATCACGCCTTCTATCTGATCGATAGCTCGCGTACCGAATCCGCAGCTGAAGAGCTTCTCCTTGTGGAGCGTATGCGGGGCGAATTCCCTTATACGTCGTTCGTTGTTGTGGCGACGAAATGCGATCAACTGCGTCGATCGGTAGATGGTGCAATTCCCTGCTCGGTCCACGATCGGTCCACAATCATCGAGCTGCTCGATGTACTCGTTGGGGATTACACCCAAAACCTTTCGGAAGTCGTCGCGCTCGTGAACGAGCGACAGTTCCACCTGCTTGAAACCGTGCGTCGGCATCTTTCCGAGATGGAGTATCGGTCCACGTCCGATACGGAACTCCTTTCGGCGGATCTCCGGACCCTTCTTGCTCCCATTGCAGAGCTTACGGGGAACGCGGTTGGGGACGATGTACTGAACAAGCTCTTTTCGAGCTTCTGCATCGGCAAGTAAGAATTCCGAAGTGCTGCCCATTATCGGGCGAATATCCGGCGAGCGCGGCCGATGGTGGAGAGGATGGAGGGAATGATGTTCCACGTGGAACATTCTGCATAGATGAAAGCTGAACATGGTATCTGAACGTTGAAGCAGTACGACGTCATAGTAATCGGCGGTGGACACGCCGGGATCGAGGCTTCATCGGCGGCAGCGCGGATGGGGTGCCTGACGGCGCTTATCACCGCGGATGTCGATGCCATCGGCCGGCTCTCCTGCAATCCCGCTGTTGGAGGAATGGCGAAGGGGCAACTCGTCTGTGAGATCGATGCACTGGGGGGGGAGATGGCTCGTCTGGCCGATCGCTCCGGTATCCAGTTCAAGATGCTCGGCCGCTCGAAAGGACCGGCGATGTGGTCTCCCCGTTCTCAGAACGACAAGGATCGTTACCCCCAGTATGCCCAGGAGCGGCTGCGGGAGATTCCCGGGCTGGAGATTATTGCCGGTCTGGTGGAGGATGTCCGGTTGGAAGATGGCGCGGTTGGGGGAGTTCGTCTCGCGGATGGACGCGCTCTCGCCTGCAAGACCATCGTGGTCTGCTCCGGGACGTTTCTCTGCGGCCGGATGCATACCGGGGAGATCCAGACCGCCGGTGGCAGGGTGGGGGAGTCCTCCGTGGAGCATCTGAGCGGTTCGCTGCGTGATGTCGGTTTCGTTACCGGCAGGCTCAAGACAGGAACGCCTCCACGAGTGGATGCCGCTACGGTGGATTTTTCGCTCTGCCAGCCCGACAGTGGCGATCCCGAGCCTCTACCATTCTCACAGTCCACTCCGTCCGTACGGAACAGCATTGCCTGCTATCTCACTGCGACCAGCGAGGCCACACACCGGATTCTGAGAACCGGATTCGACCGGTCGCCGATGTTTACCGGCAGGATCACCGGTATCGGTCCGCGCTACTGTCCGTCGATCGAGGACAAGATCCATCGCTTCTCCGAGAAGGAGAGCCATCAGATCTTCCTGGAGCCGGAGGGAGTGGAGACGAACTCGGTCTATGTGAACGGTTTCTCCACATCGTTGCCGCACGATGTGCAGCTCCTTGGGCTGCGTTCGATTCCGCCGCTCGAGCGATGTGAAGTCCTTCGGTACGGGTATGCGGTTGAGTACGACTACTTTCCATCGTATCAGCTTCATCTCTGGCTGGAGAGCCGGCGTGTGCGTGGACTCTTCTTTGCCGGACAGGTGAATGGAACGTCCGGCTACGAGGAGGCAGCAGCTCAGGGATTGCTTGCCGGAATCAACGCCGCTCTCTCCGTGCGAGGGGAGGAGCCGTTGATTATCGATCGCTCGCAAGGATATATTGGGGTGTTGATTGATGACCTCGTGAACCTGACCATCCTCGAACCATACAGGATGTTCACATCACGTGCAGAGTATCGCCTCCTTCTCCGCCGCGACAATGCCGATCTCCGGCTTACAGATATCGGGAATCGCCTGGGGCTGGTAACCGGCGATCAATATGCCCGAATGGCTGCGAAGCGGGAGGGAATGGAGGAGGCGCGCGACATTCTGCAGAAGATCGCCTTGAAAGCAGGAGAAGATGTGGCGGCGGAGGATCGCTACGTAAAGGGGTGGCAGTATCTGAAACGCCCGGAAGTTACGCTGGCGGATCTGCTCCCTCTGCTCCCGGAACATGACCGGCTTCAGCAATTGCTTGCCAATCGGGATGTCGCGGAGCAGATGGAGATCCAGGCGAAGTATGAAGGGTATGTCAGGCGGCAGCTGGAGGAGGTGGAGCGTTTCGCGGCATCGGAGAACGTGCTGATTCCCGAAGCGATCGACTACAGGCGGATCCAGTCCCTTTCCTCCGAGGCTCGGGAGAAGCTGTCGCAGGTTCGCCCCCGCTCGCTCGGCCAGGCATCACGGATCGCCGGCGTAAGCCGTTCCGACGTCTCGGTTCTCTCCCTCTACATTCGCTGATATACGAGAGGGGAGATCTCCGCCGTGAAAATGTTCCACGTGAAACATGGCGCACATGGTTCATGTGCAGGTATTCACGAAAGTCTTCGAAGACAGATCATACACCATGGGGAAGCAAAGTGTCCGTCTCATGCTGGTTGGGGCCGATGGAGGCCTGGGGAGCGTGGTGCGGGATATCGTTGGCAATGAAACGGATTGGGCGCTGATCCAGGTCGGCCGGCGCACGGTTCACCGTGAAGGAGTGGAGGAGGAGTTCGACAGCGCCAGCCGGGCGGCATGGCGATCGTTGTTCGACTCGCCCGACTGGCGTCCCACCGTTGTGGTGAATGCTGCCGCGATGACCAATGTCGATGCCTGCGAGACAGCCCGGCCGGAGGCATGGCGAAGTAACGTCACGCTGGTGGAGAACATCGCCGCCGAGTGCAAGCGCCATGCATGCAAGCTGATTCAGATCTCCAGCGACTATATCTTCGACGGCGCCGCCGGACCCTATGGCGAACATGCCACGCCGAACCCGATCAACTACTACGGCAAGACCAAGCTGGCCGCGGAGAATGCGTGCATCGGCGCGGAGATCAATCATGCCATCATCCGGACGATGTGGTTGTACGGTGAGGGGCGCCGCGGGAAACCGTCGTTCGTGTCGTGGCTTGTCGATACGCTCTCGGCGCGGAAAACCGCATCGGTGGTGACGGATGAAATAGGCAATCCTACGCTGTACGACGATGTGGCCTACGGGATCATCAAGATCATCGAGCGGGATTACAGCGGAACATTGAACATTGCCGGGCCTGATCTGGTGTCACGCTGGGAGTTTGCGCAGACCGTTGCCCGTATCTATAACCTCGATGCCGGCCTGCTGAACCCAGTCCAGTCCGGCGACCTGAAGCGTGCCGCCCGCCGCCCGCTCCGCTCGGGGCTGATATCCTTCCACGTCCAGACGCTCCTGGGGCTGCGGCTCACGTCGCTGGCAGACGGGCTGGGAACCTGCCGGGTTATCGAGCTCAGAATGGCGAGATAATAATCACCTAATATTTTAGAGCGCCAGCCGGGTGGTAGTCGCGCGCTGCAATCCCGGCAACGGCAAACGCGACGTGAGCGCCCGCAGGAGATAGGCAACCCCGGATGGCGATGGGCGAAGATGTCTTCCGATAGAATCCTTCCTGAATCTCGATGAAGATCACATTTCTCGGCAGCGGAACATCCTCCGGCGTCCCCTCGATCGGGTGCCGGTGCGCTACGTGCCGGTCCACGGACATGCGCGACAAGCGCCTGCGCCCTTCGATCTGGCTGGAGGATGAGGAGTGGAGTGTGATCATCGATACCTCCAGTGACTTCCGGCAGCAGTGCCTGCGTGCCCGCATCGAGCGGCTGGACGCCGTAGTGTACACGCATCATCACTTCGATCACATCGCCGGCTTCGACGATCTGCGGGCGTATAATTTCCTTGCGCGGCGCCCGATACCGATCTACGTTATGCCTGAAACGCTGGCGAATCTGAAGACTGTATTTTCCTATGCGTTCGGAACGCAAACGAACACCGGCACCAGTGTCCCCCTTGTTGACGTGAATGAGATTCTCAACGAACCTTTTGTCGTTGCCGGCGTTGAATGGGTTCCGTTGGAGCTGTCACATGGGAAGATGCGCGTCAACGGTTATCGTGTTGGTTCGTTTGCGTACTGTACCGATTGCAACGCGGTTACGCCCGAAGCAATGGAGCGGCTCTCCGGTGTGGATGTGCTGGTGCTCGATGCGCTTCGCATCTCTCCGCATCCAACCCATTTCAACCTGGAGGAAGCGATCGCGATGGCTCAGTGCATCGGAGCGCGCGCGACATACTTCACCCACATAGCCCATGAAATACGGCACGCGGAGGTGGAGGCACTTCTGCCGCCGCAGATCTATCTGGCCTATGATGGTCTTCAGCTGGCTCTCGAATGACGCCGGGCGCTGCGTCGGAAGAACCATGCGCCGGCCGGTATGATATCAGAGGTGTGGCGGATCGTTGCGGACGACGATGACGGTTGAGACATCCCCGGTGAGGCAGATCCCGTAGCAGAAGGGAACTGTGAGTGATGAGTCCTTGCCTCTCCATCCTGTTCATCAGGCAGGGGAGTTTATCCGGCCGAATGTCCGGGAACGTTGTGGAGCTTGCGCGACGATTTGAAAGGTGCTAACATTGCAGCTTGGATTATGGGGTAGGTTACTATGATCAAGAACACACCGGCAATTCGAACCCTCGGATTGGGCACCCTGTTTCTTGCGTTGTTGATGACGACGGGCGCAGCTGTCGTGGCGATGCAGGGCGTGTTCAATTACGTCAAGGTGAGCCCTCAGGGGGATGAGATCTCGGTTCAATGGCAGAGTGCCAACGAAAGCGGTATTCAGAGCTACGAGATTGAACGAAGCAGCGAGGACGTGTCCGACTTCCGCCGCCTCAGTCGCATCGACGCCCGTGGAAACGGAAGCACATACGTCTACGTGGATGATGGAGCATTCTACAAGACGAACAGCAGCAAACGGTTTACCTATCGTGTGAAGGCCGTTGGGAGCTCGGTGCAGCAGTATTCCCCCACGGTAACTATCTCGCACGACGTTTCCGGTGTCCGGAAGTCATGGGGAATGATCAAGGAGCTCTTCCGCTGACACCACGCCCCAACCACTGACGGTTGCCTTCGGCAACACCCGGCAGAATTGTAACGCACAAGTCTCAGAAAGCGAGATTTGTGCGTTTTTCTTTGGGGTGTCGTTAAAGTAGGATGTTAAATGATTGGTGGTATGCGAATGAATGCTTGTGTAATACAACCTTCAAGTGTAAGTTTAAGGTAAAGAAGCCCTTGATGACCTCAACACACCGGAACAGACCGCTTGTTACGATAGTTCTGCGGCTCCTGGGCTTGCTTCTGACGTGGTTGCCGATCGCGGTTTCGCCGGGCGAGGCCCAGGATTTCGATCGGCTTCAGGGGGCGTTCCTTGACAATCCACCAGTATGGTTCCGGCTGTTCGACGAACGAAGCGAACTCCCCCGGATGCCGGTGCTCGATGATCGGTCGTGGGCAACACGGCTCGTGCTGCGGGAAAGTGAGCAGCAGATCGGCCTGTCGCTGATCGGCCCGGTTGATTATACCATGAGCGAGTTGCTGGAGTACTACAGCGGAAGCGGAACGCTGGCCTCCGCCTCCGCCTATCTCGATCGGGGACTGATGGCGTTCAGGCGCCGCGAATTCGGCAGAGCACGGTTCTACTTCAGCGAGGCGATCGGTGCGGCTTCCAAGGAGCAATCCACCGATGCCGAGAACATCGCCGGGGTTGCACTCTACGAGATTGCACTGGCGCATGTGGTCGAGCAGGACCAGCCGGACGAGAAGACCATTGAGATCCTTCACGATCAATTGGAGCAATATCCCGGAAGTCCGAGGGAGCGCGACGCGCTCTATCTCCTCGGCGAACTCAACAGCGAGCGAGGGGACTGCCAGGCAGCGTTGGGCTTCTACGACAAGATCATCGATACCTATCCCGGGGAGGGGCAGCTCGATGCGCGCAATCACAAGGCTGCATGTCTGCTGCAGCTTGGCCGCTATGGCGAGGCACGCGAGCAGTTGAGGATGGCGGCATCCATGATCGCCGAGGCGCATGGAGGCGATACCACACAGCCGGATGTCCGGCGTGCATGGGCGGAGAATCATCTGCTGCTCGGGCAGCTCGAGATCGCTCAGAAGAATTACTCCGCTGCGGAAGAAAGCCTTATTGCGCTGACGGGGGATGCAACGCCCCGTTACCGACGGCAGGGAATGCTGGGGCTGGGGGCAACGTATCAGGCTGCCGGCCGAAACGATTCCGCACTGGCGCTCTACAACCGTCTGCTCGCCGAGGACACGCTCGACCAGACGCATGCCATGGCGCTCTTCAACAAGGCGCAGGTGCTGCGTGCTCTCGGCAAGGGTGATGCGTCTCTGGAGATTCTGCAGACTATTGCTGCTGACACCCTGAGCAGCGAAAACGATCTGGCGCTGATCGATCTCGGCATAGCCGACTACGAACGCCGCTCCTTTGCCGACGCCGCAACGGCCTTCGCAACGGCCGCGCGCCGCGCCCACACCGACGCCACGCGCATCCGAGCCGCGACGCTGCTCGGAGCAGTGAAGCTGGCGGACAACGATCCAGCCGCGGCAATCAGGGCATTCGAATCGGCGGATGTGGCGGTTGCCGGGGGGAACAACGAGTCGCTCCCGCAGAGTGCGGAAGCCAGACTGCTGCGCGGCATCACGCTCACTCGCGCCGGCCGCTCGTCCGAAGCAGTGCCGGTGTTGAATCGGTTCATCGAACAGTATCCGCAACATCCCGGCGCCGATCAGGCGCTCTACTGGCTCGGCGAATCGTACTACGAATCCGGGCTCTTCAAGGCCGCGGTGGATGCGGAGGCACAACTGCTGGAGCAGTATCCAGCATCCCAGCATGTGGCCGATGCACTCTACCTGCTGGGATGGGCGCAGCTTCGCCAGAAGAATTTCGACAAGGCGGAAGCGGCATTCTCCCAGTTCGCCAAGGCCTATCCGCTCTCGGCATACGCGGCCGAGGCACAGTTGCGGCGCGGAGACGCACTCTATCTCCGTGGACGATTCGACGATGCGGTGGACGCCTACCGTCTCGCATTGAAGGCGAAGCCCACTACCGATGAGTTGTGGTACGCCGAGTATCAGAGCGCGCTCGCCATCTACCGAAGCGGCGGGCTGGAGTCGGCGGACAGCCTCCTCGACGAGTTCGCAACATGCTTCAGCGGCGGGTCGCTCGCGGACGATGCATGGTTCCTTCGCGGCGAGATAGCTGCCCGGCGCGGCAACTATCGCGATGCGATAGAATTCACGAACAGGCTGCTCGAAACAACTACGGACAATGACCTGGCCGTTCGCGGGCTGGCGAACATCGGTGATGCCTACGCCGCTCTGGGTGAGAGGCGCATGGCCGAGGCCGCATACGCAGTTGCCCTCAGCCGCAATCCCCGAACGGATATGGCGACGGAACTGCGCGAGAAGACTTCGAAGCTCTTTGAAGGTCAGGAAGGGGAACAGGTTGATGACGGATGCAGCCACGCGCTTACTCTCGCACTGGGCAGGTCGAGAATCCTGCGCGCGGCCAATCACGCGGCCGAGGCCTTGAAGGAGCTCGCGGCCGTGGATCGATCGAGCATCGCAGGTGATTGCGTGCAGCGCCTCTGGGCAGAGGTTGCGCAGGACCACCTACGGGCCGGTGATACGGCGGCGGCGGTCGACACGCTGCGCCTGATCATCGATCGATTTCCATCAACGCATGCGGCGCTCTCTACGATGCTCGACCTAGGCATCGTTGAGCAGCAACGGCGGAACAACAGCGCGGCGCTGGAAGTTCTCGGCAGACTTCATTCGGAGTATGCCGACAGCATCGAGGCGAAGGCCGCCCGGATTCCGCTTGCCGATCTGCTGATAAGCGCCGGCATGCACGACTCTGCGCTCACCATTCTGCATCAGGCTCTGGGCACTCCGCAGGCCGATGAAGCATTGTTGCGGCTGGCCACGATCGAGACGTCCTCCCCCGCGCGCGACTCTGCGCTCGCCGGTGTAGCCGCGATCGCCGGACGAAGCGACAGTCTTGGGCTTGCAGCATCCAGACTGCTCGCCGGGCTCTATCGCACAACGCACGATGAGGCGAACGCCGTGCATGTACTCGAGGATGCGGTTGCTCGCAGCGGCCCCAACAGCATCCGGCGCAAAGCGCTGCTTCTCGAGCTCGGTGAAACGTGCGAGGCCGGCGGCGACAATGCGAAGGCCAGAACGATCTATCAGAACCTTTCGCAGCGTCCGTGCGACGATGCATACAGAACAAAGGCATTGGAACATCTGCAACGGCTCCCGCAGGAATGACAACGCCTCACGCCATATCGCGCCGGCTCCATGCGGCCATCCGCACACTGTTGATCGCACTTCTTGCGCTTTGCCTGGGTGCCGTTGATGCATCGGCCCAGCATGGGAAGCATGGTGGCCGGAGTGCAGGCGCATCCACCAAGAAGGGAAAGAAGGGAAGCCAGAGCAGCTCCAAGGGGCGCGACAGCCGAAAGAAAGGGAAAGAAAAAAAGGGGAAGGAGAAGAAGGGAAGAGAGCGGGAGAGCGGGAGAAAGAAGTCGAAGAGCGAGAAGAAGTCCAGGACGTCCGCGAAATCCACAGCCAGGCGGGAGCACTCGTCGCACGGCTCGCACGAGAGAACGGCCCGGCATCAATCACGGCAGGAATCGCGTCCGGCGGCGACCAGCGAACGCACGCCGCCCGCGCGAGTTGAGCATCCCGTTGCCACGCAGCCACAAAGCCGTGGCGCCGCCGCTGCTGCGGCAACATTGCAGGGCGTCGATATCGGGCCGGCCGATCTGGCGCAACAGACGCTGCACGGCCGCGGCCTTCCCGCCGGTGCCCGTGGCAAGCGCCCACCCCCCGCGGTGCAACCGCTGACCGGTGACCAGCTTCGCTCCATCAGCGAACAGGCGCCGGAAACCAACGGGCATCCCGTTCATGAATATCCCGAGTCGCAGGCGCGCTCTTCGCTGGTACGTCCCTTCTATGCAGAGGGAACATTCGGGCTGTATACAACCGGCACACTCAAGGCGGGATATGCCGGGACATCGTGGCCGTATGATTTCGCGCTCCATCTGGACCTGAATGGATCGAACGGATTTGTCGACAACGCCGCGCGCAGCGCCTTCACCCTGGGTGCGAGCGGTGGCTACGTGATCGGCAACAACTACGGGATCTTCAGCGGCGGCTTCATGGGAGCCGAAGCGGAATATCAGCGGTCATCCTATCAACGATATGGCTCGCCGAATGCGCCCGAGCGAAGGCGCAATGGATGGAACGCGCTGGTGAACGGCCGCAACAGCAACAACGGCGTCTCCTTCGAGCTCCAGGGCGGGTACCGGCAGCTTACACTGGATGAAAACGGAACCACCGATGAGTCGTCGCTCGACGGGCTTGCCAAGGTGCGCGTGGAGTTCTCGAGGCTCGCGATCGGCGGCGAGGCGAATCTCAACCTCACGAATCTCGGTGGTACATCGATCAGCCTCGGGCGCCTGGAAGCATACGCGCGCTACGCACTCCCCATCGTTATGCTCCGCGTTGGCGGCTCGATAGGCGTAGGGAGGAACTCCGACGGCCAGACGCTCTCCCGCGTTGCGCCCCGTGTGGAATTGAACTTCTATCCCTTCCGTGGCGTGACCATCGCGGCCGGCATCGATGGGGGGATCACACAGAACTCGCTGCGCGACCTGCTCGATCGCAATCCGTACGTGGAGCGCAATCCGATCGTGCATCACGAGGTGGAGGGAATCGGATATCGCGCTGCGCTTCGGTTCGAGCCCAGGCAATCGTTCGCACTGCGGCTCTCGCTCTCGAGAAGGTCGCTCGATGATTACCTCTTCTTCACGCGCACCAACGATGCTCTCTTTGCGCCGCACTATGGGAGCGCGTCCGCAACGGACGTGAGCGGAGATCTCTACTGGGAGCTGAGCGATCGCGACATGGTGGCGTTGAAGGGATCGTACACGATGTTCACGCTCGACTCAACGGGAGCTCAGGCGCCGTTTCAGCCGCAGGCCAGTGCCGAGGCCATGTACGTAAAACGCCTCGAGTCCCTGCCTCTCTCGCTCACCGGCACTCTCAACTACATCGGAGTGCGCCATGACGATGCAGGTGCCGATATGAATGCTGCCGTTCTTCTCGGTGTTCTGGCGCGGTACACGATCAACTCCCACTTCTATGGGACGCTCGAGATTTCCAACCTGACCAATGCAACGTATGAGCGGTGGTCCGGATATCGCGAGCGCGGAATCTTCGGCGCGGTCGGTCTCGGTATCTCGTACTAGCACCGGTCGCATTCAAAAATGTTGTACGTGACATCGGGAGCGTCCGGCGCGCATCGGCGGTCGGCGGCCGCCAGCCGAACGGCACAGTAGTTCGCATGCCGTGTATGCAGGATATCGTACGGCAGACAGATTCGCTCGGAACATTCGGTCCCGACCGGTGGACCGTATCTCCTCCAGAGATGCCGGGGTGCGGGCAGGTAGGGCATGCCTGCCCGCCCACTCCGGTAGTTCAGACGATGTTCTACTGCGTCCTCGGGCGGACTCGATGATGAATGAGAAGGTGGATCATGATGGATACGAACAAGTTCGCAAACGATGCAGACAACGTCCCGCGAGGGAGCGACGCGACGGATCGCGGCGCGACATCCGCTCAGACGCGCGATGCGGCACGGCTTCGCTCCATGATGGGGCAGAGCAACGATCGGTCTGCGTACGAAGAGAATGCCGCCCCTGCCCGGACCGGCGCCGATGCATGCGAGCCCGCAGCAACCAGCGTCCACGGACGTCCGACAACGATGCGTATGCCGGCAACCGTCGCGCGGAAACCGCTGCGATCATTGCTCAACGATGAGTCGCGGCAGGCGCGCGAAGATGATGGTGACCCGGCCACGCGGCTCCGTTCGCCGCAGGGGGCAGACGCGGCACGCAGCACGGCCCGCGGCGCAGCACAGCCCGCATTCCCGGCATCGGGAACCGAGCGGGAGCAGACCATGAAGTCCAAATCTCCGGCGCTGCAGATCGAGCACGCCGGAGGTGAGTCGCCCATCAGTGCCGGTGATTCGTCGCCGGCATACGTGGGACTCGCCGTCGACCCAGTCCCGGCGTGCGCAGAGGTTACGCACGCCGGGGTGGAGACGGCTACGGTGGAAGAGAAGATGCAGACGGAGCCGAGGGAGACAAGGCGCCGTGCAGGCATCAACGAGACGGCGTTTGCGGATGCGCCCGCCTATGCCTCGGAAGCACGGCAGAGCGAAGCGGCTCCACGTACGGTGTCGTATGCCGCGCCGCCATCCACGTACGGGACATACGAGACTGCCGCGCGCGGGCGCGCCACCCGGCGGATCAGGCGTCCGGTGCTGGCAACGACGGCCGTTCTCGCCGGCACCGCAATCGGTGTGGCCCTGTACGCAGGCGGCGGCGGGTTGATCTCCTCGATCTTCTCGCGGCATCAGCCGAGTGCGGTGAGCGATCCCAACCCGTCCGCCGTAACGGAGCGCCCGGTGCCTCCGCCGGCACCTGCCGCATCGCGTGAGGACTCCCTTGCCGTGGCAGATAGCCATTCGCCGGCGCCGAACGAAGCTGCCTCGCCCAGTGTGCAGGCAACCGTGCCGGAACCCGTACCAAATACTCCGCATGTGGCAGCGACCGGTTCTGCGCCGTCCGCAGCTCATGCGCAAAGCGCTGCGCCGTCGCGGCCCGAGGGCACCGGCCCGGCTGCAGTACACAGCGCAGCCGGGGCACAGGCCGCTCCGCCTGGACATGGCATTGCATCGTCGCAGCCGAAACCGCCCGCAGCCGGCCCGCATACGGCGGGAACCATGAACCAGGCGGCCGGCAATGGAGTACGTCATACAGCGGCATCGCCTCAGGGTGCGCATCATCTCACGGTGAACGATGTCCCGGAAGAGGAGTCCTCGCCGCGTACGGAGGGGGCTGCGCATCCGGCCGCCGCTGGTCATGCCGCCGTGCCGCCATCCGCTGCGCATGCCTCGCAGCAACCGAAGAATGCAGCGGGGAGTACGTCGCCAAAGGGGGATGCTGCTGCGAGGTATCTGGTACAGGTGCGTGCCACGCCGGACGAGGCCGAGGCGAAGCTGATCGCGAAGCGATTGAAGAGCAGGGGCGCAAGCGGAGTGGCAATCGTGAAGACTCCTCAGAAGAATGGGACAATGATGTACCGCGTTCGTTATAGCGCAACCGGGACCAGCACCAATGCCAGCTCCGCCGCGGCCCGCGCCGGATACAGAGATGTCTGGGTGGTGAAGCAGAAGTAGCGGGGCGCGGCCACAGATGATTCCACAGCCCGGAAACAGTGACGCGACCAACGACATCCGGGAGGCCGATGCGCGTATTTGCTCCTCCTTTCTACGCACCGGTCTCCCATGTCGGTTTTCTGTGCGGTAGTACCTACCTGGGGAATCGCAACCACGGCAGCTCCGGTAAACATCCCTGCCCAACCATCCCCTGTACATTCCCGCATCGGATCAGGATGTGAAGCAACCCCGGGCTGTGCAGGCGTCGCGGAGCAAGCGTAACAGGAACCGGGCCTGCACATCGCGATATCCGTTTCACCCCGAATGAGTATGTTGTGCCGGACGCTCAACGGCACTCTGCCGGATACTCCCACGTCATCTCTCCACACGTCATCTCTCTTCACACGCCCTCCGCTGTTGCTCTCCGCGGCATCGGTTCGAATCCGTTCGCCGGCGCGCTATCTTTCGGACTCGTTCCGCACATTCAATTCGAATCCGCATCATGCGCATACTCCATACAGCAGATTGGCATCTCGGGCGCCGACTTGAAGGTCGCAGCCGCCACGAGGAGCAGGTCGCAGCGATGGACGAGATCGTGAAGATCGCGGAGGAGGAGGCTGTGGATGGGATCCTGATTGCCGGCGATGTCTTCGACACGTACAATCCGCCGGCGGAGTCGGAGGCGCTGTTCTACCAGACGATGACCCGGCTTGCCGATGGCGGGCGCCGCGCGGTGCTTGTGATTGCGGGCAATCACGACAGCCCCGATCGCCTTATCGCCTCCAATCCCTATGCTCGCGCGCTTGGCATCACAACGATCGGATATCCGAAGGATACGCCCGCGCTCTACGATGTCGGCAGCGATCGTGTGGCATGTGTGGAGTCCGCTCCATCGTTCGTGCGGCTCCGTATGCCGCGATCGAACCGTCCGCTGAGCGTGCTCGCGCTTCCCTATCCGTCGGAGTCCAGACTTCGTGAGCTGCTGACGGTTGACCTCTCCGATGAGGAACGGCTCTCCGCGGATTACAATCAGCGTGTCAGCGGGTTTCTGGAGGACCAGGCGCGCCGCTTCATTTCCGGCGAGGCCAACATGGTGGCCACTCATCTGTTCGTGCGCGGTGGTGAGCAGAGCGATTCTGAACGCGACGTATCGGTAGGCGGCGCGTATGCGGTGAACGCATCCAGCTTTCCGCATGCGGCCGGCTATGTGGCGTTGGGGCATCTCCATCGGCAGCAATCGATGACCGCTCGCGAGGAGACCCCGCTCCGTTATTCCGGCTCGATACTGCAATACAGCTTCAGCGAGGCCGGGCAGGAGAAGTCCGTTACCGTGGTCGAGTTCGATGGGCCCCGTGCCGCTCATCGCATCATTCCTCTCACGGCCGGCCGGCGCCTGCATCGATGGACGGCAAGCAGCACCGTGGAGCTGGAGGAACGCCTTGCGCGTTCCACATCGAACGACTGGCACAACATCACGCTCGAGCTGGATGCCCCGCTTCCCCTGGATTACCTGCATACGCTGAAGAGCCGGCATCCCGAGATATTCCAGTGCCTCACGCTCTACAAATCATCCTCCGATGCGGCGGAGAGGCGTAGTTCCTCCTCAGCGCTCACGCTGGAGGAACAGTTCCGCTCGTTCGTTGCGATGAGCTTCAGCGAGCCATGCAACGAGTCGGTGATGCGGCTCTTTCTGGAGCTTGCCGCATCGAATGAAACGCAGCCGGATGCGGAGCGGTGAGCTGCAGCCGGATCGCGGCTCCGTGATCGGACTCCGAGAGCATTTCCTTTCCCCCGTTATCCCATTCGCCAGAAGTATCCACCGTACGGCGCTGCGCGGCCTGAAGGCAATACCCTGCAGCCGCTTCCGATGGAGGCAGTGAGGCGATGCCGGTGTACCATGAAACCGCTGACACTTCAGATATCAGGACTGAACAGCTTCCGTCAGTCCACGACGATCCCATTCAACGAGCTCCTCAAGGATGGTCTGTTCGGCATTTTCGGTCCAACCGGAAGCGGCAAGTCCACCATCCTCGATGCGATCACCCTCGCGCTCTATGGAAAGGTGCGTCGTGCTCCCGGGGGAACCGGTGGAATCATCAACATGGCGGAGCGGATCTGCCATGTTGGATTCAGCTTCAGCACCGGCATCGAGGCAAACCTGCGGCGCTACACCGTTGAACGCCGGCTGGCGAGGAACAGGGCCGGCGGTGTGGAGACACGATCGGTGCGTCTGCTCTGTGAGGAACGTGGCGAGATGATTCCGAAGGCCGAGAAGATCGGTGAAGTGCGGGAGATGATACAGGATATCGTCGGCATCAATCACGATGACTTCCAGCGTGCGGTGGTGTTGCCGCAGGGAGCGTTTGCGGAATTCCTCTCGCTCGAAACGCGCGCTCGCGGTGCCGTGCTGGAACGTCTGTTCGGTCTGCAGGATCTCGGCTTCCGGTTGAACACGCTTCTGAAGGAACGATCGGAGGCCTTCGAGCGGAAGCGGACGGAGGTTGAGGCCCGGCTGCTGGAACTGCGGGGATACGACGATGATGCGCTCGCCTCTGCAGAGGCAGGCGTTGCGGAAACGGCAACTGCAGTGGAGCAGGCGCGAGCGCGGCGCGACCGTGCCTCCGCGGATTTCGAACAGGCATCCGCACTCCTCGCGTTGATTGCGGAGCAGGCAATGCTGCACGACCGCTCCGGCACCCGCCGGCTGGAAGCGGAACGGCTTGCGGAGATGCAGGAACGCATTCACCTCGCCGAGCGAAGCGCGTTGGTGAACTCGCACATCACCATGTTTGTCGCAGCGCGTGCCCGCTACACGGAGGCGGAGGCGCGTTATGCCGAGACCCGTGATGTGAAGGATCGCGCGGAGAAGGAGTTGGACCGCCTGCTCCCGCTGTTTCGCAATGCGGAGGAGCGCTACACGGCCAGGCACGAGCCGCTGGGGGAACAACTGCTCCGGCTCGAGGCGCTGAACCAGGCAAAGGGGGCGTTGCAGTTGCAGCAGACGCGTCTGGAAACGCTGTCGGCAACTGCCGCTGCGAAGCATGCGGCGGTGAAGGAGGCCGAAGAGCGGAGGAGCAGGCATGCGAACGATGTGGCCGTACTGGAGGAAGAGCTCGCCGGGATCGAGCGTCGGTTGGTCGAAAACGCAGTGAGCGCCGATGCGCGCGCAGCGGCGGCAGAGTTGGAACTCGCGATCGAGCGTCATCACACGGCGACACGAGAGCTTCGGAAGGTTGAAGGAGAGGTTGCCGCAACGGCCGCGGACATGGAGCGCGTTCGTGCCGGTATGACCGCCGCCGCCGAACGTAAGAGCGCATGCGAAGGGGAATCGCTTGCGGCGCGTGCAGCGCTGCTGCATGCCAGAGAGGCGGCACATGCAGCACGAGGAGAGGTGGATGCCCTGCTCGAGCAGCATGGGGTTATCCGGAATGTACTGGCGGAGATACGCGTTCCCGAGCAGGAGATTGCAGCATACGAAGGGGAGGCTGCGGCGTTGGATGTGCGGCATGCAGCCGCCCGGCATGGCGTTGCCGCAGCGGCGAAGCAATTGGAGGCCGCTCGTGATGTATTCGCAGCCGCATCCCGTCTGCACGCCGAGGCGGCCGCCGCCCGTGAGCAGCTTCGGCGTACGTTCTCGCTCACGATGCTCGGTGCCGATCTGCACGAGGGTGAGGCCTGCCCGCTCTGCGGTTCGCGCGAACATCCGCATCCTCATCGACAGGATCCCGAAGCCGCCGTTCGCCTTCAGGCGTCCGACGCGGATGTTGTCCACGCACAGGAACGCCTCGCCGCCTGCGAGGCCGATCTCCGCGGCTGCGAGCGCGCCGCGGATACCGCTCAGCGCGAAATGGAGGATGTTGCACGCGACCGCGAGCGTCTGCGCGCACGGCGCGAGGCAGCGGAGCTGGCAATCACCGCCGCGCTTGCGGCGCTCCGGCTTGAACCGAGGGTTGATGGAGTGGATGACCTGCGCGGCCGGCTGCAGACGATTCTGGAGAAAGGGACGGCGGCCCGCGAGCAGCTGCAGAGAAGGGAGCGGGAGGTTGTCGTGGCAGAGGAGAATGTGCAGCATGCGGAGGCCGCGCGTACCGAAGCCGCGCAGGCCGCGGCCCGTCATGCAGCAGAGGAGAGTATGGTGGCCGCCAGGGGGAGTGCGCTGGAGCGCGAGCTCGCGGATCGGCGCCGTGGTCTCGACGAGGTGCATGCCGTGATTGCTCCGCATGCAGCGGGGCGCACGATGGACCGGATCGAAGCGGACCTCCGTCTGTTGCGCGACCGTGATCGTACGACTGCGGAGATCGAGCGTCGCCGTGATGACGCACGCATTCGCCTTCGCGAGCGGATGGAGGAGCGCGAAAGGATTGAAGCGGACCTGCGCCTGCTGAGGAATGCCGGCGATTCTGCCGGTGCCGAAGAACGCCTGCTGCGTGAGGAGGTTGAGCGGATGATGCTCGACCTGAAGAATCGATGGGAGGAGGTTGTTCCTCCGCTCGAGCGGGAGTCCGGGATCGCGGTGGACGATGCGATTGCCGTGAGGCAGCAGGAGCGTGAAAGCCTGAGGAGCGAGCATGAGGCGGCGCGGCGGAAGTACGAGGAGTCGCGAAGCAGTCTTGCAGCGGCGCGCCATCGCCTGGAGGATTGCTGGAACGATCTCTGCCGGGAGGAGAAGGCGCGCGACGAGGCCGATCGTGACTGCGCGGCCGCGCTTGCCGCGGCGGGGTTCTCCGATCCCGGTGACGCCGAACAGCACGCTCTCGAGGCCGGTGCGTTGCGGGCGTTGCGCAGGGAGGCTTCCGAGCTCGATGCGGCGTTGGAATCGGAGCGCCGGCGAATGGAATCTCTTGAGGCGGAGATCGGCGGGCGTTCTGCGGAGAGCGCGGCCTTGGAGCATTACCGGAACGAGTTGTCCGAGGCCTCGCGCTTCTTCGATGAAGCCCAGCAGCGATACGGTGCCGCTCAGGAAACGCTTCGCGTCTGCCGCGAGAAGAATGTGGAATGGAAAGCCGTGCGGGGCGAGGATATTCTGAGCCTCGAAGGTAAGGTTACGGCCGACCAACTCGTCAAGTACCTGCGTGGGAATGGGTTCATCGAATATCTGGCGAACGAACGTCTCGCGGAGGTATGCCGTCGTGCATCGCTGCAGCTTTCCATTCTGACCGGCGGTCGCTTCGAGGTGCTTGCACGGCCGAAGGAGGGCTTCATCATCCGCGATCATGCCAACGATGGCGGGGAGCGGGCGCCCGCGTCGCTTTCCGGCGGCGAGACCTTTCTCGTATCGCTCTCCCTGGCGCTGGCGCTCTCCGATACAGTGCAGACCGGGCATGCACCGCTGGAGTTCTTCTTCCTCGATGAAGGGTTCGGAACGCTGGACAACGATCTGCTGGAGACGGTGATGAACTCTCTCGAGCGGATTCGCTCGGAGCATCGTGCCATCGGAGTGATCTCGCATGTTTCCCAGTTGCGCGAACGAATCGCGCGGCGCCTCATCGTCTCACCCGCAAGCGACACCGTCGGCACGCGTGTGCGGTTCGAGCTTGCATAACCACGGTTCACCCTCCATGCAGAATCCGATGGCCGTTGTCACGATCGATTTCTGGAATACCCTCTTCGACTCCAGCGGCGGCGTTGTCCGCAACGACGCGCGGCGGGCGGTGCTGATGGCAGCGGCGGCAGATGCCGGGTACAACGCATCCTTCGAGCAGCTCGAGGAGGCGTACCGCTCCATCTGGGCATACTTCGATGTGCAGTGGCTGGAGCACCATCGTACGCCAACCTCGCCGGAACTGGTGCGAGAGATATGCCAGCGGGCCAACATCCAACTCCGCGAGGAAGTGCTGGATGCCGTTGCCCGGGAGTTCTCGCGCGGCGTACTGCAACACCCGCCGGTGCTGTTGCCGGGTGCCGCGGAGGCACTGGCCCAGCTTGCATCGCGAGCCAGGCTTGCACTTATCTCCGACACCGCGTTCTCGCCCGGTTCGGTACTGCGCGAGTTGATGGAGCTCAACAACGTTGCGCAGTATTTCGATGCATTCATCTTCAGCGACGAGACCGGCGTTGCGAAGCCGCACCCGGATGCATTCCGTCTCGCTCTCGAAGCCCTTGGGGGCACGGCTGCGAGCGCGGTTCATATCGGCGATCTGGAGCGTACGGACATTGCGGGGGCAAAGGGCGCCGGCATGAAGGCGATCCTCTATCGTGGAGTTGAATCGCCACACAAGTACGCCGAGGATGCAACAACCGCCGATGCGGTGATGCATCACTGGAACGAGGTCCTGGACATGCTTGCTATGCTTGGTCTGCTTTCGTAGGTTTCCCCATTCACAGACCCTCATCGACCCTCCTCCGCGAGCGGGACGTTCCCGCACAGAACGATCGCATGCTCTGTCCACTGCATGCAATCGGCACGCGTCTATTCCTCGTAGATCAATCTGATGGCAGAAAACAGCAGATCAACCGATCGAACGATCGACGAATCGGCCTTGGTTGCGTTGTTGCGCGCACGTGACCGGAGCGCTGTCGCGATATTGTACGATCGCTATGCGCCGGCGTTGTACGGCGTGCTGGAGCGGCTGCTCCGCTCGCACGACCTGGCAGAGGACGCTCTTCAGGAGACGTTGGTAAAGGTTTGGGGGAGTTTTGAATCATACGATCCTGCAAAGGGACGGCTCTTTACATGGCTCGTTCGCGTTGCCAGGAACATTGCCCTGGACATCTTCAAGTCCAGGGGTTATCGTAACATGTTGAAAAACCAAGAACTGGAGAGCCTCGTAGATGTTGTTGACCGTCAGTCGTCAGCAGGAGATGGCTCGGATCGTATTGGTCTGCGCGAGATCGTTCTCGCGCTCAAGCCGGAGCAGCAGGAGGTGATCGACCTGATCTACTTCCGTGGCTATACTCAGGATGAGGCATCGAAGGAGTTGGGTATCCCGCTGGGTACGGTGAAGACCAGGGTACGCTCGGCATTACTCACGATCAGAAAAATCTTCTCCTAATGGATATCAACGAGTACATATCCTCCGGCATTCTGGAGCTCTATGTGGCCGGAGCGCTCTCCCCCCAGGAGGAGCAGGACGTTGAGCGACTGGCCGTGGCGCACGAGGAGGTCCGCACCGAAATTGCCGCCATCGAAGAAGCCTTCGAGATGCTGGCCCGCAGCGAAGCCCGTGAGCCGGGCCCGCAGGTGCGCACGGTGATCCTGGAACGGATTGCCTCCATGGGATCCGCAGATGCAGGCGAGGAGCCGCAGGCAATCCCGGCCTTTCCTCCGGCGCCCGCTTCACCGGATCGATCCGGTGAAAGCGGAGGGGCAACGATTGTCGGAATTCCGTCACGCGTTCGCTACATGCTGGCGGCATCGATCGCGGTGGCGATCGTGAGCAGCGGCATAGCTGCATACTTCGGCTATCGGTGGAACAGAGCGGAGAACGATCTCGCGGTTCTCACGCTCGAAAACGCCCATATGGCGCAGCAGGAAGGAGGGCTCAAGGCACGATTGAACCAGGAGCAGGGATATGTGGCCGCATTGAAGGAGCCCGGTGCCGTGGTGGTGGAGATGAAGGGGCTGCCGATTGCGCCGGGAACGATTGCCACCGTTGTCTGGAACGCCTCCAGCCGGCAGCTTCGTCTGGATCGCGGAACGCTTCCTGCCGCTCCCGCCGGCAAACAGTACCAGTTATGGGCGCTGGCGGACGGCAGGCCGATCGATGCCGGCCTCGTGGTGGAGGGAGATGCCGGGCTGCAGCCGATGAAGCGGATCGAACGCGCGCAGGCATTCGCCATCACGCTGGAGCCGGCCGGTGGAAGCCCATCCCCCACGCTCGATGCCATGTACGTTATGGGAAAGGTTGGAACGAACGTCTGAGGGTGCCCAGGAGAGGGGGCCGGCGGAGCACCTGGTTGCAGCATGCGGGCGGGCCGGGCCAGACGGTGCGGCGCTACCTGCAGAACGTGAGCTGGACGATTGCCGTGGCAGCCATATATGAGTAGAGGTGGACCGGATAACTCCGATCCACCTCTGCCGTTGCGAGGATACCTGTTACTCACATCATCTGGTTCATCGCTAGGCTTACTTCGCAAGAGTCATGGTTTTTGTTTCAGAGAAACGGCCGGCGACCATGCGATAGAGGTACATGCCGTTCGGCAGGTCGCGTGCGTCGAAGACCACGGTGTGCGATCCTGCCGGCAGCGTCTCATCCACGAGCGTCCGGACATTCTTTCCCGCAGCATCGAACACGTTCACGGTTGCATGCTGTTCCGTCGGGAGCGTGAAGCTGATGGTTGTTGAGCCGGAGAACGGATTCGGAACGTTGGATCCAAGCTCGTAACCTGCCGTTGCGTCCGGTGAGGAAGGAGAGTTCGAGCCGAGCTTCATCATCTCCGGCTGCTCCGCTGCGTCATGCCGCGGCGCGGTGCGCGAGCGCGTCACGATCACGACGTTCGTCTTGCGTCCGCCGGGCAGAGAATCGATCAGCGTGCGGATCACCATCTGCGCCTTTCCATCGTCATGCAGGGGAATCGAATCGCGACCGACAATCAGGTGATTGTTGAGCATCACGATACCCGTGCCGTTCAGGGCCGCATCCGTGACATCATCCGAGATGACGTGAGAGCTGGAATCACTGCTTACGATGCGTACCATCACGATCTCGCGATCGGCATTGCCGGCCGTATCAGCCATTCCCTTGTTCGCGACTCTCTTGCGCACCACGCAGTTGCTGCCGTGGCTTCCCAGCTGCAAGGCAACATGCTCGGAGTCCGTGCTCACCAGCACGTGGCACTCACCCTTCCCGTTCGGCTGCGCGGAAGTGCCGACCATGTTGATAACGACATTCCGTCCGGAGCGGCGCATGGCGGGATTCATCTTCTCCACATAGACATTCATCTCTCTGCCGTCGTTGAGGGACAGCAACGAATCGATCTGCTCGATGGAGGCGCCGGCGGAGTCGATCGAACGGCGCGCTTCCTCCAGCATCTTGGAGAGCCCGAGCGAGTCGCTCGTCATCATGATCCGGACCTTCGCAAGCTCTCCCTTCTTCCGCCGCACTTCCTTCATCGTCCGCTCCACCTCGGCGCGCACGTCACCGGCGTCGCTCTGGCGCAGATCCTCCGCAAGCTTCTTCAACTGCTGGCTTACCTCACCATTCTGCGGCATGCGCGAGATGATCGAATCCAGATGAATGCCATTGACGCGGCCCATGGATCGGACAACGATGCGGCGCGTGCCGTTTGCGAGATTGGTGTCGATGATCCGCATCCGGAAGTTCTTGGAGCTGAGCGCCTCCTTCGGGGTGTCGTGATCCACTTCCACATCGACGCGCACATCCTCTTCGGGAGCATCGTCATCCAGATCGATCGCCTCAGTATCGGTACCCTCATCGATCATATCCTCGCGGATGGTTTCCGGCATCGGCGGGACGGGCGGAACAGGCGGCACCGGTGCCACGGGAGAATCGGGTGGAGTCGACGGGATGGCCTGAACCGGAGGTACAGGGGGGACCGGCGGTACTGCGACGGCGGTGCCGGAGGGAGGAGCGGGCGGAGCCGGCGCGTCAGGCGGCTGGGATGCCGGCTTCTCCGGCTGAGCCGATGCGGGGATCCCAACCAGAAGGGCTATCGCCGCAAGCATGAAGGATGTACGTTTCATGACCATGTGCCTCCCGAGTATCCTTTGACAATGATAACGTTCTTCGTGTTGCTGGTAGGGACGGTGCAGGCTCGCCGTTGTTCCCGGGCAGGCCGTGAACGCGGCCGGAAGTGCTGGAACCATGGTGCCGATGGCTTCCCGCCGGCAATGATTGAACGCGCCGTGTACCGAAAAACCGGGTACTTCGCAATCCGGGTACGTATGCGGATAATACGCCGGAATATTTCCGGACAGCAAGTATGGAACATCGGAGAAGCGCCTGCGTCGTAAGCTGCAGTCACGAGATGTCAGCGTAGCTATTCATGGATCTAGTCACCCGAAGCACGGTCGCCTTGGAGTTTGTAGACAGGGGAGAAGCATCTCCTCCAATTCCCCCCGGCATTCCGGCGATCGTTTCGGCCGCCGAGCGGAGGCGCTTTGCCACGCTCCCAGATGCCGATCTGGTTCTGGCATCCATCAACGGAAGCACTCCGGCCTTCGATGAGCTGGTGGAGCGCTATCGAATGAAGGTGCTCCGCCTCGTGACCTCCATGCTGGGTGCGAATGTGGACTGCGAGGATGTGGCGCAGGATATCTTCGTCAAGGTGTACCTCTCGCTCGGCAAGTTCCGTGGTGACTCATCGTTCTCCACCTATCTTTACACCGTTACCACCAATCGATGCCGCGACGAACTGCGGCGTGCAAAGCTTCGGAAGTTCTTCTCGTTCGACGAATGGTTTGCCGGCGGTGGTGAATCGGAACACACTCAGGAGAACGGCCAGCGCCTGGATGGTGAGGAGCAGCGCGACGCGATGCGGCGTGCGATGAAGCGGCTTCCGGTGCAGACGCAGATGCTGCTCCACCTCCGCGAAGTGGAGGAGTTGAGCTATAAGGAACTGGCCGATGTCTTCGACGTGGAGATTGGAACGATCAAGTCGCGCCTGGCGCGCGCGCGCGACCGGCTGCGCGAGGAAATCACTCCCTATCTCCGTGAGGGAGTTCTTCCCGGCAGGGAAAGGAAACACTGAACACTTTTCGAGACGCTCCCCGGCAACAGCACCCCTGAAACATGTAAAACAGAACGGCAAAGGATTCCTGGTACCGAAGGTACGTTAGCGGCATCATGAACTATACTTTGAACGATAACGAACGAACGCTTCTATCCGCATACATGGATGGGGAGCTCTCGTCCGCCGACATACAGACGGCGGACGCGCTGCTTGCTCGTTCAGCCGAAGCACGGCAGTATCTCGATGAGCTGCGAACCGTTGGGGCACTTTCCGGCAGCGCACTTGCGGTTCCCGTTGTCGCGGGCTCCGGCGGCCTGGGCGTAACGGCAAAACTTACCGGCAGTGCGATTCAGGCTGCGGCCAAGCGCGCGACATTATTGAAGGGGGCCGCCACGGGTTCGTGGGGGCTTGCAGGGACCGTGGGAGCACTTGCCGTGGCGGCGGTCGGCGTTGCAATCATGCTCAAGAACCCGCCCGAACCGGAGAGCCGGCACGCCGCGCAGCACATCAGTTCCAGCAGGCCGGCCCAGACGCCGGTGGTCCCCGTATCGCTACTCGATACAAGCAATCTGATCGTGCCGCCGATGAACAAGTCGGACCTGGTTCGCTTCGCCATCGACGGCACGCTCCCGATCGATGCCGGGCGCAGGCGCTTTCTGACACTGGCACCGAAGGGGAACGATTCGCTCGCGGTCACGGTGCGCGCGCGCGCCTCATCGGTCAGCAATCATGAATATGCCGCGCTGCGGGCGCTTCCTCAGCATATGCTGGACTCGCTGCAAAGCGTTGTGCGCACGGCCGTGCTGAATTCGAATCGGGGCATCGCACTCCGTTCCGACATCTCTACGCTCCGCCTGAATCTGATCCGTACTCTGGAACAGCATGTGCCGGCGCTCTCGTCGCAGGTCCGCAGGGATCTGGATCGCGCCCGCACGGAGCTTACTGCATTTCAGGAAGCGATGGAGCGCTCCGCGGAGATGCGGCGGCGGAGCAGCAGCGGAGATCTCGGCAGCGACATCGTTGTGTACCAGCAGGTCGAGAGTGTGGATTTCGCCAGCCTCGTGGGCGATGACGATGAAATGCCGGCACAGGCCATGGTGCTGGGCTTCAACAACGGTCCGACGCTTGCGGTTGACCCGGGCGCTCTGCAGTCGCTCGAGCATCACATACGCGTGATTGTGTCGTCGCAGTCGCAGCCGGCCATCGTTGTGGAACAGGGCCCGCGCGGAGTGATGATGATGCATGGCGGCGAGCGTAACGGCCTCCCCTCGGTGCGTCACAGAGAACCGGAGATCGGCGTTGGGGCCGGCGCCCCTTCCGATACGGCGATCATCGAACAGGACAGCCGGTACACGGCGATCCGTACGATCATCGGTGATGCCGATATCGAGGACTCGCTCAGGCTCAGCATCCGGCGCACCATCAGGCAGGTGCGCGGCTCGCTGCAGTTTGCCGACAGCATCATGAGGCGCCTGCGCAACG
This sequence comes from Kapaibacterium sp. (SeqCode), assembly GCA_035549015.1. Taxonomy (GTDB): domain Bacteria; phylum Bacteroidota; class Ignavibacteria; order OLB7; family OLB7; genus JAFDZV01. The sequence goes on from DASZRW010000090.1 coordinate 66,819, forward strand.
AGATCAACAAGCACGAGGGGGGCGATTCCCATTACAACGATGTGATCAGGGATGTGAAGGAGGCGTTGGGCAGGGAGAAGTCTCCCGATCAGTCCGGCGTGAACGGGGAGCAGAAGAAGGTGGACGAGGGGGCAGAGAAGAAGAAGTAGAACGGTGCGGTTCCCGCCCGATGCGAAACGGATAGCCGATACGGAAGCGCGCCCATTGCGATCGATGCAACGGGCGCGTTCAACGTTTAGAAGAGTCTTCGCCGAAGAAGCCTACCGCGTCTGCTCTTCCCCTGCGCTTGCCGGAAGCTGACGCGGCGTGCCGCCACCATCGGTGGTTGGCCGTTCTACGTGGATCACCATCACGGTGATGTCGTCGTTCTGTTCCGCCTCGCCCCTGAACGATTCCACCTGCGCAAGAATGCGGCGGCGCAGCGCGTCCGCGCTCTCACCGGCCGTCCCGGCGATCACATCGTGAAGGCGCCCCTCACCGAACTCGTGGCGCTGTGCATCCATCGCCTCCGATACACCATCGCTGTAGAGGATGAAGGTCTCGCCCGGCTCGTACGCCACCGTGTATTCGTGCAGCAGTTCCTCGAACAGTTCGCGCGAGCAGAGCCCCAGCGCAACGCCGTTTGGAATCAATGTATCCACCTCCGAGCGGCCGCGGCGGATGATCGGTGTGTGCCCGGCGCGTGCGTAGGAGACCGTGTGCCGTTCGGTATCGAAGAGAAGCATGGAGGCGGTAATGAAGGAGCCGCGCGTGATCACCTCGAACAGATGTTCGTTCAGCGTGGTAAGAATATCCTTCGGTGATGTGTGCATGCCGCATGCAACGTGCACCATGCCGTGGAACTCCGCCATGTAGAGCGAGGCGGGAAGTCCCTTGCCGGAAACATCCGCAACGGTCACCAGGAAGCGATTCCCCCCGAGCTGTATCACGTCGTAGTAGTCACCTCCAACGGCCTGTGCCGGAAGGGAGGAGGCGCTGATCGAGATGCCGGGAATCGTGGGCATCTCTGCCGGAAGCAGGCTCTCCTGGATGCGCCGCGCCGTAGCCAGTTCCTCGCGATATCGCTGGCGCGCCAGTTCCTGCCCGTACATGCGCGCCACTTCCAGCGCTGCCGCCGCCTGCGCCGCAACGCCGGCGATGAACATGATCTGGCTGCCGCTCATGTTCTGATCGTCGTGCGGACGGCTCATCAGAATCGCTCCGGTCACACGTCCCTGCGCATACATCCCGATCACGTACGGGAAATACATCTGCAGATTCTCGAGCTTCGGATCCGCGGCCGTCTCCAGGAGAATCAGATTGTGCGATTGCCGCAGCAGATGGCGCAACGACTCGATCGCGGCCCCATCCACGGGGACCGGAGCGAACTCGCTGGCGCGCGCCACCGGCTTGAGATTGCCGTCGTCGTCCGGGTCCTCGATCGCAACGCAGACGCCGCGCAGGTCGAGCGTCTGCTGCAGCGTGATGGCCGTACGCTCTGCAACGGCCTGCGCTCCCACCGTCTCGGTGATCTCTGCCGCATACATGGCAAGGCGACCGGAGTAATCACGGCGCTGGGGAAAGAACCGGTTCTCTATCGCCGTCTGCAGCTTGCGCTTCACGGGGTCGAACAGCATCACGAAGAGCACGAAGCTCAGCACCTTCACCGGCCCCTTGAACTCCTCGGTGATCAACGAGCCCAGGGCCTGGCCGATCAGATAGCCGAGGCCGAGGTACAATCCCGCGATCAATGCCATCGTTGAGGTGTAGACGAGTGTGGTGCGCACAACGCGCCCGAGATCCATCACCTGATACCGGAACACCGCGTAGCCGAAGGAGATCGGAAGGGCCAGCAGCAGAAACACGGGGAGCAGATACTGCGGGTAGAGAATCTGGCTCTCGCGCAGCGTTGTCTGGATGAACCCCATGTAGATCAGCGCGGCGCAGGCGAGGATGGAGCCCACAACGATCACCGTTACGGGGCGGCGATCGGCGGAGGCCGGCAGACGACGATAACCACGGAAGAGGAAGAGTACGCCGAGCACGAAGCAGAGGAAGCGAATCGCTATGCCCGAATAAAGGATCGGCATGGCGACGCCGTTGTTGATCGCGATGCCGAACGCTATCGCGCCAAGCTGCAGGCCAACGTTGAGTATCAGATCGGCCACCACGATGCTGATGCAGATCCTGCCGAATCGCGAGCCGAGAATCTTCTGGTCAACCGGGAATACCGTACAGAAGAGAAGCCACAACAGGAAGAATGCGCAGCCGGCGGTGTACCAGAGAAGCAGGAGCGGAATGCTGAGCGGACTGTCGCGCAGCGGGGGGAAGCTGAGCCCGAAGATGACGGTGACCGTGACGAGAAAGAACATCCGCTGCACCTTGCCGCGCGGACGCGGAAGCACAACCACCAGACCGATCACGAGCCAGAGAAAGGAGAGAAGCGGAACCAGCAGCGATGGAAACAGAAGCTGCTGCTTCAGGAGGATTCTGAGCCGGAGAATTGCGCCGTCGCGCTCGACGACATAGTCCAGCGGGGTCTCCACCGGCAACTTCTGCAGAACCTCCTGCGAGTAGTCCCGGAGTTCCTGCGGGCTGCCGGCACGATACTCGGCGATGTCGACCGTCCCGATTCTCAACACGCGGTCGCCCACCTTGACGCCGGCCTGATCTGCCCGGCCCCCCGGAATCACTTCGGAGACAACCAGATCCTGATGCCCGCGCCCGGGGGTCACGGTCCAGAGGCAGTCATCGGTATGCATCATGCTCTGCGGCACCGTTATCATGGCAATCGTGACGATTGCGGCGAACGACACGAGTGCCGTCAGCGAGAAAATGACACGAAGCGCCGTTTCGGATGGAAAGCCGAAGTGTCGGAATGGTGCTGCGATGAATCGGGCAATGCTCATATGCTGCGTGCCCCGAGGCTTGGAACGTGGCGGCCTGCAAGTCGGATGGACATCGTGCACGCGCCACGGACTTCTATCGCTGAGCGGTGCAAGGCCGGCCGGCCGGGGCTCGGTCTGTTGTCGATAGAAGAAGTCGTAAACGAACCGGTGAGCAATTAGTTCCGGGTCAGGACAAACTTACTTGATTTGTGCGGGACTGTCCCGGTGTACCTGGCTGCGATACGAATGGCTACAGCGCCCGGGTGCTGCCGGCCGCCCTGCCGCGCCGCGTGGGATCACACGCAACGGCATCCGTTGAGGCGCATCATCCACTGCCGGCTGGCGAATCGGCAAACCGATACTCTCAGAGACGCGGGGTGCCGCAGCTTGTTCCCGGCGGGAACGCGGAGCATCCGCAACCGGCGGCCGGTTGCGGCGCTTCGCAGCAATCATCATCGCCCATGGCGCTTTCCACCGTGAAGGGTTGTGATGTTTCCGCAAAGCATCTAAGTTCCGTGCTTCATACCCTGGCACTCTGCCGCGCACTCATCCATCGGTCAGACATATCATGCGACGTCGACACCTCATTGGCTCTTCCCTCCTGATTCTCATTGGCCTTTCGACAGTCATCGCATCACTCCCGGCTCAGACTCCGACAACAACCGCACCGCTATCTCCGGAACGCTATCGATCGGTGGCGGATTCCATTCTTCACGCCGGGCTCTCCTCTGGAAAGGCCGCCGCAATGCTCTCGGATCTCACCGGCTCCGTAGGCGCACGCCTGAGCGGCTCGCCGGGCGCCGAGCGCGCGGTGGAGTGGGCACGCGCCACGATGCGGGCGAACGATCTGGATAACGTGCATCTCCAGTCCGTGATGGTTCCGCACTGGGTACGCGGCAGCCAGGCGGAGGCGGCGATTACCAACACGATGACGGGCGATCCGATCGGGATGCATGCATGCGCGCTGGGCGGAAGCATCGGTACGCCCATTGCCGGCATCGAGGGGGATGTGATCGAAGTGAAGAGCCTCGATGAGGCAGCGAAGCTCGGCGCTGCGGCGCAGGGGAAGATCATCTTCTTCAATCGCCCGATGGATCCAACGCTCTCCAATACGTTCGAGGCCTACGGCCGGGCTGTCGATCAGCGTGTGAGTGGCGTTGTGGCAGCCGGCAGGATCGGGGCGGTGGCCGTGCTCGTACGCTCCATGAGCACCAGCATCGATACCCTTCCGCATACCGGCATGCTCCGCTACGACGACAGCGTTACGAAGGTGCCGGCAGTCGCGATCTCCACACTGGATGCCGATCGCCTCAGTGCGATGCTTGCGTCGCGACCCACGGTGCACGTGCGTCTGCGTCTCGATTGCCAGACGCTCCCGGATGTGGAGTCCGCCAACGTCATCGGAGAGATCGAGGGGAGCGAGAAATCCAGTGAAGTGATTGTGCTCGGCGCACATCTGGACAGTTGGGATCTCGCCACCGGAGCGCACGACGACGGCGCCGGCTGCGCCCAGGTACTGGAGGCGCTGCGGTTGCTGAAGGCGCTGAAGCTTCGTCCGAAGCGTACGATACGCGTGGTGCTGTTCATGAACGAGGAGAACGGGCTTCGCGGGGCAACGGCCTATGCGTCGCAGCTGAACGACGCCAGGGAGAAGCACATCGCCGCAATCGAAAGCGATCGGGGCGGCTTCGCGCCGCGCGGCTTCGAAGTGGAGGGCGAGGATGCGGACGTTGCCAGGCTTGCGCGCTGGGCGAAGCTGTTCGAGGCCATGGGTGCGGAACGATTTTCAAAGGGGGAGAGCGGCGCCGATGTTGGCCCGCTGAAGAAGCATGGTGCACTTACCATCGGCCTCATTCCGGAGTCGCAACGGTATTTCGACTATCATCACGCCGCATCGGACACCTTCAGCAATGTGAACCCGCGCGAGCTGGAGCTTGGCTCCACGGCGATGGCGCTTCTTGCATACCTGATCTCCGAGGAAGGGCTGTAGCCCGCAGGCTCTGCATCCATGCGGGTTTCCGGCAGATGCCCGGCGTTTGGGATCGACAGACGAAGTGGCCCGTACGGCACCGGATGCGGTGCTGCAAGGGCCGTCTGCATTCCGTAGGTCGACGTTGCGATTCCGTGGGTCGATATTGGGGCGGCCTGGCGTCCGGCGCGATCGAGCGGCCGGCGGTGTGGATTCCCTCAGGCCGTTGCGCCGCCGCAGGAGCTTCCGGCGCCAGCGGTGCAGCCGAAGCAATGATCTCTGAATACGATGCGCCGCGCCATCAGCCTGTCGAAATCCCATTCGAAGATCGAGCGCGGCATGCCCTCCTCCACCGGGAGATCCAGCATCTGATTGAAGTCGCAGTCGGAAAGGCGGCCGTCGTAGTCCACGCTGATCATGGATCGGCACATCACTCCGCCGGCGGCCCCCGGATTGAATGCCGTCACCAGCTTGTTCATGTACTCCTCGTATCCACCATGGCGCAACAGGCTCTCCCTGAAGCGGTGGATCGGCATGTTGGTGATCGTGTAGAGGCTGTTGAACACAAGTGACGACGAACTCCACAGCATGCGCTTGAAGTCCGCCTCCAGCGCCCCCTGCGCGGCCGGAAGGAAGGCGCCGACGGGATTGTAGACCAGGTTCAGCACCAGGCCGGTTCCGGGTTTGCCGTACCCAACGTCGTTGAGGCGCCGGATTGCCTCAACCGACTTGTTGAACACGCCGCGCCCGCGCTGCCTGTCCGTGAAGTACTCCGTGTAATAGGGAAGGGAGGATACCACCTCGACTCCATGTGCGGCGAAGAACTCCGGAAGATATTCCTTGCTCTCGCCGTTCTGCGGGTTGCCGTCGAACTGTACGGTCAGGTTGTGCCGCACCATCACGTGTTTGTTCAGCCGGCGCGCCTCGGCCACAAGCCAGTCGAAGTTCGCGTTCAACTCCGGAGCGCCGCCCGTAAGATCGAGTGTGGTGATGGCGGGATGGGCCTCCAGCACCGCGATCACCTGCTCCGCAGTGTGCCGGTTCATCATCTCCGTTCGTTTCGGTGATGCGTCCACGTGGCAGTGGTGGCATGCCTGGTTGCAGAGCTTGCCGACGTTGACCTGCAGTGTGTCGATGGAGATCGGCGCGAGCGAAAGCCCGTGCCTGCCGAGCACTCCTTCGAAGTTGTAGCGTTCCGCCTCGGCGGACGCTGTCTCGATAACTGGAAGTTCCATCCGATCCGATTCCTGTTGATGGGCCGCGTTCGGCGCGCCATGCGGCCAACTCCATATCCTGTTGATATTCGTCGCGTCGCGCCGCCTCGGTCTGTGCGGGCATCGTCGAGGCGGCGCATACGGCACGGCCGGTGAACGGCTACGCGCCCAGCCGCTCCAGCACGTTCAGGAACTGAACGCCGTGCACGATGGAGGCGCCGCCGCGAACCGCTCCAACAACGTGGATGGCCTCGGTCATCTGTGCCGGATCCGCACCGGACTCCAGACAGCCGGTGGTGTAGGCATCGATGCAGTAGGGGCACTGAATTGTGTGCGCAACGGCGAGGCCGATCAACTGCTTCTCCCGCTTGCTGAGCGCACCGTCCGTGCCGGTCGCCATGTTGTAGTATTCGAAGAACTTGTCGATCAATGCCTTGTTGTGCGTTCCCACCTCCGCGAAGCGGGCAAGGTCTGCGGACTCGTAGTAGTTGGCCATGATTGTGTTTCGGTATGGATACGATCGGGCGCATGCCGTGAATCGCGTGCGCTCGAACGCGGGTTGTTGACCGTTGAGAAGGTGACGGCCGGCCGGCGATGGTGCAACGCAATCTGCACTGCCACGATCCGGGGGAATCGAACATCATGCCGGGTCCGGCCGCGGGCTATCGTTCCTCGTGCTATCGTTCCTCGCGGCCGTTGGTCTCCACGTGAACGTTCTCGAAGCGAATCTCGGAGCTGCCGTCGGCTGCGCGCTTGAGGAGGGAGATCTGCAGCGGTCCGAAGCGGGTGTATCGATCCCATGTGAACTCACCCTCGCGTCCGCTCTGCAGCGTGTAGCGCCAGCGGACGACATGCTTGGTACGAGGGTCCACATAGAGCCAGTAGTGGTCGCCCGGTGTAAGGCCAACCTTCCCGAACGAGAGCGCAAGCACCTGATAGCGTTTGCCGTCGATCGTGGTGTCGTTCTCCTGGCGGTGATAGACGCCGGAGTCCAGCAGCTTGAACGGCATCAGCATCCAGTACGTATCGTTGATGTGCCGTGCATAGGCCATGTCCAGCAGTTTTGCGGCGAGCGTGTCCGGGGCGGGCCTGTCATCCACCGTTGCCGTCCCCTGGTGGTGCGAGAAGCTGCTGAATTGAACACGCCATTTCTTCCCATCCTTGTTCTTGCCTGAAACGACATATCGATCCTCGGATCGCAGCCACTGATGGGAGTATCGCCCGATCTCCTTGCCGCCGGCCACAACCACGAAGTCGAACGAGATGTTCCAGCTTGGATTGTTCCATGCCTTGAGCCCGCCCACTGCATCGACGATCTCCCTGGCGAGGTTGCGGCCGGCCCGTTCGCGTTGCTGCGAAGTCATGGCGGGCTGTTGCGGCGCAGCCGGTTTTGCGTGCCCCTTCGGCTGTGCTGCGGCCGCAGGCTCCGCCGGCGTTGCCGGGTTCGAGGAATCGCGCGGCGACGCCGGCTGTGGATGGGCAGGAGCGCCCGGCGACGGCGCGCCCGGCGACGGCGAGTCGCCCGGGTTTGCAGTTCCCGGCTGGGCATGGAGCGCGGACGCCAGGAGAACCAGGAGGATCGGTGAAACGATACGTTGGTTGATCATGGATTATTCTACTCCGAATCCGAATGCCTTCCTCTCCGCGTTCTGCATATCCTTCTGCGCCTCGATGATCATCTCGGCAAACTCACGGAACGCGCCGTGGCCGCCCGGGCGGCGGCAGACATAGTGCGCCTCCTCGCGTACCTCGCCGAACGCGTCGGAGGGAGCACCGTTGAGCCCCACCAGTTTCATCGCCTCGATATCGTTCACGTCATCGCCGATGTAGGCGATCTCCGCGGCTGAATATCGATGCTGCTCCATGATTTCGCGAATGGCCGCCGGCTTGTCCTTGCAGAAGAGGTAGACGATCTGGATGCCCAGCTTCTCCGCTCGGCGCATCACGGACTCGGACTTCTCGCCGGTGACGATGCCGACATCGATTCCCTTCTCACGCAGGCGTTCCACGCCCATGCCGTCGCGGATGCTGAAGCGCTTCATCACCTCGCCGTCGCGGCCGTAAAACACACCACCGTCGGTCAGAACGCCGTCGACGTCGGTAACGACGAGGCGAATCCGGGTGGCGCGTTCATTGATCTCGTGTGTTGTCATTATCCGGTATGGAAGTGCAGACGCAGCCGGTGTAACCCGGAAGCGTCATGCGGTTAACTAATCCTTGTGCACGTCCGTTGTCTCAGGAGAGTGCGACATCTGAAACGAAGCAGGGGTGACATACGTCAACGCTACAAAAGATACAGCCTCCGGAGGCCTCTACGGCAGCAACGCCCGCCGTGGGCCCCGCGGGCAACCAGCGGGACCGTGGGCCGCTGGCCGGTTGCACGCCTGCGGTTGCGGCGTCCACTCCTGGGGGCCGGTTGATCGGTACCCGATCAATGAACGATTATTCAATGGTCCGCAAGATGCCGCGGCGCAGGAGCGTTCCCACTTTGCCCTGCTCGGTTGCATATGGTTCTAGTATATTTCTCGGCCAGTTGTGCTTATCGGAGCACGAGGCGGCCTTCATCGAACGCACTTAGCGAAACGTATGCCTGAAACAACAATGCGCGGTATCGCGCGCGCACTCCCTCGGCGCCTTGTGCTGCTTGCGACTCTCTTCGCATTGATCGGCGCATCGGCATCGGCCCAATTGCGGCGGTCGCCGGAAAAGGAGTTTGCCCGGTTCCATCTCGATAACGGTCTCGAGGTGATCGTGGTCCAGAACAATTTCGTTCCGATCGCCACCATCGAGCTCGCGGTGCGGAACGGCTCGTTCACCGAAGGGCCGGAATTCGCCGGGCTCTCGCACCTGTATGAACATATGTTCTTCAAGGCAAACGGAGAGTACGAGAACTCGCAGAGCTTCATCTCCGTGTTGAACTCGCTCGGCATTCTGTACAATGCCACGACGCGCGAGGAGGTTGTCTATTACTATTTCACGCTCCCATCCGCCAATCTGGAGAAGGGGTTGGAGATCATGTCCAACACGGTCCAGACTCCCCGGTTCGATTCGGTGGAGCTGGAGCGCGAGCGTGAGGTGGTGCTTGGTGAATTCGACCGCCAGGAGTCCGCTCCCTTCTTCACATTCGGCCGGGCGATGGATTCGGCCATGTGGGGAGAGTACGTCGTGCGCAAGCAGCCGATCGGCCAGCGCCCGGTGATCAAGACCGCAACGCCGGAGAAGATGCGTACCATCCAGCGGAAGTATTACATCCCGAACAACTCGCTCCTCATCATCGGCGGTGATGTGGACTCCGCGGAGATCTATCCGCTGGTGCAGAAGTACTTCAGCAGTTGGAAGCGCCGGCCCGATCCGTTCGCATCGGATCCTCCGCCGCAGCCCAAACCGCTCGCCGACAAGAAGCTGGTAACCGTCTCCGTGCCGGGTGTGGACATCTCGCAGGTCGAATATCTGTGGCACGGTCCATCGGTTGGCATCGACAACGCCGCAACGTACGCGGCCGATGTCTTCATCTTCATTCTCTCACAGCCGCAGTCGCGTTTCCAGCGGAAGCTGGTGGAGAGCGGCATCACACAGGGAGCCGGTATCAACTACTACACGCAGCGGTACACGGGGCCGATCTCCGTGCAGATCGCGACAACCCCGGAGAACACGATGCAGGGACAGCGCGCGCTGTGGGAGGAGATCCAGGCATTCGACTCGCCGGATTACTTCACCGATGAAGAGCTGGCTACCGCGAAGCAGATTCTGAGAATGCGCGCGCTGTACGAGAGCGAGGAGACAAGCGACTGGGTGCATACGCCGGCGTTCTGGTGGAGCACCACCGGGCTCGATTACTACATCGGCTATATCGACAACCTCGCCAAGGTGACGCGTGCCGACGTTCAGAACTACGTTCGCAAGTACATCAAGGGAAAGAATTACGTGCTCGGCATCGCATCGAATCCGCAGACGATGGCGCAGCTCAACGTGAAGCCGTCGGAGGTGTTGAAATGATGACGACCAATCTCTTCCAGCGGCTTCTTGTGGCCCTGTGCGGCGTTGCCGCCGCCGCAGCCGTGGCGCATGCCGGTCCGGACCCGGACATTCCGAAGAACGTGCGCGAGTTCGACGTGGCCGGCATTCACGTGATCACGCGGCCAAGCGGCCCGGCCAATCACGTGATCGTCGCCAAGCTCTTCATCCGGGGGGGGACCAGCGTGCTTCCGAAGGATGTCTCGCCGATCGTGGAGGATCTTGCGCTCGACGTTGCCGCGCTGAGCGGCCCGCAGGGTGTGGATCGCGCCGCATACCAGCGCGAGCTGCAGCGCATGGTGACAACGATCGGTCCGGACGGCGGGCGGGATTTCTCCACGATGACGCTCCGCTGTGTGGACGAAACGTGGAACCGCTCCTGGGAACTCTTTACCGGATGCCTTGTGCATCCGGCGTTCGACGAGGTGGAGCTGCGCAACGCGAAGGAACGAACGCTGATCGCGCTCCGCAACAGGCTGAGCAACCCGGAGTCGTATGCGAACTATCTCGCGGACAGCGCCTTCTACTTCGGGCACCCGTACGGGCATATCGCCTTCGAAGCCGATGTGCCGGGGATCAATGCGAACGTGCTCGCCGCCCACTTCAAGCACCTCTTCGTGAAGGCGCGCCTGCTTCTGGTGGTGGTGGGAAATATCGACTCGGCGGACCTCGTGAAGAAGATCACGAGCACCATCGGCACGCTCCCCGCGGGCTCGTTCACGCCGCCGGTGATTCCGATTCCGCCGAACGCGAAGAAGCAGGTGCTGATTGTACGCCCTCCCATCGGAGGCGGCCGCGTGGTGACCAACTACATCGAGGCACGCTATCTGGCGCCGAACCGGACGGACTCGCTTTACTATCCGATGATGCGTCTCATCAGCTTCGTCTCCGGCTCGCTGTTCCGTGAGGTGCGCATTCAACGCAACCTGAGCTACGCGCCGGATGCGGACATTCAGTTCGAGGCAAGCTCGCACGGCGAGATCGGCATCTCCACCACGCTCCCGGACTCCGCCTGGAAGGTTGCCCGGAGCGAGGTGATCGACTTCTTCCGCGACTATGTGATCGACGACAAGTATATCAAGGGGGGCCTGAGCAGTTGGGTTACCAGCACCTCCATGCGCGAACAGACCAACGAGTCGCAGGCGAACGAGCTCGGGAAGGCGGAGATCTACACGGGGTCGTGGGAGAACGCGTTCCGGACGGTGGAGGGGATCAGCAATATCACGGCCGAGCAGATGAACCTGGCCGCGCAGCGCTATCTGAAGAACATGACCATTGTGGTGGTCGGCGATCCCGCCGCTGTAACCTCGAAGGTGTTTCTGGAGACGAAGAAGAAGGATGATGCCGGCGGCGACTCGGCGCGATGACCGGACTGCCGTACGGTGATTGTTGCAGATAAAGGAGAAGCGCCCCGGCATGACATGCCG
>DASZRW010000091.1:0-158219 GCA_035549015.1 Kapaibacterium sp. (SeqCode)
CAAAGGGAGAAACGAGACTTCGAAGCATGGCCACCAACGCAGCTAGATGCCCCGAATGTAATCGCCGGTGTTCATCCGGCAATGAAGAGTATACAGGCAAACTAAGAAAATTTCGCAGAGTGCGCTAAGTATATTAGTGCCATTCGGAGCGGTTCACGATACCGGGCAGAAGCAGAGAGGCGTATATCAGCGCTCCCCGTGTGATTCCGCAGGCCGCTGCATGCGCATTCCGATCGATGGCAGACAGCGATTCCAAACGAAGCCGGACACTGATTCCGATCATGCCGCACCTGTCAGCGATCCATCGCCAGTTCAGGGCGTCATGCGGATCATCTCGGAACACGCCGCCAGCACGCTCGCCGCTGCCCATGGAAGCCAGCCGGGCACTCCAATGGGGTCGCCGTCGTTCTTCGTGTTCCCTGAATGGTGCGTGCCGGGTCCCCGTATTGTCCCTGAAGAGTCCATGAAGGTTCCTGATGTGTCCGTGACTGGTCCGTCAATTGTCCCTGCCTGCATGCACCATGGCGCCATCGCGCGCAGACCGAGCACCGGAATGCAGGGTGTGTGACTGCCCGAAATCGCCATGCAGGGGCGTTGGGGTTTGCAGGAAACACTGCTTCATGTGTCCGCGATCCGTTGCCAGGGTGGCGGTGCAACGGCGTCCGTGTACGATCGTGGGGCGAGTTCCGGGCACGAGGCTACTTCTCCCGTTGCCGGGAAACACCAAGCCATCCGGCACGGCTTGCGACCGCCGGAATCGTGCGCCCAAGTGCGCGCGCAATCTCCTCCCGCGTCTTCCGCCGGTAGTGGCGCCGGATGTAGGCGTCTTCCCGTGCCGTCCATGCACGCGACGGCGTACCTGCAAGGCCAAGCAGACGTGCCCGCTGTGCCACCGCATCGGCGCTCCGCCCCAGACGTACGGCGATCGTGCGATACGGGTGACCGGGTGCGAGCTTCCGCAACGTCTGATCGTCCTTCTTCGTCCACCGCACGCGTATCGGCTGCGAGGCCGCAAGACCCAGCTTCGCCACTCTCGCGCTTACGGCCATCGGGCCACGTCCAAGGCGCTCGCCGATCTCTCTGTAGCCCGTTCGGTTCCGATGCAGCCGTACAAGCAGCGCGTCATCCTTCACGCTCCACGGGCGCGCCGGACCTTTGGTCAATCCAAGCTTCATGGCCCGTGTGATCACTGCATCGGCGGAGCGCTTCATCCGTCGCGCAATCGATGCAACCGGCATCGTGCCGTAGGCGGCCCGCAAGTGTTCGTCCTGCTTCCGGCTCCACGGTATCCACGTGCGCGGCCTTGCGATGCCGAGAAAGGCCACGTGGGCGGCTATCGCCGTTATCGAGCGGTCCAGGCGCCGGGCGATCTCCCTGTAGGGAATCCCGCTGCGGTAGAGCGAGCGGACAAGCCGGTCTTCCTCCGCCGTCCATCCCCGCATCTCGCGATACACCCCGGTGGAGCGTGCGCGGCGTACAATGTCGCTCTTCCGTCGATTGAGCGCGGCTGCAATCTCGCGCGACGAACGGCCTTCGGCGTGGAGTGCGCGAAGCCGTGTGTCATCGGCGTCGGTCCACGGCGGCGGCACGTATCCTCTGCGTGCGAGCGGACGGGGAACACCCGCGATACTGGAACGTTGTGTCAGGCCGCGCTCGCTTGCATGGGCTCTGACGGCATCGAGCGAGCGGCCAAGCACGCGGGCGGCGTAGTGAGCACCATACTTCGGATAGGTGCGGCGAAGAAGATCTTCATCCTCGCGGCTCCATCGCTGGCCGCCGCGCCATGCTCCGGGCTTCGGCATCGGGACGCCTGCAGGCCATGCGCGTTCGCGGCGCAGCCTGGTAACGGGTTCAGGAGATACTCGGCGTGCGGGCATTGGTGTCGTTGCCATGAAGGGGTTGGTTCATATCGCTGCAACCGGTTATTTCGTTCGCGGAACACTCAGCCCGAGTTTCTTCTTCCGCGCGCCAACGGCGTTGCGGGTTCGTGAAAGCAACCGGCCAAGTTCCTCCAGCGAACGAATGGAACGAGACAGGTGCCGCAGACGGCGATCATCTTCCGGTGACCATGCGCGCGGTTCAATCGCATAGTGCTTTTCGTTGCCAAGCCCGAGATGCCGCAGCCGTCCCGTGATGGCCACGTGCGTACGCCCCAGGCGTTCAGCCATCGCGGCCCGGCTCATGCGGGCCACGTTCCTTCGCAGATATGCATCCTCCTTCGCGGTCCACGCACGGTGTTCGCTGGTGCGCGGCACCATCAGCCCGAGCGCGGCCATCCTCCCCGCGACCGCTGCAACGGTTCTGTCCAACCGTCGTGCAATCTCCGGCTTCGTATACGTTCCGGCCATCGCCCGAAGCCGTCTCTCCTCGCGTGCCGTCCACGGGCGTACAACGGGAGCACGGGCTATCGGTTTTGTCAATCCCAGATCCTTCGCGCGCACCGCCACGGCTTCCCACGTCCGGTTCATCCGGGCTGCAACCTGTTTGCGCGGCATCGTGCCGTACAACCGTCCGAGAAGCGCATCATCCGACGGGGTCCACGGACGTGACGTAGGACGGGCACGGAACCCGAAGCCGAGGGCGATCTTCCGGATTGTTTCCGCATTGGTGCCGAGATGCCGGGCTATCTGCACGAATGAAAGCGTACCGGCATTCTTCCGTATGAACGCCAGATTGCCGGGAGTCTTCGGAAACACCGTCCGTTCATGACTCAGTCCCAGATGTGCGACCATGCGATTGACGCCGCCGAGTGGCCGTCCCAGCCGCGCGGCGACTTCCGAACGCCGCATCGTGTGGGCATGCCGGCGAAGAAACGCGATCTCCTTCGCGCTCCATGCAGGCGCCTTTTCCGTACTCAAGCCAAGCTTCGTCAACCGGGCACCGACTGCCGGTACACTGCGGCCAAGCTTCGCTGCGAGTTCCGGCATCGCCATGTGCGCATGATACCGGCGAAGCGTTCGATCATCCACGGCGGTCCACGACCTGCCCGGTGTCTCCGTCAGCTTCATCTGGTACGCCTTGTTCCTGACGGCGGCTCTGGTCCGGCCAAGAAGCCGCGCAACGTACCGCGGTCCATATCGTTGATAGTCACGGCGCAGAAGCCGTTCATCATTGCGGCTCCAACGGTAATTGCCGGACCAGGCGCCGGCGGGAGGCATCGGTACACCCTTCGGCCATCCCCGCGCGCGACGCAATGCGGCTATCGGTTCAGGAAGGTTTGTTCGTGCAGGCATCGCGGTGCTGTTGTCGTTGCATGAGCGATTGGGAAGGTGTGTTGTCCTACCACGCGCACCATGCCATGCTGGTTCGCTTGCGTTTTCGGCATGTGCTCACATCCCCGGCATCCGGTGCGATGCTGGCGGCAGGTCCGTCGCGAGGGCAGAATCCACGGTCAGGAACCGAATATCGTGAACGTGAGCACATCACGCACTCCCGGCTTGCGAATACTGCTCCGCAGCGGCTGTTGAGCCGCACGCAACGAACGCCTGGTGCGAAATTGCAATCGAACCCATCGATCGCATAGATTTGCCGCACGTGACGTTCAGCACAACCATCCGCATCCTATACCATGGCCGCACGCAGGCAACTTCCCAAACCTCTCGAAGATCTTCGTCGCCTACGTCGTTGGCCCCGGGACGTTCCGATACCGAAACCGGGGCCGTACAGTTCCCATGCCCGATGGACGTATAAGGAGGAAGAGACCATACGCCGGTACTACCCGCAGTATGGTGCCGCATACGTCGCCCGTATGCTGGGACGCTCGCGGAATGCCGTGCAGTTGCGTGCCCGGCATATCGGTCTCGAACGTCTCTGCCGCCTGTGGACCAAACCGGAGATAGCACTGGTGAAGAAGCACTATGACCGGATGCCGCTCGATGAGCTTGCGGCCCTGCTTGGACGCTCCGCGAAGGCGGTGACCCTTCGGGCATCGGCGCTGGGTCTGACCGTCGTTCCACGGCTGTGGAGTGCCGAGGAGATCGAGCAGGTACGCCTGCTGTACAGGAAGGTGCCCGCGGCAACGATCGCCAAACGCCTGGGACGTCCGGCCAAGTCGGTCATGGTGCAGGCTCAGAAACTTGGCCTGTCACGATCCGTCAAGCCGGTAACAACGGCCATGGTGCGGACCATCATGAAGAAGATCGGCCGTGTCAACATCGAGAAGATCGCGGCGGAGATTGGAATCGGTGCCGCACGCGTGACGAACATTGCCCGGGCGAACGGCTATGACGGGGAGTCATGGTTCCATCGAAACTGGGAGCGCCGGGAGGACACGTACCTTCGGCAGCACTACCGCCGGATGCCGATCGGCGAGATTGCGCAGAAGTTGGAGCGGACTCCGAAGGCTGTACTGCATCGCCTCGACGCACTTGGTCTTCCGCGCAGCGAGCGCCATCAACCGCAGCGGGTACGCTGGACGAAGAAACAAGATGATCTGCTGCGCCGGAACTATCGAACACTGCCGGTCGCCGAGCTTGCGGCGATGCTTTCGCGAACACCCCATGCCGTACGCAATCGCCTGAAACTGCTTCGTCTCCTTCGCCTTGACGTTCCCAGGACAAGCGCCCGCGCGTGGACCGCGAAGGAGGACGCGACGATGCGCCGGTTGTACGGGGAGCGCGGCTGCCGGAAGAGACTCGCCGAACGTCTGGGCCGGTCGGTTCCATCGATCAACGGAAGGGCCAGCAAGCTCGGGTTGATGAAGCCGGCCGCAAAGCGAGATGCGTAGAGCGCTCGTGCAGTCGTTCACCGGCAGGTGAGGCACAACGCGTATGCACCACCGATGATCGAGCCGTCGCCATGTTCTCGTAGAGGATGGTGGTGCCGGTCGTGCCGCAGCACGTCCTTCAACGTGTATATTTGCCACCATCGGTGGCGCGAACCGATGGCGGCACCCGGCGTCTGAACAATCCCGCGCACGTGCGGTAATCCGGCCATCCTCCTCCCCGTTTCCTGACCCGTTGGGACCGATGTTCAACTCCGCGTTGCGTTCATTTTCCGTACGCAATCAATCAGACATGGGGCGAGCCGTGAAGTCTCCACTATTGCCTGCCCCGGCACCCACCCGCTGGTTCCACACCTGCCTGAGCCTTGAACGCCGAAGGCCCCGCATCACGCGGAGCCTTCGCAACCCGGGTCGCCGGCAACGGGCCTGTCAGCGCCCGCTGTAGAGCACCGATATACCGTCGCGCAGATAGCCGAGCGTTGCATTGGTCTCACTCGATGTCACCATCACCACGATCAGAATCGCGAGGATGGTCCCGATTGCGTACCCGTACACCTTGAGCGGCCGCACATCGTAGATCACGGCCGTTCCTCGCAGCACGCGATAGAGCATCCAGCAGACAACCAGCAGCATCACGGAGAAGCTCACCATCCCTGCATGCGGCTCCCCCAGCGCTCTGTAGAGCACCATTCCGGGAATGATCAGAATCAGCACCGGCAGCGCCCCCCATACGGCGATGATGTAGGCGTCGCTGAAGAAGATCTTGTTCCGCACGGTAACGGCGCACACGCGAATCAGGAGCGCCACGATCAGCATCAGCCCGAAGAAGAAGACCGTGAAGAGGATCTCCGCCAGGAGCGGGCGCCAGATCACGTGGTTCAGGAGTTCCTTCAGGCCGTCGGAGGTGATAACGGCGCTCAACGTGGCGTCGAATCCCTCATCCATCCGGTAGAAGTAGCAGATGGAGGAAAGAATCACCGCAAACGTCACCGATATCACCAGCCCGAGGATCGTTGTCTGCACGTTGGAAAGGATGCGCTGGTCCCGAATGTCCGCGTAGAAGTTGTAGGGCCGGAGCAGGGCGCGCCAGACGTTCTCGCGGAAGCGGCGCGAGCTGTTGATGAGCAGCAGAAACACCACCGCGCAGGCGATGCCGGTTGCAATGAACAGGATGGTGGATGGCGGGCTGTAGAGGCCGATCGCAACATCCTGCGCCTTCTGCTCCGTGTAGAGCGCCGCCAGCAGCGGCCCGCCGGGCTGCCGCAGTTCACGGCCCAGACCGTAGATGCCGCAGCTTGCCAGATACTGGTCCTGATTGTTCGCCGTCAGGATCGGCCGGTCCGTCCTGTAGTCGTTGAACGACCAGTAGATTCCCCCCGCAAGGTCCGTCTCCAGCAGGAGGCTGTGGATGTCGCTGATATACTTCGCCTGCGCCTCGATGGAGATCGGATCCTTGTACCCGTTCTGATTGTCCAGCTGCACGAACTTGCCGTACCCCAGCATCACGATCGGCTTCTCACCGTTGACGGCCTTCTTCGCCTGAAGGATCATGTCGCGTACCAGCGGGGGATCGGCGTCGAACGCGTTCAGCCCCACGATGTCGGCCAGCTTCCGGAGGTTTGGATTCGTCCAGGTTGTTGCGGTGAAGTAGAAGAGCCGGTTGTCGATCGAGTCCAGGCGCGACCGCAGCCGGCGCACCGCGGCGATCGCCTTCTCGCTCTCACCGGGGATCTGCGCGCTCAGGCCATACGCAACCACCGACGTGAAGTGGCTGGACTCCTCCGCCGTAAACTTCACCCGATCCAGCGATCGCTTCAGGTAGTTCTCATCGCCGAACAATGTGGAGGGGGGCGTGCCGATGGAGATATCCACGAACGCCAGGATCCCCATCTCGTCGCACAGCTGCAGCAGGTACGGATGCGGCGTTCCGTCCGCGAACCGGATAACGTTCACCCCCATATCGCGCATGGTCTGAACGTCGCGACGCATCAGGTCGTACGGAAGCGAGGCGCCGAATGCCCTGGAGTCCTCCACATACACCAGCCCCTTCACCTGCAGCGGCTCGCCGTTGAGGATCAGCTGCGAGCCCTTCACCGTAATACTTCGGAAGCCGACGCGCATCACCTGCTCATCCACAACGGCTCCCTGATATCGCACCTGCACCACCGCATCGTAGAGGTTGGGCGAGCCCGGCCCCCAGAGCTCCGGAGTGTTCACCGGCACTTTCAGCGTTACGTTCGCCGTGCGCTTGCTCTCCAGCGAGAACGCCTGGGCGCCATGCGCAACCTCCACGGAGGGGAGCGTGTCGTTGCTGCCGCGGCGGCGAATCGTCACGCCGAGCTCGAAGTCCGCATGGTCCGCCGGGATCGTCATGGAGCCGGAGCTGTCGCCCGAGCGCCGTGCGATCATCCCGCGGATCGTTCCGGAAACAACCTGAACGTCGAACTTCGCCTCGCTGTTCGCTCCGTTCACCGTGGCATTGAACCGCACATCATCCAGCCACACATTGGGAACGCCCACCAGCAGGAGATCGCGAAAGATCCCGCCGTAGGTTCTGTTGCCCAGCAGCAGCTTGCGCAGCGGGACGGTGGAGGTATAGTCCAGACGGTTGTTCACCTCCACCTGAATGGTGTTGGTGGCGGCCAACTTCACTTCATCGGGCACATTCACGGAAAACGGGATGCCGCTCTCGTGCTGGCGCACGAACTGTCCGTTGATCGAAATCGCTCCCTGATACTGCACGCCGTAGGCAACCACCTTCCACCGATGCGTCGCGAGAAGCTCCTTCGGAATCTGGAAGCTGCGCCGGAAGAGCAGATTGCCCTGCTCGGAGAACGAGCACGGCACCTGAACGTTCTCCCACGTGTCCCCTCCGTTGCGCGAAACCTGCCAGGTGCCGTTGAGCGATATGACGCTGCGCGTGGAGGCAGAGGTTATGGACGAATAGACCGATGCATTCGGCGCTGGCGGCGACGAGAGAAAATCCTCAGGCTGCGTCTGCGCGACGGCATTGGAAATGAACGGCAGAGAGAGGAAGAGACAGACCGAGAGAATGCGGAAGGTTCTCACCAACGTTGTCATCGGATGAAATTCCATGCCCGGATCACGGAGGGCAGTTGGAGATGGAGGATGGATCGAGATGTTGGGTGCAATGCATGCGCATGCGGCGCAAAACTACGAACACAGGGGGCCAATACCAATCTGAAGAGCCCGCAATTACTTGTGTCCGCGACGATAATGGGCCCGGTACGGGCGCGGGCGGCCGAACCGTGGGGGGTCCACCGTCATCGTCATCACGATAGGGGCGGGTTCGCGCCAGCTTTCACGCCCGTCCACAACGGCAGCGGCCAGAACCGCCGCCAGGAGCAGCGCCACCAGCGTGCGCCGCAGCGATCCGGGCTGGCCCGAATGCGTTGACAGTACAGAGGGTATCGTTTCGCTCACACTCACTCCCGTGATCCGTTCAATGCAGCCGCGATGCTCCCCTCCCATCCGCCGCTGCCGCCCCTTCGGCAAGAACCTGTTCCACGCTCACCATGTGCATACATGCATGAGTTCCCACGGGGCAGCGGACTCCGCCATGAATGCAGCATGGACGACAGGCAAGGCCGCTTGATTGTACCACATGCGATCCGGGTGCACGCGGCCCGAAACCGAACTCCGGAACGGTGGGCCCGAATATCGCGGTAACGGGCGTGCCCACGGCCTCGGCGATATGCAGCGGGGCGCTGTCGTTCGTGTACAGGCGCTCCGCCAGCGAAACGATCGCCACAAGCTCCGCCAGCGAAAGCGTCCCTGCAGCCACATCCATCTCCTCCAGCCCCGCACCGCGAGCAACCGCACTGCAGACACCGGCCTCCGCCGCGCTGCCAACCACAACAACATGCCTCCCCGTCCCCGCCACCTGCCGCGCCAGCCCGGCGAAACGCTCCTCCCCCCACCGTTTCGTCGGCCACACGGAGCCGGGAGCAAGCAATACCAGCGGACGATCGTCGCGCAGAAAGCGCTCCCGCATCGCCGCAACCGCGGCGGGCGACGGCACCAGCCACAGACGCCGGTCCGCGGCCGCGATCGCAACGCCGGCCCGGGCCGCAAGCCCGGCGTTGCGGTCCGTCTCGTGCATCGTGATCACGTACTGCACCCTGTCGGTCAGCAGCAGGCGCGCATCGCTCTGGCTGAACCCGATGCGGCGGCGGATACCGGATCGATAGGCAATCAGCGCCGTACGCGCCGAACGATGCGGCAACAGCGCCACATCATACCCCCCTTCACGCAGCTCCGCCGCAAGGCGCGCGTTCCCGCCGCGCGCTCCCTTGGCAAGCAGATGCAGGCGCTGCACGCCGGGATGCGATTCGAACAGCGCGGCGAACTCCGCGCGCACAACCAGGCCCACGCGATCGCAACCGGACGCCGCAAGGCCGCGCAGCAGCCCGCTGGCAAGCACGGCGTCGCCAACGAAGCCGGTCTGCATGATCACGATCCCCTGCGGTATACTCATCTGGCCGGATGGAACCAATGCTGATGCTCCGTACCCGCAGCACGTTCAATAGCGAACGCCCGGGGAACTTTTCCATTTTCTGTGCTGCCACGCCCACTGGTCGGGATGGGCAAGGGTCTCCGCCTCCAGCAGTGCAACATATCGCTGCGCGAGCTCACGTACGCCATCCGGAGTGTCCTCCAGATCATCGTACACCAGCTCGCGTATCACCGCATGATAGGTCCCATTCTTCGTTCGCGCCGCGAACGCGGTAACAACCCGCGGGCGGAAGCGGAGCGCGAAGCGGGCCGGAGCCGAGAATGTATGGGTGGGGACGCCGAACAACCGGACAACCGGCTCATCGTCGGCCGCGGCCTGGTCCGCAAGCATGGCAACCAGACCTCCTCTGCGGAGGAGCGCGGCCGTTTCGCGTGCGGCGCGTGCGGTAGGGATGACGCTGTTGCCGTGCGACGTTCGCATCCGATTCAGTTGCCCATGATCGCGCTGTTCCTTCACCACGATGGCGAACGGCACGCCGGAAAGCGCGCCGGCCGCAAGCGCAAGCAGTTCCCAGTTGCCGAAATGCGCCGAGAGCAGAAGCGCTCCGTTGGCGCCGGTGCCGCGAAGAAGATCGAGGTTGTCGATGGTGATGGCGCGCGCCATGGCTGCCCGGCTCATGTGCCGGAGCACGAGCATCTCCAGGAATACCGTGATGAGGTTGACGTAGGAAGCTCTGGCGATGCGCCTGCGTTCGGCGCGGGTAGCGGCCGGGAACGCGATCGTGAGATTGCGCATCGTGATCGAGCGCCGCACGCCGGCGGCCCAGGCAATCACGGCAATCGGCCGGGCCATGATCCGGCAGGCCCGAAACGGGAGCATCCGTCCAACCACTCCGAAGAGCAGTTGGAAGGGAACGGCGGCAAGTCTCTCAGAGAGTGAAGGCACGCGACTCGTGAAACATGGCCCGGTTCTCCTGGAATGCCGGCCACACCGGAGGGTGGCTCCCGGCCTGTTGCTCGGCGCCGCTACTGATCGTTCCAGTTCTTGCTGAGCGGCGCATAGTCTGTTTCCCAGTTCTCGTAATGTATCTCCGAAGGTGCCGTGGAATGCACCAGCTTGTAGAGTCCGGTCTGCGGGCGATCCAGGAATACGAACGTGTAATTGAGGCCGCTGTATGTCCAGATCTCGTACGGCTTCCGGTTGAAATCCTGATAGTGCCGGTCCACATTGTCCGGCTTGCCGTACTGCAGCAGCACGCGCCCGCGATCGCTGTCCCAGCCCTTCGGCGTCATCGGAGCACTGTACAGGCTGCGCGCCTGCTCCACCCTCTTGTAGTAGGAATCGCGCTCCTCGTTCTCCGGTGTTCCGGGCGTTGCGTCACGCGCGCCCCAGAAGGCGGTGAGGAAGCGGGCCTTTGCATCGACACCGCTCAGGCCCTCCCAGAGACGCTTCTCCGGCTCGGAGGCGATGTAGCGCACCTTCGCATACTCCTCGTCGAGTTCGGGCTCCTTCATACCGGCATAGATCGGATCGATGATCTCCGTAACCGGCTGCTTCCTCGGAGCCGCAGCCGGAAGCGCCGGCGCTATGGTGCTGTCGTACGCAGGGTTCGATATGCTGAATGCGCGATAGACGGAGACGGAATCCTTCGCATGCATCCGCTCGGCATCGTTGTATGCGCGCACCAGAACGAAGTACTCGCCGCTCGGCATGGAGTCCAGCGGAAAGGCCTGGATGTCCACCGTGCTCCGGTTGCCGGTTTTCGGGAGCGTCACCTGGCGCTCGTAGAAGATCACCTTGTTCCTGTTCGCAAGCTTGTAGCTGAGATGCACTTCGGGCGACATCACCGCATCGGCGTTGTAGACCTCGATGTAGGTATTGAGCGAAAGAAGCGGCGGTCCCATCTCCGGCACAACCACCGGCGTGATCACATAGCCGTTCTTGAAGTAGGGATTGGATGTCTCCTCGCTCGGCACCGCATCGGCAACGAACTGTACATCGCTCAGCTTCAGGCTGTGCCCCGCAAAGGAGGGTACCGCCACCGTGAACTGCACGGAATCGGCATGCGTCTTCTCCGCCATGTCCGCAGCATAGAGCGTAGCCGTATAGTTCCCCGGTGCCAGTTCCACGCTGCGAACGGTTCCCATCGCCTCCGTCGCCACGGACTTCGGTACTGCGGTTACCCAGTCCACCTCGAGCGGCTCGCTCCCCGCCTTCTCCGGCACGAAGGCCAGGCGGGCATAGAGTCTGCCGATTGTTCCATCCTTCTCCTGCCTGAAGGTGAGCGCATTGCCGGAGAACTGGATATCGAATTCCACCGCTGCCGCGGAGTCGTTGTAGGCAAAGCAACTGTGGGAGACAGCCAGTCCCAGAGGGGTGGGCTGGGCCGCCAGAGGCATCGTCGGCAACCCGGCAAGAAGTGCCGGTACCAGCAGGCGGAGCAGAAGCAGGGTTGTGCGGTTCATGACTCACTCTCCGACAAGGAATTCCGCAGAACGTTCAGGGCGTAGGCAAACAGTGCAATGTTAGCACGGATCGGGGGGCAAGGCAATGCAGGACGGGTCTCCGGCACGATCCGCTACAAACAATCGCGGGCCGCTTCAGAGGCCGCAAGAGAGACATGCTCTTCGCCACATCTGAAGCCGGCCCGCGGATCGTTTCACGTCTGTCTCAGCACTGCATGGCGCTAGAAGCGCTCATGCGGGGTTGGATCAGTTGAACCAGACCGATGCCGAAATCTGGTTCACGAGACCGAGCGTCTTGTGAGGACGGATTGCGTAATCGATCTGCCCAAGGAAACCGCCGGTCTGATAACGGATACCCAGGCCGGCGCTGATCCCATATGCCTCGGAGGAGCCGAACTGATAGCCGGCGCGGGCGCTGAGCAGGTTGTTCCAGGTGTACTCCGCCCCCAGCGAGGCGAACTCGCCGCGGTCGGATGCCGTGGAGAACTCCGTGCTCACCAGAAGCTTCTGCATCTCGTCGCCTTCGAGCACGTCGGCCGCAAGGCCGGCACGGAAGGTGAGCGGAAGCGAGGCCTCCGTTGCTTCGAGTTGCACGTCCGGATTCTGATATCCGGTGGTCTGGTTGAACCCACCCGTCTGCACGAGACCGTTGCCGGTGTACTTCATCGGGGTCGAGAGGTTCTGCACGGCGAACCCGAGGCGAAGGCCAAGGATACCCGGCTTGTACAGCGTGCCCACATCGAACGCAACGCCGCTTGCGGACTCCGTTGCGAACGCGAGGTTCACGAACTTGCCGGTGATGCCGAACGAGAACTGGTCCGTGAGCTGTCCGGCGAACGTGAGGCCCAGCGCAAGATCGCGAACCTGATAACGCTCGCCGGTTCCTTCCTGGTTGAAGAGCGTGGTGACCGGGATGTCATCGGAGCCGTAGCTCACCGCGCTGACACCGGCCTTGTACGACTCGCCGATAGGAATCGTCACCCCCGCGAAGTTGTGCGTAATGCCGGCGAAGAGGGATGCGAAGCTGTAGTTCGCACTTGCTCCCTTCCCCTGCATGATCCCGGCCGGATTCCAGTAGAGCGCCGTGGGATCATCCGCCACGCCCGTAAACGAGGCCCCCATGCCGATGGCACGAGCGCCGACAGGAATATTCAGGAAGTTGCCCAGACCCGCACCGATCTTCGAGAAGTCGCGCGGAGCGGAGTTGACGTTCCCACTATTATCCTGGGCAATCAGTGTGGTGGTGCACGCGCCTACACAGAGCGCCACCACCAGACCGAACCCGTAGAGCTTTTTCATTATTCTATCTCCAGGTTATTTCTTCACGTAGCAAAGAGCGAGACCGACCGGCCGTCGCGCCACATCCCCGGCTGCAACACGGTTGCGCCGGGGATGGGCACGAAGCCCGAATCAGCGGCTGTTGAGGCGATAACCACCCACAACGATCGCGACCTTCTTGATGGTCTCAGCACCGTTCGGAGTGGAGATGCGTGCAATGATCAACTGGCTCTGTGCCTGACGATTCGCCTTCGTCAGCAGATCCCATACCTCCACACCCACACGCTCGTTCTCACCGTTGCCGGTGGTTGCGTCGTGATCGAGCGTCTGCAGAAGCTCGCCCGATTCGGTATAGAGCTGGATCGTGCACTTCGACGGCAGATGCGTGAAGAACAGACGGCGATCAGTGTTCGTGGGCTGAGCGATATGATCCACGAGATACGGATTCGGGACGATGTTCACCTGATCGAGAACACCGTCGGTCATCTGATCGAGCTTGACGCTCGCATCGGGGATCGCAACGCTCACCTTGGCACCGGGCTGCGGCAGGCCAAGCGTTCCGCCGGTGAAGTTCACGTCGAACTTGTCGCCGGCCTGGAAGTCCGTGCTCGGAACCGTGCTCGGAATGTTGGACGGGATCACGCGCGACTCGATGGAGCCCATGCCCGCAAAGTCGATGTAGATCTCCGATCCGTTCACCACCACGCTGTGCGTGAAGCGAAGCGTGGTGTCGGTGCCCGGAAGCGTGTAGGTACCGTAGTAGTACCGTCCCGGCGTGCCGATCGCCGACTTGTAGCCCGGAATGCCCACAAGCAGGCGGCCGCGGGCAAACTGATTGCGGCGTGTGGCCGAATCGATCTTGTCCGCATTCAACCAGCCGAACGCATAGAGTGCATACTCCTTACGGCTGATCACGCGCGAGATTTCGATCGACACGTTCGTGGTATCGGCCTTCAGCTTCGCGAGCGGATCCGGCGTGAACTCGTAGTTGTACTGAACCGGAACGGCCACAGAATTGCTGCTGGCATCGTACTCCGTACGGTTGAACGTGGCAACGTTGCGCACCTTCACGGTCAGGTAGTTGACCGGGACCTGATAGTCCTTGTTGTTCTTGTTGATCGTGATCGTCTCGGTGCCGCCCGGCGCGAACTCGATCTCCAGCTTCGGCTGCCCGATGCTCGGGATGCCCTGCAGCTCGACGCTGCGGGCAACGCTTGCATTCTGGCTGACAACCGAACGGCCGGCAACCAGGTTCGCATTGGCACCACCCGGAGCCTTCATCTCGAACGGATTCTTCTTGAAGGTCGAGTCACCGAACACGCCTATACGGAGCGAGTCGCCGAACTGCGTGAACGCATAGTCGAAGCCCACGCTGAAGGTGTTCTTGTAGGCTCCAACCGTGTTGTACTGCGGGCGCAACGGATCGGCATCGTACGAGAGGTTGTACGGCACCGACACGTTGCGGGCAACGAAGAGGCCGGTGTCGGTCTGGCGCGTGGTAAGGCCGCTGTCCAGGATCCGGAACGACGCGGACGAATCCGAGTGATCGGTGAAGTCACCGTACTGCACGGCGAAGTGCATCAGCTCGCCCTTCGTCTTGCGGCTGTAGGCCGTTATGCGATCCACGTAGAAGTACTGCGGAAGGAACAGACCGGCCTTCTGCTGCGAGTCCGGAAGGAAGTACATCGGGCGGGTCGGCTCCCATACGAAGTCGATCGTATCACCCGCGAACATCTGGCTCAGGCGCTGGTTGTCCAGCACGTTGAAGCGGAAGTTGTGAATGCCGCCCAGACCATCGCTGGATATGATGGTTGGATTAACTGAAACGCCGGCTCTTACCCCTTCGGGGTTAGCCCGCACCTCGTTAATACCGGCAATTGCAGCATTTGTCTTCGAAGGTGTTCCTTCGGCGCTGCCGGCGTCGTATGCCAGCACCTGATAGTAGTAATCGACGTTGTTGATCAGGCGCTCGTTCTGCGCGAGATCGGAGCTGTTCGACGTAATCGTAGCATCACCGTTGTCATCTCCCACATCGACGAAGTGGCGTCCGCCGGTGACGCTGTCCATGATCTCGGTGAGGGCATCACGCACGATGTCGCGGATCGCCTTGTTCTTGAACTTGTCGCCGTAGCGGCCGTCGTTGAAGAGGGTGGAGTCGTTATTGATATCATCGTACGGGTCGAACGTAAATCCGTAACGAGCCACGTTATGATAAAAATTCGTGAACACACTATCGGAGGAACCTGGTCGCTTGAGGGTATCATAACGAAACACCTGCAGCGAGTCGGGATAGAGGCCCACGACATGAACAAGCGTATCTGCTTTCGGCTTGCGACTCCACAAATACATCGTGTCGACCAACCCGGCCAGCATTGGCAGTCGGTACCACGGCCCCAGATATGAGAGTTTACCGGTGCTACCTGCAGTATACCGTGCCGTGCTATCGGGCAAAGGCGGAAGTTGAAATCCGCCGATGGTCTTGAAGCCGAGGTTCCAGCCCTGGGTGGAATCCGCATCGGAGAAGCCGACCGTGCGACGGCCGCGCTTGATGGTGTAGCCGGCGAAGTCCAGGCCGCGCTCCTGCATGTCCAGCGAGCGCTCCGAACGATCGTCCCAGCTCAGCTCCACGCCGCCGTTCAGGCCGTGCCACGTCACCTGTGCCGGATCGGGAGGAACCGGCACGAGGAAGTTCTCGTCGTACACCTTCTGCGCGAAGCGGTCAATATCATAGATGAATTTGCGATTCGACTCTGTGCCAGTTGCAACGCTGGTGACCCGACCATTTGCATCTGCACCGTAGGCGAACATGATGCCGACAACCACGCGGGCCGTGTCGCCGGCAGCCATGTTGAACGGTCCGGTGGACATGAGGAAGCGGCGGTCGCCCGGGCCGATATCCACGTCGCGCTGCGTGCGGTCGGAGATAAAGGCATAGCGGGCCTCCGGCGTGGTGGGATCCTCTTCGATCGGCCAGTTCTGGAAGACCGACAATCCAACCTGCTCCTTCTCGGTGAAGACGCGCTTGTCGTGACGGATGAAGCCGCGTGCATCGATGGACGGGCTCTCGAGGAAGTCCAGACCGATATAGCCGTAGGGCTTGGACTCCGACTCCGACCACTGAATGGCGAGGTTCAGCGAGTCGTCATCCTTGTTCGGGATGGCGATCGTGTTGTGGTCGTTGCTCGGGCTGCCGATGTCCATGTCGAGCGCCGGCGCCATGTAGCAATTCAGCAGGTTCTCGCCGGACTTGTTGACGATGGTATACTTGATGAAGAGGAAGTCGGCATACTTGCCGAACCCCCACGAGTAGATCGTCTGCTGCACCTGGATACCGATCGGGTATCCCTTCTTGATCGCGGAGTCGCGCGCGATGCGCTCGTACTTGCCGAGGTCCGTGTCCTTGTAGAGCGAGACGATATCCTCGCCCGAGATCATGGCCGGGCCCTTCGGGAAGTTATCGCGGCTGCGAAGGTTCACGTCCTCGATATAGTTACCGAAGTACCGGTTGAACTTCAGCTTCTCGTTCGGATCGGTATCCCAGATCGGCCATGCGGGGCCGCTGATATCGGCCGCATCGAACGGCTTGCCGGTGAAGCTGTTGTAGTCGGTGGAGAAGTAGAGGCGGTACTTGTTGACCGCATCTGCGGACTCGTCGATCACCGACTTGACCAGCGGCTCGGTAACAACACCCGGCACCATCCACGATGCGCCGGAGTTCGGGTTGTAGCCGATCACGCAGAGCTTATTGGTATCGCCGTTCGGGCGCACCTTCTGTGCGCCGAACCAGATACCGCCGCCGAAGATGTACGCCTGGCCCGAACCGCGCGGCCATACGCCGCCGGCCTGATTGGCCTGGACGTTCAAGCCGAAGATGCCGTAGTTCGAGGAGTAGACCTCGATGTTCGATACCTTGTTCTTGATCACCTCGTACGCATTGCGCGGCACCCGCTGAATCGTACTTCCCTTCTTCACCTCCTCCTTCTTCTCTCCCCCCTCCTTCTTCTGCTTCTCGGCAGTTCCGCCCCTCACCGTTGGCGGAATCGCCATCAGGACGGCAGCGGCAAGCACCGCCAGCAACCCCCTGGTAAAGGTGTGCAGGTTCATGTGTATTCCTCTACGATATAGATGTTGTTATGTCCACAACTTTGGAAGCCATGGGGACGGAACGGATGTCCGCCCCCACGGGCACTGAGCATTAGAACCGGAGCCGCACGCCCACAGAGACCGTACGCGGCGCGGCGTACTGGCTGCGCAGCGTCTGGATGGTGGTGATGTAGCGCTGGTAGCCTTCGTAGCGCTCCAGCTGCGTCACCACGCCGTCCAGGTTGGCATCGGCGTACGGATTGTAGTACCGCGTGCCGAATGCATCGTACTGCTGGGCGTCCCAGGTCTCCGGACGATTCGGATCGATAACGCGGTAGTGCGACGTCGCGATGAAGTCACCGATCTGCCGGTTCATTGCAAGGCCGTCGTTGTCCGGGCTGCCGGTGATCGAGTAGCGCGAGCCACCCGGTGCGCGCGACAGACGAATCGCGATGGCGGGAGTCAGATTCAGCAGGTTGTACACGTCGGCGAAGAAGCTGACCTCCAGGTTGCCGACGCTCTCACCGAAGAGATCCGCGAGACGGAAGCCGCGCTCCAGGTGCGCCTCGGTGTTGAACTGCGACGGATACCGCTGCGAGTTGAACTCCGTGGTGGGCTGTCCCTTCTCGGTCTCACGCGTGTACGGCAGACCGGAGTTGAACGTCGCGGTGATACCGATGGTGGAGTTCTCGAGAAGCTTCAGGCCGCCAACCGTCGGGCCCTCGCCCTTGCCCCAGATGAAGTTCACCGTGGCATTGAGCGCATGCGTCTGATCGTAGTTGAGCGGGTACTCGGTCAGCGGCAGCTTCTGCTGCTCGCCCGTGTACGGATCAACCGAACCGATCAGCGTGGAGTAGTTCGCCTCCGGCGAGGAAGCCGTACCCACCGCCTTCTGGATGGTGTAGTTCAGCTCGGCCGAGATGTTGTTCGAGAGAGCCTTGCGGGCAGAGATCTCGATGCCGCGCACGTTGCCGTAATCGGTAACGCTGTAGACGATGTACGGCGACGGGATGGCCGGCACGTAGGTTACGCCGGACTGATTGTAGATATCGCGATAGAAGGCCGCGATATCAAGGTAGTACTCATCGGCGATCTTGGCCTCGTAGCCCATCTCGTAGATGAATGCCTTCTGCGGCTCCACGTTCGGATTGCCGAAGAGCTGGTTGCCGCGCTGGGCGTCGCCGAAGGCGTTGTCATAGAGATCGTTGTAGTCCGGCATCTTGAACATGACGCCGAAGTTCACGCGGAACATGGAGTTTTCCGTCACCGGATAGCTCACGCCGATGCGCGGGCTCACCTGGAACTTCAGGCTGGCGTTCGGTGCGTTCTTGAGCCCCTCGACAACCTGGCCGATGGAACCGCGGCTCGACGGCGGAACCTTCGTGTTCGGATCGATGAAGTCGAAACGGACGCCCGGCTGGAAGACGATGGACTTGTAGTCGAAGCGTGCGCCAACATAGAGGGCTCCCTCCAGCGGCTTGTACGGCTTCGAGAAGAAGTCACGCAGTGTTCCGGTCGTGTCGGACTGCGCGAAGTAGAGCGCATCGTATCCGTACACGTCGAAGAACGGGTTCGGATCCCACGGCAGGCTGTTCATGTTGCGGCTGAGCGTGCTCTGCTTCAGCTCCACGCCGGCCTTCAACTGGGTCTTGACATCGCCCATGTCGAAGTTCGTCTCGTAGTTCCCCTTCAGGTTGAACACCGTGGACTCGCGAATCTCCAGCGTACGATCGTTGCCGTGCACCGGGAAGTTGCCGTTGTCGATCAGGCCGTATGGGTTGCGGCTGGCACCGCCAACCTCACCACCCTCGTACAGACCGGTGATCGGGTTGCGGCCGAAACCGCTCACGGTCTGCCCCAGGTACTGGTTCAGCGTAAGCTCCGCCTCCGGAAGCGCGTAGCGATCGATAACGATGTCGTTGTTCTTGTCCTCGAGACCATAGATATCGAAGGCATCGAACATGCCATACTTCTTGCTCTCATCCTTCTTGCCGGCCTCGTACCGATTGCGCACCCACGAGCCGAGAATTTCGAAGTACGTTCCCTGATTCAGGTTCTGGAAGTACCGGATGTTCGCACGGTCGATGATCGTGTTGGAGTTGATCTGCTGTGCGTCGCGCTCCAGGATATTCTGGTTCACGCTGCCGTCGGCGAAGGTTGGATGGTCCAACTGATAGATGTTGGTCCAGGCACCGCTCTCGCTGCTGGTCAGGCCGATCTCGCCGCCGAACTCCACGAAGATGTCGTCGGTAACCGAGAGCCTGAACTTGCCGTTGATGTCGCGCACCATGGCGAGCTGATGCGGAAGCTGGCCGAGATTGGTCGGCGTGAGCGACATCCCCCACACCTGCTGGGCGATCGGCGCGCGCTGGCGAGCGAACTCGTCCGACATGTCGTACACGTCGTAGCTGGAGCCGTTGTTGGGGATGGAGTAGGGGATGGAGTTGTACTTGCCGGTGATGTAGAAGGTAAGCTTATCGAAGCCGGGGATCGGGCCGCCGAAGCCGAACTCGTACAGCTTGCTGCCGGAGCCGGAGAGCTTCGCGCCCGGAAGCGTGGTGTCGATATCGGTGCCGACCTTCTTCACCGTGATCGGGCTGCTGGAACCATAGAGCGCCGGAACGCCGGTACGGAAGCGGAAGCTTCCCTCGTAGTGATCGCGGCTGCCGCTGCGCGTTACGGAGTTGACCGCGCCCGAGAGGATGTTGCCGAACTCGGGCCCGAAGCCGGAGGTCTGCACCTGCACCTGCTCAACGGCAAGCGGCGAGACTGTTGGATAGAGCGACGCGCTGGTGTTGCCGAAGCCGCCGGTGAACGGATCGCCGATGTCGATGCCGTCAACGCGGAAGGAGGTCTCAGTGGCGCGGCCGCCGCGAATCGCGAAGCCATTCACACCCTGAGTGGTCACACCGCTGGAGAGGGAAACGGCGCTGACGATCGACGTACGCGAACTGTTCTCGATCTCGCGGCCGGAGCGCTCATGCACCGTGCCCGGCTTCTCCGGCCGAATGGCGATCAGCGAGTTGCCGTGCACGACGATCTCCTTGCCGCTCAACGGCTTCGTGGACATCTTGATCGTCACCGACGTGTTCTGGTTGATCGATACCGAGATCGCAGCCTTGAACGGCTGGAAGCCGACGTATGAAGCGTCGATCTCATATTCACCGGCACGTACACCGGCGATGATGAAGGAACCGTCACCCTTGCTCTTCGCCCCCTGGGTAGTCCCGGCCAGACGGATTGTCGCTCCTTGAAGCGGCTTCCCGTCTGCATCGACGACCTTTCCCGATACTGTGCCGTAGGTCTGAGCAAGAGCCACAGCAGGAACCAGGAAGGCAAGAGCAGCAAAGCCCAGTAGCTTCCGTTTCATCTGAGCACTCCTTGAATTGGATTATTGCGTTGTGCGAACACGTTGTATTTCGTTGATGTTCTTGGTCTCGGCCAGCCCGAATCCCGACGTCGTGTAACTTTGTACACACGGTGCCGTAGCAAGCGTAATCTGCACGAGGCGCTTGAACGGTTCGAAGGTTGGCGGTATGCGCTTCACTCACCGCCCAGCAGAATGCCGGTACGTCACGATGATGCGCGTTTCGTTGGGAAATGGATGACGCTGGCAGCGTCGCGACCTGATCTGGTTGCCACGTCGGACTGATGTCGAACTTGGGTAGGGAGTTGTATCAATTTTCCGCGCCGAATATAGCCCTGGTTGGTGCAACCACAAAATTCCAGTCGCTTCGGTTGGAACCTTTCGGCACTATCCCTCGACTCAATCGAGTTGCCCCGCTCCTCCGGCCCTGTTCCAACTTACACCCTACGTTCCGAAAAGTTACCTCGGAATCCTCTGTGAACCCGGTTCTCCCGGTGCCGCCAACGGCTGCCTATTCCAGCGTGGGCACCGGCTCAGCCGCACGTGTATCCCCACCTTCCCGGGCATCGATCGCCGGGTCGGGGGAAGCCACCAGGGGCGGGCCGGTCTCTGAAGCCGGTATCGCGGCCCGGCTCGCATCCGGAGAGGCTTCCGTGCCCGCCCGCGCTTCGCCGGAAGATGCTGCCGGAACAACCCCGTCAACCGCCGCCTCACCGTTCCCCACGTATCGCACCGACGTACAGCGTACGCCCCGCGTACCGCCGGGCGAGTGCGTCTCCAGATTCCGGATCGGAGCAAGCTTCGCGCTGCTGTCCTGAACAGCAGCCTGCTTCCGCGCTGCAGCGCTGCCTACTTCGAACACACGGGTGTCGTGTGTATGATCAACCACCACCACAGGCTGGGCCCGCAACGTTCCCAACCCGGCAATGAATGACACAGCAACAAGAGACAGGGTCGTTCGCATTGTCGCCTCCGATTGATTCGCGGGTCCGAGAGAGCTTCGGCCGTCCAGCCCGGCGTTCATCAACGCCCCGTGGTCTTCTGCGATACGTCCGGACGGGTGCCCGGGCTCTCAGCTCCTGCCACAGATCCGCCTGCATTGAAGGAGTTTCTGCCGCTCACGATCAACGTACCCGGTATGCTCCAAAAGGTTACGCCCCTGGCTGCCGGCAGAGGAGAGCGCCGCGGGCGCGATTCTCGGCTCTTGCGCAACCGTACGTGCACGCCCGGGCTCGCCGAATGCAAGGGATCCTCACACCACCCGCATCGGCTCCTGGAAGGCCTGCTGCGCTGCTGCCAGCCCGGCCCCCGGCCTGTGCGGGTGCCCGACATCGGCAAGCGCGCGTTCGATGCAGTAGAGCACTGCCAGCATGTCCGCCTCATCGTAGTACCCCAGGTGCGCAACCCGGAAGATCCGTCCCTTCAACTCATCCTGCCCCGCGGCAACCGTCACGCGGTACCGATCCTTCAGCAGCGCCATGAACTCCTCACCCCGCGCCGGAAGCGTAATCGCAGTGATCGCGTGCGACGGCGGCGCTCCGTACGGCTCCAGCCCGAGCGCGGCCACGCCCGCACGGAGCGCAGCGGCAAGCCGCGCGTGCCGCTGCCACACCGCTTCGATCCCCTCCTCCCGAATCATGCGAAGCGTCTCCGCCACGCCGCACACCAGCGTGATCGCAGGGGTCCAGGGCGTATCGTTTCGCTCGTAGGCGTCGCGAGCCTCCAGCAGGTCGAAGTAGAACTTCGGCAGCGTGGAGCGCCGGCATGCATCCCACGCGCGCCGGCTCAATGCGATGAATGCCAGCCCCGGTGGAATCATCAATCCCTTCTGCGAGCCGGTGACAGCCACGTCGATCCCCCAGTCGTCGAAGCGCAGCTCGTGCGCGCCAACGGCCGTGATCCCATCCACCACGATCAGTCCATCGAACGCCGGACGGACGGCCTCGGCGATCGCTCGCACGTCGGTGAACACACCGGTGGAGGTCTCGCTGTGCGTCAGGCAGAGCGCAGCCACGGTCGGATGCGCCGCCAGGGCGGCCGTGATCTGCTCGATCGTTACCGCCCGGCCCCACGGCACCGGTATCTCGTGAGCGGCAACTCCGTATGCACGTGCCATCGCACCCCACCGTTCTCCGAAACGCCCCGCGTTGACGAAGAGAATTTCATCCCCCGCGCTCAGGGTGTTCACGATCGCCGCCTCCATTGCACCGGTGCCGCTTGCAGTGATCGTGAGCACCGGCTGCGCGGTGCAGAACAGATACTGCAGCCCCGATGCCACGTCGCGAAGCACGTTCTGGAACTCGGGAGTGCGATGGTGAATGATCGGCTGCGCCATCCGCAGCGTTACCGATTCGGGAACGGGTGTTGGGCCGGGAGTGAACAGACGCGGTTTCATCGGCGCGATGTTTGGCTGTGAGAATGGGAGGACGAATTTGCTCTTCGAGACGCACATGGCGTGTGCGGCACATGGCGTGTGCGGCACATGCGGTACCATCGATTCAAGGGCAGAGTGGGGCGTATCGGGATCTCCCTGGAAGGCTTGCAGCACGCGGCTTCCGGGACATCCATGCTCGCAGCAACGCTACGCCTCGATCGCAATCGGCTCGCCGGCGAGAGCCTTGCCAAGCACGCCGAGAAGCCGGTCGCGATTGTGGCGCGTTGTCGAGGAGACGGCGATCACGCCAACGCAGTGCGCATAGGTGGACGCGAGTTCGATCATCGCCGAACGGCGGGCGTCGGCAAGCGCAGGCGAAATCTTGTCGTGC
The DNA here is from genome assembly GCA_035549015.1 of Kapaibacterium sp. (SeqCode). Lineage (GTDB taxonomy): Bacteria > Bacteroidota > Ignavibacteria > OLB7 > OLB7 > JAFDZV01. The sequence continues at coordinate 23,159 of DASZRW010000091.1, forward strand.
TTGGTGAGCACGATCAGAAAGGGCCGCCCGATCGCATCCAGCCAGCGGAACAGTTCGATGTCGATGGCCGGCGGCTCGTGGCGAATGTCGCTGAGTGCAACCACCAGACGCAACTGGTCGCGCGCGCGCAGGTACGATTCGATCAGCCGCGCCCATGCCTCTCTCTCTGTCTTCGAAACCTTCGCATACCCGTAGCCGGGAAGGTCCACCAGATGGAACTGTCCGTTGATCAGGAAGAAATTGATCTGCTGCGTCTTGCCGGGTGTGCCGCTGGTCTTGGCAAGACTCTTGCGCCCAACCAGCAGGTTGAGCAGTGATGACTTGCCGACGTTGGAGCGGCCGGCAAATGCAACCTCCGGCATGGGCTGCCGGGGGAACTGGGCCATGCCGGCCGCACTGATCACGAAGTCCGCCGAGTTGATTCGAAGCATGCGTTGATACAGAAAGGGTCGCCGGAGCATCGCTTCATACGAAGCAACTCCAACGACCCGAAGTTATCGTGTTCCCCGACATGGCGAGGAAACAGTTGGTACTGGCTCCACGTTTCTGCGTTGGGCACTGCAGTGCCTGATCCGGCAGAGCTGCACGAGCGCCTTCAATTCCTACCCTCGCAAGGAACTGCGGCGCACCCTACACTCTCCGGTCCGGCATGCATGTTTCGCAGCAACGGGCCCCACGCTCGAACGCTCTCAATGCGAGAGGATCTCAATAGTCGTCATCCCCGCCGCGCCCCCAGCGATTGTTGTCCCAGTTGTCATCCTGTCCGCGTCCCCGGCCTCCGCGATCGCGGTCCCCACGTCCGCGTCCTGCGTCGCGCCCGCCGGAGCGGTCACCACCGCGCCCGCCGCCGCCGCCATAACCGCCGCCGCCGTACCCACCACCGCCGCCGCCACTGTAGCCGCCGCTGCGGCCGCCGCCATCATAGCTGCCGGCCTGGCGGCGCGTACCACCGCCATCGCCGTCACGACGCGGTGCATACCCTCCCGTCCGTTCCTGGCGCGGACGCGCCTCGTTCACCGTCAATACACGCCCCATCCATTCCCTGCCGTTCATCTCTTCGATGGCACGCGCTCCCTCTTCATCGGTTGCCATCTGTACGAATCCGAATCCTCTCGATCGCCCGGTCACGTTATCGATAATAACGCTGGTTGACGTGACCGTGCCGAATTCCTCGAAGACCTGCCGGAGATCATCCTCCGTCACAGTGTATGGGATGTTTCCCACGTAGATGTTCACGGTGCTATACCCCGTCCTTGAGATTGATGATACTGAACCAGTGCGGCAGACTTGCCCTGCAGGTGAGCGGTGGCGTACGAACCGAAACGACGAACGATACCGACTGCGTGAGAGTCAAGGGCCAACACAAAGAAGCCTTCTTATCTCAACGATAAGAAGGCTCCCTACAACCTTACATATTTTTTCAGGACCACAAAAGCAAAATTTGCGCGAAATGGCCCAATTGTCTACGCACCCGGTGTAGGCTCGGCGCTCTCTTCGCCGGCTTCGTGCTGCTCCGCCCCGCCCTCCGAATGCTCCGCCCCGCCCTCCGAATGCTCCGCCGCCTCGATTGCCGGATTCTCCTCCGGAGCCGTTTCCACTGGAGTTTCCGCCTCGACGATCTCCGCCTCGGCTACCGGTGCATGGGCCTCGGCAGCCTTCGGTGCTGCGGCTTCCTTCTGAGCCTGCTTGGCACGGCTGCGTGCAACACGCTCCGCGCGGGAGATGGCGCTCTTCGAGCGGCTGCGTACGGCGGACTCGTCGCGATCCAGATTGTAATCCACGAGCTCCAGCACGGCAACGCGCGCGCCGTCACCGAGGCGCTGGCCCAGCTTCACCACGCGGGTATAGCCGCCCGGACGCTCCGCAACCTTCGCAGCAATCTCACCGAACAGTTCGCGGACCACCGCCGCATCGTGAATGTCGCGCGCAACCACACGGCGTGCATGAATATCCGGCGTGCCGGCAGCCTCGGAGAGGTGGGCACGCTTCGCACGCGTGATGATCGCCTCGGCAAAGCGACGCGCCTCCTTCGCCTTCGCCTCCGTGGTCTTGATGCGCTTGTGACGGAAGAGCGACGTGGCAAGCGCCTGAAGGAGTGCCTTGCGATGACTCGCGGTCCGCTTGAGTTTTCTGCCTTCTACTCGATGTCTCATGATCTTCCAGTATTAAGCCGCCCTGCTGGAGGGACCGGCGTCACTGAGGCTTGCTCAGAAGTGTGATACGAAACGGTTATCCGAAACGGCTTCGTGCTGCGGCTGCTTGGGAAGCCGTACCGAAGCGACTACTCGCGGGCGATTACTCGCAAACGATTACTCGCGGCCGGCGGCATCCTCCGCCTTGAGATACTTGTCCACGTCCATACCGAACGTGAGGCCGAACGAATCGATGATGTCGGTAAGCTCCGCCAGCGACTTGCGGCCGAAGTTGCGGAACTTCAACATCTCGTTCTCCTGGCGCGATACGAGATCGGCGATCGTGTTGATGTTCGCCGCCTTGAGGCAGTTGTGCGAACGGACCGAAAGCTCCAACTCGTCAACAGGAGTCAGGAGGATCCGCCGGATGCGGCTCACCTCGGCCTCCTGTGCCTCCTCCTCCTCCGCCATCTGGGTTTCCTCGGCGTCGAAGTTGAGGAACAGCTGAATGTGATCGCGGAGGATCTTCGCCGCCGTTGCAAGCGCCTCCTCCGGAGTGATCGAGCCGTCGGTCGTGATCTCGAGCGTCAGCTTCTCGTAGTCGGTCTTCTGGCCGACGCGAGTCGGCTCCACGAGATAGCGAACGTTGAGGATCGGCGTGAAGATCGAATCGATCGCGATCGTGCCGATCGGCTGATCAGGAAGATGATTCTCCTCGCTCGGCACGTAGCCCTTGCCACGGCTGATGCGCAGCTCCACGTTCAGCGTTACGCCGTCGGACAGCGTCGCGATGTGATGCTCGGGATTGAGGATCTGGAAATCCTCCGTGGCGTTCTGGATGTCCTGCCCGGTGAAGTCCGCAGGACCGGTCACCGTGAAGGAGATCTTCGTCGCCTTCTTGTCGAGCTGCTTGATCCGGATCTCCTTCAGGTTCAGGACGATCTCGGCCATGTCCTCGCTGACACCCTCGATGGTCTGGAACTCGTGCAGCACGCCGTCGATCCGGATCGCGGAGATCGCGCATCCGGGAATCGAGGCAAGAAGAACGCGGCGGAAGGCATTGCCGATCGTAGCACCGTAACCTTCCTCCAACGGCTGGAGCACGAACCGTCCGAACGTTTCGCTCCGCGTGGACTCATCAACCTGCACTCGTTCTGGCATCTGCATGAACGAGCTCATCGGCGCGGTGATCTGCTCTGTCAAAGCTTACCTCTCTTCTCTTCGTGGTCAGGAATTATTCACAAGCAACGGGCATCATATGCTACCGACCGGAGCGAACGCCAGCCCTGCCAGTTGAGACCCGATTCGCCGGCCGAAGCCGGCTCTGTGCAGGGCCTACACGCCGCACCTGCGCGCGGCGCACCGGCATTACTTCGAGTACAACTCCACAACGAGCTGCTCGTTGGCATTCAGCGGTACGTCGGCACGCTCCGGCAGGTTCAGAAGAGTGCCCTTCATGTTCGCCTTGTCGAGCTGAACCCAGGAGGGGATCGAGCGATCGTTGACGCGCTTCATCGCATCGTGGATCGCATCGAGCTTGCGGCTCTTCGGGCGCACCTGCACAACATCTCCGGTCTTCACATGGAAGCTGGGGATGTTCACGGACTTGCCATTGACGGTTATGTGACGGTGCAGCACGAGCTGCCGCGCGGCGTTGCGAGACGAACCGAAGCCAAGGCGATAGACCATGTTGTCCAGACGGGTCTCCAGCAGGCGCACGAGGTTCTCGCCCGTGATCCCCTGCTGACGGTTCGCCTTCTCGAACGACAACCGGAACTGCTTCTCCAGCAGGCGGTACGTACGCTTGATCTTCTGCTTCTCGCGCAGCTGCAGGCCATACTCGGTCACCTTTGCACGGCGTGCATTGGTACCTCCGTGCTGACCCGGAGGATAGTTCCGGCGTTCCACCGGGCACTTCTCCGTGTAGCACTTGGCGCCCTTCAGGAAGAGCTTCTGCCGCTCACGACGGCAGAGTTTGCAGACCGCATCAGTATATCGAGCCATGAGAGAGATGTATGAATCTGAATGACGTGTTTCACACTTTCCAGAGGCGGGGCCGGCGCAAGGCCGGCTTCGGATGCAGAGCGGCTTCATGCGCGCGCCGTTGCCGGCGGTACGCGAGCGCTCCATGCGATACGCCCGGACGCAGCGGCGTTATACGCGGCGGCGCTTCGGAGGGCGGCAGCCGTTGTGCGGCAGCGGCGTGATGTCCGTGATCGTGAGAACCTCCAGGCCGTTCTGCTGAAGCGCACGCACGGCGGCTTCACGACCCGATCCCGGCCCCTTGATGAAGACATCCACCTTGCGGAGGCCCATGTCGAACGCCTCCTTGCCGGCATTCTCTGCGCATACCTGCGCCGCATACGGCGTGTTCTTGCGCGAGCCGCGGAAGCCGTTCCGGCCGGCGGAGCTCCAACTGAGCGTGTTCCCGTATATGTCGGTCACCGTCACGATGACGTTGTTGAAGGTCGCCTTCACGAAGGCCTTGCCGTTGACTTCGGCAACAACCTTCTTCTTACGCTTCTGCTGAGTAGTCTTAGCCATGGGTTCCCAATGATTACACTGCTTCCGGATTGCGAGCTTCTCGATCCGTGAAACGGCAGGGTGGCGTATGCACCCCGTTCCCTGCCGCCACGATCAGTGTTCCGGTTCTACTTCTTGCCGGCCTTCTTCTTTCCGGCAACCGTCTTGCGACGTCCCTTGCGTGTACGCGCATTCGTACGCGTCCGCTGCCCGTTCACCGGCAGGCCGCGACGATGACGCAGCCCGCGATAGCAGCCGATATCCATCAACCGCTTGATGTTCAACTGCATCTCGCTTCGCGCCGCACCTTCCACCTTGTAATCGTTCTGGATGGTCATGCGGATGCGATTCACCTCTTCGTCGCTCAGATCGCCGATCTTCTTCGAAGGTTCGACGTTCGAGCTCTCAAGGATCTTCGCTGCCGTCGACGGCCCGATACCATAGATATAGGTGAGCCCGATGCGAGCATGCTTGTTTCTCGGAAGATCAATTCCAGCGATGCGTGCCAACGTGTATAGCTCCTCGATTCAAATGTGATTGCAATTCGGATCGCCTGGGCAGTCGATGCGTGCGAACCCCGAGCCGATAGCGATTATCCCTGGCGCTGCTTGTGCTTCGGGTTCTTCTTGCAGATCACCCGCACAACTCCCTTGCGCTTGACGATCTTGCAGTTGTCGCACATCCTCTTGACCGATGCTCGTACTTTCATTGCTCTTAAGTGATTTGCGATCGCCTGCGCTCTGCACATGCGATCGAATGTCTCAGTCCGGTTCCTTCAAACGCTTCGCCCGGGGCCTGCCCCTATCGATACCGATAGGTGATACGCCCCTTTGCCAGATCATACGGCGACAGTTCCACGGCCACACGATCTCCCTGAACGATCCTGATGTAGTTCATACGAATCTTGCCGGAGATATGCGCCAGAATCTCGTGGCCGTTCTCCAGCTTCACGCGGAACGAGGCATTCGGAAGAACTTCCGATACCACTCCATCAACCTTGATCGCAGTTTGTTTGGCCATAGAGTATCGAACATTACACTCGCATGCCGCCCTGGCTCAACCGCAACCAGGGCCGGCACAGCACCGGCAGGGTCGCGAATACCAAAGAAGCGGCTCTTACCCATCGATATCGGTCCATCAAGAACCGTTCCCCCCTCGCCTCGCATTGCGAGGCACCACGCCCCACATCCTCTCTCTCTCTCTCAACGGCCACATTGGTCCAGCCGCTGCGGCGGAAGCGAGGCGCCTGATCCACGCGCATGGCACATGCGCGTTACCGCACTCCCGGTTCCCGGCGCCTGCATCTCGAAGTCCCGAGGAGTCGCACTCATCGCATCTCCACGGAGAATGCTCGGCCGGCAGCGCCGATCGGCAAAGCACGGAGGCTGCAAGCCGCGAGGCATCACGCAGCGTTGGGTACCCGCGCAGTCATGGTTGTCAATATTTCCGGCGCGCCTTCGCGAACAACGATCGTGTGCTCGTAGTGTGCGGACGGCATCCCGTCCTGCGTCACCACCGTCCACCGATCGGGCCGCGTTGCCACCCGGTAGGAACCCGCGTTCACCATCGGCTCGATGCAGATCACCATGCCGTCAACCAACGCGGTGTTCTTGAACTGATGCCGTTGGAACGGGCTCGGCACGAAGTTCGGCACCGACGGCTCCTCGTGAAGCGAACGGCCGATACCATGCCCCACCAGTTCCCGCACCACGGAGAAGCCGTTCGACTCCACATGCTTCTGCACCGCGCGCGAGATGTCGTACACCCGGTTGCCAACCACGGCCTGTTCGATTCCAAGCCAGAGCGACTCCTCGGTCACCTTCATCAGCCTGCGCCCCATCTCTCCCACATCACCGATGGCGTAGGTAACGGCGCTGTCGCCGTAGAAGCCATCCTTCTTCACACCGACATCGAGCGATACGATGTCCCCTTCGGCAAGCGGCCTGGAGTCCGGAAGGCCATGAACAACGGCCTCGTTCACCGACGTGCAGAGCGTGTTCGGATACACCTCGCCATGCACAACATATCCCTTGAAGGCCGGCTCCGCTCCCTGATCGCGGATATACTCCTCGGCGATCGCATCCAGGCTCAGCGTTGTCGCACCGGCCACCGTATGCTCCTTCAACATGGCCAGCACACCCGCCACGATCCTGCTCGCCTCTGCGATCAGAGCGATCTCCTCAGGAGTCTTCCCTCGCGTTATGACGCCGCCCGTTGCCATGTTCGCCGACTACCTCTTACACAATCAAAATTCCCGAAGTCTATCAGCTGGACGCGATCTGGCGCTGCAGGCGCCCGCGCAGCTTTCCGCTCTTCATGAAGCCGTCGTAGTGACGCATCAGCAGATACGCCTCGACCTGCTTCAACGTATCGAGCGCAACGCCCACCATGATCAGCACGGTTGTTCCGCCGAAGAAGCTTGCAAAGCTGCCGGTAACGCCGAGAAGGCCGATGAACACCGGCAGGATCGCAATCAGCGCCAGGAAGAGCGATCCCGGAACCGTGACGCGCACCAGCACGCGATCGATGTATTCTTCCGTCGGCTTGCCGGGGCGGATGCCCGGAATGAAGCCGCCGCTCTTGCGCATGTTCTCCGCCACGTCACGCGACTGGATCACGATGGCCGTGTAGAAGAAGGAGAAGAAGATGATCAGAATCGCGAACACGACATTGTGCAGCAGGTCCGTGTTCTTGAAGTTCTGATTGATGAAGCTCGAGATGCCGGTTCCCGGGAACGTCGTCGCCAGCAGGTTCGGAAGGAACATGATGGCGCTCGCGAAGATGATCGGCATCACGTTCGCCGTGATCAGCTGAATGGGTATGAACGATGTCTGCCCGCTTCCGCTGTAGGTCTTTCCGGCAACCATGCGCTTTGCATACTGCACCGGGATCTTGCGGATGGCCTGCGTGAAGAGCACCACCACCGCGATCACACCAAGCAGCGCCGCGACAACCACCAGTTCCACGATCGGGTTACGCGTGCCGGACGCGATCAGCGACAGCTCCTCCCTGATGGAAGGGATCAGGCGCGCGATGATGCCGATGAAGATGATCAGCGACGTGCCGTTGCCGATTCCCTTCTCGGTGATCTGCTCGCCGATCCACATCAGGAAGATCGTTCCCGCGGTGAAGATCGTGGCCGCCATCAGCATGAACGGCACGCCCTGAACGGCCTCGTTCACCACCGGCACATTCCCTGCGGTCTGCGACTGAAGGCTGAGCGCGATTGCCAGCCCCTGCGCGAACGAAAGCCCAACCGTGAGATAACGGGTGATCGAGTTCAATTGCTTGCGCCCCTGCTCCCCTTCCTGCTGAAGCTTCTGGAAGTAGGGCATCACGGCCGTAAGGAGCTGCACGATGATCGATGCAGAGATATACGGCATGATACCGAGAGCGAAGATGGCCCCCTTGGTGTAGGCGCCTCCAACGAACATGTCGAAGAAGCCGAAGAGGGTGTTGCTGCCGCTCGTGGTGTTGTGAAGAACGGCCTTCACATTGATGCCGGGAACGGAGATGAACGAGCCAACCCGAACAACCAGCAGCATCAACCCGGTAAAGAGGAGCCGCTGACGCAACTCCTCTATCTTGAAGACGTTCCGGAGACCTTCGGTAAGCCTACTCATGGGTAGTCACAGTGCCGCCCGCCTGCTCGATCTTGGTACGAGCCGCGGCCGAAATTTTGTGTGCGGTTACGGTAAGCTTCGCCGAGAGTTCGCCGTTGCCGAGGATCTTCACCGGCACCTTGCGCTTCGATACCACTCCAAGGGCGAAAAGAGCCTCGGGCGATACAACGCCGTCGACAAATGCACCGGACTCGGCGAGTTCCTGAAGGCGGCTCACGTTCACCGTCTGGTACTCCACACGGAACGGATTGGTGAATCCGAACTTGGGAACGCGGCGGATGTATGCCATCTGGCCGCCTTCGAAGTTCGGAATCTGACCGAAGCCGGATCTGGACTGATGCCCCTTGTGGCCACGCGTCGAAGTACCTCCCCGTCCGGAGCCCTGACCACGGCCGATACGCCGCTTGTTCTTGGTTGCTCCCTTCGGCGAGTGAAGGAGTCCTAAGTGATTCGACATGATTGTATTCTTCTTTCGATCGATGTACTACGTTGGTTGTCGTAGCTCACAGTGAACCGCAACGGCTCACGCGGGCTCGACCTTGACCAGGTGGTTGACTACACGGATCATGCCGCGCAGTTCCGGAGTATCGTTATGAACGCGCGATGTGTTCGGACGCCCGAGGCCAAGCGCCTCCATCGTCCGCTTCTGCTTTACCGGGCGGTCGATCACGCTGCGAATCTGTGTGATCTTGAGCTGTGCCATGATGCGATTATCCTTTCAGAACCTTGTTGAGCGAGATGCCACGACGCGACGCCACGGAGGAAGCATCCTCCAGGCTCATCAGCGCTTCCATGGTTGCCTTCACCGCGTTGTGCGGGTTGGACGATCCCTGGCTCTTGGTGAGAATGTCCTGGACGCCGACGGCCTCCAGCACGGCGCGGGCCGCACCGCCGGCAATCACGCCGGTTCCAGGAGTGGCGGGCTTCATCAGAATCTTGCCGGCACCATACTTGCCGTACGTCTCGTGCGGAATGGTGTGCCCCTTCAGATGAATCTTCACCACGCTCTTCTTGGCAGCCTCGGTCGCCTTCGTCACAGCATTCGAGACTTCGTTCGCCTTGCCGAGACCGATGCCGACATGACCGTTGCCGTCACCAACAACGACGATCGCGCTGAAGCCGAAACGGCGGCCGCCCTTGACCACCTTCGCGGTGCGGGCGATGTTGACCACCTTGTCCTTCAGTTGATCCAGTTCGGATGCTTTTGCTTTTGCCACGTTCCTGTCTGCGTTTGCTGTGAATTGATCGGCGCTTCAATAAAGTGCGAAGCGCAAAGATACTAGAATGAGCCGATTTTTCCGCAATCGACGCTTTTCCTTACGGATCGGCGAACCGGGCGCCATCACTCGGCGCCGATGCGCGCGCGGCCCAGGCCTGTGCGCGAGCGGCCTAGAGCTGAAGCCCCGCCTCGCGGGCGCCGTCGGCCACGGCCTTGACGCGGCCGTGGTACAGATACCCGTTGCGGTCGAACACGGCCGTAGCGATGTTCTGTTCCTTGAGCCGGCCTGCGATCGCCTTGCCGACGGCCATGCTGGGAGCAATCTTGCCATTGGCCTCGCCGAGCAGCGAGGTAACCGCCGCATCGTTGAGGCTCGATGCCTGCGCCACGGTCCGGCCGCTCACGTCGTCGATAGCCTGCACATAGATATGCTTCAGACTACGGAACACCGTCAGGCGAGGGCGCTCGGCGGTGCCGGCAACCTTCTTGCGGATATGGAACTTGCGCCTGCTGCGACGCTGGATCTTGCCTTTCGCGCTCATGCTCTACGCTCTATGAAATCGTGTACGCTGTTGTTCGGAACGACTACTTACCGGCGGACTTGCCAGCCTTGCGACGAATTTGTTCGTTCTCATATTTCACACCCTTCCCCTTGTAGGGTTCCGGCGGACGGAACGAACGGATCTTCGCGGCAATCTGCCCAACGAGTTGCTTGTCGATGCCCGTGATAACGATGCTGTTGGCCGTCGGCGCAACGATCTGGATTCCGCCCGGAGGGAAGAACATGATCGGATGCGAATAGCCGAGGTTCAGCTGCAGGATGCTGCCGCGCATTTCGGCACGATAACCAACCCCGACAATCTCGAGCTTCCGCGCGAAGCCGTCGGTCACACCCTGCACCATGTTGCTCAGGATGGTACGCGTAAGCCCGTGCGCAGCACGGTTCGGTGCCTGATCGCTCGGACGCGTTACGCTGATCTGGTTGCCATCAACGGCGACATCAACCAGCGTGCTGACCTCCGTGCGAAGCTCGCCCTTGGGGCCCTTTACCGTGACCAGGTTCCCGTCTCTGTTGACGGTGACGCCATTCGGCAGATCGATCGGCCGTTTACCAATACGTGACACGTCTATACCCTTGATCTAGTCTGTTGAGAAGCTCACATCGTTGCTGACCATCACCCTGCATCGCGCAATGAACGCGGCGCCGTGATTACCAGATATAGCAGAGGACTTCGCCACCCACCTTGCGGTTGCGCGCCTCCTTGTCGGTCATCAAGCCCTGCGAGGTGCTGATGATCGCGATGCCCAGCCCGTTCTTCACACGCGGCAGCTCTGCCGCACCGGCGTAGCGGCGAAGGCCCGGGCGGCTGACGCGCTGCATGCCGAGCATCGACGGGGAGCCGTTGACATAACGGAGAGCAACCCGGATCGTACCCTGCGGCCCTTCATCCACGCGCTGGAAGTCCGTAATGAAGCCCTGGTCCTTCAGAATAGCCGCGAGATTCTCTTTCATCCGCGAGGCGGGAACATCAACCACCTTATGGCGGGCGTTCGCGGCATTGCGAATACGGGTGAGGAAGTCTGCTATCGGATCGGTCATTGTTCTCGGATATGCTAGTCGTTGAAAATCACTGTCGAGAGGCTTACCAGCTCGCCTTGCGGATGCCCGGGATCTTTCCATCGAGGGCCATCTGGCGGAACTGATTACGGCACAGACCGAACTTGCGGTAGTATCCGCGCGGACGTCCGGTGATCACGCAACGATTGCGCAGGCGAACCGGGGAGCTGTTGCGAGGGAGCTTCTGCAGCGCCTCCGTGTTCCCTTCGGCCTTGTACTTCGCGCGCAACTCGGCGTACTTCTCGATCAGCTTCTGGCGCTTCGCGTCCCGTGCGATCAAACTTTTTCTTGCCATAAGTCGGAGTCAGGCTCTATGATTCAGTAACGTGTAGTTCACAGGCTTTACACCCTGCACGCCGCAGGGCACCGCGCAGCGCCGCTCAGGCAGCCGCGCCCTCACGCTTGCGGAACGGTATCCCCATCTCCTTCAACAGGGCATACGCTTCCTCATCGCTCTTCGCCGAGGTCACGAACGTGATGTCGATGCCGTCGATACGGCCAACCTTGTCGACGTCGATCTCCGGGAAGATGATCTGCTCCTTGATGCCCAGCGTATAGTTGCCATGGCCATCGAACGACTTGTCCGGCAATCCGCGGAAGTCGCGGATACGGGGCACGGCGATCGAGATGAAGCGATCCAGGAACTCGTACATCGTGGCGCCGCGCAACGTCACCTTCGCGCCGATCGGCATCCCCTCGCGCAGCTTGAAGTTGGAGATGGCCTTCTTGGCCTTGGTCACCGTCGCCTTCTGGCCGGTGATGTGCTGCAGCTCGTCCACCGCATTCTGCAGCAGCTTCTGGTCTCCAACCGCATCGCCAACACCACGGTTCAACGAGATCTTCAGAAGCTTCGGCGCCTGCATCACGTTCGAGTAGCCGAAACGCTTCATGAGGTTGGGGACAACCTGCTCGCGATACTTCGCGATGAGACGCGGAGCAACGGCCTGTACCGTGGGCTCGTGGGCGCCCTGGGAATCCTGATTCTTTTTATCCTTTGCCATAGTTCAGCGGAGCTTGCGCAGCTATTAGTCCTTGAAAGCGGTTCCGGAAGCCTTCGCGACGCGCGTACGCCGCACCTTGCCATCCTTCATGGTCTCGGTCTCGATACGGACGCGGGTTGGCGCTCCGGTCTTCGGATCGCGCAGCATCACGTTCGAGATGTTCAGCGGCATCTCCTTCTCGTAGATACCACCGTCGGGGAAGTTCGGGTTGGTCCCCTTCTTGTACGAACGCTTGACAACGTTCACCCCTTCAACCAGGACACGGTTCTTCGCTGGATACACCGCGAGCACGCGTCCGTTCATTCCCCGCTGCGAGCCGCTGATAACGACAACTTCATCCCCCTTCTTGATCCGCGGGAGCCGGGCGGGCTTTGTATGCTGAGTCTGCTTCATATCTGAGGTACGATGATCGGTTGCCTGATTCAGAGAACTTCCGGTGCCAGAGAGACGATCTTCATGTAGTTGCGATCGCGCAACTCGCGAGCCACCGGGCCGAAGATGCGCGTTCCGCGCGGCTCGCCCTGGTTGTTCAACAACACCGCTGCGTTCTCGTCGAAGCGGATATAGCTGCCGTCGCGACGACGCGTCTCCTTGCGGGTGCGAACGATCACCGCCTTGGAGACCTCGCCCTTCTTGACGTTGCCGCCGGGAAGTGCGCTCTTCACCGACACGACGATCACGTCGCCGATACCGGCATACCGGCGGTCGTGCCCGCCCAGAACCCGGATACAACGAACCTTGCGCGCGCCGGAGTTGTCGGCCACTACGAGATTGGTTTCTTCCTGAATCATGATTCTCTCCCTATCAGGCTCGCCGCCGCACAAATGCAGGCGCGGTCATTGAGCTAATTCGTGATTGACACCGCTACTGGGGACGCGCATCGGCCACGAAAGGCCTCGCCCCGTTCAAGGATTCACCGGCACGGCCGGCGACCATCGGAGCGTGGTATTACTTCGCCCGCACAACGATCTCGTCCAGGCGCCAGCGCTTGTGAGCCGAGAGCGGACGGGTCTCGACGATACGCACGGTATCGCCAACCTTGCACTCGTTCGCCTCATCATGCGCCATGTACTTCTTCGTCTTGTTGAAGTACTTCTTGTACAGCGGATGACGCACGCGGCGAACAACGGCCACCACGATGCTCTTGTTCATCTTGTTGGAAACCACCAGACCCGTTCTGGTCTTGCGCCGGCTCCCCGCCGGCTGAAGGGTCTGCTCCACGGGAGCCGCCGAGGCATCCTGCATCAGGTTCAGCGGATCGTGGCCCGGGGTCGCTTCCATCGTCTGGTTGTTCTCTTCCTGCATGGCGTCTATCAGTAGAATCGAAAACGTTTCTGGATGCTCGATCGATGTTATGCGGTCTTGCCGAGTTCGCGCTCACGGAGGATCGTCTTCAGGCGCGCGATATCGCGCCGGATGATGCGGATCACCGCGGTGCTCTCGAGCTGGCCAACGGCCTTCTTGAAGCGCATGTCCACAAGAGCGCGCTCGTTGTCCTTGATCTGATTCAGGAGCTCGCCGTCGCTCAGGCCCCGCAGGTCGGAAGGTTTCGTAGGCTTCATGTCTCTATCGATGCTTGTTCTTCGTTGGCACTTCAGGCTCACTTAGCGGAGCAACGCACTGCCTGCTCCCGCGGGCGCTTCAGGCTCTCTCAGCGAAGCGACTCGTCGCCGGCATAATCCGGGCGTGTAATGATCTTCGTCTTCACCGGCAGCTTATGGCTGGCAAGGCGAAGCGCCTCCATCGCGATCGGCGTAGCAACACCGGATACCTCGAAGAGAATGCGCCCCGGCTTCACCACCGCAACCCAGAACTCCGGCGAGCCCTTGCCCGAACCCTGGCGAGTCTCGGCAGGCTTCTTCGTGACCGGCTTGTCCGGGAAGATCCGGATCCAAATCTTTCCGTCGCGCTTCATCTCACGATTGATCGCGATACGAGCGGACTCGATCTGGCGACTGGTAATCCATGCGGGCTCCATCGCCTTGATGGCGTGCGTGCCGAAAGCGATCGAGGAGCCGCGATAGGCCTTTCCCCTCCGGCGGCCACGCTGTGTCTTGCGGTATTTGACTCTTTTCGGTAAAAGCATTGGTCGAATCCCTCATGGAGCACCGCTCACGAGCCGGCGGCCCGGCGGTTCAGCTCTGTATGTACGGTTCAGCTCTGTATGTACGCGGCACCTGTGCGTGCCTGGCGAGATTTGAAACTGCCGCGCTCCGTCAGATCGCGCGGTCCTGCTGCCCGAGCACCTCGCCCTTGCAGATCCAGACCTTGATGCCGATCGCACCCTGCTTGGTGTGCGCGGTCACCTGTGCATAATCGATATCCGCGCGAAGCGTGTGCAGCGGAACGCGGCCATCCTTGTACTGCTCGGTGCGCGACATGTCCGCGCCGCCAAGGCGGCCGGCGCACATGATGCGGATTCCCTCCGCCCCCATGCGCATCGCCGAGCTGATCGCCTGGCGCATTGCGCGACGGAAGGCGATACGCCCCTCGAGCTGCTGCGCGATGTTCTCCCCAACCAGATAGGCATCCAGTTCCGGGCGCTTGATCTCGTGGATCAGGATCTTCACGTCCTTCTTGGCCACCTGGCGCACCTCTTCCTCCAGCTGCGCGATCTCCTTGCCTGAACGGCCGATCACGACGCCGGGACGCGAGGTATGAATCGTGAGGCGCATCTGCTTGGCCGTGCGCTCGATCACGATGCGGCTGATGCCCGCCCGCTTCAGACGATTGCGCAGGTAGTTGCGCACCATCGTATCCTCAGTCAGCTTGGCCGCGAAGTTCTTCTCATCGTACCAGTTGGCATCCCAGGAGCGGATGATGCCAAGGCGAAGACCGATCGGATTAGTTTTCTGTCCCAAAACGACTCCAGCGTTTTATCAGGCTTGTATTATCGTTTGCACATCGCTTGCGGAACGCTCCGCACTACTTCGCCGCGACGATGATCGTAAGATGATTCGACCGCTTCCGCATGCGGTAGGCGCGCCCCATCGGAGCCGGAAGCATCCGCTTCATCGTGGGTCCCTGGTTCACAAAGACCTCCTTGACGAAGACGCTGTCCGGATCGATGTTCCCATCGGCATCCTTGCTCATGAGGTTGGCAATCGCCGAACGGAGAACGAGCTCCGCATCGCGTGACGCATGATGCGCGGAGAAGCGAAGGATGCCGAGCGCCTCGGCGGCGTTCTTCCCCCGGATCAGATCGATCACCAGACGCATCTTGCGCGGCGAGGAATGAATGTTTCTGCGAAGAGCGCGAGCTTCAACCATTGTCTTCTATCTCCCAAAGAGGCAGCCGTACGTTTCGGCTGCTCGAACTGAATGTTCCGTGTGACGTACCCGTGAGCGCATCGCCCTACTTCCGCTTCTCGCCGGCATGGCCGCGATAGGTGCGCGTGGGCGAGAACTCGCCAAGCTTGTGCCCTACCATGTTCTCGGTCACGTACACCGGGATGAACTTGTTCCCGTTGTGCACGGCGAAGGTGTGGCCCACGAAGTCCGGAGCAATCGTCGAGGCACGCGCCCAGGTCTTGATCACGCGCTTCTGTCCCTGATTGTTCAGCCCCTCCACCTTCTTCGAAAGGTTGGCGTCGACGAAAGGTCCCTTCTTTAACGAACGTGCCATGAGAATCTCTTGCTAACGTGTTCCAGATACGGTATCGACCTGCCGGGCCTCACGTCCCGGCTGTGCACCGAGCATTACTTCGTGCGACGGCGGACGATGTACTGATTGCTCTTGTTCTTCTTCTTGCGGGTCTTCAACCCCTTGGCATACTTCCCCCACGGCGACTCCGGATGCTGGCGGCCACCACCGGACTTCGAGCGGCCTTCACCGCCGCCGTTCGGGTGATCCACCGGATTCATCGCCATGCCGCGCGTCTGCGGGCGAACGCCCAGCCAGCGCATGCGGCCGGCCTTGCCGAGCGAAAGGTTCTCGTGATCGGAGTTGCCCACCACGCCGAGCGTTGCGTAGCACTCGTTCCGCACCAGACGCATCTCGCCGGAAGGAAGGCGGAGCGTGGAGAAGCCTCCCTCGCGCGCCACAACCTGGGCGGAGGAACCTGCCGAGCGGCTCAACTGGCCACCGCGGCCCGGCTTCAGCTCCACGTTGTGGACAAACGAGCCCAGCGGCACCTTCCCGAGCGGGCAGGCGTTGCCGTCACGAATCTCCACCTCGGGTCCGGACATCAGGCGGTCGCCAACCTTCACGTTGTTCGGCGCGATGATGTAGCGCTTCTCGCCATCGTTGTACTCGAGCAGGCAGATACGCGCCGAACGGTTCGGATCGTACTCGATCGTCTTCACCGTTGCCTCTACACCGAGCTTGTTCCGCTTGAAGTCCACAATGCGATACTGACGCTTGTGACCACCGCCGCGATGACGCGAGGTGATGCGGCCAGTATTGTTGCGCCCGCCACTCTTCTTGATAGGGGCAAGCAGCGACTTCTCGGGCGTCGAGGTTGTAATCTCCTCAAACGTCGGTGTGGAGTAGAACCGGCGTGAGCTGGTAACCGGCTTGCTGATACGAATTCCCATATCGCTCGTGTTCTCTATCGTGTTAGCCGTCTCATGCTGCTGGATTTACCAGCGCCAATAGGGCTCGATACGTTCGGGTTGCTGTGTCCGGCTTACTCTTCGGTCGGCAGTTCGCCGACGATATCGATCTTCTGGCCCGGCTTGAGGGAGACGATCGCCTTCTTGCCGCGGGCGGTCTTGCCGGCGACATATCCGCGGCGCGTGAGCTGCACCTTCTGCTTGGGCTTCACCGTGATCGTACGAACGGATGTAACCCCGACATTGTAGCGCTCTTCAACCGCCTTGCGGATCTCGATCTTGTTGGCGCTCGGGATCACCTCGAACACGTACTGCCCCTTGTCCGCGAGCAGCGAGCTCTTCTCGGTCAGGATCGGGCTCTTGAGTACTTGCCTCATCGTAATTCTCGCTGATCTATTGATTGACAGGTTAGTCTTCCTTCTTCAACTGCTCCACCAGAATCTCGACCGAACCGCGATCGAGCACCAGAACCTGGTTGTTCAGCAGATCATACGTCGAGGCGTTGCGCGCCTCCATGATGTCGCACCGGGCAACGTTGCGGCCGGAACGGAGGGTGTTGTCGTTGGCCTCCTTCAGGAGCACCAGCGTCTTCTTCCCCGAAGCGTTCAGCGCCCCCAGCATCGCTGCGAACGGCTTGGTCTTCACCTCGCCGAAGCTGAGGTCGTCCACGATCACCAGTTCGTTCTGCTTCGCCTTCAGGGCAAGGGCGGAACGGCGCGCCAGCTGGCGCATCTTCTTGGGCATCTGCTGCGTGTAGTCCCGCGGATTGGGCCCGTGAATGTTGCCGCCGCCAACCCATACACCGGAGCGGATGGAACCGGCACGAGCGGTGCCGCGCCCCTTCTGCTTCCACGGCTTGCGGCCGCCGCCGCGAACCTCCCAGCGGTCCTTGGTCTTGCTGGTTCCCTGGCGGCGATTGGCCAGGTGCATCTTCACGGCCTGATGCATGACGGCGCTGTTCGGCTCGATCCCGAAGATCTCCTCCGGAAGCTCCATCGTTCCGGCGACATTGCCGTCCTTGCTGAGAATATTGATAGTCATTGCTCTGTTCGTTTGCCCTTGAACTTCAAACCGGCGGTTGCGCGTATCGGCTAGTGCTTGACGATCTCGACGATGCTGTTCGGAGCACCGGGGATCGCTCCCTTCACCACGAGCACGTTCTTCTCGGCGAGCACCGCCACCACCTGAAGGTTGCGCACCGTGGAACGTTTGCCTCCCATGCGGCCGGCCATCCGGGTTCCCGGGAACACGCGCGAGGGATAGCTCGACCCACCGATCGAACCAGGAGCACGCTGACGGTCGGACTGGCCGTGCGTCTGCATGCCGACGCCACCGAAGTGATGGCGCTTCATGACACCCTGGAATCCATGCCCCTTGCTCGTGGCAGTGACGCGAACCTTGTCCCCGACTGCGAACACATCGCCGACGGCGATCACGTCGCCCGGCTTGAAGTTCGCAACGTTGAACGTGCGGAACTCGCGCAGCTCGCGAACCGGCGAGGCCCCCACCTTCTTCAGGTGCCCCATCTCCGGCTTGTTGATGTTCCTGGCGGACTTGGAGCCGAAGCCGAGCTGCAGAGCCTCGTATCCATCGTTCTCCTGAGTCTTCACCTGAACCACGGTGCAGGGACCGGTTTCGATCAACGTGCACGGGATATACACTCCCTGCTCGTTGAAGATGCCGGTCATTCCGATCTTTCTGCCTAGTAGCGCGGCCATCGCGTTCGTGTTGATCTAAAGTTCTAGATGGAAGTACTTCGTGTGCTCTATCGGCGGCGGAGCCGCCACGGTTGACGCTGCGTATGCGTCAACCTTGCTTATGCGTCAACCTTGATCTCGACGTCCACGCCGGCCGGAAGCTCCAGCTTCATCAGCGAGTCCACCGTCTTCGGCGTCGAGTTGAGAATGTCGATCAGACGCTTGTGCGAGCGGTTCTCGAACTGCTCTCGCGACTTCTTGTCGACATGCGGTGAGCGAAGAACCGTGTAAATGCTCTTCTCGGTCGGCAGCGGAATCGGACCTGAGACGATTGCCCCGGTCTGCTTGACGGTGCGGATGATCTTCTCAGCCGACTTGTCGATCAGGTTGTGATCGTACGACTTCAGCTTGATGCGGATAATCTGGGCAGCCACTGTATTCGCTCGCTCCGAAATTGAATGTTCTTGATCTCGTCCCGGCTACGGGTGACGGACAGCCACCACTGCCGGCAGAATCGCTTCCTGCCTGGCACTGAGCCGCGTCGTCAATATTCGCTCGTCGATTATGCGCTCACATACGGCGTGCGTGGAGGCTCAGGAGGTGAGCCGGCCGGCGTGTGTGGAGTGCCGGACTGGTACGCACTATAACCTATCGTGGGAGTTCAACATGCTGGGCTGGCCGAGGGAACCGAAGCTGCTTACGGAGGCAGCTTCATCTACCCGGCCTTGCACCGGGTCCGCATTCCTTCGCCATTCTTCCCGTTGACGCCTGCCACTTTCTCCGCATGTGGGATCGAAGAGTTGGCAGGTTACACTCACACTTTCGCGAGTCACTTGAATTACAAAGCCTGCAAATATACGGTAATGTTAAAGCTCCGTGCAATAGCGGAATGCCATGCGTTTTGGGTGATATGGTGCTGAAATGTAACGCGACGGCTGTCCGAGCTCTTCAGCCTGCACGTCGATTCCTCGTGCAACGACTGCTCCCCGCCCATGCGGCTCCCGGCTGCCATCCCGGGAGGCAGCGGATGCGAAGCCTTCTCCCGCCTCACCCCATCCCCTCTGCCTCATGATACTTCATCTCCTCTGCCTCATGATACTTCATCTCCTCTGCCTCATGGTACTTCGTCCGGCCCGAGCCGGGTCCGCCGGCGATACGCGCAGTGCATCACTACCGGCTGCGTGGCCGGCCTTCGCTCTGCTCAGATCCGGAGATCACATCATCAGGATGCCGCGTGGGGTACGGACGTAGCTGGGTGCTCGTCCAGGGATGGAACTGCGGCGGCGCGCCGCTGCTGCAGGCGATCGACCTACTCCATCGGCTCGACACCGCTCCGGTCCGAGACTTTCCGCCCCGGGTCCCGGAGCCACGGCATCCGGACGGACGTCGTCGCAATGCGAATGTCGCGCCTTCACACTCGCGGCACGACACTTCTCCAACGCTCGCTCAACGGTTGGGCGTTGGAACAACTATCGTGCGGAAAGGCCTTCGAATGCTTGCAATCCGTTGCAAGATTACGCTATATTTACATCGGTTCTCATCGTTCGGGCGTGGCCCACCCGCCCTTTGACAATCTGCATGAACGCCTCTCATTCACGTTCCTTCCATGCCGGCAGCAGGTCTCCAGTGATGCCGGCGCGTGAAACATCCCGTTCACCCTTTTCGGAGCCCTCGCAATGGAGAAGTCTGTTGTTCCGGTGACAACCCAGAACTGGCCTGAGGTTGTCCATATGATCGACTGGCGCCAGCCAGAGATGGTCGATCGTCACGGTAACCGCATCCTGTTGGACATCCACGGCACTATCCGCTATCAGATTCCGTTCGATGTCTGGTACGATACGAAGGCATACAGCATGCTGTGGCGCCGCTTCGTAGAGCGCGGCGGCAACTCGACTACTGCTTAGCGTCAACACACACGTACAATCAAGCTCCTTACGTATGCGCCCATCCGGCTATGCCGGGTGGGCGTTGTTGTTATATACCCCGAAGCCGCACGTTGGTTACTCGCACGAATGCAATGCGATCAAGGATGGGTTTGGTGACTGTCGCCGGAGTCCTGTCGCACGCGATGTGCGAGCCGGGCGCGATCGCCATGGTGCCCCGGAAGCCGTGCGCCCCGCGGCGGCCGGGACCGTGCCCATGCTCGGCCGGGAGCGTGTCCATGCTCGGCGGGGAGCCCGGCGCAGCGTCCGGCCATAACGACAATGCCCCCGCCGGCAGATGCCGGAGGGGGCATTCGATTCTCGTACTCTCTCTCGAGCTTACTCGATGATCTTCGTCACGACGCCGGCGCCCACCGTGCGGCCACCCTCACGGATGGCGAAGCGGAGGCCCTCCTCCATGGCGACCGGGGTGATCAGCTCGACGGTGAGACCGTCGACGTTGTCACCCGGCATCACCATCTCGGTGCCGGCCGGAAGGTTCGCGATACCGGTCACGTCCGTCGTACGGAAGTAGAACTGCGGACGATAGCCGTTGAAGAACGGCGTATGACGGCCACCTTCCTCCTTCGAGAGGACGTACACCTGAGCGGTGAACTTCGTGTGCGGCGTGATCGAGCCCGGCTTGCAGATAACCATGCCGCGCTCGAGCTCGGTCTTGTCCACACCGCGCAGCAGCAGACCGACGTTGTCGCCGGCCTCGCCGCGATCGAGAAGCTTGCGGAACATTTCGACGCCCGTCACAACGGACTTCTTCTTGGCACCGAAGCCAACCAGTTCCACTTCCTCGTTCACGTTGATCACCCCACGCTCGATACGGCCCGTGCCCACGGTGCCGCGGCCCGTGATCGAGAACACGTCTTCCACCGGCATGAGGAACGGCTTGTCCGTCTCACGCTCCGGGGTCGGGATGTAGTTGTCCACCGCATCCATGAGATCCCAGATGCACTGGAAGCGGGGATCGTCCATCGGAGCACCCGAGGTACCGGCTTCCAGAGCCTGGAGTGCCGAACCCATGATGATGGGGATGTCGTCGCCCGGGAACTCGTACTTCGAGAGAAGCTCGCGAACTTCGAGCTCCACCAGTTCGAGAAGATCCGGATCGGCGATATCCACCTTGTTCATGAACACCACGATACGCGGCACACCGACCTGACGGCAGAGAAGAATGTGCTCGCGGGTCTGCGGCATCGGACCGTCGGTGGCAGCCACAACGAGGATGGCACCGTCCATCTGAGCCGCACCGGTGATCATGTTCTTCACGTAGTCGGCATGGCCCGGGCAATCCACGTGCGCGTAGTGACGCTTGTCGGTCTGATATTCCACGTGGGCCGTGGCAATTGTGATACCACGTGCGCGCTCCTCCGGAGCGTTGTCGATCGAATCGAACGTACGAACCTCGCCGCCGTTGCGCTTGGCAAGCGCCATCGTGATTGCTGCGGTCAGCGTGGTCTTGCCATGGTCAACGTGACCCACCGTGCCCACATTGATGTGAGGCTTACTGCGGTCAAATTTCTCCTTTGCCATTCCTGATACTCTCCTCTGTAGAGAAGGTTGAAGTTGATATAGCTAGTTAGTCTGAGTGTTTATCTCATTGATCGTCTTACGCTTCGGCCAGAGCCTTCTTACCGCTCTTCTCGATGATCTCCTCGGCCACGGACTTCGGAGCCTCCTCGTAATGGTCGAAGACCATCGTGAAGATCGCACGTCCCTGCGTCATCGAACGCAGGCGCGTCACATAGCCGAACATTTCGGCGAGCGGCACCATGGACTTGATCACCTGGGCGTCGGCACGATTGGTCATGCCTTCGATCCGGCCGCGGCGGCTGGACAGGTCGCCCATCACATCACCCATGTACTCTTCCGGCGTCACCACCTCCACGGCCATCACCGGCTCCAGCAGCACCGGCTTCGCCTTGCGGCAGGCATCCTTGAAGCACATCGATGCGGCGATCTTGAACGCCATTTCGGAGGAGTCCACATCGTGGTACGAACCGAAGTGCAGACGCGCCTTGATGTCCACAACCGGATAACCGGCCAGCACACCGTTGCGCATCGCCTCCACGATTCCCTGCTCCACCGGCTTGATGTATTCCTTCGGAATCACACCGCCGACGATGGCGTTCTCGAACTCGAAGCCCTTGCCCGGTTCGTTCGGCGAGAACTCGATCACGACGTGACCGAACTGGCCCTTGCCGCCGGTCTGGCGAACGAACTTGTACTCGTTGTCCACCGTGTTGCGGATCGTCTCGCGATAGGCCACCTGCGGCTTGCCGACGTTCGCCTCAACGCGGAACTCGCGGCGGATGCGATCAACGATGATGTCCAGGTGAAGTTCACCCACACCGGAGATGATCGTCTGCCCGGTCTCCTCGTCCGTATGAACGCGGAACGTGGGGTCCTCCTCGGCAAGCTTCACGAGAGCCTCGCCCAGCTTGTCCTGATCGGCCTTCGTCTTCGGCTCGATGGCCTGGTCGATAACCGGATCGGCGAACTCCATCTTCTCGAGAACGATCGGATCGGCCTCGTCGCACAACGTGTCGCCGGTCTTCGTGGCCTTCAGGCCCACAACGGCAACGATGTCGCCCGTCAACGCCTCGTCGATATCCTCGCGATGGTTCGCGTGCATGCGAAGCAGGCGCCCGATGCGCTCCTTCTTCCCGGTGATCGAGTTGAGAACGTAGGAGCCGGCCGAGAGCGAGCCCGAGTAGACCCGGACAAACGTAAGCCTTCCCACGAACTTGTCCGTGATGATCTTGAAGGCGAGCCCGGCAAACTTCTCGCTGTCGGACACCTGGCGCTCGATGTGATCGCTGGTATCGATGTGATGCCCGGGCGTGGCGCCGATGTCCAGCGGCGACGGCATGAACTCGATCACTGCATCGAGAAGCTGCTGCACGCCCTTGTTCTTGAACGAGGAGCCAAGCAGCACCGGAATGATCTTCACCTGCAGCGTGGCCTCGCGCAGAACCTTGCGGATCTCCTCCGCCGAGATCTCCTCGCCGCCGAGATACTTCTCGAGCAGCGTGTCGTCCACCTCGGCAACGGCTTCCAGCATGGCCGTGCGATACTCGCGGGCAATCTCCTCCATGTCGTGCGGAACATCGATCACGTCCCACTTCGAGCCTTGGGAGTTATCGTCGAAGATGTAGGCCTTCATCTCGATCAGGTCCACGATCCCCTTGAAGATATCCCCCTGCCCCACCGGCAGCTGCACCGGCACGGCATTGGCGCCGAGGCGATCCTTGATCATCCCGACAACCTTCAGGAAGTCCGCACCGACGCGGTCCATCTTGTTCACGAAGGCGATACGCGGCACCTGGTACTTGTCGGCCTGGCGCCAGACGGTCTCGGACTGCGGCTCAACACCGCCGACCGAGCAGAAGAGCGCAACGGCGCCGTCGAGCACGCGAAGCGAACGCTCCACCTCGACGGTAAAGTCCACGTGCCCCGGGGTATCGATGATGTTGAACCGATGCTCCGGGAACTGCGCCGCCGAACCACGCCAGAGGCAGCTTGTCGCCGCGGACGTGATCGTGATGCCGCGCTCCTGCTCCTGCTCCATGTAGTCCATGGTTGCAGCACCATCGTGCACTTCGCCCATGCGGTGCAGGACGCCGGTATAGAAAAGGATTCGTTCGGTCGTCGTAGTCTTTCCGGCATCGATGTGAGCCATGATGCCGATGTTGCGCACGCGATCGAGTGGATATAAACGGGGCATGACCTGATGAAATCCCTATACGTGAATGTTCGTGTTCTTCGAATCGGACCCTGGCCAGCGAATCAACTTCAAACAGCTCCTGTTGGAGAAGCTCCAACTCGTCCGCATGGCACGCAGTCGCGTCGTGCACAGGCACGACGCGGGGAGATTACTGCGCTCGAATAATCTGGATGTAAACAACGAGGCGAAGCGTGGCTTACCAGCGGAAGTGGGCGAATGCGCGGTTGGCATCGGCCATGCGATGCACATCCTCGCGCTTCTTCACCGAGCTCCCCTCGCCGTTGGCAGCGGCGACAAGCTCACCGGCCAGCTTCTCCTGCATGCTCTTCTCACGCCGATCGGTTGCGTACTTGATCAACCAGCGGATGCCGAGCGCCGTCCGGCGATCCGGACGAACCTCCATCGGCACCTGGTAGGTGGACCCGCCAACGCGGCGCGAACGCACCTCAACCATCGGCGATGCGTTGTTGAGCGCCTTGCGGAACACTTCCAGCGGCTCCTGCGAGGTACGCTTGCCGGCAAGTTCCAGGGCGCTGTAGAAGATGCGACGAGCGGTGCTCTTCTTGCCGTCCTCCATCAGGTTGTTGATGAACCGTGCAACCGTGACGTCGTTGTACAACGGATCAGGAAGCACACGGCGCTTCTCGGCGCGTTTCTTTCTCATGCTACTCTCGCGATGTATTGATTCAAGGTACTTCTGGTATCATCGTCTTCGGACCGCGTACGCCCGCAACCGAACCCGGCTGCGTCCCGTTCCGCTCGGCCCGTGCAGCCCCGGATGCCGGGTGCCGGTGCTTCCTACTTCTTCGGGCGCTTCGCGCCGTACTTCGAACGTCCCTGGGCGCGCTTGCTGACACCCTGGGTGTCCAGCGTGCCGCGAATGATGTGATAGCGCACACCCGGCAGGTCCTTGACGCGGCCACCACGGATCAGCACGATCGAGTGCTCCTGCAGATTGTGCCCCTCGCCCGGGATATAGGCGGTCACCTCGATGCCGTTCGTCAGACGAACACGGGCAACCTTGCGCAGAGCCGAGTTCGGCTTCTTCGGCGTGGTTGTGTAGACACGGGTGCAAACGCCACGGCGCTGCGGGCAGGAGTCGAGCGCCGGCGAGCTGCTCTTGTACGACTCGACTTGGCGCCCCTTACGGACGAGCTGGTTGATTGTCGGCACTGGTTCGGACTCGAAAAATGACTGGATTAGGTCGTTCGATGTAAGAAAGCCTGCTAATATAGGAAGCACCTCAAACATGAGTCAAGCTCACGTCCGAGCCAATTCCCCTCGGTTTTGTTACGGATCGTGTGCCTTCGGGGCTCAATGCCCCTTCGGAGCGGCCGATCCGGAATGCGATCCCTCCCCTGCAGCACCCTGCGGAGCGCTCTCGGGTGCGGCGTTGGGAGCCGGGGATGTTCCCCCGCTCCGGCCGCCGGAGGCAGGCCCGCTCGGGCGCCCACCCTCCCGCGGAGCCCCGTTCGGTACGCCGCCGTTCGGCACGGGACCGTTCGGCATGGCGCCACCCGGCGCGCGCTGGCCCGGAGGCTGATCCGGACGCTGCCCCTGCGGCCCGCCCGGAGGGCGGGGCGGCTTCGCCACCAGATACTTGCCGTCGCGCGGACGGAGATACATCACATTCGCCGGCTGGCCGCTGTGCTGCACCGTGACGACGATCAACGTATCCACCTTGAGAACCTTGTAGTCGCCGGCGAACATCGCGGCCACTCCCTGGTCCGTCGCGAGGATCTTCGAGTAGATGTCGCGATGACTCTTTCCCTTCAACGCCTCCCAGCGGGCACGCTCGGTCGGCGGCAGCTGGTCCAGATGGGCCATCTGCATGCCGATCAGTGTATCCACCTCGGCGCGGCGGGCGCTGTCCAGAACATCGTACAGGAAGCCGCCATCATGCTTGCGCGCCGCCTCCACCAGTTCACGGTAGAAGTCTCGCGGGTCCGCATCGGCCCCGCCGCCGCAGGAGGAAACCAGTACCCCGGCGGCAATCAGCAGCAGCGCCGCGATGGCATGGCCGGAAGGCCGCAACCGGCCATGAAGGATCATGTGCAATTCGGATAGTCCTTGACTCTTGTTCGTCCAGACGATCCTCCGCCCTGCCGGACTGTGCCGCGCACATGGCCGTACAACGGAGAAGGACGGCAAAGTTACATCCGCGGCGGGAGTTGGCAATGTCTCCCGCCAGTTTCCCGGCTGCAGTTTCATCGGCGGGCGGTGTCGCGTAACTTCGCGTCATGCAAGCCGGAAGGATCGCTCCGACAACCGATACCATTACGCTCGACGGCACACTCGTCACGTACACCGTGCGGCGCAATCCTCGCGCGAAGTACATGCGCATCACCATCTCCCCCTACCACGGAGTTGTGGTGACGCTCCCGGCACGGCTGAAGCGCTATGTGAATCCGGCCGCCCTGCTCCGCGAGAAGAAGGAATGGGTGCTCGAACAGCTTCAACGCATCCCCGTCTCCTCCGCACCCAAGCCCCTCGAGAACGGTTCGGTTGTGTACTACCTGGGCAAGGAATACAGGGTGCGGCTCCGTTCGGGTGAGCTGTGGACGGGATGCGAACTCGCGCACGGCGTTCTGTCGGTGCACATGCCTCATGACTTCGAGGGAGATCCGAAGGAGATCGTGCTGGCGTGGATAAAGGCACAGGCGGCGAAACGCATCAAGGCCGAGGCAGAACATCTTGCGGAGGTGGTAGACGTACACTACACACGGGTCAGTGTACGCGATCAGAAGACGAAATGGGGAAGCTGTTCGAAGGCCGGCGCGCTCTCCTTCAACTGGCGCCTGATTCTCTTCCCTCCGAAAGTGCTGCGCTACATCGTTGTTCACGAGCTCTGCCACCTGCGGCACTTCAATCACTCGCAGCGATTCTGGAATCTGGTGGCCCGCCACGATCCGGACTACGAAAGCTCCATCGAGTGGTTGAAGACGAACGGCCTCCGGATGGAGGCGGCGCTTCGCTGAGAGCGACGACAGAAGGCGAGAGGAAACGACAACGGAGGCGAGGTATGCGGGATATCCCGTTACCGTCGCCTCCGCTGATTTCACCATCCGCCGGCACCATGCGGAACCAGACTACTGCAGGATCACGAGCGGATAGATGGAAACATTTCCGGCCGTTGCCACGCGCACGAAGTAGTGCCCGTTGGCAATCCCGTGCAGATCGATCGCCAGCGTGTGCTCTCCCTCACCCAGAACGCCGTCGAACAACAGGGCAACGCGCCTCCCCTCCGCATCGATCACATCGGCCGCCGCATGCCCGCCCGCCGGCATCGTGAACCGCACCTCTCCCTCCCCATGCAGCGGGTTCGGCACAACCTCCATCGCAACGGCCTTCGCCGGCTCCTCCTGCCGCAAAACGCCCGCAACGCCGGGAGCGTGATAGCCAAGCAGGCGGCCGGGGGTCGTGTCGCCGTCGTAGGAGAGCGAGGGGATAACGTTCCGGAGCGTCCCGTTGCGCCGGGGATCGGGCGATGTGTAGTACACGGAGCAGCACCCCTTCTCGAAGACGATGTCCGCGATGCTCGCGAAGACGGAATCCATTGCGGAGGCATCGCGCACGCTGAAGTACCGCCCGCCGGTCTCCGATGCGAGCTTGCGAAGCGAGTCGTCACTGTCCAGCAGGAGGCCGATGGTGAACACCGGAACGCCGGCCTTCCGCGCACGCGCTATCACCTCGGTCACGGTGGTCACCGCCGATCGATTGTCCTCGCCGTCGGTGAGAACCACAACGGCCTTGCGCCGCGTTGACGGACGGCTCTGAATGTCCGTGATGGAACGGACCATCGCATCGTACACCGCCGTCCATCCGCCCGGCTGCAGCCCGTCGATCGCGCGATTCAGCAGCACCGCGTTGCTGGTCCAGTCCTGGTCCAGACGGGTTGCATCGTCGAAGGAGTAGATGGCGGACTCATCGGCCGGGCCCAGCTTCGCAACGAAGTGCTTGCCGGCATCGCGCGTCTGCGCTATCCGCGTGGAGTTGCCGAACGGTTCGCTCATGCTCCCGCTCCGATCGAACACCATCGCCACGGAGACGGCATTGGAGCGCTCTGAGCAGTCCACCCGGTCCACCGGCACCGGCATGCCGTTCTCGGTCAGCACGACGTGCCCGCCGAAATTCTCCTGGGCCACGGAATCGCGCCGCACCTTCATCGCAACACGGATGGTCGGGAATGCGCTGGAGTCGATGCCGCATATCTCGAACGTCGTGAGCGGAAGCTCCTCCACCAGCACGTGCAGCCAGCCGCTGTTGTTGTCGTGCGCATCGCGCTTTACCAGGTTCTTGAAATTCCAGTCGATGATGGTTGCGGATATCGGGCGGCCGTCCCCCTGGATGATCGTCGAGTAGCGGTGATCGTCCCGCAGCGGCGCCTTCGGCAGCGGCTGGCCGTCGATGCGAAGCCCATGGGAGTTCAGCAGACGCGCATCGCCAACGTACACCGGAGGCCCCTCCGGGAACGCTCGCCACTCCGGCTTTGCCCACTCCTCCGCGGGGAAGGAGTAGATCCACATCCCATCCACACTGCTGTTGACCGTATCCTCCCACATGGAGTACGTGCCCCAGGCCGTGATGCGATATCGATGATCGGGAAGGGTGGCCGACGGCGAGTAGAGTGTATCGGGCGATCGCGAATCGAGCTCGAACTGATACGGGAACTGGCGCTGCGCGCGGGCGGTTGTGAACGCGAACGCAAGAAGAAACAGTGCTGCGAGAAGTCTGCGCGGTATCGGTCTGCTGTTCATGTTCTCCTCACTTCAAACGGACATGAGTTCGCCGGAGATTATGTTCATCGGAACATTCCCCATGACAGCAAAGCCGTGCGGAGGTTGACCGCGATCTGAAAAAAAAATCTATGGTGGAGACGATGCGGGAGGCCGCGCGGTGCACAGCCTCCCGGAGACGAATTGCCCAGGCGGGACGCACCTGCCGCAGCCGGATCAGAAATAGCGGCTGAGATAGTCCGGCAGCATGGCGCGCCATGTAGGCCAGTCGTGCCCCCACTCCGGGCCCCAGATCTCCACGTTGTTCGGGATCCCCTTCGCTCCAAGCACGTTCGCGATTGCCCAGGTTGCTCCGGGCGCCTCGTACGATCCCTCGCCGCTCAGGAAGTGTATGTCCGACTTGCTCTGCAGCAGGCCCAGGATGGCCCCGTCGTGCAGGTTCGGGAGATAGTCCATGGGGGAGTTGAAGTACACATCCTCATCGTAATAGCCCTTCGAATAGGACTTGAGATCGTAGATGCCGCTCATCGCGATCGTGCCGTCGAAGAGATCCGGGCGGCGGAAGACGGTGTTCGCCGCGTGGAACGCGCCCAGCGAAACGCCGGAGGTGATCGTAAGCGTGCGCCCGCCGGTTGCATTGTTCATGTAGGGAACCACCTCCTCCGCCACGTAGGCATTGAACTGCTGATGGCGCACCGCCTTCTGTCTGGGCGAGATGGTATCGTTCAGCCAGCTCTCGCTGTTGATGGAGTTGATGGAGAAGACACGAATCTTTCCTTCTTCGATCAACGGCTTGATGGCGTCGATCAGATAGAAGCGTTCGTACTCGAGATAGTCCGCGGCGGCCGAGGGAAACATCAGCAGCGCGAAGCCGCTGTGGCCGTAGATCGCAATCTCCATCTCCTTGTTCAGGTTCGGGCTATACCAGGAATCAAGCAATCGATCCATGCTGTTCGAGGGAATTGACGTGAGACGTGCATGAGCGGCAACGGATGTGCCGGGGTCGAGGTGCACGGGATAATAAGAAAAACCATGGTGCACCAAAGCTGGTTCAGCCCGATCCGAACGGATTTCTCCGCCGGAGGCTCGCCCCCATCAACGGCCCGGGCGAAGTGATCGAGCTCGATACCCGGCCCGCAGCGCCGCGCACCGCGTTGAAACGTCCGCCAGCAAGGCCGTGCCGGGCCTTCGCACGCCATGCGTCGCCACCCGCCCCTCCCGGCAGCGACGCGCTCCGGTACATGCCGCGGTTTCCGATCGGTCGTACCGCGACAGGTTCGATTCAAGCGATGGCGCGGCGCATCATGCGCCGTGGATCACCAGCACGATCTCCCCCTTGACCGCCGCCCGTGCAGCGTAGGCCTGATACAGTTCCTCCAGGGTGCCGCGGCTGATCTCCTCGTACATCTTCGTCAGTTCGCGGCATACCACGGCCTGCCGGCCGGCTCCGAGATGTTCTGCCAGCTCCCCCAGCGTCTTCACGATCCGGTGCGGCGACTCGTAGAGGATGATCGTCCGCTCCTCCTCCGCCAGGCCGCGCAGCGCAGTCTGCCGTCCCTTCTTGTGCGGGAGAAATCCGGCGAAGATGAAGGAGTCCGTGGGCAGACCGCTTGCCGTAAGAGCCACCACGAGTGCGCTCGCGCCGGGAAGGGGAACAACGGTGACGCCGGCGGCGATTGCGGCGGCGATCAGCCGCGTCCCGGGATCGCTGACGCCCGGCGTGCCGGCATCGCTCACCAGAGCCACGTCCGTCCCGGACTGGAGCATCGCCACGACCTGCGGCACGCGTCCGGCTTCGTTGCCGGAGAAGTAACTGATCAATCGCTTGTGCGGCAGTTCGAAGTGACGCAGAAGATTGGATGTCACCCGCGTGTCCTCACAGGCAATCGTATCCACCTCCTTCAGAATGCGCAGCGCCCGGAGCGTGATGTCCTCCAGATTGCCGATCGGCGTCGGCACGATGTAGAGCGTTCCCGATGTCTGCTGGCTCATGTGGCGTTTCCCGCTCTCCTCATCTGAAAGAACTCGCGAAGCAGCGAGGCACACTCCGCATCCAGAATCCCGCCAAGCGTTTCGGCGCGATGGTTCAGCCGGGCATCCGATGTAATCGCGTAGAGCGTGCCGGTGGCGCCGGCCTTCGCATCGTACGCGCCGAACAGAAGCTGCTCCACACGGGCGTTCACCACGGCTCCGGCACACATCACGCACGGCTCCAGGGTTACGTACAGACGGCATCCCTCCAGCCGCGGACGCTCCAGAGCCGTACATGCGGCCGTGATGGCAATCATCTCCGCATGTGCCGTCGGATCGTTCAGCCGCTCGGTCTGATTGTGCCCGCGCCCGATCACGCGATCGTTGTACACGACCACCGCGCCAACCGGCACCTCACCTTCGTTGAATGCCCGCCGCGCCTCGTCGAGCGCGATGCGCATGAACTGCTCGTGATAGATCATGGACACCTGTTCCGGTAACGCATTCCGAAAACGTTCTCCCACCTGCCGAAGGCGCGGCACGCTCGCGCATGCACCGCACGCTTCAACGCTTCTGCCTGCGCACGGCCTCGCGGAATGATGCAAGGAATGTCCGGATCTCCGCCTGATGGCTCTCCGGAAGGTGATGGGACACCATGACCAGCAGGGTTGTATCCAGGCCGTACTCGCCGCCGTTGTACATCATGGTTCCCTTCGCGAAGCTGAGGGTATCGGAGCGGCCGCCGCGATAGAGAACGCAGGCGAGGAAGATACCACCGCGGCTTGGTCCGAGCGCAGAGCCGCGATGCGCCAGGCGTTCCTCGATGCCGTCCACGAACGCGCGGTCGTTGATGGACGTCCGATAGTCCGCCCAGTGCGCATCGGGATCGAGAAGATGCACGGGGAGCAGCGAGCCAAGCGATCGCGTGCCGAGGCGTACGGCGGCAATATCCACACCGTCACCGTCGTGTGTGCCGTGAGAGGACGAGCATGCGGAGATGGCGCAGAGGAGCGCCAGCAGGAGTGGGATCGGCTTCATGTGGGAATAATTCATCTGGGCTGGATCTTCTGGCCGCGGCCCGGACTTCATGGGCCTCCCGGGGGGGCGCTCCTGGGACCTGCAGGATTCGAAGCGCCATCCGATCCAACGAAGGTTGCAGGGCCGCGCGACCATGCGTGGGCAAAGCTACGGCATGCGAGGTTCACGGCAGCATGCCCGATCGATCCGGGCAACGGCCTGCATGATGCTGCCGCACCGGCAGCATGCCGGCGCGGCGCGGCATCACGGCGCGTAAACGTTCGTGAGCATTCTGCTGTCATATGCCCGAACTCTTTTTCCGGCGGCTGAATGCAACGTAACTTCAGGGCAATGAACATGATTCCGATCCTCGCAACTCTGGCCGCGGCAGGCATGCTGGCGGCGGCATCATCCGGATGCAGCAGTTCGCAGAAGGGAACCCAGCTCCTGCACGGGTCGGCACCGGCGCCACTCGATTCCACACTCGAGGCGGCGGACCCGCAGTTCGCGATCTCCACTCTTCCCAACCATCGCTACGGCTTCAACTTCGTTGCCGCCGGCAACGGCATGGGTGGCGGGCTTCACAGAATCAATCTCTTCTCCGTAGTGATCGTGGCACCGGACGGAACTCGCATGGACTCCGTTTCCACAACCGACATCAACACCAGCGGAACCATGAATGCGCAGACGAAGGCAACGTCGGCGGCGGTGTATGGCGGCATGGAATGGGCTGCAGCGGCCCCCGTCCAGACCGGCGCATACGCGGAGATGACGCTCTCCACGGAGTCCGGCTCCGTTCAGCGGCACATCCCGTTCGACGGCCCCGTGCCGACACTCACGCCGGAGCAGGATGCACGCAGCCCGATCGAGATGACGCTTGATGTGGACTCGCGCGGCACCGGAGCGGAATTCACGCTCAGGGTGCACCGCCGCGGCCCGGCACCGGAGGGAGAGTATCTGCCAACCGGCGAGAAGTTCCGCATCGAGATCCTGAGCGATGATGCAGAGGTGATCTGGTCATCGTCGAAGGGGATGATGTTTACACAGGGGATTGGCGTGGTGGAGCCCCGCGAGGTTGGCGGCACGGCGGAGTACCGGGCGCTGTGGAGCGGCATGAACGATCGTACGCACGGGCGTCTGGAGCCGGGCACCTATCGCATCGTGGCAACCATTCCTGCGAAGCCGGCACCGTACATCATTCGAGAGGAGTTTACCTGGAGTGGACGATAACAACACATCTTCCGCACCAAGCCAGTTGGAGTACGACGAACTGATGATGCGTCGCGCACTGGATCTTGCGCGGCGCGGCGCCGGTTCAGTGAGCCCGAATCCGATGGTGGGTGCCGTCATCGTTGACGCCGAACGGCGCTTCGTTTCGGAGGGATGGCACGAACAATACGGCGGCCCGCATGCCGAAGCGAACGCGCTCGCCGCCGCTGCGGGGCGGGACCTGGCCGGGTGCACCATGTACGTGACGCTGGAGCCGTGCAGCCATCACGGCAAGACGCCGCCATGCGCCGAAGCAGTTGCCGCAAGCGGCATCAGCCGCGTGGTTGTGGCGATGCGCGACCCCAATCCCCTTGTCAGCGGTCGCGGGAACAGGCGCCTGCGCGAAGCGGGCGTGGAGGTCGTGGTGGGGACGTTGGAGCGCGAGGCCCGGATGCTCAACGAAGCCTACATCCACTTCATCTCCACCGGCACTCCGTTCGTAACGATCAAGATGGCGCAGACGCTGGACGGCTACACGGCCCTCCCCACCGGCGAGTCCCGGTGGATCACGACGGAGGCCTCGCGACGCCGCGTACACGAGCTGCGCGCCGGGCACGACGCCGTGATGGTCGGCACGCGCACCGCGATGCTGGATAATCCGTCGCTCACGCTCCGATACGGCGTTACGGGGCGCAACCCGCGCCGCGTAACGCTCGACCGCCAGCTATCCCTCCCCACCGATCTCCGCATCTTCAGCGACGACCATCGCGATCATACCATCCTCTTTACCGCAGACGCGCTTGCATCCACCAGCCGCGCCCAGGAGCTCCGCGACGCGGGGGTGAAGGTGTTCGGCATCCCGATGACGGCGAAGGGGCTGCAGCTCCCGGAACTGCTGCGCGTTCTCGGCGAGCAGGGCGTTGCCTCACTGCTGGTTGAAGGAGGCGCCGAGCTTGCCGGTGCGCTGATCAAGGAGGGGCTTACGCAGAAGCTGATTCTCTTCATCGCGCCGAAGCTGTTCGGACGCGGCTGGCCGGCGTTCACCGGCATCGAGGTGACGAGCCTGGACAACGCCTACACCATGCGCATCCACGACGTGGAACGGATCGCGGACGATTTGATGGTAACGTCTTACTGGGAATAGCTGCGATGAGCAGGACGGCCCGCACACTCCATCGGTTCCTGAAGCGAAGGAGACTCGAACTCCTGGTTGCCGCATTCCTCGCGCCCCTCCTGAGCCTCGTGGCATCCAACCTCCCGCAGATGAACCTGGTGCAGTCCGCCATCAACGACGACAACTTCACCGACTTTGTCCTCCAGACCCGCGGCGAACTGGCGATCGACACAAACATCCGCGTCCTCACCTACGACTCCTCCATCCTCGACTCCAACGATCTGGTAAACCGGGCGACGCTGGCAATGAACCTCGCCGCGCTCTTCGAGTTGAAGCCGCGCGTTGTAGGCGTGGACTTCCTGCTGGAGAAGGAGCGGCCGGACGCCCCGGACGGCGATGCGATGCTGAGCGCGCTGATCGGCGATCATCCGGACGATCTGGTGTTCGGCATCTTCTACGAGGATTCGCTGAACAGCTTCCGAATCCCTCCGAAGAGCTTCCGGCTGAACGACCGGCAGATCGGCTGCATCAATCTGATCACCGATGACGACAACACCATCCGCACGTTCACGCCAACCTGGGGGGCGGACACCGGACGGCATTACGAGGCGTTCGACCTGAAGCTTGCGCGCGCCACGGACAGCACCGCCGCGAAGTATCTGGCCTCCTTCGGCGATCAGAACTTCGTTATCGATTACGCCGGCGGCATCGGCGAGACGATCCACGACGGAAGCGAGGGCGATCAGATCTTTCCCGTGATGCCGCTGAAGACCGTGTTCGAAATCGTCTCCTCCGGCGACAGCGCGAAGACCGCCGCATTGCGCGAGCAGTTCCGGGGCAAGACCGTCCTGGTGGGCTACGGCGACATCCGGAACGGGCAGGTGACGAACGTCGTGGACCGGTTCTACACGCCGCTCAAGCCGGAGAAGAATACGCTGCCGGACATGCACGGCGTTGCCATTCATGCGAACATCCTCAACGACATTCTGCGTCGCAGAGTGATGGAGAAGATGCCGATGGCAACGAACATCCTCTGGAGCGCCGCGCTGGTGCTGATCCTGCTTGCCGGACGCGAGCGCCTGAAGCGCGTGAAGCATCCCACCCGCAAGGCCGTGCTTACCTACGCGGGGTTTGCCGCTCTCTTCGCCCTGGCCGCGCTTCTTCCGGTGGAGGCCTTTCGCTACACGCCGTACAAGTTCTCCATCTTCACTCCCATCGCATCGCTGCTCCTTGCCGTGCCGACGCTGGAGGGATTGGGAAAGGGGATCGATCTGCTGCTCGACCTGCGGCGGCGCGTCTTCCTGCGGCGCCCGCAGGCTCCGGCGATGCGCGCGGGGATGCTGGGGATATTGAAGGCGTGGAGCATCGAGGAGCGCATCGAGCGGGCTTCCCATTTTCTCGAGCGGCAGTTTCACGCCGCCGGCGCGATTCTCTTCGCGGAGGCAGCCGCCGGAAACTTCCCGCGATTCCCGGCGACGGCCGTCGGATCGCCCACGCTTGCACGCCTTGTTGACGCAGTGGATCGCGCCGCCGCTGCGGGGGCTCCCCGGTCGCCGCGCGCCGCGCAGGCAGCCGCAATCCTGCGGGCGCTGGCTGCGGAGCCTGTGCTGGCGGCCACGCTGCGCCTCTCCCGTTCGCTCTACATCGCGTTGAATGAAATCCGCCGGCAGTCCGAGGAGATGGATGAACCGGAGGCGAATGCGGGCGCCACACTGCACGGCGAGGCCCAGGCCAGAACCACGGACTATGCGGACCTGGCGTTGAAGACACTCGCAGGAAAGAAGGGGGCGGATGACGAGGAGCATTTCGACGAACTGTACGCCGCGCTGGAACGCTTCGTAGCCGCAGCCGCGGCGATACTCACAACGAAGGATGGCGCCGTGGCCGATCTGCTTCCGGCCGGCGAGGCGCTTCCTCCCTACGTCTTCGCGTCGCGCTGTTCGCTGCACCGCGTGGAGGAGCAGTTCATCTACTTCGGCGAGCAGGAGGATGCGAACAATCGTGATGACTTCTTCGACCTCCTCTACGGCGGCAACACCATCCGTTGCCAGCCCGGAGAGCACCCAGGCCTTACGCGGTTCCGCGAGCTGAGTGCCGCCGCGCGCCTGCCGGGCGAGGAGCATGCATAGCCGATAGCGGTGAACGGACGCGCACCCAACAGAAGGGGGATCGCGGCAGTGCAGCGATCCCCCTCATCATTCGTACGGCCACGATTCATACAACGCCGTCACGGCCGTTCGCCCCTACCCGGCCTCCGGAGGCGGGGCAGGCGCTCCGCTATCGGTTCCGCCGCCGGAAGCTCCCTCCGTCGCAGTGGGCGGCACGGGATCGGCGGCAACGGCCTGGCCTGCATCGGTTGTCACGGCCTGGCCGCGAGCCGGGACCGTGGCCTGCGTCGCCATCACGGTCTGAACCAGGCTTCCGGGGAGCGTCGTCGTGGCACGCTGCCCGTCAGGGTTCACCACCACCACCTGCTTCGGCCCGGTCATGGACTTCGTTGCCACGGCGCTCGCCACCGCCTTCAGTTCCGTTGCGTTGTTTCCGGACTTCGTCGGGTCCACCTTCACAGTGTTCACGGTGCCGGCCTCCACGCCGTCGATCAGGACCTTCGCATTCGGCGCGAGGTTCTGCCCGGTGATGGAGTAGGTTCCGTCGCCGTTGGGAACGGCGTTGGAGATCGTCGGCCCCGGATTACGAATCACCTTGCCGCCGATATAGCCGGCTGAACTGAGGCCCATCACCGCGAGCAGTTCCTGCGGGATCACCGGCATCATGGTGGAGATGGAATAGTTCTTCAGCAGAATCACCACGAACATCACCGAACCCACCAGCGTCCAGAGTACCTGCTGCACCCGCTCCAATGCGATCACGCCGCCGTGCATGAAGAGATCCGCCAGCACCGGCGCGCCGGTGCCGCTCCCCTTGGCTCCCTTCACCTGCTCGGTGGCCTGCGCGCCGAGAAGCGTGCCGAGGCTGATCAGGAACGTCCAGGCGAAGCCATCCAGCGACGGGAACTCGTAGATGTGCTCCACGAGCGCGCGCGAGATGAAGAGAAACCCGTAGGAGAAAACCAGGATCCCGGTCCACCAGATGAACTGCGCGCGCGACAGGCTGTAGGTGTTGTTGCTTGGGTCGATCAGGAGAAGCTGCAGCCAGTTGCGCTTCGGCTGGTTCGGAAGCGGCCTGTAGCGCCGCACGACCAGCCAGATGATCAGCACCATCACCAGCACCGGAATCAGTGCGAGCGCAATGAGACCGTACAGATCCTTGACGATCACTTCCTGCGGCGTATGCGCAAGGCTGTGCCTGGGGTCCGTGTCGGAATAGACCAGCACACGATAGCGGCCGTTCCGTGTCTTCGACGGGATGCGCACGAAGATGTTGGTGCCGCTGATGGCGTCGATGCCGAGCCGGACCGGCTGCGAGTCCGGCGGCGCCTCCGTGCTGATGAGCGCAACAACGGGTGTGTCCGTCCTCGGCGCACGATTCAGTTGAAGCATCAGGCTGCCGCCGCTGACAACGCCGTGCACACCGTTCGGCGCCGCCTTGAGTCCGATAAACTGGAGCTGCGCCTGAGAGCTGTCCGCGGGGGACGTCGTGGAACCTGCCGAGGCGGCGGTGGGTGCGGTTGGGCCTGCCGGCGGAGCAGTTGCCGCAGGCGCCTGGGTGCCGGACGCAGCCGCCGCCCTGCCGCTGTCCCGGCTCTGCGCGCGGTGCGTCGTGTCCGGTGTCTGCGACCTGGCGCCCGATGGCGATGCCAGCAGTAGAATACATACGAACAGGATGGCATGCATGCAGCGCAGGCTCTCCCCTGCTCCCTTACCCGATGGTCTGGTTGCCATTGATCCCTCGTTGTTGGTCGGTCTGTATTGAACACGAACGCCGTCATCGTACAACGGTTGTCGCTCGGTATGGATCACGATCTACGGACGCTGACACGAGACTGATGGAGAATATCGATGGGAGCCTGTCGCGCAAACGTAGTGAATGCCGCCACACAGTACAACAATGGAGTGCCGGCAGCGTGCGGTTCGCATCACGGCCATTACCACCGCCATATGAACGAGAACACGGGAGCCAGGCGCGGATTGGTGATCTCCCCGGAGAGAGGGCCGGTTCCCTGCACCGAACCGATGTTTGCGAGGTCCAGCCCCAGGCCGGCATCGAGAGCCCAGTCCTTGCCGAACCAGCGCAGGGTTATCGCGAACGGGTTCAGTCCGGACGACTCGATAACGTACGTCTCGGCCGCCAGCTTCAGGCCGCGCGCAAGCGTAACGTCCCCGCCGATTCCAACGATGTAGGCCTGCCGCTTGAATGTCTCCGCGGTCGTGGAGTGATGCTTCCAACTGTAGCCCAACGCCAGCGAGATCCGGTTGCGCCGATTGCCGTAGCTGAACACCGTGTACGGAGCCTCCACGGAGATATCCGATTCCTTCGTGGAGGTGTAGGCAAACTGTCCCCCCACGGCCGCATTGAACAGCCCGGCGCGCAGCACTTCGTACTTCACACCGGCGGTGGCAACGAAGAGCTTGGAGATGAAGTCCGGCACGGCCGCCGTGCCGAGAAGGAGGGTAAGGCGGTCGGTAGGCCCGTAGCCGGCAAGCCACCCGGCCAGCTCGTAGTTGCCCGCGAAGAAGCCTCCTCCCCCCAGCGACTCCGCCGTCGGCATCAGGATGTTCCGGAACGTGGTGGGGTCCACGAGCGGCGGCACGGTGTCATGGGGCATGGTATCCGGCTTCGGCGGAGGAGGTGGCATCACGGCTGCGGCGGTCAGCGGCTTCTCGATCACGTACTGCGTCAGCCCCGCATTCGGCTGGTCGCGCCGGAGGTAGATGCGGATCATCTCCCGGATGTTCTCCGGCTTGGTTGGATGGTAGCAGACCTGGTAGTGGAAGTCCGACCCGCTGGCCTGCCACGGCGCCTTCCCCGGCGGCATGATCACATGGACGTTCGGATTGTTCACCACGATCGAATCCACCAGCCTGCGATCGGATGTGACGATCTCGCATTGAAGGCAGGTATCCCCGCCGACGCGAACCTTGCCGGTGTACTCCTTTCGGATCTGCCAGTTCTGCGCCCGCAGCAGCACCGTGGCGAACGTGCCGTTGCAATCGTGCACGGTAAGGTCCACCTGCTCGCTGGTGGTTGCATCACCCACGTTGATCACCACATCCACGCTCGTGGGGCATCCGTTGATCGGAGGCACAGTCACGGTTGTCTGCGACGATGCGCGGAAGCGGATCTTGTCGATGCCATCCGCATTCCGCACCGTGACAACGTTCTCGCCTGGATAGAGTTCCGATGGATAGACTTCGCTTCGCTCGCCCCGACCCTGTGCCATCATCTGGCCGACGGCGGCAAGGAACAGAACGAACGCTACAACAAATCCCACGCGCATTGTTAGCTGCGATTGTTGGCCGGCTTCTTCTGATACCGGCCAATGATGTCTGCATCGCACGTTCACCGTGATGCTCGTCTCGCAACGACGAGCCGAATCGGGATGCAATGAACCGTGACGTGGCCGAATATAACCACCTTGGAACTGGAAGTTACCGCACGAACGCGATTTCCTATCTTTCACAATCACATTGAGTTCCTGCACCGAGTTCCCACATGGACAATCCAATCGCTACCGATCCCCTGCAGCCAGCCTCCCCGGAACCACGGCCCCTCCCGGTCGGCTCCGAGGCTCCCGTGACGGCGTATCTGCGCCTCTCGCGGACCTGGACCTACAGCTATCTCTTCGTGCTTCCCCTCTTCCTGTTCTACGAGATCGGGATCCGGCTGGCCAATGCCGGAAGCGTGATGGAGGTGCGCGTAAGCGCCGACATCTTCGTGAAGCGGCTGCTGGGAATGGTGGGGATCGACAGCACCCTCTGGTTGAGCGCGCTGCTCCTGGCTCTCGGGGCCGGCATCGTGCTCTACGAACGGAGGCACAACATCCCGATCAGGCCGCGCTACTTCGCATGGATGTTCGGCGAAAGCCTGGTGTACGGGTTGGTCATCGGGATGATCGTTGCGTGGTTCGTCGCGGAGCTCTTCAGTCTGGTATGGCCGCCGTTGCTTCAGATGGCCGGGCGTGTCGGCACCATGCAGTCCATCGTGCTCTCGCTCGGTGCCGGCGTCTACGAGGAACTGGTGTTCCGCCTCCTGCTCGTCTCCGCGTTCGTCTGGCTGCTGAAACTGGCGCACGGGTTGAAGCAGCGCCAGCGCTATGCGATTGCCGCAATCGCCGGAGCGTTGATCTTCTCCGCCGTTCACTACATCGGAAGCCTCGGCGATACGTTCACCATCCCCAGCTTCACCTTCCGGTTCCTGATGGGCCTGGTGCTGAACCTGCTCTTCCTCTGGCGCGGCTTCGGCATCGCCGCGATGACCCATGCCCTCTACGACGTCATCTTCACGCTGATGCACTAGCCGGCGGCAGGGGGCGGCATTGACAATGCGCACAAAGGCATGCGATGGATGGAGCAGATACAACATCCGGGAAATGCCCCAACTCGTTGGTCATCCCCCCTGCCTGACCACCCATGCCGTAGGCACAGGTCTTGTTTCTGCAAATTGCCCTGCAACCCTAGTGGTTATGCGGTTCGCGAAATCGCGGGTAACAATCGAGTCACAAGAGCCCTTTCCTTGCCTTCGGCCAAACTAAGTTAGATGGATGAATCGAACATCCCGCCATCTGCCGCCGGAATCACCCCCATAGGTCTTGGCACGGCGCAATCCGTACCTTTGGAACGTCAATTCCATGCTTTGGCCAACCATGTTCCCCTTCGCTCAGATCGCATAAGCATTGGACGGTCAGCCATCGCATGCACACAAACCATCTATACCTCGACGGTTCCCTAGCAGGTTCAAATCCCTTGCAGGCGGTTCCCGTAATGATCTACACAACAACGTGAGCGATGCGCAATTCAGGGATACGTCACCAATGGGTTGGCGAAAGGGATGCGTCAAGCGATCACATCAAGGCATGCTATGTACTCGAATCCTACGATCGAAATCCCCAAAGACGAACCCTTTAAGAACTGCCGACTGAAGCGGAAGCAGATCGCCGTGAACCTCTCAAGACTCGTTGGTTCGTTTACCGATCCGGCCGTTGTGTGCATCAATGCACCGTGGGGTAGCGGCAAGACGACATTCATAGCAATGTGGCAGCAAATGCTTGTCAATAATGGGCACGTCTGCCTTTCGTTCAATGCATGGCGCAATGACTTTGCCGCTGATCCTCTTGTTGCATTCATCACTGAATTCGATGAGTATGTGGACGCCCATTACAAGGGCGAAGCCAGTGCCGGGTTAAGGAAGATTGGACTTGCGGCGAAGAATCTCGGTCAGCGTCTCGCACCGTTGGCAATCAAGTTACTGGCTGCACGGCTGTTCAAGGATTCGGAAGTCATGATCAATGCTTTGAAGCCACCGGCGGACGATAGTGGGAAGATCACCGGCGACGCCCTTGCCGATGCCGCGAAGGACGCAATCAAGGAGCATCGTGACCGCAAGGGTACTGTGGAGGAGTTTCGCGACGTACTCACCAAGTTCATTGCCTCGTTGCGAAATGAAGAAACAGACCAGGAGCAGACTCGTGGCGACGTTGAATCGTTGGGTGTA
The DNA here is from genome assembly GCA_035549015.1 of Kapaibacterium sp. (SeqCode). Lineage (GTDB taxonomy): Bacteria > Bacteroidota > Ignavibacteria > OLB7 > OLB7 > JAFDZV01. The sequence goes on from DASZRW010000091.1 coordinate 64,845, forward strand.
TCCGAGCATAGCCCCACCGCCACGAAGCCAGTTGTGTTTTTCATTGATGAACTTGACCGCTGCCGTCCAACGTTCGCAATCGAATTGCTGGAAACGATCAAGCATCTCTTCGATGTACCCGGGTTGGTATTCGTGCTGGCGATGGACACGGTGCAATTGTCGCACTCAGTCCGCGCTGTCTATGGCAGCGGTTTCGGAGCGCGTGGATACCTTCGCCGTTTCATCGATGTGGACTACCAGTTCCCGCGCCCGGACGGACGCGCATTCATCTCATTCGCATTGGACCATTTTCAGGTGGGCGCGGTGATGAAGCGCCAAGGCTTGCTTCAATTCAACAGCGACGCGTTGATGCACTCGATTTATTCGATGCTTGTCAAGGGTGCGGAGATGTTCGGCCTCGAACTTCGCGATATGATCCAGTGTGTTCGTGAGTTCTCAATTCTCTGCCGTCTCGTACATCAAACGAACTACGAACACCTCGACTATGGCGCATTCATGGTAGTCTTCAAGCGAAAACACTGTGACCTGCTCGAACAGTTCAGTAAACGCGAAGTCGGCATCGAGGCCGTGCTTGACGCAATCAGGGAGACAGAGAAAGGTGCCGAGTGGCTGAAGTCAGTGGCTGGCAGGATGATCGAAGTGTATCTGCTGCGGGCACATCAAACACCCGTAGAAGCAACCGCCATGATTGAAGCGTGGGGAGAGCAGCGGACCCAACTGAGAGAGCAGGACGATGCTTCATTCGACGAACGCAAACGCTATGATGCATACTGGAGTGTGGCAAGCAAGATTTCGCACAACAACCCGCACCAGGAACTCATGACGGCACTTGCCTTTGCCAATGACGTTCACTTCTCGTAGCGAACCCGCAAAGCCACAATGAACGTGCAGGTTATGATCAGCGGCCTCGTACACGGCAGTGTCGTGCAGCGTTGCCCGATCACGTCCGGCGTTGCATGCCACGCTTCGTTGCAGCCATACGGGAGCGCAACGCAGCATCGACCTGTGCAACGATCTCCATCGGCGTTACCGAAAGTGCCTGGGCAAGCAGAAAGACGGTGGCGAGTGATGGACGGCGAAGGCCGCGTTCGAGAAGTGAGATATAGGTCCGGCCCAGGCCGCTTTCGGTGGCAAGGGCCTGTTGCGAGACGTCGCGTTTGGCTCGCATTGTGCGAAGCACTTCCGCAAAGGCGACCTCCAGCCCCGGAACATCCTCGTCGAATTCGACCGTTTGCGTGATTCGCCCAAGTGCCATCGAAGAAAGCTATCGGCCCGGGGATTCGCGAATCGCATACTATTGTGTTCAATCGGAGTTGTACTATCTTTGAAAAGCAGAATGTGGGCGGCGGCAATACGATACGTTCGACGGCGCAACACCGGAACGTGAGCCGCCTGCTTGGCAAGGTGTCTCCCCCTTCGCGGGTCCAACGCGCTGGATCAAGGGCCGGACGTACTGCGGATTTGCGAGCGATGGCGTGCCAGGATGGCGCGACGCTCCCGCGTCCGGCTCTCCGGTGCCCGCGATGACGGTTGATACGATACCGGTGCGGTTCACGGCGTTCCATTCGTGTACCTGAATCCATCGGCGGCTGTTGCGAGCGTAGGTAATTCGCGTTCCTATTGCTAACATTGGGCCAATCTTCGTGTTATTCGGATAGTCATTACTCCTTGATTGCGGTTGTTGTCACAGTCTGACCGCCACGCACATCGCGTCCCCTCCGCACGATGAACGCTCGCGCCGTGTGCAGTCGCTGGCAATGATGTAATGGCATCCGGTCATGGCTTCCGGTTTTCGATCGGGTGTATGGCGGACTTTCAGTAGAGCCGCCGCAAACCACCGCACCCGCTCCATGGTTGTCTCGCACGAGTCAGGAACCTTCAGCATTACGAACGTGAGAACACCGGCCCCCGCTCCGCCCCGGCTCATTGTAGCATCGACGATTACGGCGTCGCTGCCCGCTCCATCGGAACAGCGTCCTGCGCGTGTCTGGCGGCGCTCTGCGAAGACACGCACGTCAATCGAAGCGCGGGCCGTGGCCCCTTCTCCTCCGAAATGGAGCGCCGAAGAGGACACGTTCCTCCGGAAGCACTATCCCGGTGAGGGAGCGCTCTATTGCGCCACGAAGCTTGGGCGTCCGAAGAGCGGCGTCAACGCACGGGCCGAGAAGCTTGGGATTCGCAGTTTGGACACGAAGCCGTGGACGAACAAGGAAGATGCGCTTCTGCGATTGCGCTACGGCAAGCTGACCGCTCCGCGTCTGGCGGCGATGCTGAATCGTTCGGAGACCCGCGTACGGCACCGGATACGCAAACTCGGACTGAACGCAACCGGGTCCGCACCGTGGACTTCGGACGATATGGCCTATCTCTGCGCTCACTACGGCACGATGACGAACGCGGAGATTGCCTCAGAGCTTGGGCGGACGGTGGACGCGGTAGAGTTGAAGGCGGGACGTATCGGACTCTCGCAACGTATCGTGCGCCTGACGCCGGAGCAGGAACGGTATGTCGCCGAGCACATGGAGACGCGAGCCTGCACGGATATCGCGCGAGACCTGGGTATCGGGGTGAATGCGGTCATGCGTGCAACGCGGAAGAACGGGTATCGTGCACGTCCGACGTCGCGGGCATGGACTCCGGATGAAGACGAACGCCTGCGTGGACTTTTCCCGGTGATGCGGAACCGGGAGATAGCCGAACAGTTGGAGCGAACGGAGCTTGCGGTGAAGCTGCGCTGCCGGTTGCTTGGGATGTTCAGAGGGAAGGGACGGCATGGCACCGGACGAGCGAACAAGGCATGATGTCATCTGGCTTTCCATCCGACTGCGATTCGCTCCTCGCGGCCTTGTTGACCGTAGCGGCCTTCGACGGAGGTAATGAGCTACGTGGTTGGCGTTGATACAGTTCCGGACGGCCAGCACCCGACAATGATCACGGTTCCGTCGGTGGGCAACACCGCGCAGCATGCGATCACGTCGGCGAGCATTCTGCACCGGGGCACCGAAGCGCAATCGTTCAGCGGACGGCGCCCGCATGGCGATACGGCGCTGTACTACCCGGCATCGGTGGAGAACACGCCGTCGATGCCGCTTGCGGTCTTTACGCAGGCCGCAAGCGGGGCAACCATCCTCTCCAGCTACAACATCATGTCCGATGTGATAGCCGATCAGGCGGGAGCCGGATGCAATCCGCCCGTCGGAGGGATCACCGCCGGGTTGTACAAGAAGTACAACATATTCGCACCCGGCACAACGCCGCCGTGGGAATGGGGCCTGCCGCCAGCGACGTTCTTCCCGCCCGGCAAGGGAAGTTCCGGCACGATGTCAACGCTTGCGAATGCGGCGGAGATAGCGCGCACCGGCATCTTCAACGCCGACACGGTTCCTGTGGCCGTGACGCGCGTGCTGTGCGGCACGCCGGGCCTTACCGCATGGCTCAACACGCAGCCATACGACGCGGGCGCGGGTGCACCGGCGAACATCTACTTCGTGCTGCAACTGCGTCGCGCGAGCGACCGGGCCGTGTTGTGGATGAGTACGGCAATCACGGCGCGTGACGTGGCGGCAGATACGCTTGTGGAGGATGTGACCGTTCCGGTTGCGGCTTCGGCAGCACAGGGAACGCCAGTGTTCATCCAGTTGACCGCCGTTGCCTCGCCGGGCATCGCGTACGCGCTCACCGGCGGGTTCCACTTCCTTGAAGCGGATCCCGCGCCGCCGGAGATGCTCAAGCGGATCGACGGGGGCACGAATCGCGCGGCGAGTGCCGTTCATCTGAACCCGGCTTCCATCGCGGTCGCGATGATTCCGAATCCTGTACGACCCGGCACGGGTGAGCTGCATGTGCTCGTCGAGTCCGTTGGTACGGCAACGATCACGGTGTATGATCTTCTCGGCAATGCCGTCATGGTCATGCCCGGTCTCGTGGCCGATCATACCGGCGAGTACGTGGTTCCGGTTGACGTCGGCAGGCTTCACGACGGGTTGTACGTGGCGGAGGTGCGAATGGGAAGTCTGCGGGGAACGACGCGGTTCACGCTCATGCGGTAATGCCGTGCGGTAGCCCCTCCGGGACGAATGCAGTAACAGCGGGTGCCCGTCTTCACAGACGGGAGCGGGCACCGGCTGATATATATACATCTCTTCTTCACACATCATTGAACCAGTATGAAACGCTCAACGGTATGGAAGGCGGCTGTTGCCGCGTCAACATGCATCTGGGTAATCGTGGCCTGTTATCTCACGAACACCAGCAAGCAGCCCGCGCGCGCGTCCGCGGTGCATGAAACGATCATCCTTCGGGTTGACCCACAACACCCGGTGCGAAGCGAACGTGTTGTTCGCATCCTCGACGAAGAGGGGAAGGTGGCGAAGGAACTGCACACCGATGGGACGGACACGGCGCTGGCGCCGGTTGCGGTCGACATCTCCGATCTTCCGCGCGGTAAATATCGGGCAGAGGTCACCGAACGTTCCTGTCTCTTCAGCCAGGGGATTACACGGAACGGGGATCCGGTGAGATAGGACGCGTGCAACACAACACGACCGGCCTGGGAGCCATGATGCGGCCCCGGCTCCGTGGCGGGGCATGCTGGCAACGCATGCCCCGCCGGTTGGCCGTTGAGTGATGTGCGAAAGGCCCCGCTGAGGCACAGTGGCCATACGTGCCTTGTACCACACGGAGCGGGCCTGTAAGTTCATGCACGATGGTTGTTCGCTGCATGGTGTCTTTTCACATACATCGTTTCATTGATCTGTACGTATGATCGCATCGCGCTCCATATCGCAGGGCAGAAATTCATCTCCGTGCACGCTCTTGCTGACTTTCCTTCTGCTTCCGGTGTTGGTTGCAGTAATGAGAGCACAGCCGCCCGATACCATCGTTGCCAACCCGAAGGCGCAGGTGCTGCGCCGCATCTGGAGCATCGCGGGTAATCAGGCTGGCGGCGATCAGGTCGGCACGGGTATCGGCAGTGTCTCGGATGTCAATGGCGATGGTATTGATGACTTCGCCGTCTGCTTCGGAACGGCGGGTGAATGGCGCGTCTACTACGGTGGACGCGACAGCATCCGTCACACACCGGCGTGGATTGCACCACAAACGGGAGCGGTTCCGCCGCACCCGGTTGTCGGTGACTTCTGGGGGACCGGCCACAAGGCGGTGGGTTTTGGACACGGTGACTACACGCTTCGGATATTCCGCACGGATTCCGGACACTTCAGCGAGGCACCGGTGATTCTTGATCCCGGAACGATGACACCGTTCACGCACATATTTCCGGAAGACATCCTTGGGGCCGATCTCGATGGCGATGGAGCGGACGAGTTGATCATCTACTCCGCCGGTGTCTCGCGTGCAGGTGATGGCAGCCGGTACCCGGAAGTCTGGATTTATCGAGGTGGTCCGAATTTTCAGGTGGACACGCCGACCGTCATTCTCAAGGACACCGAAAGCAACGATGGTGGCGGTTACTCTGCCATCGTACCCGGGCGCTGGGACAGCGATGCCTACGTGGACCTGCTGACACTACGGCGATATCCCGGCGGTACTTATCGAACGAAATTCTGGTTCGGATCGCCGGGTTCGCCATGGAACTGGCATGGGCCGGATCGGGTTGCGGAATTCGGCGGCTTCGATGTGGTAGCACTGGATTGCGATGGTGACAGTGTTCTTGATCTCGTCGCACCACCACGCGCTTCAATTCCGTGGCGTGTGCCCGTCTATCTCTCCGGCAATGGGAAGAGCATACGAACAAGAACGCTGGCCGCTGATGATGCGGACATGACTCTGTACCGCACCGGATACGATACACCGGCACGTCTGGGATACGTTGGTGACAGCGCCCGCAGATATGAGATGTTGGCAATCTTCGGCACCGGAGGGCCTACGTTTCTTGGTTTCAATGGAAGCCCGGTTGGTCCGGATCATCAATACGATGTCTACAGCAATGATCTGAACTTTGCACTCCTTGAACCGCTCGGCGATGTCACGGGGGACGGTTGGAATGATCTGATTGCATCATATCCGGACGAAAATTTCAATGCCGGTGTAGCAGTGGTCTACGCCGGTGGTCCGTACATCCCGCGTGATTCGGCGGCGGGTGTCGAGACGATCGCCGTCGCGGGTGTTCATGACGCCGTCAGCGTCTGGCCCAACCCTGCACGCGACGAGGTACACATCGCGTGGCGCGGCGATCTCTCGCACATGCCCGCCACGATTGCGGTCTACGATCTTTCAGGCCGCGAGGTAGCGCATGGTAACGCGGAGCCCGCACGCGGAGAAGCATTCTGGCATTGCGCGGAGGTTCCAGGCGGCGTCTATCTGCTCTGTCTCTATGACGCGCAGCGCCATCCGATCGCAACCGTACGTTTGACGAAACAATAACCATCACCCGCTCTTCAGCACGGTCACAACGGCATCCTACGTGCCGCTCGCCGCCGCATGGCATCGAACGGCCATATCTCTCTGATTCAATATCCACATAGCCCTGGAGAATGTATGACGCGACACTCTCAGGAACCGCTCCGGCTGCGGTTCCGGCTGGCTTCATGCCTGCTTCTTCTCTTCGCCGCGTTTACGTCGAGCATGCTTCATGCACAGACGATCGACTTCAATCAGTTTCCGCAACAACCATTACCCGACAGCGCCGCGCCGCTTGTGCGGGCGTACGGGTTCAACGACAACGAGTTTTCCATCGGTGCCTATGTCGGTACGAACGACAGCAACAACCACGTGGCTGGTGTCTGGAACTGGGCCGAAGCGCTTGGCATCCGGATCATTGAACTGCGAACGTCGATCGATCACCCGGACTATCAGTACGATACGCTTGCCAATCTCGCGCGCGGGTATGACGCGATACACAAGCGGTTCGATCAGGGATTGATCATCAGCAGTTGGCCGTGGGACCGCACCGGCAACGGCAAGCAGGTCAACTTCTTTGCGTTCGACACTTCGGAATCGTACTACTGGCGCTGCAAGTTTCTTCAGTATCAGCACGGAGTAACGAAGGCAAATCCCACACAGCTATTCGGTGGTGTCGATTCGATGTACGAGCGGCAATACAGTGCTGCAAACTGTGGCGCGAACGATACTGTCCTTGCACAGATTGTGTTCGGCTACGATCCGGCATGGCACAAATACCGCTACCAGCCGCCGGGGGGCATCGAGTACGAGGACAGCGTGCAGACCGGCGGCAACTACTTCTATCAGCGCATCGACCTGGACCCGGGCAAGCGCTACCTCTGGTTCGACGTTACTGCCCATTTGTTCGATACGGTTGACGGTGGCCAGACGGCGCAATTGAATGACACTCTCCTTGCCGTTGACATTTGGAACGAGATTCCGCACGGAACGACGTTTCTTCCGGCGGGCACGACCACGCCACAGACGGCGGTCCACGATACCGCGATTCTCTACACAACGATCCACGTCCAAAAGAGGAGCCTCTTCCCGGTGCTTGCGCCGGACTCGACACGCAATTTCAATGCCTACCGGGATACAGCGTATCGTGTCGACATGGTGCAGGCGGTCACCAACGGACTCGGCGGCGCGTGGAATGATGCCAACAGTAGTCACGGGTTCGATGTGCGCGTGCGATGGACCGGGAAAGAGAAGGCCGCGCTTCGTTCGGTCACCATACGCGACGTGACCGCGCAGCTTGCCTATGGCTCCGACTCCGATGCCATCCGGTTCCGGGACACCGCCGCGCGGGCGCTCATGATGACACTGAAGGGGGGCCGGACTACTCGACGTGGGATCATTTCTTCCACAGGCTGGCAACCGACACTGCGAAGCCTCTTCGCTTCGGCAAGATCATCCGCTACTACACCGGCGACGAAGGCATCTACGCCGCCAATCATGGCTACAACTATCTCGACTCGTTCATCTACAGACGGTGCCGCGATACGGTCAATCTCACGGGGGCCGACACGGCGTTGATCGGCATCAGGGCATGGCGCGCGCAATGGGGAGTCAATCCAAGCCAGTACCTCATGACGAGCGAACCGGAGTTGTCGGTGGAGACATATCCGCAGGCACTCGACGCGAACGCCGTCAACGAACAGTTGCGGCTCATGGCCGGAACCACCGATGAGAAGAACTCCACGATCAGCCATCGCTACGGCCTGAACCTTCACATCTACACGGCGCCGTCGATCGCCAGACACAACGGCGGCAAGTACGGCATACCATTGCTGGACCTCAGCCCGGGCCGTGCAAGCGACCGCGATTCGCTGGAGCAGTACGCGATGGCGTGGAACCGCCTCGGCCTCGGTGCCTACAACACCGGCCACAAGCGATGGCCGTACGACGACTGGCCGCTCAATCGTCTCGGTGCCGCCGCGTGGGCATCACGCCGCACCGGGCGGCGCATCATTCAATGGCTTGGCGTGCAGCGCACTCTTCAGATTCAGTACGAGCCGCCCGCCATCGATCCGGTTACCGGCCTCTATGTCCGCAAGACATACTTCCAGCACCAGGCGGAGCCGGGAGAACTCCTCTGCATGGCGAACATCGGCCTCGCCTATGGTTCGCGCGGCGTGCATTACTCATTCCTCGGAGCATCGCGCACGTCGTACGGTAACACAACCGTACCCTCCGACAATCATGGACACCTTGGCCGGACCTACTCGCAGGACTGGGGGCCGTCCGGCTTCACGGCGCGAGATCTCTATGACACCAAGGACACGATCCTGATGGAATACGGCACGCAGTCCGACACCCTCCGGGACCTCTATACAGGCTGGGGCCTGATGCACACGCGGATGCAGTGGATGAATCAGACATGGCTGCCGAACATCGCCGAACAGCTTCGCAAACTCACATGGCGTGACGCGTACTCCTATCACTACACGACGAGCCAGACATGGATTGAAGACTGGACGAAGGTGCCGCGTTCGCGTCCGCTGCCATCATGGTCCGAAGTCCAGTCGATTCAGGCATTCGACCGCTACGGGCGCATGGACTCGGCGATGAACACCTTCGTTGAACTCGGCTTCTTCGACACACTCAAGGGGGCCACACGGCTTCAGGATACGCATTACGTCTTCGTCGTGAACCGGCGAACATTCGAGCGGACCGACGATATCGCGCTCAACGGCCCCGACAGCCTGCTTGCCCGCCATCTCGACTCGCTCGCCGACGTGCGGCGGCTGCGCATCCGCTTCAACCTTGAACGGCATCCCGACACCACGCAATACTGCTTCCTGCACATCCGCGAGGTGACGCCGGACAAATCGAACCTGCCGGGTGAAGCCTACCCGCGCAAGGGGCTGGACACGGTGATATGGGCGGACTCGGCGGCGAACCTGACGCTCCGTCCCGGCGGCGGCGCGCTGCTTCAGATCACGTACGCGCCCCCCGATTCCTCGATCATCAACGGCGCGCTCGTGACGAGCAATCAGCGCAAGCTTGTTTTTGATGGACGGCGCTACCACATGACGTATTTCGCGCCCGATACGATGCGCATTCCGGACCCAAGCATTCCGGGGAAGACCGACACGGAGTATGTCCATGCCGTGTATTACCGCCGCTCATTCCCGGTGACCGCCGGGACCGGCTCGATTCTGTGGGAACCCTTCACACAGAAGGTATCGTGCGATACGGCGGAGGACATGCGGCGCGACAACTTCACGCCGTCGATCACCTATCGCGTTCGCTACAACGATTCGACGCTGCTTGCCGACACGGTAATCACCATCGTCTGGACCAACTACAGCACGACAGGCGGTTCGCGACGCATCTGGCTGCGCAATTTCACCGCCGACAACTACGGCGGCATCATCCTTGGCCCGTACGAGTACGTGGACGCGCATGCGGGCACCAACCCGATGCAGTGGGGAACGCCGGTGGTCTGCCGCATGAATGGCGGCGACGTCATTGCGTGGAGCGACAGCACGCTTGGCATCATCGCGCGGTTCCGTCGGCAGGACACCAACAGTAATACCTGGTGGACGCGCCGGGGAACGTACTCGTCGCGCGACATGGTCAGCCAATGGTTTCAGACCACGATCGGCGCGGTGGAGCAGTTCCCGACGATGCCCGCGTTCGCGCACGTCACCTCGCTCGACTCCAATGCCGGTATCGCATGGCAGTGGCGTCCGCGTGACACGGCGTTCAAGGAGAGCGATATCATCTATGCGCACCTTGCCGATACAACGATCGGCGGCGCGCCGTCAATCAAGAACCTGTATGTGCCACAGATGCTCAACAAGCCGGGATTCAACGGCTACCATCCATCGATGGACTTATGGCAGGAAGGGCGCAAGCGGGTCTACGAGGGGGTGACGTGGGAGGAGATCGCGCTGACCAAGCCAACGATCCCAAGTCTCGGCTATCGCACGCGTCTGGTGTTCCAAAGCCTCTACACGCCGACGAATGCGCGCGCCGGATGGGACTCGGTGGAGCTGACGAAGCTTCAGGCACAAGGAAAGCTGATTGTTGCCGACAGCACGCACGACACGGTGTTCGTCTATCCGAACACGGCGTCGCTGAACCGCGGATACCTTGCAGCGGACTCGAACGAGACGAACTACTTCTCAATCGTCTATCGCATCCCGTCGAATGGGCTCATGCGGCAGGCTGAAGTGCCGTTCAATTCGGTGTCGTTCGCGGGAGGGTTTCCGAAGACGTACCTGTACGGTGGCGTTGCGCCTACCGGCTCCGCTTCGGCAATCCGTCAGGACGCGCGCCACGCGATCGTCTACGAGGACCACACGTATCACACGAGCGCGGTCCGCACAACACGTCAGTTCTTCGCGAAGCTGCGGCCCGATGGCTACATGGCAACCGGACGCGAAGCCGTGTTGCGTGTGGATGATTCGCTTCGCACGTCGTTCACGTTCCTTCTGCATGACGTGTGGCGTGCCGATGCAGACGGCGCATATCCGATACACCTCGCCGAACGTAGTAGCGATGCCGTACGGACCGACAGCATGGCACAGGTGAACAGCCTGTTGCGCACGGGTTCCTTCACCGCGCATGACTCCACCACGTTCGGCTGCATGCTGGACGGACGGCTAAGCGGCCTTGCTTCGATTGCAGCGGGAATGCACGTGGATGCGTACCTGGAACTGATGGACTCTTCCAGCGGCAACGTTGTGCGGACGCTGGACTCGTTTACCGTCTCGCCCGCGTCACCTGACTATCAGGCAACGCCGGAAACGACGTTCGATCTTCTCTCCGGAACGTACTACATCCGGTTGCGTCTGGTGCCGTACGGGCTTCCGGTCGTGAACGCCGCGAACGACTCGCGATATCCTGTCGCGGAGATCGCAAGCGAGGTTGGCGGGAACCATGCTGGGAAGGCCCGTGTCGTTGGGCGCGGCGCATCGCAGCTTCGTCTTGCGGTGCAGCCGAATCTCGTTGTCTCCGAGACAGAGATCCTCTTCTCCGTCGCCGGCGGCGATGCCGTTTCGCTCGCGTTGTTCGATGCTGCGGGGCATGAGATGAAACGGATCATCGACGGCGAGATGATGGACGACGGACGCTACGCGGTGGATGTGGATACGCACACGCTTACACCGGGAACGTATCTGGTGGAACTGCGTTCCGGTGAGAAGCGGAGCGTTGCGAAGATGGTGGTGATGCGGTAACGTGGCCATAGGTTGGTTGATTGAACACGCGCCCGTCGGCTCTATGCTGGCGGGCGCGTGTTGTTCGTGACAATGGTTCATCCCCGCGTGTGCAGGGAATGGCTCACGGTGTGCCGAAACCCGTGCGAGCCGCTCCGGTTCATCCCTGCGAGTGCAGGGAGCGCTTCGATTCGATCAAGGACAGTGTGAAGGGCGGCGGTTCATCCCCGCGTATGCGGGGAGCGCCGGGTCGCACCTGAGAAGCTGATCGCGAACCCCGGTTCATCCCCGCGTGTGCAGGGAGCGCTGGGTAAAGGAGTACAAAGACGAGTTGATCTCCGGATCATCCCCGCGTGTGCAGGGAGCGCCCCGTATTGCAATCCGCTCCGGGGAGGTGTCACGGTTCATCCCCGCTTGTGCAGGGAGCGCATGTTGGCACGGCGCTTCTCCATCGTCATCCCCGGTTCATCCCCGCGTGTGCAGGGAGCGCTCACCGCGGACCGTCTTCGCGCCTCGTTGCCACGGATCATCCCCGCGTGTGCAAGGGCGCTTATCGAAGTATACAATCCGCCCTCCCTCATCCGGTTCATCCCCGCGTGTACAAGTAGCGCGGTGCCTCACGACAGGCGAGGGCAATCTTCTTCGGATCATCCCCGCGTGTGCAGGGAGCGAAACTCGCGCTTGCCGGTGACAGTCTTGCCGAACGGTTCATCCCCGCGAGTGCAGGGAGCGCTGTCCGTCCGCATCGGCGAGGTATCAATCGCATGGATGCGCAGGTACGTCTGAACGAACCTTCACATGATATGTGCGCGGATCAGTAACGCCGGAGCCGAAACGGCACCTGTCCGCGCCTGGAATCCTCGAGCGTGCCATTGATGACACGACTATCAGCGCTGATTGTCATCGCCGCAGACCCACGCGATTGCATGTTTGTCTCATAGCTGAACGTGAGAGTACTGCCGTTGAGACCGCCCGTTCCCCACAACGAGTATCTCTCTGCTGCATTGGCTGCGTTCACCTCGTAAGCATCTCCGTGCTGAAATATCTGGTACGTCGTACCGCGATCATCCGTCCAGCGGCCCGCAAGCGATGCTGCGGATGGTGCAATCTGCTGTTGCGGTCGGGTGTTCGATGCTGTGTCGGGAGCAACCGTTGCCGGAGAGCTTCGCATTGATGCAAGAAGCAATTGCACTTTGTCGGCATAGCCCACAAGTCCGCATGCGATAAGGAGCAGACCCACGAGTCCACCTCCAAGGCGAAGCCATGGATTCTTGAGTGCAGGTATCTGAATGCTGCTCACCGCAATCTTCTGCCCAAAGATTGCGGCGACTACCATTACGGCACCGAGTGCCATCAATACTCCGGAAATTGTCTGACCCATAGCGCACAAAGGTGAATGGAATTGAAGCAGGTTTATTCGTCAAGGGCCGCACCATGCACGTTCTGAACGTGTGGCCGGTCAGGATGCCGTGTCGCTACGAACGGCGTCGGTTCGGTTTCGATGCCGGTTTGTCTGCAACCGCGGAGCGCGGTCGCTTGGCGACGCCCTTGCGTGCCGCCCGGCTCTTCACCGCGTTCATGCTCCGGCCAAGCCGTTCGGCAATCTCAGCAACAGGATGGCGCCCGTATAGCTTGGCAAGCAGGCGGTCTTCTTTGGTAGTCCAGATGGGCGGCTTCGCCGTGCGCCGCACGAGGATTCCGAGTTTGTAGAGCCGGGCACGGACAACATGATGCTTTCGGCCGAGCCGCTTCGCGATCTCTGTCGGGGCGAACGTCTTGTGCAGCTTCCGAAGCTGACGGTCCTCTTCCGCCGTCCACTCCACACGCTCCGGCCGCTCCTTCTTCAGTCCGAATTGTTGCGCCCTATGACACACCGAACCATACGGCCGCCCCAGCTTTCTGGCAATCTCATGATTGGTCAACTGCGACTTGTATAGTCGCCGTAGCTCTTCGTCTTCGGCGGTTGTCCACAACTGTGGTAATGCCTTGTTCGCAGTACGAAGACTGAGCCCCAGCAGTCCGGCGCGACCTTGAATAGCTTTCTCCGTCCTTCCAAGCCGTTTACTCAGTTCGTTCATTGGTATTCTGCCGTACAGCTTGCGCACCATGGATTCATCATGCGCCGTCCAGTGTACTTCGCGCGCCGTGTACGCAGCGGTGGCGGGTATACCAAGCTTGCGTGTACGGTATTGGATCGATTGTGCCGAGCGTCCCAAGTGCTTTGCGATGTCCATCGCGCGCATCGTTGGATAGTGCTTGCGAAGGAACGCATCTTCGGCTGGCGTCCAACAGTCGGGCCGCCATCGCGGCTCCGGCCTGTATCCGTTCGCTCGCGCGATTTGCAGGATGCGTTCCTTGCCTATGCGAACGGTTGCGGCAATCTCCGTGAGCGGCACCCGGCCGATCTGCTTCATGATCGTCCGCTCAATCGCCTTCGTCATGCGGGTTCTCTTTCTGGCGAGACCATGCTGCTGTGCCAGAATCAGTATGGAACCGCGTGGCCGCTTCAGCCGTTCGGCAATTTCCTTGACGGGCATCGTTCCGTAAACCGAACGCAGATAGGCCAGTTCCACCGGACTCCAGCGTTCCGGTCCGGCACGAAGTCCAAGGGTACGCGCCTTCGCCAGCATGTTCTCCACGTCGCGCCCGAAACTCCGCGCCAGCTTCGCGTTCGGCATGGTGCTGAACTGTTGTTTCAGGCGATTGACATCGGCCTCGGTCCATCGCTTGGTTGCGGCTGCAATCTCCATGCGTCCGGCATGCACTCTCACTGCTATAACCGATCGTCCCAGGAGCCGTGCAACATAGTGTCCGCCATAGCGCGGATAGAACTTCTTCAACAGACTCTCTTCATCGTATGTCCACTTCGATGCCGCGTTGTACGCTCCGGCCTTCGGCATCGGCACACCCTTCGGCCAACGGCGAGCGAGTCGAAGATCATCGAGATGCTTGGGAAGTTTGGCGGGTGATTCTTTCATCGTTCGTCTGGTGGATTTCTGAGATGCCCGGCGATGGTGAGCCGGACAGTAGTACAGATTTGTGTGTGTTCAGACGGTGCCTATTCCTTCATCGAATTCTTTGGCATGCATCACAAGCGAAGCGGATATGGTTGAGGAGAGTGCGGCGAAGCTACAGCATGGCTGCGAATCAGGCAACAGATTTGCCGTCGGTGTCCGGCAAGAGGACGTTGGTGCCGCTCTCAGTCACGTAGATGCGTGGCTCGTACGCGATTGTCGCGAGAATCCTTGTGTGCTACCGCTTGATCTCATACAACGTTGCTCTCCTCGTTCTCAATTGTCTGCCCGGAGCATGCGCCGGACAATTCTTCATTGCTCGGTGCGCGGCACAGAGCACAATGCCATGTGTCCGTTGCGTATTCTCCTCGAAGCTGACCGTTGTTCCGTCGCTTGCGTGGTGGTGCTTTGGTTCGTGTATGCTTCCAAATGGACGCTGCCCGCATCATGGCGTGGACGCTTGTTCGACGCTGATTGGACGCTGCATTTTTGACCGGTGGACGCTGGTATGACCGTGCATGGACGTTGGTTCGACGCTGGTTGGATCATGCTTCCGGGTGCCCTGAAGGCCGGTACAAGCGGGTTTCCCCCGGATACGCTCGCAGATGCCCCGGAGACCACCGCGAAATAACGCCGAAAACCATGTGCAACACGTGCGCGCAAGCCGAATTCCGGGCTGTCCAGCGGTGTCAGAAGGGGAGTGCTAAGTTTCCTTGTCAGATATTTGGACAGTAGTGTCCAATTAGAAGCCGTGCCAACTGCTCGCCGCGATTGGCAAGGCATTCGATATCGGCAGCGGATAGTACACAAAAGTCCGTCCCGAAGCGGAGCACCCGATCACGAGACACGAAGTCAGGCGGAATATGTGGAAGCTCCTTATCGCTCTGGCCGAGGAATGCATAAACAAGCCCTTTCAACTGGCCATGCTCGACAAGATCAAACAGTCGTTTCTTGGAACGATCCTGCTGCTTGCGGAACATGACGTTGACAACCTGATTCATTCGGGTGAACCAGGAGAAGGGTACGTGGAGGCCATTCTGCTGGCCGTGCCCGGCATCACAGCATATGATGTAATCCGGATCATATACAACACCGCTATAGTCGATACTGCGCCCAGGTTCAATCGGCGTGATCCCGAGATTGTCAAACACTCCACCGTCAGTAAGGAGTACCCGATGCGTATGCTCTTCACTGTTGCGTTGAAATTGAAACGAGCAGTCCAGTGCCGGCAGGAAGGGCGGGAATGCGGCCGAGGCTGCAACGGCACGTGCAACCGTAACATCGTTGTTAACTACTTGTCCGTACCGCCAACACCATGATGTGCGATTACAGAATCGAAATGCCGTGCCGGTACGAAGCTCACAGGCATTCAGAATCACATCCAGACCGGCACGACGAACTTCGTCTACTGTAGTTTCCCCGAACAGCCTCGCTCGTAGTACATCCTCGAACGCTGACGTGCGATTTGCCCATCGTCGCAACGGCGGCTGCAGGGCTACCAGTCTTGCCATGCGCCTGCTTTGAATCCTGAACAACCGCTGCATGCCTTTGAATGTCAACGCCAGTATGCGGAAGAGCATGGCCGCTGAACCGGCCACGAACATCGTTGCGAGCGTACGGGCAAGGAAGTCAGGCCGGAGCAGGCGAATAATGATCTTCAGTTGCAGCCCAGAGCGAAGGAGTGAGACAACACGGGCATCGAACTCATCGAAGGTCTCACTGCTGTAGGCATACATGGCGGCGATGACCGATCCACCGGATACCGCTGATATGACCTGTACGCGGTCCAATATTCCACGATCGTACAGGGCGCGGAGGCATCCAAGATGAAAGGCAATTGCCCGGCTGCCACCGCCGGAAAGACTGACCGCAATTTTCGGTGCCGGTACGTTCATAGCCTATGCTGTCTCGGTGGATGTATTGACATCATTCGCAGCAAAAACATATGCTCGCAACATTTGTTGGTTCTGCTCTTCACCGACGATAAGGACGAGCGTCCATCGAGGGCGTGGCGATGTTGTCTCGAAGAGTTGAGCTGTAGCGTCGATATCCATCCTGCTGGGAATTGCCTTCGATCGGGGATGTGTGTGCCAAGTCCCCACGAAGCCGGTGGCCTCTCCTGTGATCCGACGCAAGGCTTCGTTCTCTTTCTGCACTCCCTTGATTCCGCATGTGAACCTGCTTGATGCATGAATACTGTCGGGCGGTGGTCCGGATACTACATCAATCCACACGATCTTCAGGATCTCATCGAATTGACCGAACAGCATGCCTCCAGTCTCTACATGCGCCCCGCGTTTCCGGCTGTTGCGCCGTATCTCTGCATACACATCCTTCAAGGCAGTAGGGGCAACGCGGACCTGAAACCCGTGCTTCTCATCGTTCAACACGACGTCTGTTTCCCAATCGAGACGTACGATTGCCTGATCTCCGGATGTAACTGCATGCGGCAGCGTCATACAGAACGTGGTGGCGGACGTCTCATCCGCTGAGCGAAGGACGTGCCCAACGCAGTTCAGCATCATTCCCGCTAGCGCGGAGCAATCAGCCGCCGATCCAACGAACGTCGGGCTGGAGCAACCGCGTTCCGGGAGGAACACGGGTGGAAGTTCCCTTGGGAAGAAGTGATCAGCATACGCCCGATACTTTTTCGACCGGAGCAGCGCTATGCGGGATCGACGGCTGACATGTTGCGGACCGCCTGCATGATGCTGGCCAACGACGATTGCCATGCCCCGCGTTGCCTCGTGATCAATGGCCAGCGAAGCTACACGTGGTTGAACGGCTTCACTGTTCCATCGCGCTTCCAGCTTGCCGATAACGGCGCGTGATGCTGTGGTGTCGAACACGATGTCAACGTCGTTGCTCCAGTCATGACGGTCATCGAGCAAAGTGAGCACGTTCGCCTTGTATGGTATTACCTCCAGTCCATCCGGCCGAATGTTGATGAGACGGCGGCGGAGAGCCTCCACCTTCGGCACCCGAACATCTTGCTCTTCAAAGTTCTGGCGAACCAGTATCCCGGGGTCCACAACATCAAGATCGTACAGCACCAGTCGGCTTACGCCTGCACGAACCAGAAGCTCGGCGATGTGGCCACCAAGAGCACCGCATCCCCAGATGGCAACGGACTTCTTGTAAAACCAAGAACACGGGCTGTCAACGTCTCGTCGTTTCGTGATGGCCGCACGGCGGTCGACCACGTGGCACCAATCGACAATTGCTGATCGCCCCCAAGTGACCAGCTTTGTCAGCGTGACACCTTGCGTTACAGAGTCAACGGACGTGGAGAGTGTGTTGACTTGCTTGCCGAAGTTATTGGGAAGGCGCCATGCAACGAAATGAAAGTCGCTTGATGACCTCGGCTCCGACGTTTCCCAAGGTACCGCAATGATCACAAGCAGTTGGCCATGTCCCGCCCTCTGTCGCCATACATCACATACGGTTTGGATGAGTGAATCACGTTGCCCGAACCTCTCGAATGTCACGCACAGGTCATCTACGACCTGTGGGAACTCGTACTGCGTGAACTTTGGAAGCAGGAATACCGGTGCTGCAATCAGCTCCTCGTCCCGATCAAACCTTCCCGACCACCTGACAATCTCGACAAAGCCCTCCTTCTTCCGCCGCAGGTATGCCCAAGCGGGGGGGCTATGGAGCAGTGCAGTATCAACGTCGGCTTCAATGGCAATGCAAAGTGCGGCTGCATTGCGATAGGTCACAGGTGGATGTACCGGCATGCCCGGCGCTGTAAAGTTGCCGCAGGCGGCATCCCTGATCCAAGAATCGAGACGGATGAGGAACCCGGCGATACCGCGCGTCCAATCCCATTCCGCCTCCTTCGAGCGATACAAGCATATATGATTTCCCCAATAGACATTCTCAATTCCTGCGAATCGATAATGTCGCACAAGTACGTACGGCGGAGAGAACGGGAACGTCTCATCTGCAATGATGTGGAACTGTTCGTAAGCGTTAAACGCAAATCCTCCTTCATCCGCATGAACCTGTGAGCAGTCCAACGAAACAATCACATCAAGGGTGTCTTCGGAGTTGCGCTCTCCCAAGCCGACGATCTCAACGAGACCGTCGGCTTTGGAAACAAACTCTGCCAACTGCTGACGTGCAAGCTTAGGCCCGCAGATCATGCGTCCTCTCCATATCCCAGGCGCGTTTGGGGAGTCGCGGCCGGAGGATTCACGCGTTCAGCTACGGTGATGATCGTCTGTGACGAGCTGGCCTTCATCGCCTTCGCGCTTGACTCTGGCGCCACATACCGATAGCCTGCATCTGACAGCGCGAACACGATTGGTTGGGGTTGATCCGTGTCTCCATGTTCGTGCGTGACAAGGAAATGACTCTTTGTAGTAACGAGCGTCAGGTACTGGCGCTTTGCTGCTGCGTGGGGTGGATTGTCTCCGTCGCCGTTGCTCACCGGGATCGGATTGCAGCTTGCAACAACGTAGCAGCCAGAGCGCGATGCATTCTCGAACTCGTCCATGATCTTCTCGTCCAGTTGCAGTACATCGTTGCCATCCTTCCAGAACATCACATACTTGCTGCAATGGTGTGGTGCGAGGAGTATATCCCATTCCAGAAACGAGTCGTTCTTCTGCTCGTGCGTCTTCGCGAAGATTTGTGTGATGGTGGCTCGGCACAGGTCTCCAAACAGCAACGCCGTACATGTGTGGTCTCCCTGTTTCAGACAGACCTGCATCGCAACGCTCGTGTCATTCCTTTCACCGTCACAATCCTCCTTGAAGGGTGCATGAACGAACGCCGTGAACACCGAAGAGCGATCGACCCCATCCAGCATTGTGAACGCTTTACCCGGAGAGATCCGAAGCGACGCGGGGAAACCCTTGTAGAGATCGTCATTGTTGATATCGGGATCGTGCCCGATGATTCGGACACGGTCACCGGAGTTCACATTGCCGCCTGTCCTGATCACTTCCTTTACACGGCGTTGTGCCTCATCACGCAGGGCAAGGGCATCCTCGCCAAGCGTTGTGTGATCCTCACGGAAGAGCCGGGGAGTAAATAGGATTTCACCAACATCAATGCGTTCGAGCAGTTCGGCAACACCACAACAGTGATCCCGATCAGGATGGGTGATGACAAGCACTGACAGATACGGGCGCTCGTTGCGCTTTGGTAGAATCTCTTCGAGTCGGTCAATGACCGGATGCTCAGGCTCATTGACATCGTCCGATTTCGCGAGGTGATTCAGGTCAACCTGAACAAAGACGCCGTTTGTTTTGTCCACGATAAGGGTGGCGCTGTCACCATTGCCTACCGGCCAGAAGATGATGCCGGAGTTGGGCAGTTCATTCGCCATTGAAGCGTTCCTCGTTGGATTGAAAGGAGATCCAGCGGTGGTATTGCGCGCGAACGTGGCCTTGCGACAATGCGTGGCGACAAACAGAAGGCCGAACTTTTCTCTTTCCTAATCCAGCAACAAGAGCTAACCTTGGTGTTCTAGGTCTGTGTTCGTACTACCCGCTCGATGCAACGACTTGAACGTTTGAACCCGTAAGCGGGGCAATATCGCCCTGGTTACGTCGGATCGGCCCTGCAACGGCAACCTCTCGCTAAAGTTGTGTCGTTGCAGGGCTTCTTTATTAGCGCTCTCAGTATGAGAGTGCCAAGAACATACAGAGTTCACAACCAACCACAAAACATTATTTCTCAATGCCTGAGGGGCCTTGCTGCAACCATTACTGGAAGTCAGCAGAATGCCTGCGGTGTTCATACCTTCACCAATTTCTTTCACATGAACGCTCCTCCCGCGTACAGCCTGCTCGTAGTAACGAGCAACAGCGGCCAGTATCGCCAAGAAAGCTTCGCCTCTTCGCGGGCGGCCTCGCACGGCTCTGTGTCGATATCGGCATCATCGACTACGACATTGACTGCCACTTTACTCCCCGCACACATGACAGGGAGCCCCGAAGGAGATGACTGGAAAGCGACGTAACCATCGTTCCGATGGTGATGGCATGATGATTAAGCGGGTACCCGGCTTCGGCCATGGTACCCGCTTTTGAATCCAACACCGGCGATTCTGCTATGATGCTCGTGCGATGTTCCAATCAATGGACAACGAGCAACCGCGTCGCTGAACTTCTGCCATCAACATTCACCAGATATGGACCGGCAGCAAGCCCGGCTGTCGGAACCGTGGCAAACGTTGCCCCTTCCTCCACAGGCATTTCAAGTGCAATGCGCCCAAGCATGTCCACAACACGAATCACTGATGGCGTGTAAATGAGATTATCGGGCCATAGTAGGAAATGAACGCAGGCGTACCGGCGAAGCCGGCTTCACAGACCGTGTGGCGGCAAAGTTGCGGGAGAAGCTGAAGGGTAAGGAGTAGCGATCGCCGGACCGCGTTCACACCGGTGATGCGCACGCGTTACCGACTGCGACCGTGCGCATCATCGAACGGTACCGGAACGGAGAGCACGGCCAAGCCTCAGGGCCACCGGCAACACGAAGCCGGGCATCCAAACTTCAGGCCCCACGGCGAGGCGCCGGCCGGGCGTCACGCGGCCCGCTCAGAACGGCGCCCAGGAGAGCCCGAACTCCAGATAGGTCTCCGTGAAGTCGCTCGAAGGAAGTGTCACCTTCGCGCGCGCATAGTTCGTGGAGGAATTCTGCACCGTCCCTCCCATCAGATTCAGCGTGAGGACCGATGAGCCGCTTTCGTTCAGCGAGAAGTCGTGCGAGAGATTCAGTTCGAACGTCGTGCGGGAGTCCACGCGATCGCGCAGCTCCACCGTCCTGTTCGCCACCGTCACCGTCGGGCGGCCGTAGTCGCGATGATTGAACGTCAGGTTCAGCGACGCGAGGATATCGAGCGGGAACATCTGCATCGCGACAAGCTGAATGGAGCTCCCCTTCCAACTGAACGGATCGTCCGAGAGGCTGGACTTCCCGTCGCTCAGCGCACGCACCAGCCCGCCGCTGAAGCCCAGCGTAAGACGCGGATGCAGTTCCGGTGTGGACTGATATCCCAGCGCCCCGCCAAGGACGGTGTTCGGCCCGGGGCGAAGGAATACGCCGGCGCCGAATGTCAGAAGCGATGTGGCCCCGGCCGTATCCGCGATCACGCTGGCATCACCGCTCTGGGCGCCGGAGACCGTGTTCGCATAGTTCTTGAAGCCGGCGCCCGCATCCAGCACCACCATGGCCTTCTCCGAGGGAACATAGCGGAACTGCGCAACGATGTCGTGCTGCGTGGAGCTGAACAGCGGCGCGTTGGGATATTGATCGGAGGTGAGCGTGTACGATCCCCACACGGACCACTCCGCCGAGAGGCGCTGCTCCAGCATCGCGGTTGCGGAGATGCTCGTGGAGTTGTACTGCAGCAGCGTGGAATCGGTGGTGTTGAGATACCGCACGATGCCGGCAGTACCGTTCAGACGAAACTGATCGGCGCCGGCATCGCTGCTTGTCGTGTAGAAGAAATAGTCGTCACGGCTGTTCCTGATCAACGACTGATGCGAAAGCGAAAGCGGAGCGTATGCGTCCGGACCGTCGTCCAGCAGTTCGCTCGCCTCCTCGTCGGTTTCCGATGCATCATCGGAATCATCGTCGGCATCCGGTTTCAGCTTCGCGAGATCGGAGAGGAATCCATCCAGCCGCCGTGCAGCTTCGCGGGCGGCGGGATCACTCCCAAGCTCGCCGCGCAACCGGCTGGCCACCTGCCGCACGCCGTCCCCCACGCGCCTGATGGATTCCGCCGAGGCGCTGAAGAGATCCAGGGTATCGGAGAGATTGTCCAGACGGTCGACGATGCGCGCCAGAATCGAATCGGCCGGCACGTGCCCGGCGTTCGCGGGGGAGGTGCCGCTCGGAGCGGGCTGCGCGGCCTGCAGCGAATCATCGTCCGCGGCGTCATCGTCGTCGAAGAGATCGCCTTCCAGATCGTCCAGATCGTCCGCGTCACCGTCACCATCTCCCGAATCCACG
This sequence comes from Kapaibacterium sp. (SeqCode), assembly GCA_035549015.1. Taxonomy (GTDB): domain Bacteria; phylum Bacteroidota; class Ignavibacteria; order OLB7; family OLB7; genus JAFDZV01. The sequence goes on from DASZRW010000091.1 coordinate 87,400, forward strand.
GCGCCGGTCTGCGCCGGAGGCGTTGGTGCAGGCGCGGGCGGCGTGCCGGCATGAGGCCGCGTATACAGAACGCTGTCCAGCATGTCCGCCACCGCATCCAACTGCGCAACGAGGGCGTCGGTGCTGCCGGAGGAGCCGTTCGATGCAGCGGGCGTCCCTGCAGCCGGAGCCGGCTCGCGGTACCCGAACAGCTTGGTATTCCGGCTCTGCAGCGCCACGGAGAGGGTGTGCTCGATGATGTTCTGCTCGCTCTGCCTTCCCCAGAGCGTAAGCCCCAGCGAATAGCTGGGCGTGATGCTCAGGTTCTGGGAGGGACGAATCGCATAGCCGAGCCAGACGCTCTCATTGCCGAGGAAATCCCCCGCAGAGGTTGCACGCTTGTCGTTCTTGTTCAGCTCGTTGGGATTGCTGTTGCTCTGATTCACCGAGGAGATCTCGAGACTCGGCTGCGCAACGGCCACAGCTCCCGCAACGCATGCAAGCGCCAGGAACTGCATGATATGCATGGCTGCACGAAGCCGGAGCCCCGAACGGGGAGGGCCGGAAGAAAGAATGCTCATATCGGTGCGTCGGATAGAGTCGCAATGACGTGATTTCGATGAACCTGTCAGGAAGCTACACGATCAGAGACAACAGGCACGAGTTCGTTCCCGAACCGCACCGCATTCGGACCGGGCGCACCTCTCCAGTTCATCCAGAACCGTTGCCGCGCGGGTCGCGCATGCCGACGGACGTCGGCGGCCGTCGTCACCGCTGCAGGATAACCGGAAGGACTGTCACCACGCCGTTCAACGTGATGCGGCAGTAGTAGATTCCGGAGGGGAGATCGCCGGCATCCCAGCCGATCGCATGCTCCCCGGCCGCCACCCGGGCACGGAGTAATGTCTTCACCGGCCGGCCGCTGCCATCGAACACCGTCACGTCCACCAATCCGGCGAACGCCGGAGCGAAGGAGATCCGGGTGGTGCCGTTGAACGGATTCGGCTGCACGCCGGCCCGCATCCCGGCCGCCTCGCTCCGCACCTCCCCGGCCTGTCCTCGCCTGACAAGCGCCTGCCACAATGATGTATCGCGGCACTCCCTGGTGCTGGCCCAGGCACGGGAGATTACGGAGTAGGTTCCCTCCGCCTGCGCAGCGAAGGTCACCGGAAGGGACACACATTCACCCGGCCCCAGATGCACGTATCGCAGCGAATCCACGGAGGCCGCAGGGATCGTGAAGTTGCCGCCGGCCCATGTCAGCAGCTTTCCACCGGCCGGGTTGCTGAAGCTCACGGAACCATGCCCCTCGTTGCATAGGTTCAACAGGAGCGTTCGCGGCTGCCCCACGTCCAGCGTATCGAAGTTCAGATCGTTCACCACGATGCAGGGAGGCACCGGGCCGATCTGCAGCGGCGATCTGTACGTGGCGCACGCCAGACGCACAAGCAGCGTGTCACGATACAGGTTCCGGTCGCTCGCCGGCATGGCGCGCACCACGATGGTGATGGTTCCGCCCGGCGCAAGCACGGAGGGGAGCGCGGGGACCGTGCTCACGATGGAGAATGCCTGCTGGCCGGATCGGAGCTGCACGGAGTTCACCGTGACCGGGCGCGCGGTGGTATTGGTAACCGTGATGGTGGAATCCTTCCTCCCGCCCAGCCCAAGCTCGCCGAAGTCCACACGCTGCATGGGATCGAGATGCAACTGTTCTCCCGGATAGCCGAATCGGACACTCCAGGTTTTTCCCATTCGATCGGTAATCACCAGCGTGCCGCCGGCGTCGGCGGTAGGGTCCACCGGCTCGAGACGGAGGTCCGCCGAGGCCAGCCCGGCCACGTCGTTCCATCCCGCGGGCTGGGCAACGATCACCCTGCAGTTCACGGAGCCCTTCGCAAACACGGCCGAGAGGAGTCCGGACGGATTCTGATTCGTCATGCGGAGGCGCAGAGTCAACGAGCACGGGTCCCGCGTGGAGTCGATCGATAGAACATCCGGCGCACGAAGGATCTTCCTTTCCGGTGCAAGCGCGTAGCCGTACGAGCGCCCGATCAGCTCGCGATACTCTGCGAAGGTCTGCCCCACCACCGCAGGACGATAGCTCTCCAGCCCCTGACGCAGCCCGTAGCCGACCGCATAGAACGTTGCGCCGTCGCGCGCTTCGAAGTAATGGGTTGTTCCGGGTGTTATCGGCACGGTTCCCCACATCATCGCCGTGCCGGGAATCACTCCCATGTTGAAATCGAACGGGGCGCCCTCCTCGTCGTAGATCTTGTTCAGTGCGTTCGTATCCGCAACGATGTTCACATAGTGCTGTGTCTCGTAGATGCTTCGCGGGATATAGAACGGCGCGAACGTTGTCCACTGCTCACGCGGCACAACCTCCACCATGTACGGGCCCCATGAGTCGTAGCTCTGGCTGCCGGGCGCTCCGGAGATGGTTCCGTTGTATCGCACCACGGCGGAGGAATGCATCATGACCTGTGCAGGCCTGTCGGTGGTGAAGTACTGCGCCTTGGGAACAAGGACACGATACTCGTGGAAGGTCGACCGCATCACCGCAGCCGTATCGAGGTGCACGGAATCCTGCCGATGAACGATGTGCGTGTTGTCCGTCGCACCGTACACGCGCACGAATTCCGCCTGCCGCTTCTCCCCCACCGGCTCGCCGCGATCGCCGGTAAGATGCCGCGTATCCCAGGTTGGCATCGAGACAAACTCGTGCCCGTACTGATCAACGGGCACCAGCCATTCCACGAGCGTGTTCTTCAGGGAGTTGTTCGTCACCTCCGGGCGATCGTTCACCCCCAGCGCCCGTGTGTTCCCGGCGATCACGCCGATCGGCTTGTTGGCGACGATGCGCGAGCCGCCCAGATCAACCTGCAGATCGCCGGTGCGGTCAGCGTTGGTGTCCACGTACCCTTCCACCTGGTACGCCTCGCCGGCATTCAACGTCACCGCGGTCCGGTCCAGATTCTCGAGCGCGCCGTTCGACGCAATGGTCACATGCGTGCTGTCGTACGCGGCGATCACCAGAATCTCCGACGGCGCCGCGCGGTTTGCGCGAACGTAGTTCGTGGTTGCCTTGCGCGACATATCGGCAACGATCTCTCCCGGCGTCGCGGCCGCATAGTATTCCATGCCCCAGCGGTCCACCGGCACCGGCGTCCAGGCCTCGGCGCCGAAGCGCGTCATCGTGTAGCAGTAGAGAACAATGGGCTCGGCCGTTGTGATCGTAAACGTGTTCCTGGAGACGGTACCAACCCCCACCACGATGCTGTTCTCAACGGAGATCACACTATCCTTGACATAGACCGGCGTGAATACGCCCGGCTGGAGCGTTACGGCGTTGTCGTAACTACGTCCGCTGATCACGGCCCTGTTGGGGACGGCCGAGTAGATCAGGATCGCCATCACGTTGTCCGTAGGGGGGACAACCGTGGTATCGACCAGGTTGGCCGTTGTATCCGGAAAGGCGACAACGTAGAAACGCCCGGCTGAACCCGGGTCCAGAGCCGACGACTGCGAGCGTGCGGTTCCATACGCAGCCGCCAGAAGAAGAACTGCAACGGCAAGCCGGAACGGAGAAGGTATCTGTCTGGCCATTCGGGTAGAGTAGATGCACATGGCGCTAGAGGGGTGATTGGGTTATCGCTTCGATCCCGGGCATCCGTTCGGCGGCGCTGCTAGGCGGCTGCCGTGCGATGCCGGCCGGTGAGTGGGCCAACTAGGTGAAAAAGAACACACCGTGCAACATGGGGTATGACGTCGCGGCAGCCCGGCCTCCCCCCTGCCGCAGGCGGGAACGCTCGTTCCCCGATGGTCCCGATACTCGGAGCGCAGGCCCCGAACCGGCGGCAGCGACTGGGGGTCAGGTTCGATGCGCCCGATGTGTCAGGACCACATTGCGCAGGAGATGGTTTCGCCATGTCGGCGAATGCCTCACGATTCGGCCGCGCCGCCGCCGGTGAGCATCTGGCGGAAGCCCGCCAAATTATGCTTCCGGCATCGCGCGGATTTCGTACGTTGGGAACCGGCCGTTACACCGCGCCGCCGTGAGGGTCACAGTGTACCCGCATTCCCTGTCGTTACATGCAGGGCAGCCCGCCCGGCACAATCTATCGCAATACGACGGATACCGGTATGCGCGGCTCTTCGCACGAACGATGTTCAGGCACATTCCGATCATGACCATGAAGTACTTCAGCTCCATCACAGCAGCAGCAATCGCGGCAGCGGCATCATTAGATTGCCGCCGGCTGCTCCAAGACGATCTCCGGCCCGGGCGAGCCGCTGATCCACACTCCGAAGGCCGGAAGCACCTTCCTCTTCCATACGTATGCGAAGGATACGCTCGGCCATGAGGATCCCGCCACCGACACCGTCGCCGCCCGGATCGTGACGGCAACCAACGCAACGGTGCAGGGCAAGGCCGGCGTGATCCAGTACACGGAGGGAGTCGATACGCTGAGCATGCACTTCGAGAGCAATGGTGACGTATCGAACCTGATCCCGGCAATCGAATTCCCCGGCGGCCAGGCCCCGCCGGCTCCGGGTCTCCCCTCGTTCTCGTTCGCCGCACGCTGGGCTGTGCTTCCGTACGGGAGCAAGACCCCGCAGACCGTGCCGCCTATCGACACCACGGTCTCGTTGACGATGCAGGGATTCCCCCTCACCATCCCGGTCAAGGGGAGCGGTACGAGCACCTATGTCGGAACGGAGGATATCACCGTCGGCGCGGAGAAGATAAGCACGCAGAAGGCGTTCGTCACCTACAGCGTCGGATTCACGATTCCGCTGATTGGCGAGGGGAAGATCACGATCAACGACACGCTCTGGTTCTCTCCGAAGCTCGGCATGTTCGTCAAGGATGACGGCCTTACCACCGGCCAGTTCCCCCAGGGCCTTGGCCGCAGCGGCATCATGGGAGGGAACTACAGCATCCTGACAAGCTACGTCATCCCCTGAGCGTCCGATCGGCGATGGGCCGGGCTGGCTCTCCCGCAGCACCAGGCACTGCCGGCACAAGCAACCAAGACGTCGACGCCCCGATGCGCACTGCACATCGGGGCGTCTGTATTTGCAGCCGGCTGCGCCAACCGGCACAACGGCCCGGCGGGCAGTCTCCGCGCGAAGATCGATCTCAGGCGTCGGCCGCCACCGTGCCGCGCACGGACTCCAGCAGCACCTCCGCAACGTCACGCACCACGACGTGTCCGTCCGGATGCGTGGCCTTCACGCCGTCGCTCATCATCGTCATGCAGAACGGACATGCCGTGGCAACAACGTCCGCTCCGGTTCCCAGCGCCTCCTCCGTCCGCTCGATGTTCACCCGCTTCCCCTGCTTCTCCTCCATGTACATCTGGCCGCCGCCGGCACCGCAGCAAAGGCCGCGGCTCCTGCTGCGGTCCATCTCGATGATGTCGAGGCCCGGAACGTTCTCCAGCAGGGCGCGCGGCGCCTCGTACTGATTGTTGTAGCGCCCCAGATAGCAACTGTCGTGATAGGTCACCTTGTGCTGCATCTCCGTCATCCCCGTGATGCGCCCCTGCTTCACCAGCGAGTCGATGAACGCCGTGTGATGCACAACCTCGTACGCGCCGCCGAAGTCCGGATACTCGTTCTTCAGCGTGTTGAAGCAGTGCGGGCAGGTCGTCACGATCTTCTTCACATTGTATGCGTTGAGCGTCTCCACGTTCATCGTGATCATCATCTGCGCGAGGTACTCGTTCCCCAGCCGCCGCGCGGGGTCGCCCGTGCAGCGCTCCTCGGTGCCGAGGATGCGGAACTTCACACCGGCGATCTCCATCAGCTCGGCAAAGGACTTCGTCACCTTCTTGTAGCGATCGTCGTAGCTTCCGGCGCATCCCACCCAGAAGAGAACGTCCAGCTGCTCGCGCTCCTCCTCCGGCGTCTCCTCCATCGTCAGCACAGTGGTTCCCTCGCGCCAGTCGGCCCGCTCGCTCGCGGCGAACGCCCACGGCGTGAAGTTGTTCTCGATGTTCTGGAAGGCGGGCTGCACCTCCCCCGGGAAGTCCGCCTCCATCATCACCAGCGCGCGCCGCAGATCCACGATCGCCGGCACATGCTCGATCATCACCGGGCACTCCTGCACGCATGCCATGCAGGTTGTACACTGCCAGAGCGCTTCGGGATTGATGTAGTCGCCAACGAACTTCTTCCCATCGCCCGTTCCGTCGGCGGCAGCCCCCGCCGCATCCGCACCGGCCGCTGCCGCCGCTACCAGCGAGGGGGCGTGATCCATGGTGCGATGATGCGTCTGGATGATGATCTGCTTCGGATCCAGCACCTTCCCCGTGAGATTGGCCGGGCAGACCGACGTGCACCGGCCGCAGTGCGTACAGGTCATCCCGTCCAGCAGTTGCTTCCACGTGAAGTCCTCGATATCGCTCACGCCGTACTTCGTCTGCGTCTCATCCTCGAAGTCGATCTTCTTCAGCTTGTTCACCGTATCCAGCGTACCGAAGTACACATTCGGCACGGAGGTCATCACGTGCAGATGCTTGGAGTACGGGAGATAGTTCATGAACCCGAGGATGGTGATGATGTGCAGCCACCACATCGCCTCGAACAGCGCGGCGGCGGCGGAGCCGCTCCCCACGAGCGGCCGCAGGAGATGCCCCACCGGCCGCACCGCCCACGAGTACTCGATCCCCGCACCATGGCGCGCGGCATTCATCAGCAGGAGCGACGTGACGATGATGCCGATCAGCGCGAGGATGAGGGTGGCGTCCTTCTTCTCCGCCGAATCCCCCTGCAGGCGGCGCACCTTCGAGACGTTCCGCCGCCAGAAGGCCCAGATCACTCCAACCAGAATCAGAACACAGAAGACATCCTGGGAGATCGTCAGCAGCGAGTACACCGGGCCCAGCCAGTTGAGGTTGGCGCCGGGGAACAATCCCTCCAGCAATGCCTCCACCACCGCGGCGAGGAGAACCAGAAACCCCCAGAAGATGGCTGCATGGATGGCGCCCGCCAACGGTTCACGCATGAGCTTCGACTGCCCGATGGCAACCACGAGCACATTGCGTATGCGTTCGCCCACATTGCCGAATCGGTTCTCGGGCTTCCCGACAGTGAGATAGGAGATCAGCCGCTTGACATTCCAGGCAATGCCTCCCATTGCTGCAATGAAGAGGACCCAGAAAAGGATGTGCTTCATGAGTAGGTAATCTGAGATCGGATACGGTTGGAGCGTTGCGAGGCACGCCAAGTGCAACGCACAGAAATTACTGCTTCGGAGGTAACAGGGAAATATGGGTAGTGTCTCAGTTTGAATTCGCCCCACGCAACAGGACTATGCCGTACTCCTCCATCAGACCTGGAACGGCGAACGGGTCATCCTTGCTCACTTCGGTGGGGCGATCGCCATTGCCGGTGACGCACGGTGCGCGACGTGATGACGGCCATACCGTACCCCCTTCCAGATCACGAGCGACGGCCCATACGTCATCATGAAACGTCTCGCACACGAAGGGATGCTCATCGATGTGGATGGGGTATTCCGCATCACTCCGGAAGGCATCCGTTAGCGCATCGAGCATTGCGGCCCCACGGCGTAACCGTTCCTCATGGGGAGCAGCAACGGCGCGACGTCCGGGGGCTCCGCTGGAGGTCTGTGCTGGTTGGTACGCTCGTGGCGGGTGTTTCGTCGATGGTACTCACAGCAGTTCGGACAGGTGATCCAGCCGTTGTCCACGTCTGCTGGGACGTTCCGGACCTCACGGTTACCCGGCACTATTGCAATGGCTGCGAGGGAGCGATCCCCGGAAAATCAAACCGAGACACTCCCCTCCCGAACTCACGGTATGACGCACCCCAGGCCGAACTCGTTCTTGCAATCACTGGAGGCACCGAAAAAAGGATCGGAGACTTTGATGCATTCCGTCACGCCGATCTGTTGGTCACTGGTATAGCAATCACACATGGGAGTGCACGGACCGACCGGGACGGGCTTCCAGCAATCTCCGGGACACGGATAGCCGTTGCCCGTACCACCGCTGCCATTACCGCCTATCGGATCCCATGATGATCCGATAGCACCACCGCCTGAGCCACCCCAACCGCCACCGAAGTCGTTTCCGAGCGGCGTATCGAATCCGAACAGAGGTCCGCTACCCAGCCACGCACCGGCATTGCCACTCTGAAACGTTGGTGGCAGGGGAATTTTCTCTCCGCGCGCGCATACACACTTGGGTGCGATGAGCAGGCCGGCCAGAAGCAGGATCGAGGTCGTGAACTTCATGTGTCTACTTTGCTATGGTGATAGGTATTGTGGCAACAATTCGATTGTCATACAGCAGGGCAATGAGATACACGCCGCTCACGTCGAACCGATATCCAACCTCTCTACGATCGCCGGTGGATGATGGCGAACTGTACGGATAGAAGAGCAGTTGACCGTCGCCATCGTAGATCGCAACGGACGTCGCTCCGCTGCCTGGTGCCGTGGCAAAGTCAATCATCACCTGGTCAGGAGCGCCCGCCGCACGTGCGGTCAGCACGGTCGATTGTTTGGACGCCGTAACCGGAAGGACTGGCTTTGCAGCATAGTAGTCCTGGCCGAGATATTTCAGGTAGGTGAGGAATAACGCATCCGGTGGTTGGCGCCATTTCGTGACGCGCAGGTCGTCCGTTCGGGTGAAGTAATAGTCACCCGAGCCGTGTGAACGCACGCGTACCCGGATGAAGGCCTGCACACCATCGAGTGCGGGGGGAACTGTCCAGTCCACGAGTGCGACGATCGGGCGCATCCCGAAGATTACTGGAGCACCGGTGGTGACGCGTGGCATCATGCCGATGCTGTCGATCAACGCGAGGCGCACACTGTCGCGCGTGCCGACGAGCTCGACCGAGTAGGTGAGGGTGTCGAACGAGCGGTAGTTGTTGGTGTCGGTGAGACCGGATCGCGGATCGCGCCAGTCAAGACTGCGAGTAAACGACAACACATCGCCGGCGTGCAGCACGGTATCGACGGTTCGACTATTGAAGCTCAGGATGTCCGCATCGGCATTGACCGTACGCCGCTTCTTCCAGTTGCGCAGGCGCCATCGGTGGTCGTTGATCTTGAATGCGCAGATGTGGTAGTCGGTCTCGCACGTAGAATCGGCGTACATCTGAAAACCGTAGCCGGCCACAAACCATTCTGCCGGCTCAATCTGTCCGCGACTGTTGACGCGAGCGATCGTGGTGCTGTCGTCATCAAGCCGTACCCACAAACTGTCCGGATATTTCTGCTGCGCGGCTGCCGATCCTACGGACAAGACAGTCGCAGAGACGGACCAGAGTAGAATTCTCAACCACGTCCTTGAAGGTTCCACCATGGCAGACTCCCGCTGGTGAACGAACATTGGAATGAAGGGCCGTGTGTAATCCAAGCGTATTTAAGATAACGCGTCAGTGCCGTATTGTCAATCGGTGCCGAAATATGAGCCGGTTGAACGAGCCGGATAGAAGATGTTACATCGGAGAGTGCATCCTGGCCCGTGTGATCCGTACATCCACCCAGCCTCGATTGAGCGGCCAGCATCGATAACAAACATCCCCTGTTCCACGTTGACACCCGTGGAGGCACCTATGGGCACCGACGCACGCAAACGTCTGGTCATACTCGGCTCCGGCTTCGCGGCGATCTCTCTGCTGAAGCGGATCAACCTGAAGGAGTATGATGTCACGGTGGTGAGCCCGAGGAATCATTTCCTCTTCACCCCTCTGCTTCCGAGCACGACGATCGGAACGATCGAGTTCCGGAGCATCGTTGAACCGATTCGCAAGGTACGCGACGGCGACAGGTTCGTGCAGGCATCCTGCACGGCCATCGATCCGGACGGACGTACGGTCACATGCCGGGCAACGGAGAAGGACTCCGTGTTCACGCTTCCCTATGATATGCTTCTCATCTCCGTGGGGGCATGGAACAATACGTTCGGCGTGCCGGGGGTGAGGGAGCATGCATTCTTTCTCAAGGAACTGAGCGACGCCCGTTCGATTCGCGAGCGTTTGATCTCCTGCCTGGAGGCTGCCGATGTTCCCGGAACTTCACCGGAGGAGCGCGCGCGGCTCCTGCACTTTGCGGTGGTGGGAGGCGGGCCGACGGGAGTGGAGTTTGCCGCAGAGCTGCACGACCTGATCGTGGAGGACCTGGAGAATCATTACGAGGGGCTCGAGGGGGAGGTGCGCGTGACGCTCTTCGAGGCCGGCCCCAGCATCCTCAATGCGTTCGACGAGAACCTGCGTGAATATACGGTGGAGCACTTCGGGCGGAACGATATCGAGGTTCGTCTGGAGACTCAGGTGTCCGCGGTGCGCCCCGATGGGCTGCAGCTTCGGAACGGCGAGTTCGTTCCCGCCGGCGTGATCGTCTGGTCCACCGGCAACGGCCCAACCGGCCTGATCGGGTCGCTCCCGTTCAGCAAGGACAGAAGCGGACGCATTCTGACAAACGAATATCTCCAGATCCCTGCTCATCCGGAGATCTACGCTGCCGGCGACTGCGCAACCCCGGCCGGTGCAGGCCTGCCGCAGACGGCGCAGGTGGCGATGCAACAGGGCAAGTATCTGGCCAGGGAATTGAATCGCATGGCGCGCGGGCGGGCGGTGAAGCCGTTTCATTTCAACAATCTGGGAATGCTTGCGTACGTCGGGGAGCATCGTGCTCTGGCCGATATCCCCAGGGCCAACGTTCACGGCCATGGGCTCTTCACATACTTCTTCTGGCGCTCGGCCTATCTGACACGTCTTGTGAGCCTGAAGAACAAGGCGCTCGTCCTCTCCAACTGGATCATTACGGCACTCTTCGGGCGGGATCTCAGCAAGTTCTGACCGGCGCTTCGCCGGATCCTCTCCGCCTGCTCACGAGACACCGCGGCCCGACGTCCGTGTTCTCGATTCCTGCGGAAGCAGGCCGCCTCCGCATCCGCCCATCGGCATCGAATCCATGGGCGGGATGCCGCCATCTCCATCCATGCCACCCTTCGTACTGCGAGGCCTGCCGGTCGCAGTGCGATATTCAACCGTCGCGATGCGACATCCGGAGCCCACGAGTACGGGGCTTGCAGGCTGCCGGCACACATCGCGCAACACTTGGAAAAATCCACGCACCATCCGAAACATTTGCGGCGCTAACGCCATTCGCTCACCCACCGTTATATCTGCAAGTACGATGTGCGCCAGCACACTTCCAATAGCACCGCTGCGATGGAGTTGGTACGGACGCAGCGTACGTTGAAAACCTATCCATTCAACCAAGGAGCTTTGGCGCTGATGATTACCTCATACTGTCATTCCTGACGTGAACATCACAGCACTCCCAATTAACGGGGGAGCGGGAGACATAGTATGCAGGCTCAATCAGAAAGTGGCGCGCCCACCCGGGACGCGAACACATTCGAACGCGCACTTCACCTGGCGATTCGGAACTATGCCGAGCACCTCGTGCAAACGGCAATCGACATCGAAACAACCCAGTTCGTTGATACTCACTCGGCTCGCACCGGTCCCGAAGGACGCAGACACGTGGTGCGGAATGGATATATGCCGATCCGGGTTCTGCGAACGGGAATTGGCCCTTTGACAATCAAGCAGCCGCGCGTAAAGGACAGGAGCGACCAGGTAACATTTACCAGTTCGCTGTTGCGCCGGTACGCACGAGCGATCGCATTCAACAACATCGAGTCGCTGCTCCCATATATCGGCGGAACCGGACGTCGCAACTTTACTGCGCTCCTCCGTTCGATATTCGGCAAGCACGTCGACGAGCTGCCGCGCAACCTGGCTCGGCGAATCGAGACCGGCTGGCGGCGGAGGCATCGTCACTGGGTTGAGCGCGATCTCTCCACCCGGAAATTCTCACGGCTCTGGGCCGGATCGGCAAACGTTGCCGGCGACTCCGGCGATAAACAGTCGCTGCTCCTGCTGATTGGGAAAGCGGAGAACGGAGCTCATGAGATAATCGCCATGGCCGAAGGCACCGACACAGGCAAGCGGGCATGGCTCAACCTGATCCGTCAGGTAAGCGATCGTGGCCTGGCAATCGACCCCGCCACGGTATCGGGTAATCCACGGTCGGGTGTCTGGGCGGCACTCGCCAGGCATTACCCTTCGAATTGATGAACAAATAATCCGCCGGGGAAATTCCCCGGCTCCCCCCTTCCCACTCCCCTCCCTGAAATCGTGCAAGCCGTATCGAGCTGCGCGCATCATTGTGTCGCGCACGGTTCCGCACGGACATCTGCACGCATCCGAGATCAATGCCGCAAGTATTGTTGCTTCAGGACGGCAACAATGTTGCGGCGCACATTCATAATCTCATTGAGGACACGACTATGAGAAACATGACGGTACTCACAGGCATGCTACTCCTTGGAGTTTGCGGTTCCGTTTCATTTGCCCAGACTTCGGCTGATGCGAGCGGCGAGTTCTCACTTCAGGGCAGGCTTACAACTACATCGGGTGCACCGGTGGCAGACACCCGCCACATGCTTACGCTGACCGTGTACGCCAAGGGGACGGCAAACGCGATCTACTCCGAGGTGGACAGCGTCACGACGACCAATGGAATATTCTCGACCGTTGTTGGCGACAATGGCACGGGGGGCGCCATGCTGAACATAAATTCATCGGCCGATTACGAGCTCGGCATCCGCATGGACAACGAAAATGAAATGACCCCGCACATCCGCATCGGCCGTGCACTTCGGGCTGCCGTGGCGGACGTTGCCGCGGACGCACGCTCCATCGCCGGATTTACGGTGGACTCGCTCGGCACAAAGGCACATGCAATCGTCACAACCGATGCATCGGGCCATCTGAATGCGGCGCTTCTCGGCGGGAGCACGGTGACGTCCGTGAACGGACTGCACGGCAACGTCAACATTCAACTCACCGGAAGCGGCGTCACGTCGGATACCACCGGGGGAATCCTGCATCTGAATATCGGTGGCGGCGGGGGCGGCAACTTCTCACTGCCGTTCGTATCGAACTCGCTGGCCGTTGCCACGGGTGACGTGTTCTCGATCACCAACACGCTCGGCGGCACCGGCGGCGCCTTCGTGAACCTCGGCACCGGCCTCGCACTTCGCGCACAGGCTGCCACCGGCTCGGCAATCCAGGCCTCATCCAACGGCGCGCTTACCGGTTCGGCGACGATCCGCGCCGAGAACACGGCCGGCGCAGCCATCGATGCCGTGGGGAGCACCACGACGGACGCCGTGCTCCGCGTGCGGAACAACGCGGCGAGCGGCGGCGGACGCCTGATCAGCGCTCTCAACGCAAGCGGTAATGCGGCGTTCGAGGTGGCCGCATCCGGCCGCACAACCATCACCTCCGCCGTGGACAACGCGCTCGAGGTAACGGCCTCCACGGCAGGCGACAACGCGATGAAGCTGAACGGCGGCCTCTCGCTCAACGGCCCCACCGGCTCCGGAACGATCGATCTCACCACCGGCTCGGTGGTGATCACCAACGCCTTCGCACGTGCCAACTCGATCATCATGGTGACCATTACATCGGCAACCGGAATTTCCACGGCGGTGCCGCTCCGCATTTCATCGCAGGGAAATGGAACCTTCACGGTGGCGGCAATTACAAGCGGCCTGGGCTCGCTTACGGGCAACTACTCCTTCAACTATCTGATCATCAACCAGTAGCACCCCGATGCGCAGGTTGAACGATCACGATCAATTCCATTCGAAGGAGGCAACGATGACCATTCGCAAGCTATTCGCGAGCGCCGCGGCGCTCGCACTGATGCCGCTCTCGCTGCTGACGGCGCAGACGCGCATGGAGAAGGTGGTGGTAGCGGAAGGAGGCGGCCGGGCCAGCAGTGCCACGACGGCGTTCGATGGCACGATCGGTCAGGAGGCAACGGACCGGGCCTCGAGCGGTTCCACTGTTGGGCAGTTCGGTTTCTGGAATGTGGCGGTGGCTCCCGCATCGGCGCCGCTCGTGGCCGGTCTCGACGCCACAGGCACGATGGCCGTGGCGCCGAACCCGCTGATGGAGCGGGCGGCGATCTCGATCGCCGTAACGGCATCATCCGATATGGAGGTGACGCTTTACGACCTCACCGGCAGACGCGTCGCAACGCTCTTCGCCGGCACCGTGCACCCGGGGACGCTGGTTGTTCCGGTTGACGGACGCAGCTTCGCAGCAGGACGCTACTACGTTGCGGCAAGCGCCAACGGCCTGTTGATGGAGCAGCCGGTAACGATCATTCACTGACAACCGTGCTACAGGTTCTCGCAACTGGCAACCGTGCTACAACAGGTTCTCTCAACTGACAACCGTGCTACAACGGATTCTCTCAGCTGGAAGGGTTCGCACTCACAGGAGTGCGAACCCTTTCTCTACAGGCAGCCGCAGCGGTCAGTGAACGATTTCCACCTTCTGCACCAGCATCCGCCCGCCCGCATCCAGCCGGCAGTAATAGGAGCCGGCCGGGACGGTCAGCGCCGGAAGGAGCACGTAGTTCTCTCCCGCTTCGCGCGACCCCTCGGCAAGCGTGGTGACCTCGCGCCCGAGAACGTCGAACAGCACAACACGGACGTCCATGCGTCGGCTTAACACGTAGCGGACGATTCCATGTGTGGATACCGGGTTGGGCATGCAGGGATCGAGACGGATGCCGTCCGCCACGGTCCCCTCCACACTGCTGTCGTCGGCCGGCTTCAGAATCAGATGATGCACGCTGAGGGGGGGAAGCCGGTAGGTGAAGCGATTGCCGGCGATCGGCCCAACGTTGCCGAGCGCGGTGATGGCCGAATCGTTCGCATCGAAGCCGTAGACGGTGCCTCCCTGATAGCGCTTCGCGCCGCTGATGGAGAACTGAACGTCCAGCGCATCGGTCTGGCTTCGGTTGATCGCCATCACGTGGAGATAGCCGAGCGAGTCCAGCGATGCATGAACGGAGCTTCGTTCGTTGTCGCTCGTGGCGGCCGCAACCATGTGATTGCCGTACGTGGAGTTGTGGCCGTCGTAGTTCCGATAGATCCTGTATGCCGAGGAGACGTAGCCGACAATCGGGCCCCAGTAGTTGGTCATGTAGACGCCGTACTTCGCCATGATGCCGAACACGTCCGCCATGGCGATCCCGCCGGAGACGTGATGATCGCCGCCGTAGTTGATCTCGGTAAACGCGAGTCTGGTGCCCGGATAATTGCGGTCGATTGCGGCGCGCAGCCGCGGAAGAAGCGCAACCGGGCTGAAGTACTGGCCGATCCAGCTATCCTCTGCGTATGAGGAATCCCACAATGTCCGCGGCGCCTGCATCCGCGCGCGCGCAACGTCCGGCTCCGCATTGTCGCTGAGCGCCACCCGCACCTTCCCCTGGCTCCCCTGCCCCAGTGCCTCCGGGTACCAATGCAGGTCCAGCACATCGATCAGACGCACTCCGTACTGCGCCTCGGCATCCTTCATCTTCGCCAGATAGGCATCCAGGAATGTGCCGTAGCTCCGATACTGGGCCCAGTCCGGCGCCATCTGGAAATTCTGATACTCGGCAAAGCCGTACGAAACAGGTCCGAATATTTCCGCTGCGGCGTCCACGCTCTTCACGGCTCGCGCAAGCTGGATGCCGCGATCGATGACCTCCGCGATCGCGGGCTGGGCCGGATGCAGCCGCGGATGCGTGGAGCTCCAGAGGCCGGGCTCGTTGTCCACCGCGTAGCCATGTACGCCGTGCGGGCTCGCCGAGCCTCCGTAGCGATCGACGAGCATGTTCACCTCCTCATCCACATAGACAACTCTATCAGACGTATCCGGCTGAAGCGAGAAGGCACTCCCCTTCGCGAACTGAACCGTGTTCCAGCGTGAGGAGGGAGCGGTCTCACTCTCGACAACAGTCCCCTTGAAGTCGCGCGCAACGTAGCCGGCGGCCGGAAGCGTGATCAACGAATAGCAGTTGGTTGCAACGGAGACGTCGTGGAATGCCGTCAGGACGATGCCGGGCCTGTGCTGAACGCTGTCCGGCATCTGATAGGTGAGATAGTTGTCACTCTGATGCAGATAGTCGCTTCCGGCATTGGAGGCGTTGTTCTCCCAGTTGTAGCCGGTGAGCCGGTTGCCGCCGAGGCGCCGCGCCGCGATGTTCTCATCGCGATCGTCGGACTGGCCGTTGGATCCGAAGATGAACGGGCTGATGTTCCCGAGCGGGCGCGTAGGATCGATGGTCGCAGCCACCTGGGTGACGGGCTGCGCAGCAAGAAACAACGGCAGAAGCAGGAGAAGCGAGGTAGAGAGAAGCGTTCGTCCCATTGCAGACCATCTCCGCATTGAGTGATGCGATCGGTGCGTCCGCAAAATGCAAAACGGCGCCAACCCAGAGAAGTCGGCGCCGTTCGAGTTCGCGTCACCATCACGTCCTACTCAATCACATCGCATGTATTCATCACCTGGCAACGGCTGTGTCCACTCGATACCATTTGCATGATCGATCACGAATGTCGATCGCTGTACATCTGTTCGTCATCATCTGCTTCACACGCGTGATCGCCGCAGTGGCAATCGCCCTGTCATCGTTACTCCTGCAAAGGTATTCTCTCAGAATGATGAAACGATGATGCACGTTCGGCATGCGCCGCTCCAATCGTCGTTCCCACCACCGTCCATCACGTTACCGAACAAAAGCGCCCCGGAGCGATCCGGGGCGCGCATGCTCTCAGCCGGCCTGCACGAGGCTACGTACAGAGGGCATTGATTCCTGATAGCACTGCGATCTGTTATCGCGGAGTGTGACTCGCGATCTTTATCGGTAGAAAGGGGCCCGAGTACAACTCAGGCCCAACGTGCTGTTCGTCTGTTATCGCGGAGTTTGACTCCGCGATCTTTATCGGTAGAATGGGGCCTGAGTACAACTCAGGCCCAACGTGCTCTTCAGAGCATATCAGGATACTTCTTCCCAAGGACTTAGTGCGCGCCGCCGGGGTTGCCGCGCTTGCGGCGGTCGCGGCGCAGATCACGGCGATCGTGCCGGACATCGTGTGTGTCCCTGTGCAGATCGCGCTTATCCTTGTTGATATCGTGCTGATCGCCGCGCAGATCACGGCGGTCCCCCTTCAGATCGCCCACGTTGCCGCTCCGCCTGTCCCGGCGAAGCTCCCGTGCGTCACGATTGCGATCCTTGCGATCGGCATGGAGATCCTTCCGATCGTTCTTCACATCCCTGGCGTCGTGCCGCAGATCCTTGCGGTCATGACGGATATCGGCACCGGTGGCGGGTGTGGTCTGCGCGGCGGCGACTCCCACCGCCAGCAGAGCCGATACAACGGACACACCCAAGATGTTCCTGATCTTCATCGTTTCTCTCCTGAATGATTCATGGTACATACGGTCGTCGATGGGTTCATCTGCCATACGTGTCGATGCGGTGGATCCCGCATCTCGAACAATAGTGCAGTCTTCCGGGAAATGGTTCCCGGCACGATATCCGAAAAAAAGCGCCCCGGAAAATTCCGGGGCGTTTCGATTCGCATACCGATTGCCGGCATTGCGGATCAGTGGTGCTCGTGCCGCTCGCACCGCCACTCCCTGCGATCCTGATGCAGGTCGCGCCGGTCGTAGCGGATCTCGCGCTCGTCATGGCGCAGCTCGCGCCGGTCATCCCTGAGGTCGCGATAGTTTCCCTCGCGCCGGTCCTTCCGGAGCTCCCGCTCATCGCGGTTGAGCTCCCTCCGGTCGGCATTGAGATCCTTTCGGTCCTCCCTCACTTCCCGTGCGTCATGCCGTGCATCCACGGGAACGTTTCCGATCTGATGGTGCGCCTCGGACGCGGTCTGTGCGGCGGCAACTCCAACCGCCATCAACACCGACGCCACGGACACACTCAGAATCCTGGTGATGTTCATCGCTGTTCTCCAGACTGATTCGTAATACATCCAGTACTCCTGGTCGATTGCGTGCCAGCCGGGGTGGGGCTGCCGGCACCCTCTCGATCAACAGTCCAGCATTCCGACACCCGTCCCTCCGAACGGTTGAATCATGTCCGGCCCCTCAACAGACAGGCCGCACTCGCGGTGGCGATGCGGCCTGGATGCCTGCTTCGATTGCGATCCCCCCGCTACAGCCCGCAGCGTTGAAAGATATAGTCCACATTGCGGATGGACTTCTGAAGGTCGCACAGCTCGTCGATCTCCGCGGGAGGAAGCACGGCCGTCAGCTCTGCGTCGCGCTTCAATACCTCGGGGAACTGCTCGCGCGTTCTCCACACCTCCATTGCATTCCGCTGTACGATGCCGTACGCCTCCTCGCGGCTGAGCCCCTTCTTCGCCAGCGCGAGAAGAATGGTCTGCGAGAAATGGAGCCCGCTCGTGATCTCCAGATTCTTCCGCATGTTTTCCGGATACACCAGCAGGTGCTCGATCATGGACGACATCTTGTCCAGCATGTAGTCCAGCGCGATCGTGGAGTCCGGGCAGATCACACGCTCCACGGAGGAGTGGCTGATATCCCGTTCGTGCCAGAGCGCCACCCCCTCCATTGCAGCGATGGAGTTCGCGCGCACCACGCGGGCCAGGCCGCATATGCGCTCGGAGACGATCGGGTTCCGCTTGTGCGGCATTGCAGAACTCCCCTTCTGCCCGGCGGAGAAGTATTCCTCCGCCTCCAGCACTTCCGTGCGCTGCAGATGGCGGATCTCCGTGGCGAACTGTTCCAGCGTGGAGGCGATCACCGCAAGCGTTGCCATGTACTCCGCATGACGATCGCGCTGCACAACCTGCGTGGTCACGGGGTCCGCCTTCAACCCGAGGTGCCGGCAGACGTACTCCTCCACCATGGGGCTGAGATGCTCGAACGTTCCGACCGCGCCGGAGATCTGGCCGTAGGAGATCACATCGATCGCGCGCTTCATCCGCTCGATGTTGCGCTTCGTCTCCTCGTACCACAGCGCAAGCTTCAGTCCGAACGTGATCGGCTCTGCATGAATGCCGTGGGAGCGCCCGATCATGATCGTGTACTTGAACTCCACCGCACGCTTCGCCAGCACATCTCTCAGCCGTTCCAGTTCGCCCAGGAGAAGCTCCCCCGCCTGCTTCAGTTGAACGGCGAGGCAGGTATCGAGCACGTCGGAGGAAGTCATCCCCAGATGCACATAGCGCGAGGGCTCGCCAACGTATTCGGCAACATTGGTGAGGAAGGCGATCACGTCGTGCTTGGTGGTCTCCTCGATCTCCAGCACGCGAGCCACGTCGAAGTTCCCATGCCTGCGCACCGCCTGCGCCGCCTCCGGCGGAACCTCCCCCAGCTCCGCCTGCGCTTCCACCGCGAGCGTCTCGATCTCGAGCCAGATGCGATACTTGTTTTCATCCTGCCAGATGGCGCCCATCTTCGGGCGGGTATAGCGTTCGATCATGGATTGTGCCGATACGTTGGTTGAGTTTCCCGGGAGGTTGTTGGAGAACCGGAAGCGCGTTGGCGCGCGATGCATGGCCTCGCCGGTCCGACGCGTGGAGGTCCGGACAGGGCGCGCTGCCATTGATGATGCGAAGCAGGGGAGCCCGGCGGAGCGCGCCCGGCGCCGGGCGCATCCACGGACCGGATCCGGAGCCGCCATGTAAAAAGAGCTTTCCGCGCTTGCAAACTTAAATTATCTCTGTATCTTTGCCGCCACACTTAAGAAAACAAAGCGAATGCGACTTTCGACAGATCTCGACGGCATCGATCTCCAACTTCTCAAGGCATTGCAGGAGAACGGCCGGGCGCAGATCGGTACGCTTGCCGAGATCGTCGCCCTCTCCCCTCCGGCAGTCGCCGAACGGCTGCGCAAGCTGGAAGAACGCGGAATCATCCGCGGGTTCACGGCCCAGCTCGCACCGTCCGCGCTCGCACTGGACATCACCGGTTTCATCCTCGTACGCGTGGATTCCTCGACACACTATCCGAAGTTCCTGGCCAGGGCCACGGCGAACAAGGAGGTGATGGAATGCCATGCCATCACCGGCGATGCATCCCATCTGTTGAAGATCCGCACGCGCAACACGTCGACGCTGGAGACTCTGCTTGCGGAGATACAGCGATGGCCGGGCGTGATCGGCACGCGCACAAGTCTGGTTCTTTCCACGCACAAGGAGTCGTGCGAACTCCCCTTCTCGCATGTGGAGGAAGTGATCGCCGAAAGCCGGCAGGCGCGGCGGAAGGAATAGCACCGGGCAACGGCAGCCAGCAGCAACATGAGCCAGCGGGCGCGGCGCATGCAGCCCGTGTGCACGCGGCAAACATAGAGAATCGCGGAACGCCAGATCCTTTCAATCCATTACATACCAGGAGCAGCATACCGATGGCGATGACGAAACAGGATGTCTTGAAGCTCGCCCACGACCAGAACGTCCAGTTCGTGAACCTTCAGTTCACCGACATCATCGGCACCTTGAAGGCCGTTACGATCCCGGTCTGGAAGCTCGAGGATGCGATCGACCAGAATGTGTGGTTCGACGGTTCATCGATCGAAGGCTTTACCCGTATCCATGAGAGCGACATGTTTCTGAAGCTCGACCTGGATACGTTCGCGGTGATTCCGTGGACAAAGGATTCTCCCTCCGGCACACGCGCCCGCATCATCTGCGACGTCTACATGCCGGACGGCACGCCGTTCGAAGGCGATCCGCGCGGCATCCTGAAGCGCCAGCTGGAGCGCGCGAAGGCGATGGGCTATGTTTTCAATGTAGGCCCGGAGCTGGAGTTCTTCCTCTTCAAGCGCGATGCCGATGGGAAGCTTGGAACGCTTCCGCACGACGAGGCGGGATATTTCGACCAGACCACCGATGCCGCCACGGAGATCCGGCAGGAGATGACCTTCGCGCTGCAGGCGTTCGGCATCGATGTGGAGGCGCTGCACCATGAGGTGGCCGTAGGCCAGCACGAGATCGACTTCCGCTACTGCGACGCGCTCGCCGGCGCCGATGCCTCGGTGACGCTTCGGTATGCGCTCAAGTCCGTCGCCCTGCAGCACGGCCTGCATGCCACGTTCATGCCGAAGCCGATCGCCGGCATCAACGGCTCCGGCATGCACGTGCATCAATCGCTCTTCACCACCGATGGAAGGAACATGATGTTCGACAAGGACGGCGCCTACTCGCTCAGCGATTTCGCGAAGCAGTTCATTGCCGGCCAGATGCATCATATCAAGGCACTCAACGCAATCATCAACCCAACGGTCAACAGCTACAAGCGCCTGGTAGTGGGCTACGAGGCACCCGTAAACGTTGCCTGGGGCCAGCGCAATCGCTCGGTGCTGATCCGCGTGCCGCGCTACACGCCGGGCCGCGAGAAGGCGGTGCGCGTCGAGATTCGCTGCCCCGATCCGGCGGCCAATCCCTATCTCGCGTTCGCGGTGCTGCTGGCGGCCGGCCTGGATGGTGTGGAGAAGAAGATGACCCCGCCGGAGCCGGTGGAGGACGATATCTTCGAGATGACGCCGGAGGAAGTGGCTCACCGCGGCATCGGTTCAGTAGCGGCAAACCTTGCCGACGCCCTCGAGGAACTGAAGAACAACAGCGTAGTGCGTGGCGCGCTCGGCGAGTTCACGTTCAACAAGTTCTACGAGGCCAAGATGCAGGAGTGGGACAGCTACCGCATCGCGGTATCGCAGTGGGAGCTGGATCGCTACATGGAGATCCACTGAGCAGTAGTAATCGTTGTTTGCATCCGGGCCTCCCTCGTGGAGGCCCGTTGCGTTCACGGGAGGCCGGCCGCAGCAATGAGTCCGACACCGGCGGAAGCGGCTTTCCGGGATCGGAAACCGATGACCGCGCAGGAGCACTGTCCACATGCGGCGGAATCGCCTGCGGGTGTGCGGCGGCCCGGGCTTCCTCCGTCCTCCGTTCGGATGTCCCCCGGTACCCTACGTGGGTACATATTGGGGCACCGCGTCGAACGTCTTGGCACCTCCAAACCCTTACGGTATATTTCTACCGCTTCTCGTCGCACACGTATGTTTGCGGTACCTCCTGCCGCCATTGTTCACTTGCTTGGAGGATCTGTTATGAGGCGATCACCTCTCGTTCTCGCCGTTGTGTTTCTCGCTCTCGCGCAGCTTCAGGCGCAGGCGCAAACCTCCGTCTCAGTACCATCGAAGGCAACCCGGATCGAGTACGCAGCGCCGTATGCGGCGATGAGCGTAACTGACCGGGCAATACTCACGGATGGAGTCTCGAGCACTGCTCTTGTTTTTGAGGAAGCGCAATCGCCAATGCCATTGTGGCAATACTACACCACGAATCCCGTTCACGTTGTTCCGGGAATGCAACTTTCCAATGAAGCCGTTTCCGTGATTCGTATCACGGCGATGCCACCGGACCCCAGGCGCGGTCCGTTGTGCGTGATGTGGAACGTATGCATCAATCTTGTTGACGCCACCAGTGGCAAGGTCCTTCAGCGCGTTTCACCCGTCCTTTGGTGTACAGTTCAGCATTCGTTGGATACCGTGATGTCAAGCATCAGGCGGCTTGATCTTACGGAGTATTCAGGGCGAACCGTGTACCTCAAGATGATCGTTGCCCCGGACCCTGAACCCGAGATGACGGAATCCCGCCACACGCGAATACTGACCTGTACAAACGAACAACCGCTCCAGGCAATACAGTAACAACTCGGAGAATATTCGATGAAGACAGCAATCATGTTCATATGGTTGTTGGGGCTGTGCATTGCATTTACTGCAGTTGCATGGGCAACAACATATACGGTAACCGATGGGCGTTGGGATCGAGCCGGCGGGGGGTGTTATGACTGGATCAGAGTTACGAGGGACGATAATGGATGCTACAAGATGATCACGCGGGATTGCGACAATTCGGATCCGTGCGGCTGGGTTGATCGTGGGTGGGCGTGCGACGGTGGTGAAATCTGGCCGGTTAACAGCGGCGAACAGCTTTCGGCCAATCTGGATAACAACGGCAACCTGATATGCAGCGTCGCGCCTGGACTTGGAGGGGTTTATTCTCCATCAAGTTCCGGCGGCATTTGCTTCGCGGCGAACGGCGGAACCTACTGGATCATATCGGCGGCTGTTCTTACCGGACTCACATAATTCAACTACAGCAATGGATCTGAAAATATTCTCCCGGCTTGCTGTTGGCGCGTTTGCCATGCTTGTTGTGTTGGCAACGCCCCTCCGTGCCGACATCGAACGGTTCTATGTCCTGGGTCAGGATGGTTGCTCGCAGTACATCTTCTATCACAACACCCAGTACAACACATGGTTCCTTTATTATAGCTGTTGCGGTTCGCAACAGTGGTGTTGGGATACCGGTGTTGTGTCCGATCCGTGTGGTGGCGGATGGTCAGTGTATCCAACAGGTGGTACCGGAATACCGGTCACCTACGATTCTGCCGGCAACGAGATCGTGACCGTGGCGCCGGGCCACGGCGGGCATGTCGGCAACGAGAGCGGCGTCTGCCGAAGCTTCGTTCCGGACGGATCGTCGACGCTCGTTATCCCGCCGTGGGAACTGCACTAGGGAAACCGAACCCAACCACGGGGGGACGTGAACGAAACGGGCGCTTATCCGAGAGATGGGCGCCCGCTGCATTTGTGAACATGCGCTTCGGCGGATGGACGGGGCCGCTCGCTTCAGCAACCCGGCTCATGCGGCTCCGTCCGCCGGCTCCTGCAGCGCCTTCCGATCATTGCAGCGCAGGGACCTGCTCCGGCACTGCAACAATGCACTGCCGTTCGCGGACCTTGGCCGCGATCCGTGCAAGCGTATCGGGATCGCCCCTGGACGTGCGCTTCTGCACCGCCTGGCGGGTTACCCCTTCCTCCCGCGCAATCTCCGTGAGGATGCCCCGGTACGGCGGCTCCCGGAGGCTGAGCGTCTTCCGATTCGTACTCATTGCGGTTTCTCCTTGCCCGGTGCGGTCTCATATCCCGGCTCTGTGGCTTCCGCATCGGCCGGGTCGGCCATGGTGTCCGCCCCCCATGTCTCGGATGCGTGGCGGGCAGCATCCCGAACCACTGCGAACGCGGCGGCCAGGTGCTGCTCATCCAGGGCATGGTCCGGTAGCGTGTTGCGAATCAGCCGGTTTGCATTGAGCAACGCCGAGGCAAGCCACGCTCCATCGGTATCTCCCTTGTCGTACAGATACTCCACAACGCCGCCAACAACGGCCTGCAGAATGTGAACCGCTCCCAGATGCGATTGCAACGTGCGGGCATCGCATCCACACCGAGACTCGATTGTTGTGTTCATGGCAGCCTCTAAACAGAAAGGTTATATATGGACGGTTACCGCACTACAAAAATATGGACGGTTACCGTCCATATGCAACCAAAAAAGTTCCACTTGACACAATTTCATGGACGGTAATCGACCATGCGCTTTTGTACGAAATCCGCACATAATATCTTTCGCAATATCTTATGGAATGGACGCCGACATACATTTACCTCCTGCGCCGCCATATTGGCGATACGCAGCAGCAGTTCGCTGAACGCCTCGGGCTGCGCCGACGTCACACGGTGATGGATTGGGAAGCCGGCCGCGCGAATCCGGGTGGTGCCGCAAAAAAGCTGCTGGACGTGGTTGCCAACGACAACGGATTCACCGAACGTGTGGCGGCACGGCTTCGCGAGAAGCTACAGCGGGAGGAGGGGGAGTAGTACGCCGTATGTGGCCCTGCCCGTGAACGAGCATGCCGCCGCCGGACCTGCGCTCAATCGTTCTCGTTGTTCATCTCTCGCCCTGCCGTCCGGACCGTGAGCCCTGCAAGCGCCCTCCCTGTTTCCCTGCTCCCCCTCTCTCGTAGCCGTACCAACACCGCAGCAGTTCGCGGAACGAATCGTATTATCGCGGACGCCAATGCCCCCGTCAACAACCACGAGCATGCAATCATGGCAAAGCTGAATGCCGAATGGCATCGAGAACATCCGATGCCGAAGAACGCAACGCTCTCCGAGAGAGTTCAATGGCATCTGGAACATGCCGCCGCCTGTGGTTGCCGGGAGATGCCGGCACGCATTGCAGCCGAGTTGAAAAAGCGCGGCATCACTCTCCCGAAGGGCACGGCCCCGACCAAGGGCCACGGCCGCTGACCCCGCCGGGCAGGTCGCTGCCGGTTCCCTTCCAATCACACTACTCGAAGCACGCATCATGAAAGCCGCTCTCCTTCCCGCACTGTTTCTGTTCGCCTCGTCCGCCCTCCTTGCCCAGACCCAGGCGAAGATGAACGAGAACGCGCTTGCCGCCTATCGCAAGGCGGACAAGGAGTTGAACGATGTCTACCAGCAGGTTACCCGCCGGTACAAGGACGATCCCCTCTTCCTCGAGAATCTGAAGAGCGCCGAGAAGGCATGGATCGCCTTCCGCGATGCACAGCTTGCGATGAAGTACCCGCTGAAGGCAAACGAGCCGAACCCGTACGGATCGGTCTATCCGATGTGCGCGAACAACTACCTGGCGACGTTGACGAAGGAGCGGACGAAGACGTTGCGTGCGTGGTTGACCGGAGTGGCGGAGGGTGATGTCTGCGCGGGATCGATCCAGACGAACTGAAATGCGGAACGGGGCACCACATACCGGATGTGATGCCCCGTTCGAATCCACTTCCTCCCTCGTTTCCATCTATCGCACTACGAGGATACTTCGGCTCAGGACCGCCCCGTCATCGAGCCGCAGGCTCCACGCGTAGCGCCCGCTCGGGAGCCCCGAGGCATCGATCGGGAACGAACGCGCCCCCTGTTCCAGCCCGCCCGTATAGATGGTGCGCACCCTGCGTCCCGAGGCATCGAAGAGATCGAGGCGTGCGTTCTGCTGCGGCTCTGCCAACGTCAGTTCCAGCGTGGCAGTGTTCACGATCGGGTTGGGATGGATGCCGAACCCGGTCACGACTCCGCCGGCCTGGAGCGCTCCAACGCCGGCTGCCGGCTTGCCGCTGTCCGCCACGGCGAAATCATCCAGCCCTGCCTCCACCAGCGACTGCGCATAGAGATCGCTGGCTACGATTCTGAAGAGCGTCTGCGATCCGAACTGCGTCAGGTAGTCGCGCAGGCGATAGCGCCTGGGGGTCCAGCGCTGCGGCGAGTCCGTGATCCGCTCGATCGTATGCCACGTGCCGCCGTTGTCGCCGGAGACAAGCACCTGCAGGGTATCGTTCACGACGTCCGTGCGAGCATCGCGTGAATACCAGAGCCAGCAGGTAAGGATCGGATCGGCATACGTGCTCAGGTCCATCGGCGGTGTGGTGAGCGTGGTAATGCCGTCGTCCACATCGTTGGCCCCGACACCGCCATCGGAGTTCGCGATGCCGGTGATGAAGGCATGATCGCGGAAGCCGACGCTGTGATCGGAATCCGGCTGCACGATCACGCCGTTCAGATCGGTCTGCGTCGGCACGCCGCGCTCCCACGCCCCTCCCTTCGCGTTGTCCGTGGGAAGGCCGAGCGACCAGCCCAGGTCCAGCTCGACATCGTCGAAGTAACCGGGATCGAGCCTGGCCTCGATCACTCCGGACGGGTTGGTGAGCGTGAGGAGCGTGGGATGATATCCCCACGCGCCAACATAGATGTGGTAGGTGCTGTCCAGCGGAACGCGAAACACCTGCGGGTTTGCATCGGCATGGCCGTCCGCGGAGGTGCGCTCGATGATCCGGTAGGAGAATGCACTCACCGGCTGTCCGCTCGCGCCATCGACCGCCTTCACCGAAAAGCTTGCAAGCGGCAGCGAGGGGAGCAGGATATCCTGCGCTGTGCCGGCCTCGGTGAGCACAAGCGTGCCGCCGGCGTTCTGATAGTTCGGCGCGCCGGCCATGTAGGCCAGCGAATCGACCGCTCCCGAATAGTTGTAGCGCCCCTGCGCGTCGGCCGTGATCGTTCGCCCGAACCTGGTGATCACCACAGTCGCATTCGGCACGGGATCGTTCGTTGCGGCATCACGCACCACGCCGTGAACGTTCCCCCGCTTGGCGCCGTTGAAGGTGAACACGTACAGGCCGGTCTGCATGTCGCTGGAGATGATCTTGCCGCTCGGCAGATATGGGTATGTTCCCCAGTTGCCCACATAGTTGTTCTCCGCGGTCGGGTAGGTATCGTAGTACCCCAGTTCCGCCGGCTCCTCCGGCTTGCTCATGTCGATGATCCGGGTACCGGCGGAGTACCATGCGATGTATGCCGTGGTCCCCTTCATGTGTACGTTGTGAATGATCTCGTTCGGAACGGGCGTGTAGTCCGCCACCTTGGAGATGTTGCCGACGTCCCGGCGATCCCACACCTTCAGGGTCTTCGGCGTGGCATTGATCTCGTCCGTTGTCATCACGTAGCTCCCGTCCGGCGTGAGCGCGCAGTTGTGCGTCCCGGCTCCCGGATAGGTGATGGTGGCCACGGTATGGGGTGCCTTGCGGTCCGCACCGAGCGCAATGATGTTCAGCTGGCCGTCATTGATCGCAGCCACGTACAGCGTATCGTTGCGCACCGTACAATCATGGCTGTACCGTTCGGTCCACTGCCCTACCTTTACGGGTCCCGTCGGATTGGTGATATCGAGAATGATCACTCCGCCGTTCGCGCCGGCGCTGGCGCCGGTGCCGTTCACGTAGAGATACGTTCCCTCGGCGGTGATGGTATGTGCCGTGCGGAAGTATGTGGTATCGTTCCTGATCAACGTCGCGCTCGCCGGAAGCTGCGAGAGATCCACGATCTGAAGGCCGGAGCCCCCCTCGCTGACGATGTAGGCATAGTTGCCCACCGTCTTCAACTCGCGCCAGCCGCTGGCCGGCCCGGCGATAAACGCAACCTGCCTGATCGGCTTGTCCGTGACATCGACGATGTACGTGCCGCTGTAGCCGCCGATCAATGCGTACTCACGGCCGTTCGGATGGGCGTAACCGATCAGCGAGGAGTACTTCCACGATCCGCTTTGCGTTTCGGGATCGAGCTTTCCGAACAGTGTGGTGTTGTAGCTTTGCGGCTGCTGCGCACGGAGCGTTGCAGCAACCAGCAGGCAACCGGCGAGGGAGAGGAATCGGATGCTGGTCATCATGTGAAATGTTTACGGGTACGCTCCCGTTAGCGGGAACCATGGTGCGACGTGGTATCGACGGCGATCGTGCGGGCAGGCGGTGTCCGCAATGAGTGGGTCGACAATCATATGGAGAACAATGCATTCCTGCAAGGTTCACCGCCTCCTGTCACCGGTATCGGCGCACGACGCGAACGCATACCGATCATTCATCCAGCCAAGGCATATCATGGGAACCGAGCGGATACGGAATCTGATTTTCGACCAACGACTGATCGCCGTTGTGCGTCTGGCCACCTCCGAAGGGGCCGAAGAGATCATCGACGCGATCATCGAGGGGGGAATCCATGTGATCGAGATCACGCTCACCACACCGGGCGCAGCGGATCTGATCGCGGCATACAGCGGCCGTGAAGGAGTGACGATGGGAGCCGGTACGGTATTGACAATGGGCGATGCCCACATGTCACTGGATGCAGGCGCAGCCTTCGTCGCCAGCCCGGCAACGAACGTCTCGATCATGAACACCGCGGCAAACGGAGGCGCCGTGACGATGCCCGGTGCATATACGCCAACCGAGATACTGCACGCCTGGAACGGCGGCGCCGATATCATCAAGCTCTTCCCGGCTCCGCCGGATACGGTCTCCTATCTGAGGGCCATGCGAGGCCCGCTCCCGACGATTCCCCTCGCCCCCTCCGGCGGCATCACGCCGGAGACCGCTCCCCTCCTGCTGCAGGCCGGCGCCGCCGCCCTCCACGTCGGCACATGGCTTACACATACGGACGGCGTCGTCGCCGATCCGAAGACGATCGCCCGGCGTGCGGCGCAGCTTCACGACGCGATCGTACACGCACCCGGATACAGTTCCACACCGATCGGCGCTTGACTCTCACCCGGCTCCTTCCCAATATCGCAGCGCATTGGACCGCATTGATGGCGTATCAAAAACAGGAGATTGTGTCATGGCAAGGAAAACAATGGCAACACCAGCACGCAAGGGTACTCACAATGGCGCGCAGCCGCGTACCAAGGCCGGTTCGGCATCGTCACCGTTGGTCGATGCACTCCAGCAGCAGACGGCCAACAGCATTATTCTGTACCTGAACTACAAGCACTATCACTGGCAGACATATGGCCCGCGCTTCCGCGATCTGCACCTGATGTTCGATGAATTCGCAACCGCGGTTTTCAACTCGGTGGATGAGCTCGCGGAACGGATTCGAATCCTCGGCGCCAACACCGTTCATGCGCCATCGGCTCTCGAGGCCGCTGCCAGCATATCGCCGGCGGCAGCGTCGGACTCGATGCAGCAGATGATCGCGGAGGCTCGTGCCAACGAGTCCACCGTCATCAGCGAGATGCGCGATGCCGCCGCCCTTGCCGACGACCAGCACGACCCGGGAACTGCGGACCTGTTCACGCGCGTGGTGCAGATTCACGAGAAGCACGAATGGTTTCTCCGTGAGACGCTCATGGGAGGTGACCCACTGTAGAACGCACGGGTTCACCGGCAGTACGTGCAACGCCCGGCCACGCAATGGTCCGGGCGTTGCTGTTTCCTCCCCGCGCGTGCCCTGCAGGCCGCTTCGCCGTGCAGCACCGTCGCGGAAGGATCACCGCGCCGCGTTGCCCGGTGGCTGCTCACGGCAAACGGCCCTCCGGGGTCTTGCGGCCCTGGCCGATACCTGTCGCCCCACTCAGGGCGAGGAATGTCCATTGAAACGGTCAGTGCAGAGGAATACCCGGACACTGTCCGGGTTGAGTTGCTCGCGACGACGGACCGGGCGTTCTCGTGCTGTCGTCATTGCGGCGAGCGCTGCTGCACTTCGCAGCCCTCGGCTGCAGGCCGGCGGGTTCAAAAAGGAATCGCCACGCCCCGGCGTTCCCGGAGCGCGGCGATGACAGCGGCCAAGCTGCAGAGTGCAGGCTAGTCCTTGTCCGGCTGCGGCGTCATGCGCAGATAGGGCTTCACGACCGTGTATCCTTTCGGGAAGCGCTTTGCGAGATCCTCGGGATCCTGCAGCGCGGGAGCGATCACAACGTCATCCCCCTCCTTCCAGTTTGCCGGCGTTGCAACGCTGTACTTGTCGGTAAGCTGCAACGAGTCGATCACGCGCAGCAGCTCATCGAAGTTGCGCCCCGTGCTGGCCGGGTAGGTGATCGTGAGGCGGAGCTTGTTGTTGGGATCGATGATGAACACCGAACGAACCGTTGCCGTGTTGTCCGCGTTCGGATGAATCATGTCGTAGAGATTCGACACGCTCCGATCGGGATCGGCGATGATCGGATAGTTCAGCGCAACTCCCTGCGTCTCCTCGATATCCTTCACCCATCCCATGTGCGAGTCCACGTCGTCCACGCTCAGGGCAATCGTCTTCACGTTCCGCTTGTCGAACTCCGGCTTGAGCCGGGCAACCATGCCGAGTTCCGTGGTACAGACAGGTGTATAGTCCTTCGGATGGGAGAAGAGAACCACCCAGCTTCCGCCCGCCCACTCACTGAAGTGTATGTCGCCCGCTGTCGACTTCTGCGTAAAATCAGGGACCGTGTCCCCCAACCGAAGTGCCATGTCCTGCCTCCTCTGTAGTCGTATAGGATGTTCACTGAATCGGAAGCCATGCATTTGACGGCTTCAACGAAGGTGCGTGATAACGCGGGCGAAATTACACAGGATGCACCGGAACGTCAAGACGCTCCCCACAGGAAACATGGAGCCGGATGCTTCGGTAGTGGTAGCTTGGGGTATTCTGCACATTGACCCGTTGCGTGGCTATGCGCCCATGCGGTTACCTGGAAGGAACCGCCGCAAAGGACGCCGAGGGGCGCAGCGAACAAGGACTCACACAATGCCCTGCACACATCTCGATCAGATCCGGAACGTAACGCCGAGCGCCCGGGGGTGCGAGGAATGCCTGAAGATGGGAGACACGTGGGTGCATCTGCGCATCTGCCTGACGTGCGGGCACGTTGGATGCTGCGACTCCTCGAAGAACAGGCATGCCACCAGACACTTTCTGGCCACGGGTCATCCGGTAATCCAATCCATGGAACCGGGTGAAGATTGGAAGTGGTGCTACGCCGATGAGCTTCTGATCGAATGAGAGCCGGAGGCACGCCGCTCTGCACGCCGCTCTGCGGCGCAACGCTGCACACGAGACGTTGAGAAAGCGAAACTCCCGTCCGCGGCCGATGCCACGACGGGAGTTTCGCTGTTGTTCGTCCTGAGTGCTCAGGCAGGAAGGCGCGTCCTTACTGCTTCTTCCTGAAGAGTGCCTCGTCCACCTTGCCGTCCACCACGTAGCTGAAATCCGTGAGCATGATCGTGGAGCCGGGCTGCGGCTCGAAGGAGACCTTGTGTGCGAGCATTATGCCCCCTTCGTCGTGCCAGTCATCGTAGCTCACAACACCGTTCTCGGTGGACTCCACCGCCAACGGAAGGAATGTCTCCGGGTTGAGATAGTAGATCACCGTCCCGTTCTTCGGATAGTTCACTTCCACGGCCATTGCCTGCCGGCCATTCACGGAACGCATGCCGACCATGTTCAGCTTCCCCTTCAGTTCCTCCAGGTATGCCTCGTTGAGGATGTGGGAATCCTCGAGCACCTTGTCGCGCTGGTCCGGCGGGAGCTCCTCCAGCGGACCGCCGCTGCTGCGACGCACCACCTTTCCATCGCTCACCATCTCCTGCTTGAACAGGCCGAAGTCGTAGTAGGAGTAGACCTTGTTCGGCGCCATCTCCACCTTCTTCACCGTTCCCTTCAGATCGTGCCCGGCAACGCTTCCGCCGATCTTGGCAGTGCTCTGGATGGACTTCACGGAGCGGAGCTTCTTCTTCCCGCCCATCGCCGTGAGAAGCTTCTCCCACGCCTGTTCCGCGGTCATCGTCACCTTGGCGCCCTTCATGGCGTCGCCGTTGTCAACCGGCATCAGATCGGAGTTCCACACCTCCACCGTGCCGAACGGATCCAGCTTGGACTTCACCTCGCTCGCCTTGCCAACCACAACCACGGTCAGGTCGTCGTTGTTCAGATACTTCTTGGCAAGCCGCATCACATCGTCCGGCGTCACAGCGCCGTAGGCTGCCGTC
Organism: Kapaibacterium sp. (SeqCode); assembly: GCA_035549015.1. Lineage (GTDB taxonomy): Bacteria > Bacteroidota > Ignavibacteria > OLB7 > OLB7 > JAFDZV01. Next base: position 119,434 of record DASZRW010000091.1, read on the forward strand.
AGCTTCTCGTAGTAATCCTTCGGAAGACCGTAGAAGTCGATGGACTGCACGCGGATCGCCGTAGTGGTGGCATCGGCCACCGACATGAGGAAGCCGCCAACGGATGACTGGATGTTGCGCTGCAGTTCGTCATCCGGCACGCGCTGCGTCTGGATGCGATCGATCTCGTAGAACATCTCCTTGAGCGCCGAGTCCGTGACGGCGTTGCGAACGTCCGCAGCGGCCGTGAAGTGCCCGCGATAGTAGTTGGCATCGAAGCCGCTGTACGGCGTGTAGGTATAGGCGTGCGTCTCGCGAAGATTCATCGCGAGGCGGTTGCCGAGGCCTGTTCCACCGCCGAGGATGCTGTTGAGCACGAATGCCTTCGGGCGATCGGGATCGCGGAACTCCGGCCCCTTCCCCAGAACGCGGATAGCGCTCTGCACCGCCGTGGGCCTGTCAACCAGCACGATTCGGCGCCCCTTCAGTTCGGGGAAGTTCGGCGGGAACTGCGACGGCACCGGGCCGGCGGCCCAGTCGCCGAAGGCCTGCTCCAGCATCGGCTCCAACTCCTCGCGCGTCGTGCTGCCGATCACCGCCAGCGTTGCATTCCCCGGCACGAAGTGAACGGAATGGAACTGCTTCAGCATACCGGAGGAGAGGTGCTTCAACGCCTCCTCGCTCGGCATCCGGCCGTATGCCGTCTCGCCGTAGAGCACCTTGTTGACGCCATACTCGGCGAGGAACTCCGCGCGTGCCTTCTGCGACTTCAGGCCCGTGGTCTGCTCGGTCACGTACTTGGCCAGTTCATCGTCCGGGAACACCGGGTTCTTCACGGCATCGGCGAAGAGATCGAGGATCTTCGTCATATGCTTGCGAAGGCCGCCGGCCGTTACCGAGATGGCGTCGGCGCTGGCGGAGGCGTTGATGGAACCACCGATGAAGTCGATCAGCTTCGCGAACTCCAGCGACGTGCGGCTCCTGGTTCCCTTCACCATCTGATCGGCCACCGCATCGGCGAGTCCCGGCAGGTCGCCGTCTGCGCCGTTGCCGCCACGCACCAGAAGACGGAACGTGATGAGCGCGCGGTCGTCCTTGACGAAGAACACCTTCAGCCCGTTCTTCAACTTGAACTCATCATAGTGAGGAAACGTGGCGGTCGGTGCGGGATCGGGTGCGGGCTGCTTGCTTCGATCCACCTGCGCCGGAGAATTCTGCGACATGAGCATGAATAATACGGTGAATGGAAGGCACGCGCGAACGAGCCCGACGTTCCGGAATGAACGATTGGTTCTCATCAGCATTGATCAATGCCCTCCCTTGGCTGCTGGATAATACTTCAAGATAACCCGGTTCTCCGGGACCAGATACTTCTTTGCCACGCGCTGGATGTCGTCGCGCGTAAGCGAAGTGTAGCGTTCGAACTCGGTATTGATCACGCCCGGATCGTTGAAGAAGGTCTCGTACGTGGCGAGCGCCTGGGCCTTGTCCAGATCGTCGTTGAACCGGCGCGCGAACTGCGTCTCGAGCTGGTTCAGCGCCTTGGTGAACTCCTCGTCGGTAACGCCGTTCTGCTGCACGTTCTCGATCTCGTGGTTGAATGCCGTCCCCAACTGGTCCATGGAGACGGTTGGATGCGACACCGCGAAGAGGCCCATCAGGCCGCCGAGTTCGAGATCGAACGGGAAGGCCTGCACACCAACGGCAAGCTGATGCTGGTCGATCATGTTCTGATAGAGCCGCGAGCTGTTGCCGGTAGCGAGGATCGTGGCGAGCACCTCGATGGCGTAGGCATCGTGATCGCCGCGCTTCGGCGTGCGGTAGGCATAGAGGAGCGCGGGAAGCGGCGTGTTGTCCTCGCGAACATCGACAATCTTCTCGGACTTCCCCATCTCCAACTGGAACTGCGGGCGAACGATATCCTTGCCGCGCGCGATGCCGGCGAAGTAATCCTTCACCAACTGCTTCGTGCGCTCGACGTCGATATCGCCCACGATCGCAAGCACCGCGTTGTTCGGCACATAGTAGGTCTTGTAGAAGTCGCGGAACTCCTCGATGCGCGCCTGATCGATGTACTGCACGGAGCCGATCGGCGTCCACGAGTACGGGGTTCCCTCCGCCACGTACTTCGCCAGGTTCTCCAGCACCGATCCGTACGGCGTGTTGTCGTAGCGATTCTTCCGCTCCTCCTTCACCACACCGCGCTGGGTCTCCACGCCGATCTCCTCCACACGGGCATGCATCATCCGCTCGGACTCCAGCCAGAGCGCCAGCTTCAGCTGGTTGGACGGGAGCTCGATCTGGTAGCCGGTTTCATCGAACGTGGTGAACGCGTTCAAACGTCCGCCGGCGGACTGGACGATCTTGTCGATCGAGTGCCGGGCGATGTGCTCGGTTCCCTCGAACATCAGGTGTTCGAAGAAGTGTGCGAATCCGGTACGATCCGGACGCTCGTTCTTGGAACCGACATGGTAGTGCACGAATGTGGCAACCACCGGTGCGGTTTTGTCGACGGACAGAATAACGCGAAGGCCGTTCGGCAACTCGAACTTCGTGAAGTTCACCTTCGGAAGATCGGACGTCTGCGCATTGACCGTAAGCGCCGTCGCCAGCGAAAGCCCTGCTACGATCGCATGGCACTTTCGGATGGGATACAGCATAGGTTCAGCTCGTCTGGGTATGGATGATTGATATATGCAACTTGCCTGTCAAAGTTCAGCAAGTTACAAAAAGATCGTACCGATGACCCCGGGGAGTGGTCCCGAAATCCATTCATACGATTCCGTACGATTGTTTCACCTGATCGCGGTACGGAGCGTGATCGCGACATGAAGCGCCGCAGCGGTCGCTCGCTGCAGGCCGTGTGCAAGCCGTCTCGGCGGCGGCTTGCCGGCCAGTTGCCCGGTGCGTAGCTTCGATACGTGCTCCGACACGGCAACAGACGCTCTCGTTTATCATCCTCCTCCGCGGCCGGGGGGGCGGCGCGGCCGTACAGGCCCGGGGAAGGATTCCGCTACATCATCTTCAACAAGCCTTTCGGCGTGCTCTCGCAGTTCACCCCGGCGGAGGCCGGCGACAAGCCAACGCTTGCCGCGTTCGGCTTCCCGCCGCATGTCTATCCGGTAGGGCGCCTGGATCACGACAGCGAAGGCCTGCTGCTGCTGAGCGACGATCCCGGGCTCACGGACTATCTGCTCAATCCGGCGCACCATCATACACGGACGTATCTGGCACAGGTTGAGCGTATCCCCGATGCGGAGGCGATCGATCGCCTCGAGAAGGGGGTGATCATCGAGGGGAAGCGCACGCGGCCGGCCGCGGCGGTTCTGCTGGCACAACCGCCGGCACTTCCCGAACGCTCCGTCCCGATCCGGTTCCGCCTGTCGGTCCCCACCGCATGGCTCCGGCTTACGCTCACCGAGGGACGCAACCGCCAGGTACGCCGCATGACGGCGGCGGTCGGGCATCCCACGCTGCGACTGGTGCGCGAGCGCATCGGCCGGCTGGATCTCTTCACACTCGGCATCGCTCCAGGCACGTGGCGTGATCTTACGACGCCGGAACTACAGCTTGCAATGCAACAATGGCGGGGTTCCCACCGTAGCGAACCGCCATCCGCATGATGCGGGATGCCGACATCTCTCTCCGCCCCGGATGAAGCATGATGAAGCATGGCGCTGCAATTCTGCGGCGAACCATGGCGAACGGAAATGCCGTTGCCGGGATTGAACGGAGAAAATCTGGATGAGTTACGTATGAACGCTCCGGCGATCAACATCTCTGGATTCGAGAAGATCTATCGCGCGCGACGCCGCGGCGAGAACGATGTACATGCGCTGAAGCCGCTCACACTTGCGATCGAACCGGGAGAGGTGTTCGGGTTGCTCGGCCCCAACGGCGCGGGGAAGACAACGCTGGTGAAGCTGCTGCTGGGAATCGTTCACGCCACTTCCGGACATGCCACCATCTGCGGGCACCAGGCCGGAACAACCGGGAGCAAGGGGGTGATCGGGTATCTGCCGGAGAATCATCGCTACCCTCCCTACCTCACCGGAGAGGGGGTGCTCTCCTACTTCGGAAGCCTGAGCGGAATGGAGACGCCGGTGATACGGGAACGCTCCGCGATGCTGCTGGAGATGGTGAACATGACGAAGTGGCGCCGCACGCGCGTACGCCAGTACTCGAAGGGAATGATGCAGCGTCTGGGGATCGCGCAGGCGCTGCTGAACGATCCGAAGGTGGTGTTCCTGGATGAGCCGACCGACGGCGTCGATCCGGTTGGGCGCCGCGAGATCCGCGACGTGATCGGGCGCCTGCGCGACGAGGGGAAAACCATCTTTCTGAACAGCCATCTCCTCTCCGAAGTGGAGTTGATATCGGATCGCGTGGCGATCCTGAAGCAGGGAGAGATGGTTCGGATCGGAACGGTGCGCGAGCTCACCAACAGCAATCACGCCTATCACATCGCCGTTGCGGCCGATCGGGCGGAGGAATTTGCGGAGGCGATCGCGCCGTTCGGGCCGGAGCGCATCGAGGGTGCGAGCGCGCTCGTCACGGCGGACACCGAGCGCGTGAACCAGGTGATAGACCGGCTGCGGTCCTGCGGGCTGCCGATCACGGAAGTCACGCCGGCCCGGCAGAGTCTGGAGGATCTGTTCATGGACATCGTTGGCGACAACGGAGGCGATGCACGATGAAGATTCGCGCCCTTGTTGCCGACACCTTTCGCGAGATCTATGCGAAGAAGGTGATCGTCGGGATCGTGGTGATCGAGATCGTAACGCTGGTGATCACCGCGCTCATCCTCTTCTCCGGTGGAATGCAGCGCGAGTACCGCGAGGCCGCGCAGGGAACGAACGCGGACTCCGCCGGCACTTCCGCCCAGCATCCCGCCGCGCCGATCGGATCGGCGCCGTACGACACCTCGCTTCTCGGATCGGAGAACGGCCCGCTTCCCGGCGCCATGCTGACGGACAGCGAGCGCGCGGCCGCACATGCCGGCAGCAGCACGTTCCGCGACACGGCCGGCTCCAGGCGCCCGATCGCCATGCACGTGGATGGGCAGGCAATGCTGCGCGAGAAGGTAAAGGGAGCAATGGCCGGCTACGCCGGCGTGTTCGGCGCAATCTCCATCCTCCTCGGCATCTTCATGGCCGCCGGCATCGTCTCCTCGATGATGGAGAAGGGGACCATCGATCTTCTCCTCTCCAAGCCCCTTACCCGCTCCGCGCTCCTGTTCGGCCGCGCGCTCGGAGGCGTTGCGGCGGTGGCGCTCAATCTCGCCCTCTTCGTGGCCGCACTCTGGGCGCTCTACGGATTCGCGAGCGGTGTCTGGCATCTCCCCTTCCTCGCGGCAGCGATCGCGCTTCCGCTCTTCTCCTTCATCGTGACGTACGCAGGCGTCATCCTTCTCAATGTCTATACCGACGGCTGGATGCTGCCGCTCAGCATCGCCTACATGCACACGGCCGTCCTCTCCCCCTTCCTCTTCTCGCGCGAGCAGACCCTCTTCTCGCTCATCTCCAGCGAGTTCCTCCGTCGCGTGATCGACGGGCTCTACTATCTGCTGCCGCAGACTGCGGACGTGATCAAGACGATGTCCGATATCATCTACAGCGGAAGCGTGAGCAACGCCGTGCCGTTCGTTCAGGGGACGATCTTCGCGGTGGCATGTCTGGCCTGGGCTGCATGGAAGTTCCAGCGCAAGGACTTCTGATGCCGCATGCGGTCGCCGCAGAGGCATGCGGAGGTTTGCAGAGAGATTGCATGCTCCCCCTCCGGGGAACGGCCGGCGGCTATCCGGTGGATGGTGTCCGCCGAAGCGGGAGCCGCATGCGAAGCGGATCGAGCACGAGCAGCGAGCCGTCGCCATAGCTCAGGAACCGATAGCCGGTGGCGAGCGCTTCCTGATAGAGCCTCCGCCAGAGATCGCGTCCAAGCATGGCGCCCACCAGAAGAATCAGCGTGCTCTCCGGCTGGTGGAAGTTGGTGATCAGCGCGTCGCAGGCATGGAAGGTGTAGCCGGGAACGATCATGATCCCCGTGCGCCCGGTTATCACCTCCATCCCCCGCGCCACCGCCCACCCATCAACGGCGGCAAGCGCCTCCGGCAGCGACGGGAGCCCGGGCATTGCGGCGGCCAGCCTGTACGGGTCCCACTGCTCCACATCCAACTCCGCCATCCCCCCGCACTCACCGGCAAGCAGCCGTATACCGAACCAGTAGAGCGATTCCACCGTGCGCAGCCCGGTTGTTCCCACGATGACGAACGGAGCGGCCTCGGGGGAGGCATCGCGCCGCCGTGCCTGTTCCAGCAGCGAGCCGAGCGCAGGGCGGCCAACAGCGATTCGTTCGCGGTGCATCTCGTGGTGAAGGATATCCCCCTTCACCTGCCGGAAGGTTCCGGCGCCCACGTGCAGTGCAATGCGTGTCTGCAGCACTCCCTTCGCATCGAGCGCGCCGAGCAGGCCGGGCGTGAAGTGAAGTCCCGCGGTGGGGGCGGCAACGGCTCCCTCCTGCTCCGCATAGACGGTCTGATAGGAGCCGGCGTCCGCATCGGTGGCTGCTTCACGATGGATGTATGGCGGCAGGGGAACACGGCCGGCAAGCTCCAGGACGGAGGCGAAGCTTTCATCGGCAGGCTGCCAGGTGAACAGGATGGTGCATCCCTCCTCGCTCCGCCCCTCGAGATGCGCCCGCAGTTCCACCCCCCTTCCGTCGCCGCTGCGAAACGTTCCGCGCAGGATCGGCTCGCGCTCCAGCTTGCGGGCGCCCCCCACCATGCAGAGCCAGCGCGACTCGCCATGCGCGGCAAGCGCGAGCGCGGGATCGCGCACGGCACCGGCCGGCTCCAGCAGAAACAGTTCCACGCGGCCGCCGGTTGCGCGGTGCATCACGATGCGGGCGCGCACAACGCGCGTGGTGTTCAGCACCAGCATTGCGCCGGCGGGAATCATCTCCTCCAGATCGCGGAAACGATGGTGAGAGATCGCGCCGTCCGGAATCGAACAGACCAGCAGACGGCTGCGGTCGCGCTCCGCGAGCGGATGTTCGGCAATCCGGTCCGCAGGCAGATCGTAATGATACGCAGCCGGATCCACGATGGGAAGGTAGCGGGCGGGATCGATGTTGGAGGGCATCGCCAATAATACTCATGGCGGGGCTCACGGCCGCACGCGGCAACGGCTCGTCACATTCCGGCGCGCGGGTGCGGGATTTGCAATTGCGTAACTTCGCCGCATGACGAACGATGGCGACGGCTTCGAGATCATTCCCGGCGAACATGTGGAGCGTGACTGGGGATGGTGGAGTGATTTTCTCCAACGCGAGTATTACGGGGCGCCGGAGGAGATGAGTTCCTGGCGTGCGGCGGCGGCCTCGATTGCCCGCGATACCGGGCTCGCCGTTGGAACGCGCGTGCTGGATCTCGGCTCCGGTTGCGGCGAGCTTACCCTGCAACTGGCGATGCGCGGCGCAGAGACCATCGGCGTGGAGCAGTCCGCATCGCTGGTTGCGTACTGTACGGAGCTGGCCCGGGAGCGGGAGGTGCAGGCCACCTTCATCGCCGCGGACATGTTCGCGTTCGAGCCGGACGCCCCGGTCGATCTCGTGGTCTCCATCAACACCAGCTTCGGCTACGGAACGGACGCGCAGAACCGGGAGCTCATCCGGAAGATCGGGCGCTGGCTGAAGCCGGGAGGGATCTTCTACTGCGACATCATCTCCGCCGATAGCGCGGAGGCGTTCGGAAGCTGGAGCGATATGGTGGCCGGCGGACGGTTTCTCGTGGACAACAGCTACGATGCGGAGCGCCGCGTGATGACGAGCCATCCCACATGGATCTCGCCCGATGAACGCCAGATCGTGACGGCGGTAACGCCGGAGGTGATTCAGTTGTACATGCGTGCCGAGATGGAGGCGATGATGCGCGGCGCGGGGCTGGAGCCGGAGCGGCTGCGGCGCGCGATGGGACGGAAGTTCGACCAGGACGAGGAGCAGATGTTGACGACGTGGATTGCACGAAAGGAAATTCGTGGGTAGCATTGCCTGCCATGACCGAACCGTTTCTCGCATATATCAGGACGCTCTACTTCATCGGCCCGGAGGTGGAGAAGCGTTACTATCGTCTGTTCGGCGATCTGGAGTACGATCTCCTCTCGCTCCGCGTGGAGTGTGCGGTGATGGACCTCCGCGTCCGTGAGGTGAAGCGCCGCGCAACGGCGGCCGTTCCGATCGACAGCAACGCCGAGCGCCGCATCAGCGAGACATCGCAGGAGCTGAACGAGCATCTGTATGCGCGGCTGGAGCGGCTGCAGAAGCGGAGCGCCGCGGCGAAGAGCTTTCGCTACGATCATGAGAGCGAGGTGCACGGATACTATCTGATCCGCGACATCGCAACGGCAATCCTGGGTCTCCGCCGTCCGGAGGCGCGGTCCCGGCATCTCGAAACGCTGGACGATGCCTGCCAGGCCTACAGGCAACTGGACATCGCGGAGTTGATCGATCTGCACGAAAGCGTGCAGCATCTGCTGGCGCAGGAACGCCGCTCGGTGCTGAGCCGGAAGGAGGCGGGCGAGTGGCGCAGGCGCCTCGGCGCGCTCCACAGGCGCCATCCGCTCTGCAGGTCGATGATACTGGACACGCCGGAACAGATCACCGCGCATGCTGAGAGGCTGAAGCGCAGCATCGCACGCTGGCAGGCGCGGCTGGAGCAGCGCGGCGTTGTATATGCCGCAGCCATTCGTTCGCTCCGGTTCAGGAACTGAGCGGCCCGCAGCGGGCGGCACTTCATTTGCGGAGGAGGACGCGGCGGCCGGCGGCTGTGGATCCGATGGAAGGGCGGCGGCAGGGCGGACGTTCAGGGGCAGCCCCACAATCCATACTCATCAACAGACATCTCCCGTGATACGCAGAGAATCGAACATACTGATCGTTGGCGATCGTGTGCTGATCCGTCCGGACAGCCCGAGCGATCGCACGCCGCATGGGCTGTATCTCCCGCCCAGTGTCGGCGAGAAGGAGCAGGTGCAGACCGGCCACATCATCAAGGTTGGGCCGGGCTATCCCATCCCCAATCCCAACTTCACGGATGACGAGCCATGGGCGCCGAACCGCGAGCCGGCGCGCTACATCCCGCTGCAGGCACTGGTTGGGGATCACGCGCTGTTCCTTCGGAAGGAGGCGATCGAGATCGAGTTCAACGGCGAGCAGTTGCTGATCGTGCCGCAGCCGGCCATCCTGATGCTGGTGCGCGAGGAGATTCACGAGGAGCCGGAACTGTAACGGGCCGTACGATTTCTCGCACGGCCCGTCCGGTATCTGCAATGTTCCGTCTCCCGGCGCGGCTCAGCCTTCGTTCACCGCAAGCCGCTTCTCGTGTGCCTCCGTCTCCAGCCAGCGCTCCGCATCGATCGCGGCCATGCAGCCGGAGCCGGCTGCCGTAACGGCCTGGCGGTATATCTGGTCCTGTACGTCGCCGCAGGCAAACACTCCGGGGACGTTCGTGTAGGTGCTCTTCCCATGCGTCAGGAGGTAGCCGGTTGCATCCATCTCGATCTTGCCGGCGAAGATGTCCGTGTTGGGCCGATGCCCGATGGCAACGAACAGCCCCTGCACCTCGCGCTCCGTGGTCTCGCCGGTCACCGTATCGCGAAGCACCACGCCGGTGACCTTCCGGACGGGATCGGTCTCGCCCAGCACATGCACCACCTCCGCGTTGTAGACGATCTCGATCTTCGGATTTGCCAGCGCACGCGCCACCATGATCTTCGAGGCGCGGAACTCGTCGCGGCGGTGCACCATGATCACCTTGCTGCAGAAGCGCGTGAGGTAGTTGGCCTCCTCCATCGCGGTATCGCCGCCCCCCACCACCACCACCTCGCGGTTGCGGAAGAAGAAGCCGTCGCACGTGGCGCAGGCGGAGACACCGTATCCCATGAAGAGGGTCTCGGACTCGAGCCCGAGCAGCTTCGCGGAGGCGCCGGTTGCGATGATCATGGCGTCGCAGGAGAGATGCCGGTTGCGATCGGTTGTCAACCGGTACGGCCGCTGGGAGAAGTCCACCTCCGTCACATACTCGAACCGGCAGTCCGCACCGAAGCGCTGCGCCTGCTTGCGGAAGATGTCCATCATCTCCGGCCCCATGACACCGCTCTCGAACCCCGGATAGTTCTCCACTTCGGTCGTGATCGTAAGCTGCCCTCCCGGCTGATGCCCTTCCAGCACCACCGGCTTCAGATTGGCACGCGCCGAATAGAGCGCCGCCGTCAGGCCGGCCGGTCCGGAGCCGACAACGATCAGCTTGTGATGTTCGGCGCCGTTCAGCATCACGCCGTCGTGGCGTATCGGAGCCTGGGTTTCATTCTCGAGGTGCTGTCCCATGGGTTTGATCTACTGGCAATGATGTCGTTGAACAGGAATAACGTTTCATCCGGACGCCTAGTGCAGCGGCAGAGATCGCATTGCGACATGCTCCCGGCACGGCCGCGGCCTCTGTCAGAGACGGCTGGCGGCGATCGCCTCGCGCAGCAGTTCCTTCACGGCCGTGATAGTGGCCCGAAGGCTCTCGATCTCGGCAGGCGCCACGGACTTGGAGACGGGCTTCTGATAATAGACCTCGAGCGCATTCAATTCGAGGAGTGCATCCGTCAGCATGGAGAGCGTGGTTGTGATGCGCCCCTCCACCTCGCCGCGGCGGAAGATCGAATCGTCCAACTCCTGCTCATACCGTGAAGGGAGTGAAGGCATGATCGAAGATATCCGGCTCTCGTGAATGAAACAGCGCCCGCCGCCGGACGCGCCTCGGAAAAAAGGGACGCGGCGCAAACCACTGCGGGTTGGCGCCGCTCGTACGGTGAGTTCCCGCTGGAATGCCCGGGCTCGAAGGCCCGGGAACCAAGGGCCCGGGACCGAAGGCCCGGGAAGGGCCGGCAACCGGAGTACCGCCGGCCGACACGCAGAGGGCTACACCGAGAGTATATCCTTCTCCTTGTCGGCGAGCAGGCGGTCCACCTCGCCGATGTACCGGTCGGTGAGCTTCTGCGCGTCGCCCTCGCCATTCTTCCGCATGTCCTCGCTCATGTGCTCGTCCTTCTCGGCCTTCCGGAGCGCATCCATGGCATCGCGCCGTGCATTGCGGATGCCGACCTTCGACTCCTCTGCAACCCTGCGCGCAACCTTGGCAAGCTCCTTGCGGCGCTCCTCGGTCAGCGGCGGAATCGGCAGGCGGATGGAGCTGCCGTCGTTGCTCGGGTTCAGCCCGAGGTTCGCCGCATGGATGGCACGGTCCACAATATTCACCATGTTCTTCTCCCACGGCTGCACGATGATCATCGTGGCGTCGGGAGTTGTGACGGTGGCGACCTGCGACAGTGGAACCATCTGCCCGTAGTAGTCCACACGAACGGAATCGAGCAGGCTCACCGACGCACGTCCCGTCCGAATCTTTGCAAGCTCGACGTGACAATGTTCGATCGCCTTCTTCATTTCCTGTTCGGCATGGGAAAGAATCGTCTTAACCTCCATAGGGATACGCTCGTAAGTAATGAAACAAGCACGCCACTGTTGAACCCGGCGTTCGATCAGTTTCCGGTAAAGATAGCCTTGAAGACGTGCCCGGCAATCGATGGATTCTCCTTCAGGCGGCGAATCGAATATCCATACCAGTCGTGGCCGAACGGCACATAGACACGCAGGCGATGCCCCTGTGCAACCAGCTCGCGGCGCTTGGGGTCGCGCACGCCAAGCAGCATCTGGAACTCGTAGCGCTCGCGCGCCAGCCCGCGTTCGGCGATCTTCCGGCGGGCGCCATCGATCAGCACATCATCGTGCGTTGCGATGCCGACGTAGCAGCCGTGATCGAAGATGATATCCAGGCAACGAAGGTAGTTCTGCTGAATCTCCTCGCGCGACTTGAACGCGATCGTCTCGGACTCCACATAGATTCCCTTGCAGAGCCGGAAGTGCCCTCCCTCCGCGGCAAGCGCGCGAACATCGCTCTCGGTGCGATGCAGATAGGCCTGTAGCACGATGCCGATGTTCGCCGGGAACTCCGAGCGGATGCGCCGGTACAGCTCGATCGTCCGGTCCGTGTATGGCGAGTTCTCCATGTCGATGCGAACGAAGTTCCCCAGTTCCGCGGCGCGCGACACCACGCGATGCAGATTCTGATAGGCAAACTCCGCATCGATATCCAGACCGAGCGAGGTGAGCTTCACCGAGAGATTGGAATCCACCTTCTGGCGTGCGATCTCCTGGAGCACATCGATGGAGGTCTCCGTCTCCGCCCGCGCAAGCTCCGCGCTCTTCACGAACTCCCCGAGCGCATCGATCGTGGCCATGGTTCCCTCGCCGTTCAGACGGCGCACGGTGTTCATTGCATCGTTGATCGTTTCGCCGGCGATGTATCTGCGAGCCACCACGCGAACCAGCGCCTTCGGCGCGTATGGAAGGACACCCGAAATCAGGGAATCGAAAACACCCATGGATGGAATCTGTCTGCTGATGCCAAGGCCGGGAGGAAGTCCGAACGGTCTGGTCGGACGGGGACGCAAGTTAACACGCGGCGTGCCGCGATATGTGCCGCAGCGCCCGGCGGCAGCGTTGCAAAATGTGTTGCCGCCGCAACGGCGACCGCTCAACAGCGGCCGCACGCCGTCTCGCCGGCCATCCACAACATTCGGCCGCACGATGGTTCACGGCCGCGCGAAGCCCTCAGGCCGCAGAGGAATCGGCCGACGGCGCAACGGCCGCCCGGGCACGATCGCGGCGGCGCTTCAACCAGAAGAAGATGATGCCGACGAGCGCGGCGAGAAGCGAGACGATGGTGATCAGCCTTCCGGTTGCGAAGGCCGATGACTGGAACGTGAGCACCACGGTATGCTTCCCGGCCGGCACCGCGACGCCGCGCAGCGAGTAGTCCGCATGCAGAAGCTTCGCCGGAGCGCCATCAACGGTCACGGTCCAGGAGGGATACCAGATCTCGCTCAGCAGGAGTATTCCGGGCTTGTCCGTGGTGACGTCCACGGCGATCTCCGCGGCGGTGTATGTGGTGATCGCGGCCTGCCCCGATCCTCCGCTCACCGCGATCCCCGGTTCCTCCTCCAGCACAACCGTGCGCGCGAAGTCCACCTGGCCTCCCTTCATCATCTCGATCGCCCTCCCGGCCGGGGCAACCTTCACATCGTACATCATGCGGGCGTGCGGGTAGCGGCTGGGACGCTCCGCGAGCTCGGCGCCGCCGGACGCGGAGTCGACCTTCACCTCGTAGGCAACATCCAGCAGATCGAGCGTGTCCTTCATCGTAGGCGCGGGCGGAACGCGGCGGCTGAGCAACAGCGGGTTGTATCCCTCGAAGAGCATGATGCCGCTGTACGGCCCCTGGTTCCTCTGCATCAGCATCGCACGTCCCTCCCGCATCTTCACCCGAAAGAGTTTGCCGGGAGGAACCGCCTTGTAGGCGGCAAGCTGCTCGTCGCTCTGGCAATAGATCTCCTGCGGGTTCTCCGGTGCATTGTTCTGCCCCATGCCGAAGGCGCAGAGATCCACAATGCCCAGCACCAGCAACAGAGCCGCCGCCGCGGTGGCCGGCACCCTGCCGCGCAACGACAGGAACGCCACTGCCGCCGCGCCGCCGCCAACGAGAAGCGCCACCAGTCCGGTGGAGCGCACCGCGCCCAGAAGCTCGTTCGGCGCGTTGAGCATGGCCCCGAGCACGCCGGTCAGCGTAAGGAGGCCAATGCCGGCGACGATGCCGCCAACGATCAGCACGATGCGCGACAGGCGCTCGCTCCCCTCGCCGCTCCGGACAACCCGCTCCAGACCCGCCCCCGCAAGGAGCGCGCCGCCGAACGCGAGATAGACCGCGAGACGCGTGGGGATGCGGAACGTGCTGAAGAGCGGCAGCCGCGCGAGCAGCGGATGCACGAGGAAGTTGTCGCCAAGCGCGAAGAGCAGGCCAAGCAGCCCCATCGCCCCGAGGAACCATCCAACTCCGCCAAGCCGTCGCGATGCCAGCCCCACCATGGCGAGGATCAGCGTCACCACGCCGAAGTAGATCGCCGTCTCCCAGAAGTAGTAGGCCTCCGGCCGGTACCAGAACGGCAGCGTGGGGTTGGGATCGGGATTCGAGACGCCGAAGAATTTCGGCACCACCAGCGTCAGCAACTGTCCCGGCCCTACCTCTCCCTCCAGCGACTTCATGTAGGTCATCTCGGAGCGCTCCGAAAGCCCGGCAAGCTCCTGCGATGGAAGCAACTGGATGGCGAAGATTCCGATACCGATCGCCACCGGAAGCGCAGCAAGCACCAGCTTCATCACCACTCCCTTCCGCTCCGCCTCGTCGGCGGAGCGCATCGAGCGCACAACCAGTACGATCGTGAACAGGAAGAGGAAGAAGAGCATGTAGAGCGCGGACTGCGGATGGCCGCTCAACAGCGCGCAGCCCAGTGTAAGGCCGGCGAGAAGGGAGTGCAGCCAGCTCCGCTCTGTGACACCGCGATAGAAGAGATAGGTGATCAGCGGGAACCATGCCAGATGAATGATTATGTTCGGGTGGATCATGTGCACCACCATCATCCCGCTGAGCCCGTATGCAACGCCCGCGAAGACCGCTCCCCACGATCCGATGCCGAGCCCCCTGGCCAGCTTCCACATGCCGACCATCGCGATGAAGTAGTGCAGCACCACCAGGAACTGCGCCAGCCACACGCTGAGCGTGCCGCCGGAGAAGAGATACATCAGCAGATTGCCGGGATAGAAAAAACCGATCTGGAGATCGGCCAGGAACGGCATGCCGTTGAACGTGAACGGATTCCAGAACGGAAGCGTTCCCGAGGCGAAGCTGCGCGCCGCGAACACCTGATTCGGATAGGTGAACTCCGTGAAGTCCTCCCACAGAAACGCCCCGCCGGAGATATGCTTCCAGAAGAAGATGATCGTCACGAGTGCGAAGATCCCGACGGCCCAGTATACAGGCAGCTCGTACGGAAGGCGTTCGGCAACGGCCTGACGGGCCACGCCGGATTGCCGCCGCGGCGCGGCAGTCTTCTTGGTGCTTCGGTTCGTCATAGATGATCGTGATTCTGCGGGAGAGGCGGCGGCCGCCGCCCGTGAGACTTGAGGAGCGCAAATATACGGCACCGGGGTGAGTGATTGATTAGTGGTCCGTTGTCAGTTGGTCAGCCGGGAACACGGCGTTTCTCAACTGACGAACCAACCACTGACGACCGGCCAGCGACCATTGACCTTCCGTCCTCTCTGGGTAACTTCCGTGCCTATGGTTATCAGACGGAGCACCGGCCCGCCGCCGGCCGATATCGATGCCGGCGACGGCGCCCCCGAACGTCGCGAGGGAGAGGGGGTCCCAACGGTCACGGAATTCACGCGGCGCCTGGCACGCATGCTGGAGGGGGAGTTCGCGGACATTTCCGTTCAGGGAGAGATCTCGGGCTGGAGCCGCGCCGCGAGCGGCCACACCTACTTCACGCTGAAGGATGACGCCGCCGTTCTGGGTGCCGTGCTCTGGCGCAGCCGTACGCTGCAGCATACGATCCGGGACGGCATGAAGGTGATTGCCAGCGGGCGCATCAGCGTCTATCCGCCGCGCGGGCAGTATCAACTGGACTGCACATCGATCGTCCCGATGGGCCTGGGCGACCTGCAGATCGCACTGGAGCAGCTCAAGGCAAGGCTGATGGCCGAGGGTCTGTTCGATGCTGCGCGCAAGCGGCGGCTGCCGGAATTCCCGCAGCGCATCGGCATCGTCACCTCCATCACCGGCGCGGCCATTCGCGACATGCTCACCACGCTGCGGCGGCGCATGCCGATGGTGGAGGTTGTGCTCCGCCCCGCACTGGTACAGGGGGCCGGAGCCGCGGAGGATGTGGCCCGCGCAATCGGCGAGATCAATCGCATCGCCGACATCGATCTCCTGATCGTGGGACGCGGCGGCGGCTCCATCGAGGATCTGTGGGCATTCAACGAGGAGATCGTTGCGCGCGCAATCGCCGCCTCGCGCATCCCGGTGATCTCCGCCGTTGGCCACGAGATAGACTTCACCATCGCGGACTTTGTCGCCGACGTTCGTGCCGCCACGCCCACCGCCGCTGCAGAGCTTGCCGTGCGCGACCGGGCGGAGCTCCTGGCCGTGCTGCGCGATCTCGATACCGCCATGGCCACCTATGCAATGAACGCCGTGCGCCACCGCCGCCGCGATCTGGATGCGCTGATGCGAAGCCGCGGCCTGGCACGCCCGCTGGATATCGTCCGCTCGCACCAGCAGCGGCTGGACGATCTGGGGCACCGCGCAGCGCTGGCGTTGCGGGGCGTCTCCACGCGCGCCGATCACCGCCTGCGCCTGCTGGAGTCCACGCTCCATGCGTTGAACCCGGCGAACGTGCTGGCGCGCGGGTTCGCGATCGTGGAACGGAACGGTGTGCCGGTAACGCGTGCCGCCGCGCTTCGCGGAGGCGAGGTTGTGGCGATCCGCATGCACGACGGCCGGCGCAGTGCGCGGATCGCACCGGAGAAGGCAGCCGAACATGGCATGGAGGAACTCTTCACACAGGGACCGGAGCCGGACGGGAACTGACGGCCGGTGCGGCAGGCGCATCGAAGCGCGGCCGCCTGCACGCATCACATGTACAACAGGATCGAGGGACGGAAGAATCGATGGCGAAAGGACGCACGTTTGAACGTTCGCTTGCGCGTCTCACGGAGATCGTGGAGGCGCTGGAGAATGAAACCACATCGCTTGCCGATGCGATGAAACTCTACGAGGAGGGGATCACGCTCTCGCAGGCCTGCAGGCTGGAACTGGAGCAGGCGGAGTTGAGGATCACGGAACTGAGGTCACGCGCGGACGGTGAGCCGGCGGAGGAGCCGTCCGATCTGTAGGTACGGCTCCCCCGCGAGCCCCTGTGTGGAAGGCCCACTCATGGTGCATCTGCGTGCCGCCACGCCCGGCAGCGCAGCGGCGCTCGCTGGTTCATCCCGCGATCGCCGGCCGACCCCGTGGAATTGGCGTAACGGGCGCACCGGCGCCGCGTGTAATGCTCCGTTTGCAGCTGCTGCCTCCCGGCAGCGCTGCACTCCCCCCGGGCACAGCGATTCATGGGCGCTGACCTGGTTCGGTTGCCCCGCTTCGTCCAATCATTGCAAACATTCAACCAATCACGTACAGGAGTAATCACCGTATGTCACGAACGATTCTGAGCTCGACGATTCTCGCCGTCGCCGCCGCCTTCGTGCTGGCGAGCTGCGGCAAGGATATTCCGGCCGAGATGACCAAGAGCTTCGACGACGCGCAGAGCGGCGTCATGAAGCAGCTCGACGAGGTCAAGACGAAGCTGACCGATCAGATGAACAAGTGCATGGCGCTTCCCAAGGACAGCACGAAGAAGGCCGAGATCGACGCCCTGGATGCCGAGCTGAAGAATGACGAGACACAGGTTGGCGAGATCGAGAAGACGCTGAACGACCTCAAGACACAGAAGGACTCCCTGGTGAACGCTCACAAGGCAACGGAGTTCAAGGCCCTCTGGGAGAAGGCACAGACCACGTATGCCGACCTGGGCACAAAGATTGCCGCCATCAACACCGCACTCGATGCCTCGGCTCAGAAGCTCCAGGCGCTGAGCGCCGCCAAGCCGGCAGCGTCGGCCGGCGCCGACACCGGCAAGGCCGCGACTCCGGCCGGTGATTCGAAGAGCGGGATGGACTCCGCGATGGACAAGGCGCACGCTGCAGCAAGCGATGCAAAGGCCAAGGTCGACGCGAAGGTGAGCGACGCAAAGGCCAAGGTTGACGAGGCGAAGAAGACCGTGCATGGCAAGGCAGCCGATGCCGAGAAGGCGCTCCCGCTCCGCCCGAACACCAATCCGGGTGAAAAGGAGAAGCCGGTGCTCCACCCGAATACCAATCCGTAAGCGAGCCGCCAAGCACACCCGGCAGTGAAATCGAAACGCCCGTCCCGGAGGAAGAGCCGGGGCGGGCGTTTCACATTCAGGCAGGCAGGCTCCGCGGAGGCCGGGCCGGTGCCGCAATGCCGGCCCCTTCCCCTCCAGGGGCTTGCGCCCCTGGCTGATATCTGTCGCCCCTCCGGGGCTCACGATCATTCATGGCATCTCGTACCCAGGGGCTCCGCATCATTGCGGATCCGTCCTCTCACCGGGCTTGCGCCCCGGCGCTCCGGGGAGAGCGGGTACGCATCAACGAAAACGGTGGATGCCGCTCTCATGCAGGCATCCACCGTTTCGATTATCGATGAAGCGAACGGACGGGCGGCGACTACTCCGCCATCGCGCGCGCGCGGGGTGCGGCGGCCTTCACTTCGTCCGGCGTTCCGTCGGCATACTTCTGGAAGTTGTCGTTGAACTGCTGGGCGAGGCTGTAGGCCTTCTCGTCGTAGGCCTCCGGGTCCGCCCAGGTAGTGCGCGGCGTAAGCACCTCGTCCGGAACGCCCTCCACATGGAGCGGCACATGGAACCCGAAGATCGGATCCTCGCGATACTCCACATCCGCCAGCGCGCCGCTGAGCGCTGCGTTGATCATCGCACGGGTGTAGGCGATCTTGATGCGGCTGCCGACACCGTAGGGGCCGCCTGTCCAGCCGGTGTTCACCAGCCAGCACTCCGCATTGTGCTCCTGAATCTTCTTGCCGAGCAGCGTAGCATACACGGACGGATGGTGCACCATGAACGGCGCGCCGAAGCAGGTGGAGAATGTCGGCTGCGGCTCCGTGACCCCCTTCTCCGTGCCGGCCACCTTTGCGGTGTAGCCGGAGAGGAACTGGTACATCGCCTGGGCCGGCGTAAGGCGGGCGATCGGCGGAAGCACGCCGAAGGCATCGGCGGTGAGCATGATGATATGATTCGGATGGCCGCCGCGCGAACCGGGCGCGATGCCGGGAATGTACTCGATCGGATAGGCCGCGCGCGTGTTCTCCGTGTACTTCGCGACGTCCAGATCCAGCTTGCGCGTGTCGGCATCGAACACCACGTTCTCGATGATGGTGCCGAACATCTTGGTGGTTGCATAGATCTGCGGCTCCGCCTCCTGCGAAAGCTTGATCACCTTGGCATAGCATCCCCCCTCGAAGTTGAAGACGCCGTCGGCGGACCAGCCGTGCTCGTCATCACCGATCAGCGCGCGGGCGGGATCGGCGGAGAGCGTGGTCTTGCCGGTGCCGGAGAGGCCGAAGAAGAGCGCTACGTCCCCCTCGGCGCCGATGTTCGCGGAGCAGTGCATCGGCATCACACCCTGCAGCGGAAGCAGATAGTTCATCGTGGTGAACAATCCCTTCTTGATCTCGCCGGCGTACGATGTGCCGCCAACCAGGATGATCTTCTTTCCAAGGTCCAGCAGAATGAAGGTGCCGGTGCGCGTGCCGTCCACCTCGGGATCGGCGTCCATGTCCGGCACATGCAGCACGGTGTAGTCGGCGTTGAACAACTCGTCCCCCCGCTCAACCTTGCGGGTGGGGATGAAGAGCGTCTGCGCGAACAGGTTGTGCCAGGCATGCATGTTGATCACACGCACGCCGATGCGATACCGCGGATCGGCACCAACGAAGCAGTCCGCAACGAACAGGTCCTTCCCCCTGAGGTAGGCCTTCGCCTTCTCGAGAAGCGCGTCGAACTTTTCCTGCGGGAACTCCCGGTTCACCGGACCCCACCAGATCCTGTCCTGACTGGATGCCTCGCGCACGAAGAACTTGTCGTTCGGCGAACGGCCGGTATGTACACCCGTGAGAACGGCCAGCGGCCCCCCTTCCACCAGATGCCCCTCGTTCCGCTTTACCGCCTCCTCCACCAGCACCGTGGTGGTCGGGTTATTGAAGATGTTCCCCGGCTCCTGGATACCGAACTGCTCCAACTGCTTGCGCAGATCCTCGTTGTTCATGAAAATCTTCCCGAGATGAGTATGGTTGAGACACCGAATAACGACGGTTCCGAAGCTAATCAAAATCCTCTAATCCCCTTGCAACGGAGCGTTAAGCGGAGCTGGCTCTGTACGGGGGGCTGGCTCCACGGAGGGAACGCGTGAAGGGGAGGATACACGGGCTTCGAATGTGCCGTCGAGGAGGGGAGCACCGGGCCATCAGTCTATATCACCAAGGGAGTAGTTCTCCTTCACCCAGAGGAAGGCGAACTGGCGGCTGACCGCTCCCTTCTGTGTGGTGAAGGTGACCGTGGCCACCACCCACTCCCCCTCGGACTGCTTCGCCCGCTTGAACGATACAATCCCGTAGCCGGAACATTCCTTCAGCATCCGCGCGATGCGCCCGCAGATATCGTCCACCTGGCGCCCCTCATCCGGGTTCGCGTAGAGGTAGGTATCGTGCCACTTGCGCGCCTTGTTGCTTCCGCGGTAGACCAGGTAACCGGCAGCCCGGCTGAACTTTCCCTCGTCGCACAGGCTGAACAGCTCCTCCAGCCGCCGATGCAGGATGCTGCGCGTCTCCTTGTCCACCGCGGACTTCCCCTTCGGCTGGGCCGTCGCATGTGCAGGACGGCAAAGAAACATCACCGCCACGATCGCGGCAATGACAACGGTCATGGTTTGCACTCTTGTTCGCATGCTCATGGGAATCACCAATGGGTTGATCGTCCGGTCCAGGCCTGCGCTCCGCTCCCGGTACGGCGGCAGGCTTCACTCACTCCACATAGACCAGGCACCAATAAACGCAAAGAGCGGGCACGCATCAACAGCATGCTCCGCTCTCTTCGTTTCAACGAACGCGCCGGCGTGCTACACGTCCAGGTTCCGAACGTACCGTGCGTTCCGCTCGATGAACTGGCGGCGCGGCTCCACCGCATCCCCCATCAGCGTCTCGAAGATATGCGCCGCCGACTGGGCGTTCTCGATCGAGACCTGCTGCAGCGTACGGGTCTCCGGGTTCATGGTGGTTGCCCAGAGCTGTTCCGGGTTCATCTCGCCAAGTCCCTTGAACCGGCTTATCACGATGCCGTCGCGCGTGCGGTTGCTTTCGCCGTCGTCCACGATCTCCTCCTCGTCCTCCTTCACCTGTGCGCCGGAGCGGTTGGCGGCATCGCGGCGAATGCGCGCGATGATCTCATCACGCTCCGAGTCGTCGAACGCGTAGAACTCCTGCTTCCCCTTCTTCAGCTTGTAGAGCGGGGGCATTGCCAGATAGACCTTCCCCTGCTCGATAAGGTCGCGCATGTAGTTGAAGAAGAGTGTCAGAAGGAGCGTGCGAATGTGCGAGCCGTCGACATCGGCATCGGCCATCAGGATCACCTTGCCGTAGCGGGCCTTGGAGACATCGAGCGTCTCACCGAAGCCCACGCCGAGCGCCGTGAAGATGGCGCGGATCTCCTCGTTCTCCAGCACCTTGTTCAACCGGGCTTTCTGCACGTTGAGCACCTTGCCGCGCAGCGGCAGGATGGCCTGCGTGCGGCGATCGCGCGCCCCCTTCGCGGAGCCGCCTGCGGAGTCGCCCTCCACCAGGTAGATCTCGCAATGCTCCGGATCCTCGATGGAGCAGTCCGCCAGCTTCCCGGGGAGCGTGGACGATTCCAGCGCGCTCTTGCGGCGCACCAGATCGCGCGACTTGCGGGCGGCTTCACGTGCCTCGGCCGCCATGGAGACCTTCTCGATGATGGCCTTGCCGACCTTCGGGTTCTCCTCCAGATACTGCGTGATCTGTTCGCTGACGATGGAGCGAACGATCCCCTCAACCTCGCCGTTGCCGAGCTTCGTCTTGGTCTGCCCCTCGAACTGCGGCTCGCCCACCTTCACGGAGATCACCGCGGTGAGCCCCTCGCGGAAGTCATCGCCGGTCAACTGAATCTTGTCGCTCTTCAGAAGCTTGTTCTTCTGCGCGTACGCGTTGAGCGATCGCGTGAGCGCCGAACGGAATCCCGAGACATGGGTTCCGCCCTCGCGGGTGTTGATATCGTTCACATAGCTGAACACGTTCTCGCTGAAGCCGGCGTTGTACTGGAAGCAAACCTCCACCGGTGTGGCGTCGCGTTCTCCGGCAATCAGCACCGGCTTGACGATCGGCGTGCGGAGCTCGTCGATATAGCGCACGAAGCCCACCAGGCCGTCCACGTAGTGGAACACTTCCTCGATGCCTTCCTCCCGCTCGTCGCGCATCGTGATGGTGACCTGGGGATTGAGAAATGCCAGCTCGCGCATCCGCTCGGCAAGCGTATCCCAGCGATACTCCAGCATCTTGAAGATGGAGGAGTCCGGACGGAACCACTGCGTGGTGCCGGTCTCCTTCGGTCCGGTGGTTGTCCCCACTTCCACAACCGGTCCCTGCGGCGTTCCGTGGCGATACTCCTGCTGGTAGATCTTGCCGTCGCGCTTGATGGTGGAGATCATATGCTCCGACAACGCGTTCACCACGGAGATGCCCACGCCGTGCAGGCCGCCGGACACCTTGTAGGTGTTCTTGTCGAACTTGCCGCCGGCGTGCAGAATGGTCATCACCACTTCCAGCGTGGAGATCTTCTTCGTGGGATGCATGCCCACCGGAATGCCGGAGCCGTTGTCCGTGACGGTAATGGAGTTGTCCCTGTGGATCGTCAAGGAGATGGTGTCGCAACGGCCGGCGAGCGCTTCGTCGATCGAGTTGTCCACCACTTCGTACACCAGATGGTGAAGGCCTCGGGCGCCCACATCACCGATGTACATTGCCGGACGCTTGCGAACCGCCTCCAGCCCTTCGAGAATCTTGATGCTGTCCTCGGTGTACATCCCGTTGGCGCCGCCGTCGGCCGCAACGGCATTCACCTCTTCCTGCACATGCTTGGATACCTGATTTCGTGCCATCCGTACGTTCAAGTTGAATTGCTCCGCGAGCCCACCCGTGGATTCCGGGCCGGGCAGCTCTCAGCGGAGAATGATCTCCTTCACCACCTCTGCGCCGAAGCGCTCATTCACCCTGGCGCGTATCTCCTCACGGCGAAGTGCAAGCTCGTTGCGCCATACCGCGCTCTCCACGCGAACGAACATGCGCCCCCTGTCGATCCGTTCTACCGTTGTATGGCGGGCCACGGACTCCCCGACGATCTCCACCCAGTAGCCGGGCACGGCGCTCTCATTGGCCTTCGCCTCGAAGTTGTTCGCGCGAAGCCATTGTTGGATCAACGAGCCAAGGCGTTCAGCCATGCGTGATGCCTTCCTGATCAGTTTGCCGCGACGCATTTTTTGCGAGCGCGCGGGGCGATGTTGGAGAGCCTTCCGGCCTGATATTGCGGATAGAGGAGTAACCCGCAAATATAGGAATTATCAGGCTTCCGGCCGCATCGTAGAGACGTGTAATTGGGAGAAATCGTGAAGAATGTGGTTCAGGAATCGGCGGTGCGGAGGGCCTCCGCGGAGGGCGGGATCCGGCCGTATCGGATCGATGAGATTGCCCCCTCCTGCACACTGAACTGCGCCTCTCCGGGGCCGAGTCCGCGACGGTTCAGGAACGGCAGAATATCCAGCGAGGCAGCCGTGATGAAGGTCTGCCCAAGCGTGCGCGTAAGCTCGTAGACACGCTCGGCACGCTGCGGGTCGAGCTCACCGAAGATATCGTCCAGTAGAATCAACGGCGTCTCCGCACACTGCGATGCCAGGTAGTGGAACTCCGCGATCTTCAACCCGATCAGCAGCGTCTTGTGCTGCCCCTGGCTCGCCGCCACACGCACGTCGCCGCCGTTCACCTCCATCCGCAGGTCGTCGCGATGAGCGCCGAAGAGGGTGGTGCCGCGGCGCGCCTCCTCGGCCGCCACTTCGCGGCAACGGAACCAGAGTGCGTCGCGATAATCCGCCACGCTCGCAAGCGGTGCGCTGATTGCGTCCGGAAGATAGTGGATGTCCGCACGATCGATTCCGGAGGCGACGCGCGTTGCCGCATCGCGAAAGATCGGCTCGAACTCCCTCAGGAAGATAGTACGTTCGTACATCAGATGCGCGGCGCGCTCCACCAGCCCCTCGTCCCATGGCTCCAGCAACATCCGGTCGGCCGGCCGGCCGCTCCGGCGCGCCATCGCCAGCAGAGCATTCCGCTGCTTCAGCACCCGGCGGTACTGCATCAGGTCCTCCAGATAGCGCCGCTTCGCCTGCGAGATCACCATGTCCAGGAACCGCCGCCGTTCCGCCGGCGCACCGTTGGTGATCGCCTTCATGTCCGGCGAGAGCACAACCGTCGGCGCAGAGCCGATCACCTGCGCGGCATTCGCGGCGGGCGTTCCATCCAGCAGCGCCGTGCGCCCGGCGGCGGCATCGTACGCCACCTCGATACGCCGCGGCACGCCGTAGTCGCTCACTCCTTCAATCCGCACATCGTAGGAATGCCGGCCGCGCCGCACCATGTGCGCGTCCGGCGTCCCCACGAACGAGCGTGTGAGCGTTGCGATGGAGATCGCCTCCAGGATCGTCGTCTTCCCCTCGCCGTTCAATCCGGTAATGACGTTCGCCCCCTGCGCCACCTCCAGCTCTGTGGCGGCATGGTTGCGAAGGTTGCGGAACGATACGCGACGAAGATGCATGACGATGGATGAAAGCCTGCCGATACGCGAAGAGCCGGGGACAGACGAGACCCCGTCCGCAGCATGCGATTCGTCACCGGAGGCGAATCGTATGCAGCCGGGCGCGCGATCTTATCCGTTCACGGCTCTGGCGATTGAACGGCGGCCCTTTCGCGCTGCATGCGGTTGCAGACGAAGCGCGCCGCCTATGTGCCAAATCAGTTGTTCAGGCGAATGGGCATCAGAAGCATCAGCACGTCCTGCCCGTTCTTGTCGCCATGCGGCGTGATCAGCGACGGACGGAGCGGCGTGGAGAAGTCGAACGCCACGTCCGGGGTATCGATGCGGTCCAGCGCGTCGCGTACGTACTGCGAGTTGAAGCCGATCTCCAGCTCGTCGCTGTTGTAGTCGCACGGCACCTGCTCGTATGCCTCGCCGCCGGTGTCCATGTCCTCCGCCTGCACGCGGAGCCCCTCGGAGGCAATCCGCATCCGCACCTGCCGGGTCTGCGAGTTGGAGTAGAGGCTTACCCGCTTCACCGTGTTGAGCAGCTCCTCGCGACGGATCACCATGCGCTTGTCGTTGGCCTGCGGGATCACGCTCTCGTAGTTGGGATAGTTCTCGTCGATCAGGCGCGCGGTGATCGTGGTAACGCCGTCGGCAAAGCGCACGTGCGTCTGGTTCGCCTCCAGCGTGATCTCATCGGCGGCGAATGCCTTCGAGGCCAGGTTCAGGGCCTTCGGCGGAACGATGATATCGAGTTGATCGCCTCCGGTGCCGGCCATGTCGTGATCGATCACGCGCACCAGCCGGAAGCCGTCCGTTGCGATGGCGCGAATCTCGTCGGGACGGAACTGGAACAGCACACCGGTCATCGCCGGGCGGAACTCGTCGCCGGAGCATGCGAACACGGTGCGATCGATCATGGAGGTGAACTTCGCCAGCGGAAGCTTCAGCGATGCCTTCGCCTCGAACTGCGGAAGCTGCGGGAACTCCACCGCATTCAGGCCCGTGAGCTTGTACTGGCCGCTGCCGGTGTACAGCGTGATCCGCATCGTCGCGAGGTCCGCCTCGAAACGGAGATCGCCCAGCTCCAGCGCGCGCACCGTGTCGATCAGGCGCTTCGCCGGAACCAGGATGGACCCGTTCCCCCCCTCACCCCGCACATCGATCCGTGTGGTTACCACGATATCCATGTCCGTGGCGGTCAGGCTGAGCACGGAGCCATCGAGATGCATGAGGATATTTTCCAGAACCTGCATCGGTGAACGCTGCGGAGTTGCGCTCGATATGCGCCCGAGCGCCAATGCAAATTCCTTGACAGCAACGCTGAAGTTCATAGCGGAGAGGTTTCGAGTATGCGGGTTTCGAGGTCTGCTTTTTCTTGAAGTCCCCAAGCTACAAAACCGGCCCCGCCCTGCCAAGTCTGTGGCACGATGCGAGGCGTCACAGGTTGATATTCCCGTGGTACAGCCCTCCGGGGCCTCCTCACCTTCCGGGACTTCCTCACCTCCCGGGGCTCCTTCTCCTCCGGGAACTCCTTCTCCGCCGGGGGCCTGCGCCTCTGGATGATATCTCTTGCCCCTTCGGGTTCACGATCATTCACCGCATCTCGTCTCAGGGGGCCATGCAAGGCATTGCAACGCCCAGCCTCGAAGGGGCGGAAGGGCCAAGCCTGGGAGGCGAGCCCCAGGTATCCGCGACGCGCACATCACCCAGCCCGAAGGGCGGCAGATCACTGGCTCCTCATTGCACGCGACATCCTGCCAACTCCTCCACCGTTGTAGTTTTGTGCCGATGAACAGCGAGCAACAACACACACCCCCGAAGGGGGAGCAGCGTGCTCCGGAGGCGAGCGGCGATCCGGAGCTGGTGATCACCGGGGTGCAGACGCAGGTTGGAAACGAGCTGCGCCGCTCCATCTACGTGAACGACACGTTCGCATTCGGCGTGAGCGAGGAGATCTACGTTCGATACTCACTGTTCCGGGGCCGGAAGGTGACCGAGGAGTTCATCGAGGAGGTGCGCGCCGCCGATGAGGTGTTCCGTTGCAGGGAGAAGGCCATGCGGTATCACGCTCTGCGGATGCACAGCCGCCGCGAGATGGAGCGGAAGCTGCTGGAGAAGGAGTTCTCGCCGGAGGCCGTGGCCGCGACGCTCACGTTTCTGGAGGAGTACGGCATGGTGAACGATGCAGCGTTCGCGGCCGGCTACGTGCACGATCGTCTCCTGAAGAAGACGGTGGGAACCGGACGTCTTCGCGACGAACTGCGCCGCAGAGGAATTGCCGAGGAGCATATCGATGCGGCACTGAACGCATCGCACGAGGAGGACGATCAATCGCGCGCGCTGGCGGCCGCGCGCAGGAAGGCGCCAACGATCCGGCAGAGCGACCCGCGCAAGTGGGAGCGCGCCATGACGAACTTCCTCGCGGGGCGGGGCTTCAACTGGGAGACGATTCGCTCGGCGCTGGCAACGCTCCGCTCGGAGCGAGCGGGCACGGAACATCGTTCGGATGACGAGCCCGCGGACGAGGAACCATTCATGAACGAGGAGGAGTGACACGATGGAGGGAATCGAGGAGCCGGAGGAGGATTTCGATCCGTGGGGCGATCGGTACGATGACGCGCCGGTCCATGCTTCGCCGGGAGAGTTGACCGCCGTTCCATACTTCTGCGCCGCGTGCGGAGAACGGAACGAGACGCAGCTCGATCTCGAGGGAGGCTATCACCAGGAGTACACGGAGGACTGCGCGGTCTGCTGCCGGCCCAATCTGCTCTCGATCACGGTGGATGAGGATACGCTGGCGGTGACGGTCATGAACGAACTGGAGTACGAGTAGAAGGAATGATCGATTGAGCACCAGGGTCTTGCGACCCTGGCTGATTCCTGTCGCCCCTTCGGGGCTCGGCATCGTCGTGGCTCGCACACCCCAGGGTCTCGCACTCCAGGGTCTTGCGACCCTGGCTATCTCCTGTCGCCCCTTCGGGGCTCGGCATCGTCGTGGCTCGCACACCCCAGGGTCTTGCACTCCAGGGTCTTGCGACCCTGGCTATCTCCTGTCGCCCGTTCAGAGCGATTGAACGATCGCTGCAACAATGTTCATTGCACGGGGATGCCGCGCCGAAGCGCGCGATCCATCGGGGAGACGGTCACGGTGCGCGATCTCCGGATGGCGCCCGGGCCGGCAACCCCGATTCGTTGCACACCAACGAGCAGACCAGTAGGAATTCCTGATTGATGATTATTGACTCATCGCATACGCCGCCACAAGCCGGGTAACATTGTAGAGGATCGGCCAGGTGATGTAGGCACGTGTATCGCGTGAGGAGTGATAGCCGGGATTGCGGGGATGGCGCGCATCGTTACGCCACGGCGCGCAGCTTTCCATGAGGAGCACGGCAGGAATGCCGACGCGATCGAAGGAATCGTTATCGCTCTTGTCGCACGGGCCGCAGCGGGTGCCCAGTTCCAGATCAAGGCGCAGGCGTCCCTGAAGCGCAACCAGTTCGCGGGCCAGCCAGAGCGAACGCCCCGAGGAGAATACCGGAGTGTAATTTCCCCGCGGATTCCATCCCACCATGTCCATCACGATCGCCCCCTTCACCTTCGCCCCCCTCTCCTTCAGCATGCTCGCCAGCCAGCGGCTGCCGAGATGATGGCCGTCGTGGTGCGACATGCCGGCGTAGTCCGGGTTGCGCTCCTCGCCGTTGCAGGCAACGAACATCACGGTGTAGTGCGGCCGCGCCGGCGCATGCGCAACAAGCGCCAGCGTCTCCAGCATGGCGGCGATGCCGCTGGCGTTGTCGTCCGCGCCCGGCGCCCGCATGTGCATCCAGTTCCCCTCCCATCCGCCGTCACGGCTCGCGGAGGCGTCGATGTGCGCGGCAACTACGATCAGCGAATCGCTCGCACCGCGCACGATTGCCACCGGGTTCACGAGCGGATAGTTCGCGCGCGTCGAACGCCTGCGCACCATGAACGTATCGGCGCGTACCTCCTTCGTCTCGTTCGCCATCGCCCGCAGCACGTAGGCCACGGCGCGGCGGTTCCCCTCGGTGAACACCACGCGCGATCCGGTTCCCCCCGCACCTGCCAGCGAGTCGATATGTACGCGCAGGCGGGTCTCCAGATCCGGCACGACGCCCTCCTGCGGCACGACGTGCCCCTGGGGCGCGGCGGCATTCCGCATCGCGGCCGTGCCGTGTGCGCTGCTCTCCACGCGCTCCGGCGCGAGGCAGAGTGTGAGCACTGCCAGCACGATCAGCGGAACGGTGCCGAAGGAATCGGGATAACGATGATGCATCTGGAGAAGGTATGGAATGCGTGCTGCGGCCTAGGCCTGGATGATGTTCAACACCGGGAGCGGGATGCCGGCTGAATCCGCATCGACGAATGATGAGATATCGCTCACGATCCCGGCTGTACAGTAATCACCCTGGAACTCGCCGAGACGAACGCGCACGATGCGGTTTGCGAGCGCCGAGTTGTACGGAACGCCCACGCGGATGTAGTTCTCCGTGAAGCCCAGCATCGTACCGCTTCCCGAACCGTGCTCGAAGAGGACGGAGCGTTCCTCCCCGCAATGCCGGACGGCGAACGCCGCGCGCTTCTTCTCCGAGAGCGTGCGCAGCATGCGCGTGCGATTGCGCCGCTCCGCCACCGGCACAACGCCTTCGAAGGCGGAGGCCGGCGTGTTCTCACGCTCCGAATACGTGAACACATGCAGGTAGGCAACCGGGAGCGCGTGCAGAAAGTCGTACGTCTCCTGGAAGTGGGTGTCGCTCTCGCCGGGGAACCCGACAATCACGTCCACACCGATCGCGGCATCCGGCATTGCGGCAACGATGCGCTCCACGCGATCGCGATAGACCGATGAGCGATAGCGACGGCGCATCCGGCCGAGCACGGCATCGGAGCCGCTCTGCAACGGCACATGGAAGTGCGGAAGCATGCGATCGGACGCGGCTGCGAGGTGGATGATCCGATCGGTAAGAAGGTTCGGCTCGATGGAGCTGATGCGCATCCGCTCCAGGCCGGGCACATCGTGCAGGCGAACCAGGAGGTCGTACAGCGACTCGCCGCGCGCCTTGCCGAAGTCCCCCACGTTCACGCCGGTGATGACGATCTCGCGGAACCCGTTGGCCACCAGCTCACAGGCCTGGCGCCACGCATCCTCCACCGGCTGGCTGCGGCTGCCGCCGCGGGCAAGCGGGATGGTGCAGAATGAACAGTTGTAGTCGCAGCCATCCTGCACCTTCAGGAATGCCCGGGTCCGCGCATCGTCCGCACCGGTATAGGCGGGGCCGAAGCTCTCCTCGTTCGCGATATCTCCCACCACGACCTTCGGCACGTCGCGCTTGGCAAACCCGCCGGCGAGTTCGAAGAGCCGGAACTTCTCCGCGGCTCCGAGCACAAGATCCACCCCCTCGATGGAGGCAATCTCCTCCGGCTGCAACTGGGCGTAGCAGCCGGTAACCACGACGAACGCATCCGGGTTGGCCCGCAGCGCGCGGCGTACAAGCTGCCGGCATTCGCGGTCCGCATTCTCCGTGACCGTGCAGGAGTTGATCACGATCACGTCGGACGGCTCGCCGAACGGGATGATGTGATATCCCTCGCCGCGGAAGCGATCGCCGATGGCACTGGTTTCCGCATAGTTCAGTTTGCAGCCCAGCGTGTGGAGCGATACCCTATGGAGCGAATCTCTGCTGTTCATATCGAGTCTACCGTGGCCGTAAATATAGTCCCGGAGAGGCGGATATCGTATGTCCGTGCGGGGTGTTCCCGGATCCTGCGTCCCGGATCGGAGCCCGCCGTCCGTTGCAGGCCTCGCGATCGTTCGGTGCGGCAGGTTCCCCGGGCCTCGCGACCCCGGGCCGGAGCCTGCCGCATCCCGCGAGCCTCGCGATTGGCCCAACCGGCCAATGTTGGTTGTTCGCAAACCCGATGCGGGGCGCAGCAATGGAACCTGCGGCCCCTGCGCCGGGTTTGCGGCCTGCGGCACCATCATCGGCCCCGAAGCTACGTGCCCCTCATCGCCCATTGAGTGCCCTCATCGCCCATTGAAGTGAAAGGGTACCAATCGTTTTCCCCTCTTGACATTCAACCCCTACGACACTAGCTTTTCCAAAGCGATGCACAGGCATTGCCAACAGTTCCTTCGCAATCAGGGGTTGCTCTCCGCCGGCCACCGGCCCGGGGGCGCTCCACAATGGGAACTCAACAGGAGGCTCTGATATGGGTGCTCTACATCTTGAAATGTTCCTTGCGGCTCGGCGCGACATCGAGGCCAGCCAGTTTCATATCCTCGGCGGATTGCAACAGGTCCGCAGAGAGTTTGCACACAACAGAATCTATCCACCGCTTTCGGATCTCATCGAACTGCATCGTACGCTCAAGTCCATCACGGATGGCTCCGAGGGCATTCGCCAGGAGCTGCGCCGCATACGCGAAATCGATATCGCGAACCGGCGGATCATCTACGAGCCGCTCGATCTCGATGGCGATGCGCTTGCCGCGATCGCGGAGATGATCAAGTGGGCGCTGCCGCTGATCCAGGCAGCGATCGAGGAGGGGCAGACCATCTTCAACTTCGTGGATGAGAACCTGATGGTGAAGGAGGTCGGGATTCTCCCATCCTACGTGGAGGAGGGATATCTTCTTGTGCCGGAGTTGAAGGCGAACGTGCTGCACGTGGTTCGCTACGAGGTGTCGATCTATACCGGCGCGGACCAGCAGTTCCGGAATCTGAAGACGGAAACGATCGAGACCATTCCGCTGGCGCGACTCGATTTTTCACCCGGCCGGATCAAGCAGGAGCTGATGGAGTCCCATCGCGAACTCCCGAATCCTGCGACCTACTACTTCGACACCGATCTCGATTTCCCATTCAACGAGACGATGTTTCCGGTGGCGAAGCGAAAATTCCTGCGGCGGCTGTACTCCTGATCTCCGCGCAACCGCATGAATACCGGCCACGCTCCGAGGCCCGCCTTGGAGCGTGGCCGTGTTGATTCCCCGCCGGAACACTGCAAAACCATCATCACGCATACGACCGATTTCCATGCCTGCTGCAGCCTGCGCCGCATCATTGCGACGGCACATCTTGTAATCGCAGAAGTTGTTTCGTATTATCGCATCCGCATTCTGCAGTTACCAGAAGACTACCCAGAATGCCTCCGGCACAATTCCATTCTCGACACTCTCTGACTCCATAATTCCGTCGCGTTGATGAACGTGACGCCGGGCATGATGGTGCTGAACGCCCTCGCAATCGGCCTGCGGTCCGACATTGCGGAGCCGGCGTTGCGGCAGGGCAGCGCTGTATCTGCTGAGCCGCGTGCAGCAGGGACCGGCATTGCCTGATACGTGCCGCGCGTGCGCCGTCGCATGTGCGGAAGGCAGTCTGTTGCCCATCATCAACGCACCGTAGAAACTACCGGAACAATACAACGCCGCTGGCAGCATGCATCGGCGCGTGAAATTCCATTGCCCGGAATAGACCTGGATGGCGGCATCACTCGGACGAAAAACATGCCGCACATATATCTGCCTCGGCACGTTGGGCCTGAGTTATACTCAGGCCCCATTCTTCCGATGACGATCGCGGAGTCACACTCCGCGATAACAGATCAATGTGCTATCTGGGATCAGTTCCCTCTGTACGTAGAACAATACAACGCTGCCGGCAGCATGCATCGGTGCGTGGAATTCCATTGCCCGGAATAGACCTGGATGGCGGCGTCACCAGACGAAAAGCGGCATCACGCGGACGAAAAACATGCCGCACATATATCTGACCCACCTGCTGTGGAAAGGAAGAAGAATGGGATGCACCTGCGGCGCTCTGATTATTCAGGGGCGGACTCTCTCCACCGATGGTTCGCACCGGCGCCGCCTGCTGCAGGCGGCCATGCTGCCGCAGGCCACGAGAGCAGGCCGCGTAGCGGCGTCCCGTTGGTAGGAACAACGTGTCGGGAATCTTCACGCTCCAGCGGAGCGGCCCTTCATCGATAACGCGGGCTGCTGCATTGCCGGTGAGCCTGGTATATACCCGCCAAAAACATCAGCCGTCGGGGAGCAGTTCCTCCGGTTGAATGCGGAGATTTACGAACGGAATTTCCGGATGATTTCGCACTCCTGCGAATATCCGGCATTCACTCTGAAGCGAATAACGCTTCACTGCTCATACATCCCAATTCAAGGAGAGACCATCATGAAGTCAGCAACGTTCGAACGTGCGGCCGTTGCACTTGCCGCAATCGCAATCATAGCCACAGGTGGCGTAGTTCATGCCCAGCCATTATTCACCAACCCGCCATGCACAAACGTGGCGGTTACCAGCACCAGCCCCTGCACGGCCGTGATGAACCTGGTGATGGTGCCGGCAGGTGCATGGCCCAATTTCACGGTGCCGGCAGGCGGAACATTCAACCTCCCGGTACCGAATACCGGCGTGCTTGTCACCGGTGTCGTTGATGTATTTGGCGTAACCATTCCGCTGAATGCTCCTCCCGGCCCCGGCTGCGGTCCGGGCGCATGGTGGGTGGCGAACGTGGCGTTGGATCCGCTGAATCCGGCGTGCACCGTCTCCATCTGTTTCGATCCCTTGACCTGTACGATCACGATTCGCTGACGGTACGCCAACAAACCGCCGGAGCGCGTTTCCTTCCACGAGGAGCATGCATGCATATCGCTCGCGATGGTCGCCGCAGTGGAGGGATACGTGTGCGGCGGCTCGGCCGCTTGCATGGCCATCAACGTAGAACGCCGCTTCGGGAATTCCCGAAGCGGCGTTGCCATGTCCTGTACGGCTGTTCGCTGAAGAGTACGAGGGAACCTCGCGGCTACTTGTCCGCCTCCCCCATCACCGGATCGATGGAGCCGATAACGGCAACCACGTCGGAGATCATCGCTCCCTCGCACATCGGCACGAGCGCCTGCAGGTTGCAGAATGACGGCGAGCGGATCTTCAGACGCCACGGCTGGCCGGTGCCGTCGGAGACGAGATAGAACCCGAGCTCACCCTTCGGCGCCTCGATCGCATGGTACACCTCCCCCTTCTCCGGCATCGTACCGAAGTTGATCACCATGAAGTCGTGGATCAGCTCCTCCATCTTCGTGTAGATCTCCTGCTTCTGCGGCAGCACGTTGTGCATGCCGTCCGCCATGATCGGCCCCTCCGGGATCTTCCCCAGCAACTGGAGCACGATCTTCACGGACTCCTTCATCTCGTCGCCGCGCGTGAGATAGCGGGCCAGACAGTCGCCGTCGGAGTAGGTGATCACGTTGAAGTCCAGCTCGTCGTACAGCAGATACGGTTCATCGCGGCGCAGGTCATGCGGAACGCCGGAGCCGCGCAGGCATGCGCCCGTGAGGCCCAGATCGATCGCCTGCTCCCGGGTCACCACGCCGACGCCGGCCGCACGCTCGATGAAGATGCGGTTGCGGTTCACCAGCCCCTCGAAGTCCCGGAGGTTGGCCGGGAACTCGTCGATGAACTTGCGGATCATCGGGATCACGTCCGGCGTGAACTCCGTCGCCACACCGCCGATGCGCGCATAGCTGGTGGTGAAGCGGGCGCCGCAGATCTTCTCGAAGATATCGTACAGCTTCTCGCGCTCGCGGAACGTCCAGAGAAGCATCGTGATGGCGCCCACGTCCATCGCCATCGCCCCCATCGCCATCAGATGCGAGGAGATACGGGCCAGCTCCGAGATCAACGTCCGGATCCAGATCGCGCGGGGCGGCACCTCGATCCCGGCCGCCTTCTCCACCGTCATCGCCATCGCCACGTTGTTGGACATCGGCGACATGTAGTCCAGCCGGTCCGTGTGCGGCAGGAACTCGTGATAGGTCATCCCCTCGGCAATCTTCTCGTACCCACGATGCAGATAGCCGAGTTCCGGCACGCACTTCTCCACGGTCTCACCGTCCAGACGCAGCAACACGCGCAGCACACCGTGCGTTGCGGGATGCTGCGGCCCCATGTTGAGCACCATCGTGTTCTCGAGCGGATCGCGTCCCTCGAGCGTGATCGTGGTGTCCTTGTCGATGATCTTCCCGAGGATCTTCCGCTGGCGTGCGTCGAAGACCCGTTCGAGCGTGGAGGTTGTGTTGGGGTTCATCGCGTGATCCTTCAATGATATTCTCGTGTGCTCTCGCGGCACGTGAACGTGCAGTGCCCGCAATCAGGTGAACGTGCAGTGCCCGCAATCAGACGGTCAGGTCGTGAAGCGGAGCGGCCGGAGCGTTGTGCTTCACCGATGTAATGCCGTGTTCCATCGCCGAGTTCGAGCTGTACATCTGGCTGTTGCCGATAATCTGGCCGTTGCCCGCCTTCAACACGAAGTAGGGCGCACCATCAACCGCCACCTTCCGCTCGAAGTGATGGTCGTGCTGGGCATTGTCCCGCACGGACTCGATGCCGTTCTCGGCACCCTGCCGGTGAACGTAGGTCTCGCTGGTGAGAATGATCTCGCCGTTCGCCGCCACGAGATTGAAGCGGAACTGATCGTTCGAGGTTCTTTTGAGTTCGAATCTGCCTGCCATAACGCCTCCGTGGTTTCATTGCGGCCTCGTGGCCATGGAACAGAGTGTACTGGGGGAGCAGAGGGAGATAGAGAGAGCCTGCGCCGGCGCTGCCCGTTACGGCTTCCGCTCGGGAAGCGGGAGCGACCCCGGGATGCCCATCATCGGGAAGTCCTTCCGAAGCGGATAGAGCGGCTCGCCGCTCACCGGATCCAGGAAGTCCTCCGGCATGTACATCCGCCTGAGATCGGGATGGCCGTCGAAGATGATCCCGTGCATATCGTACGCTTCGCGCTCGTACCAGTTGGCGCTGCCGTAGAGCGGGACAAGCGAGTCCACATGCGGCGCCTTCTCCTCGGTGAAGCACTTCACCCGGAGACGGTAGTTGTTGTCGAGCGACCAGAAGTTGTAGATCAACTCGAAGCGTTGCCTGCGGCGGTTCCAATCCACGGCGCAGACATCCTTGAGCATGTCGAAGTGAAGGCTCGGCGTGTTCTTCAACACGTCCGCAACCTCCAGCAGACGCTCGCGCGGCACGGTGATGGAAAGCTCGTTGCGATGCTCGGTGACCGAAAAGGTATCGCTGCCGAAGTGCCCGGCCAGAACCGGAAGTACGGCATTCTTGACTTGTTCGAGGCGTTCAGCTGATGTCATAGCAGGACAAACTTACGTAAACTCCGCCGCGATGCAGCGAAGCCGGGAGGAAAAAGTATGTGCGGGGGGAGTGATGGGGTTATGCGTTATGGGTGCCATCACCAATCATCCATCACCCATCATCCATCCATCACCCATCATCCATCCATCACCCATCCATCACCCACGCATCACCCTCACAGCCTTCCCGAGTACTCGCGGAGAAACTTCTTCTCTTCCTCGGAGAGGGCGTTGTAGCTCTTCTCGCTGATCTTCTCCAGGATGGCGTTCAGCCGCTCCTCGTCGCTCATCTCGCGGGCCACCCCCTTCTGGAACGGCGTGCGCGCGCGGGTCTGCGCCTGCAGGGAAACGCGGCGCGGTTCCTGGGCCGCCGGCACGCGCTCCGAGTTCACACGATTGAACGTTGCGGCGCGCTCCATGGAGCGGATGGGCCGGAGCAGGAACGGATACTTCTGGAAGCGGGCGTGGAAGTAGGCCGCGCCGAGTATCAGCCCCAGCCAGCCATCACCAAGGATCCGCACCACCACCAGAAGCGATCCCTCCACCATGAACGACTCCCCGACAACCGCGAGCGCAATCACCGTCACCAGGATCCACGTACGGATGCGGAAGAAGAAGAAGAACGTGATGGTGCTCTTCGGGAACAGGTAGAGATAGCCGATCAGGATGAAGAGGCCAAGGTTACCGGGGCCGTACATCGCCAGGTTGTGCGAGGAGGCCATCAGGAGAAAGAGCAGGCCGCTCGCGAGCGTGAAGGCCAGGAGCAGGAGACCGAAGTTCCTCCGGCCGAGCATCCCCTCCAGCTCCTCCGCCGGCGAGTAGAAGGCGAAGAGCCCAACCATGATGCCGAACCACCATGCGCCGACCGGATAGGTCACCAGGCGCCACATCTCCCAGCCGGGATAGACCTTCATCGGGATGAGACCCGTGAAAGCGTTCACGGCGCCGCCGCTCTTCACCGCAATCAACACGATAAGCGCGAAGCACATCAGCAGCAGTATGCGGGAGATCGAGGTCGGCATCATTGCTGGTGAGTCCGGCTGCAAACCGAGCGCCGGACTCGTCATGGATACGGAAGTGGGTATCTCTCGAACGCTCCCTGCCGCCGCTCCGCCGGGCATGAAACGCAGAGGAAGAGAGCCTTCGTTGAAGGCCCGCAAACTAGCACGCGAAGGGGCGCCGCGCAATTGTCGTGGACATGCGGAGTGAAGGATTCGGTAGAACCGTGCTGCCGGCGGCACGCAGAACGGGCTTGCGGGAATCACCGATGCGCGACCGTGCCGCCGCCCGGGATCATCGCCCCGTTCGTTGCACGCGCCGTCATCTCCTCCCGATGCATCGTCCGCAGTTACCGGACATTCGCGCGGCCGTTCGGCGGAGCAGGAACCGGCGGAGCAGGAGCCGGCGGAGGAAGGGTCAGCGAAGAAAGATGATGATGCCCGGAGCCGCGATGAACGTTGCAACCACGCCCCCCAGCGCGCCGGCCAGATGCGCCTCATGGCCGATGTTGTCGTTCAGGCGCCGCATTGCGTAGACGGAGTAGCCCACATAGAGTGCCGCATACAACACGGCCGGCATGGGAATGAAGAACACCTGGAGAATCTCGAACGGTGCGAAGAGGCAGAAGGAGAAGACCACGCCGGAGATCGCTCCCGATGCCCCAACGGCTCCGTAGCCGGGCGTGTTCCGGTACTTGAAATAGGGATACAGACTGCCGGCCAGCATGCTCACCAGATAGATCA
This sequence comes from Kapaibacterium sp. (SeqCode), assembly GCA_035549015.1. Lineage (GTDB taxonomy): Bacteria > Bacteroidota > Ignavibacteria > OLB7 > OLB7 > JAFDZV01. The sequence goes on from DASZRW010000091.1 coordinate 156,827, forward strand.
CCATGTAGGCCACCCGCCCGCCGGTGGAGATGTAGATCACCCGCTCCAGCACGCCCCCCATGAAGTAGAGGGTCATCATGTTGAAGAAGAGATGGTAGGGATCGGCGTGAACGAACGCGCTGGTGACAAGCTGATGATACTCCCGCTGCGCCCGCATGCGGTACGGCGTCAGGGCAAGCTGCGAGAGCACATTGCGGTTGAAGAAGGCATATACGCTGACCGCGATGTTGATGATGATGAGCGCCAGCGTGACGGGTGTTTCGGCAAAGGAGAGTTCCATCGGCGCAATATAGGGGAGGAAGTCAGTTGTTCGTAGTTCGCGGTCATCCGCCAACTCCCCCGCCCCCTCCGTTCAAGATGGGGAGAAGGGAATCTCCCACCATCCCGCGCGCACAGACCGGCGCAGCCGGATGCCCAGGGCCCGATCGCTGCAGCGGGCGGAGCGAGCGATCCCCGCCCCAGGCCCGGCGACGGCGTTGCGGGTTGCCTCCGGATCACGAAGGCCGGGACGCCAGAGACCACACCCCAGCCACTCCCCTACACCATGTCACACGTGGCGGCAAAAAAGTTCTTGGAAAGCGAGGACCGCGGAGCGTAGATTTGCGGTCCGTTCGAGAAAAAACGAACGTTTGGCTTATCCGGTCAGGTAGCTCAGTTGGTAGAGCAATGGACTGAAAATCCATGTGTCGGGGGTTCAAATCCCTCCCTGACCACAGGACGGACGCGGAGGTTGCGTCCGGGCTGGGGACTCCCCGGCAATGATTCGGAAGACGGCGTGTAGCGCAGCCCGGTAGCGCACTTCGTTCGGGACGAAGGGGTCGCAGGTTCAAATCCTGCCACGCCGACTGGAAGCCTCGAAATCGTGAAGATTTCGAGGCTTTTTCGTTTTGGGGGATGGATGAGGGGATGTGGAATTGAGTATTTCAGAGCTGCTATCTTGACTCTCAATCCTCCTGATGGTTGATTAGGCTACTACCAGCCAACCGACGTCTTTTTACTATTTGCGATTTGAGCCCCGTTTCTTTGGCGAACTTTCACCAGACCCCGTCTTCTTCGCCAGAACAGAAGTTCTCTTGGTCGACTTGCGCTTTCCATCTAATGATCGTCCACCATTCAGCGGCCCTCCTCTCGGTTCTAATAGTGGGCCGTTAACAGGCGTTAGGATAATTTCCCCATCTAGTGGAATACTAATTTGGGTCCCGATATCAACATTCGTGACTGACGAAGGAACATGTGCAACAGGCACAGATTGACTAGGCAGTGTCTGACAAATCAGATTTGGCGTAGATTTGCGGATACCAATGGAGTATCCGCCGATGAAACGCCACGAAATGAGCGATGAGCAATGGTCTGCCCTCGAACCGCTCCTGCCAGTGAATGATGGCCGGGGACG
>DASZRW010000092.1:0-17206 GCA_035549015.1 Kapaibacterium sp. (SeqCode)
TTCCTCAGGCCGAGGCTTTGCCTACAGCTTCCTTCAGACCTTGCCTCGCGACACAGCCCTTGCTGTTCAGCTAGCCGTTCCCACCATCACGGCCCGCTGGGGACTTCCACCCCCTAGTCACGCGCAATGCCTGGCGCACCCAAGTAAGGGGAACACCGCGGATTGACGGTGTCCCCCTTGAGAAGGCTAAACGCCAGGAGCAGTTGTCAGCGGTTCATTGCCGTTTGGCACTCATGAACTACTGACCACAGGCAACCGACCAGTCCCTAGATCACCAGCATTGCATCGCCGTAGCTGTAGAACCGGTAGCCTCCCTTGATCGCCTGCTTGTAGGCCTTCATCACCCGTTCACGGCCGGCGAAGGCGCACACCATCATCAGCACCGTGCTCTCCGGCGGATGGAAGTTCGTGATCAGCCGGTCCACGATCTTGAAGTCGTACGGCGGATAGATGAACTTGTCCGTCCAGGCGCGGTTGGGCTTCACGGTCCCGACGGTCAGTACGGAGCTCTCGAGTGCCCGCACCACCGACGCGCCAACCGCGAACACGTTCCCCTTCCCCTTGATCGTACTGTTGATGGTATCGGCGGCAGTTGTGGAGATCTCGAAATACTCCGAGTGCATCTTGTGCTTCGTGAGATCCTCCACCTCCACCGGATCGAACGTGGAGCGATTGATGTGCAACATGATGCGTGCAATCTTCACCCCCTTCCGCTCCAGGCGGGCAAGAAGCCGCTTGGAGAAGTGGAGGCCGGCCGTGGGCGCGGCAACAGAGCCGTTCACTCGCGCGAAGATCGTCTGGTAGTAGTCGCGATCGTCACCGGTCGGTTCGCGACCGATGTACGGCGGCAGCGGCATCAGGCCGATCCGCTCGATCGTCTTGAAGAGATCGCCGGTGTGGTTGAAGCGAACCGTACGCCCACGAGAGGTGGTGTTGTCGATCACTTCACAGTAAAGCTTGCCGTCGTCGAAGTAGATCTTGTTGCCGATTCGCACCTTGCGCGCCGGATCGACAATCACGTCCCACAACGATGAAGTGTCCTTCTGCGAGAGCTCGCGCAGCAGCATCACCTCGATCTGGGCGTTCGTCTTCTCCTTCTTTCCGATCAACCGCGCAGGAAATACGCGCGATTCGTTCACCACCAGGCAATCACCCTTCTTGAAGTATTCCGTTATGTCCGAGAAGATGCGATCGTCCATTTCGCCAGTCTTGCGGTCGAGCACAAGAAGTTTGGCGTGGTCTCGAGGTTCAGCGGGATACTTTGCGGTGATCGACTTGGGGGCAGTGTAGCGGAAGTCCGATAATTTCATTGAAGGCTCGCGGCTCAGGTAATAGTCCCTATCAAGACAACGTTGCACCCGTCTCGTCACAGGTCTTGCAGCGCTCAATGGCAGGAACTCTAGGAACGGCCGAGTCAAGCATCCCCAACAGGCAGGCTCACCATCACCATACTTTGCTCGGTCGGCGCCTCGGGGGAGGCGCATGTGCAGACTGTTCAGGGTCGGATCTGCGTGCTAAAATTACAAAATCAAGGGAGGGGGATGCAACGGTTACCACACTTAGACGTTGCATTGATCGAAAAAAATGCCTATACCGCCTCCCTCCACTACGCATGCCGGGGCGGCATCACTCCCCTATTCCCACGGTCCGGTGTTCAATATCCGCTGAATCAGATTGAAAAACGCTGTTTCGTCCAGCGAAGCAGCCGGATTGTTCCACCCCGAACTGAACGCATACCACGTCCCCGATTTCGAACGAAGCAGCCAGGTCATATTGAGCACACCGGGCTCGGAGCCCCCCTTGTACCCGACATAGGCCCAGCGATCGTCAGCGAAGCTGAGTCCAGGGTTTACACCGAGCACGCCGCGACCGGTGGAATCCTTCTGGGTAGCAAGCCGCAGCCAGTTCATCGCGGCACACATGTCACCGGCGGACGCGAACCATTCCACACGATCGATCGAGGCTGGAGAATCACCGAAATCATACTGAACCTTCAGGCTCTCCAGTTCGCGAAGAACCGCACGCCGTTTGGTACTGTCGCCCGGAATGAATCTCGCCAGCAGATCCGCGCCGTTGGAGGACTTCAGCTTGAATGCTTCCCTGGTGGAAAGGAAGGGAACGTTTGCAGCGATGGAATGATTCCCCATCACCCGCAGCCTGGCCTCCACGGCCTCGCGGCCCAGCGTGAAGAGAAGAACGTCCGTTGCCGTGTTGTCGCTCTGCGAAATCATCAATGTGGCAACGGTGTGCAGCGTAACGAGTGCGCCCGCGGGCCATTTGCCGAGCGTGCTCCCCGGCTGCGCGTAGCGTGCGCTGTCGAACGCAATCACATCGCTCCATCGCGCCTGTCCGGTACTGGCACGATCTATCAGCTCCCCCAGGATGTAGAGTTTGAACGCGGAGCCAAGCGCCAGCGGCCTCTCCGCATTGTGCGAGGCGATCACCTTTCCATCGCTCAGACGAACGATCTCGAGACCGGTCGTGCCGGGCAATCCCTTCAACGTCGCCACCAGCGAGTCCAGATTCTCCGGCCTGCCGTCAGCCGGCTTCAGCCCCTTGAACAGGAGACCCGATATCCGGTAGGGTTTCGTGTGTTCCACGGCGATCTGCAACGTTCCGATCATGTTCTTCTCGAAACGTGCCGCGAGCATGCCGGCGTACAGGCCCGAGGGCTGCGACACTGTCAGCGAGATGCACCTGCCGTTGGCCTCCACGATCTGGGAGAACACCTCGCGGAGCTTCGCCGGCGGGACCTGCGAGGTGAACTGCTGTGTGAAGATGGAGTCCGGAGCAACCTCCCCGTTGATCGCATGCCGAAGATCCTCCAGGCGCCTGAGAAGCTCCGGCGACGAAGTGTTTGCGGGAAGCTGTGCCGACGCCGGCGCCACGCCGAGGCCCGCAAGAAGCAGGAGAAGGAGAAGATGGTATCGCATGGGGTGCGAAGTTACGGTAAACGATCGGCTGCGCGACACTGGCCGGCAATCGAGGTCAACAGAGCAGTACATGCTGAGCGGCCACAACATCCGCAACGCCGAATTTGGCTGGCGTCGGATCGCTCTCACTTGTATGTTACGGGCCGCCTGCATGATTTCCCCCGGAATCTCCGGCATTCTGCCGGGGCGCCGGGAACGTCGAAGCAACGTACCTTTTGCAATCCCAGACCGGCATCATGCGTGATGCCGGCACACGAATCGTTCCCGCCATGAAGCAGAAATACATCCTCCCCTCCTCGATCATTCTCATTCTGTTCGCCGTGCTTCCGGTATGTGCGCAGCAGAAGGCCATCGGCGGCGCCCGTGCCGATCATGCGGCAGCGCTTCGTGCGGCAACGCACGATGCCGGCGCAACGTTCATCGAGAACCGCGGCCAGTGGAACCCGGACGCCCGGTACCTTGCCCGCTGGAGCGGGCTCAACATGTGGGTGACCGGCAACGGGCTGGTGTATGACTTCCATCGTCCGGATGCGCGCGGGAGCGGGGCGTCCGCGCCGCCTGCCAGGGGGAGCGCGGCGGGTGTGGCAGCGCCGCCGGAGCATGGGCATGTGATGCGGATGCGGTTCGTGGGAGCGGCGGATGCAGGCGTTGTCGGAGCAACGCAGCTGCCCGGCGTGTTCAACTATTTCATCGGCAACGATCCCGCCCGCTGGGCAGTCGGAGCGCGCTCCTACGCGAGCGTCGAGCTTCATGACCTGTACCCGGGTATCGGCGCACGCGTGTATGTTGACCCCACGGAGGGAATGCCGCGCTACGATCTGCTGGTGGCGCCCGGCACCGATCCTTCGGCGATCCGGATTGCGTTCGACGGCGCGAGCCGCGTGCGCGTTGATGCCTCCGGCGATCTGGTTGTCACCACCTCGCTCGGCGACGTGCATCAGAAGGGACTGTACGCCTATCAGGTCGACAACGGCCGGCGCGAGCGGGTGCAATGCTCCTTCACGACGATGCACGATGGCTCCATCGGCTTTCGCACCGGCTCCTTCGACCGTTCGCGCGCGCTGGTGATCGATCCGCTGGTCTACAGCACCTACCTCTGTTCCGATGCCTACAGCCGGGGGTTCGATATCGCCGTGGACGGGAACGACAACGCCTACGTGACCGGCTACACGGGGGCGACGGTTTTCCCAACCTCACTCGGCGCGTATCAGGGCGGGCGTTCCGGCGCAAGCACGGATGCGTTCGTCACCAAGCTCGCCCCCAACGGGCGCACGCTGGTCTACTCCACCTATCTGGGTGGAACAACGGACGATGCAGGCACCAGCATCGCGGTTGACGCTGCCGGCGCCATATACGTTGCCGGATATACTTACTCCACGGACTTCCCGATCAAGACCGCACCGCAGACAACGCTCGGCGGCGTGCGCGACGCATTCGTGACGAAGCTGGACCCGCTGGGCATCACGCCCGCCTCGCAACTGGTGTACAGCACCTACCTCGGAGGCGGCGCGCTGGACTTCGCAACTGCACTCGCCGTTCATAACGGCGAGGCATACGTGACCGGCCTTACGGCATCGAACGACTTCCCCACCGTGACGCCGTTCCAGGCGGGCGCATCGGCCTCCGGCGACATCTTCATAACGCATCTGAGCGCGGCGGGGAGCACCATCCTGGGCTCCACCTATCTCGGCGGCGGCAAGAACGAGGAGGCATGCGGCATCGCCGTGGATCAGTTCGGCAGCGCATACGTTGCCGGGCTCACCTACTCCCTGGACTTCCCGACGCACGGGGTCTCGACTCCGTACGATGCCACCGACAACGGCAACAACGAAGCCTTCGTCGTGAAGCTCACCGCGAACATGAACACGCTGCTCTACGGCACCTACCTCGGAGGCTCCGGCGACGACTACGCCTACGGCATCGCCGTGGACGCAGCCGGCGATGCCTTCGTAACCGGCCGGACGAAGTCCTCCGATTTCCCCGTTACACCGGGTGCGTACGGAGCACGCTACAACGGCGGCGGCGGCGACATCTTCATGTCCAAGCTGGATCCCAACGGCTCCACGCTCCTGTTCAGCACGTACATCGGTGGCAACAACGACGAGTGGGCGCTCGATATCACGCTGGACGGCAGCACGAACGCATGGATTGCCGGCGTGACGCTCTCCGACAATTTCCCCGTGACTCCCAACGGCATCCAGCCGCAGCGCGGCGGCGCAACCTACGATGCCATGATTCTCGCCCTGGACCGCACCGGCTCGCGGCTGGTGTACGCCTCGTATCTGGGTGGGACCGGAGCGGACACCGCACGCGCCCTCGCGATCGGGAGCGACGGATCGGTGTTCCTCACCGGCTCCACCTTCGCCGCGAACTATCCGACATCGGCCAATGCATACCTCCGGACCAGCAACGGCGGAACGTTCGTTACGCGTGTGGGGGTGATAAAGCTTCTGATCCCCGGCGGCGGCGAGGTGTTCTGCGCCGGCGAGGATGCCCACATCTCCTGGCAGGGCGATCCCGCCAACTCCTACGATCTCTACTTCTCCGGTGATAGCGGAAAAACATTCACCCCGATCGCCTTCAGTGTTACCGGCAACTCGTACGACTGGTTTGCTCCGCCCGGCCTCGCACCCGGCGTGAACTACCGGATCAAGATCACCGCGAGCAACGCCAGCGAGTCCGATATGAGCACCACGTTCACCATCATCGGGCCGCCGATCGTTCAGTCCAGCCCCGTGAGCCAGACCGTTGCTCCCGGCGGGAGCGTCACGTTCAGCGCAACGGCCTCCGGCACGCCGCAGCCGCTTATCCAGTGGCAGATCAAGACGGGACAGGTATGGAACGATATCGCCAACGAGACCGGAACGTTGCTCAAGCTCACGAACATCCCTGCCTCGAGAAACGGAGCCCAGTACCGCGCGCTCTTCAAGAACTCCTGCCGCGTTGTCTCGAGCGACTCCGCAACGCTTACCGTTCCCTCGGTACACCTGATCACACCGAACGGCGGCGAGGCCTTCTGCGTTGGCGACGTGGACACGATCCGCTGGAGCACCGTTGCCAACAACGGACCGGTGGATCTCTCCTACTCCACGGACAACGGCCTCTCCTGGAACACGCTCGTGCGCGGCGTCACCAATCCGTTCTACGTCTGGACGATTCCCGCCTCGCTCAGCGGAGGCACCTGCCTGGTACGCGTGAATCTGACCACCGTGGCAACCGGTGACGTGAGCGATTCGCTCTTCTCGATCAACCAGATCGCACACGTGACGACGCAGCCGACGAACACCAACGGCGTGGTGGACGGCGATGCAACGTTCACGGCAAAGGGAAGCGGCATCCCGGCACCGCAGGTTCGCTGGCAGGTGGACGATGGGACCGGATGGAACGGCGTCCCCTCGGCCACCGGCACCACGCTGCACCTCACGGGCCTGGCGAAGAGCCAGGACGGCTACCGCTATCGCGCAATCTTCACCAACCTCTGCGGCAGTGATACAACACAGCCGGCACGGCTCACCGTCACGTTCGAGCCGACGAGCGTGGATGCGCGCGGCGCCGCGGCAGTGCTGCTCTCGCTTGCAGCGGAGCCGAACCCGGCATCGGGGAGCGTATCCATTCTCGCCACGCTCCAGCGTGCAGCACACGTACGGATACGCCTGCTGGACATGCGCGGCAATGTGATGGCGCAACTGGCGGACCGGGCAATGGAGGCGGGCGACCAGAACATCCCCTTCTCCACCGCCGGCATCCCGAGCGGGGTCTATATCGTCGATCTGGAAGCTGGGGGCCGGCACCGCTCGACGAAGCTGACGGTGTCGCACTGAGGAACGCCCGGCAGTTGGAAGTTCAGCAAAGGCGCTCCGCATCACGGGGCGCCTTTGTGTTGAGGCAAGGGGGAGGGGAATGCCGAGGCCGGCAGGGTTCAAGGCCGCATCATGCCACGAGCCGGATCTGCGGGAGCGTTCCGCCAACGTGTCGGGTGCACGTCCCGTTGTTCACGTGAAGAGCCTTCGGGGCGCGGCGGTACGGCTCCGGGCCGGCCGTACGGCGCCGGGCGGCTGGCCCGGAGTCACAGGCCGAACGCGGCACGGCGGCGCTACATCTACGCAATGTCACCGGGATTGCACGGACAAGTGCTTCCCAGATTGGCTCAATTCCGTTACTTTCTCGGCGCACCTGACAAACGGAACCCGGCCCTGCATGTCCGCTTCGTTCTGCCACTCACCGGGAAGCGAAGTGCTGCGCCGGCCGGACACCCCGGAGACCATTCCACCTGCGGTACCTGCATGCCTCACAACGAATGGCCGTTCTGTCACGGGCTGCCGTGCATCCCTCCCGAACCTGCCGCGAGTATTGCGGCGGTACACAGACAGGAATCGTTCCTGTCAAAACCGGACCGTACTTCAGTGCCATCGGGCCCTGTGGTGCTGAACGGCAGGAACTCCAAGCGCTCATTTCATTATTTCGGTCCTTGCCCATGAAAGCGGTAATCATGGCCGGCGGCTTCGGCACAAGACTTCGCCCCCTTACGTGCAATGTTCCCAAGCCCATGGCTCCCATGGTCAATCGGCCAATGATGAGCCACATCGTAACGCTGCTGACGAAACTCGGCATTCGCGAGGTGCTCTCACTGCTGTACTATCAGCCGGATGTGATCACGACATACTTCGGCAACGGTTCCGCATTCGGCATCGACATGCACTACGTGCAGTCGGAGGCGGACTTCGGCACGGCCGGATCGGTGCGCAATGCCTACGAGTTTCTGGACGAGCGGTTCATCATCATCTCCGGCGACGTGCTCACGGATTTCAATCTCGCCAAGGCGATCGCCTTTCACGAGGAGAAGAAGGCACGCGCAACGGTGGTGCTGACGCGCGTACCCGATCCGCTGGCCTTCGGCGTGGTGATGACGAATGATGAGGGAAAGATCACGCGCTTCCTGGAGAAGCCGCAGTGGGGCGAGGTGTTCTCCGACACCATCAACACCGGCATCTACATCCTCGAGCCGGAGGTGCTGGACCTGATTCCCTACAAGAAGGAGTATGACTTCGCGAAGGATCTCTTCCCGCAGATGCTGCGCGACGATCTCGGACTCTACGGATATATCGCCGAGGGGTACTGGCGCGACGTAGGCAACCTGAACGAGTATCAGACCGCGCATCTGGACGCTCTGCGCGGAACGGTAAAGATCGATCTGCCCGGAAAGAAGCGGGGGAACATTCACATGGGGGAGGGGACGTTCATCGCGGACGACGTGCAGTTCGAGGGAACGGTTGTCCTTGGGGACAATGTGACGATCGGGCGGGGCGCCATGCTCGCCAACTCCGTGATCGGCGACGGCTGCCTGATCGATTCCGGTGCCCTGATCCGCAACTCCGTGGTCTGGGCCCACTCCCGCATCGGACGCGGAACGCAGATCACGGACGATGTGATCTGCAGCGATGTGGAGATCGGCGCCGACGTGGTGATCAACGAGAATGTGTTCGTTGCGGACCGCTGCCGCATCGGCGACGGCGCACGGCTGCTGGCCAACATCAAGCTCTGGCCGGACAAGGAAGTGGAGTCGCGCGCAACGCTCTCCTCCAGCCTGGTCTGGGCCGATCGCTGGCAGCGCGAGCTTTTCACCGATGCACGCATCACGGGCCTCTCGAACATCGAGATGAACCCGGAGTTCGGCGCGAAGCTGGGGGCGGCCCTGGGGGCCTTCGCCGGCAAGGGGCGCGCGGTGGCAACCAGCCGCGACGCGGACAACGTGTCGCGCATGATTCATCGCTCCATCAGCACCGGCCTGATGAGCGCCGGCGTGATCGTGAACGATCTGCAGAGCACGCCGATCCCGATCACGCGATCGGAACTGCGCAACGGCAAGCAGGTGGCCGGCATCCACGTGCGCAAGTCGCCGCACGATCGCCGCAAGACCGACATCATCTTCTTCAGCGCCGACGGCAAGGATATGCCCGCCGGAAAGACGAAGACGATAGAGCGGCTCTTCTTCGGTGAGGAGTATCAGCGCGCCAGCTACGAGGAGGTGGGGAGCATCTACTTCCCGGAGCGCACCAACGAGAGCTACATAACACGGTTCCTGGAATCGCTGGATCAGACCGCGATCCGCGACGCACGGTTCAAGGTTGCGTTCGACTTCTCCTACGGCGTGGCCTCCACGCTGCTGCCGAACATCCTCGGCGCACTGGGGCCGGAGGTGATCTCGCTCAACGCCTATCTGGACCCCACGCGCATGACACGCGAGCGGGAGGAGATCGTGGCCGCCACGAAGAAGCTCGGCGAGGTGGTGACATCGCTCGGCTACGACTTCGGCTTCCTGATCGATCCCGGTGCGGAGAAGATCACCGCCGTCTCCGAGCTGGGCGAACCGATCCACAACTACCGGCTGCTCTCCATCGTCACGAAGCTCTTCCTGGAGGCCAACCGCGGCACCGTGAAGAAGATCGCCGTGCCGATCCTCGCCTCCACGGACGTTGAACGAATCGCCGCCGAGTACGATGTGGAGATGGTCTTCACGCGCAACAACCACTCGGCGATGATGGACGCCACGAGCGACAAGGACATCAGCTTCGTTGGCGGCACGCGCGGCGGCTTCATCTTCCCCGGCTTCCTCTTCTCGGTGGACGGCATGTACGCGGCCGCGAAGATCATGGAGATGTGCGCGCTCACCGGCATGACCATCGGCACGCTGCATCGCGAGCTGCCGCAGCGCGCGGTTACCGAGCGCTCCGTGGAGTGCCCGTGGGAACTGAAGGGGCGGGTGATGCGGCGCGCAATGGAATACACCGAGGGGCACGAGCGGCTGTTGATCGACGGCGTGAAGATCTTCATGGGTGATGACTGGGTGCTCCTGATCCCGGACAAGGAGCGCCCGCTATTCCACGTTGTCGTGGAGACCGCGGACCGCGAACGCTCCGCGCAGCTTGCGATGGAGTATGAACGGCTTGTGCGGGAGTGGAAGGAGGAGCAGGTGGCATCGTCGTAGTTGGCCGCGGTCGCGCGAAGGGCGCCGCCGCTCACGGAGCCAGACGCATGCATGCGGCATGCGTCAGACCAGATCCTTCACGAAGAGGAACTTGCGATGCCCGTGTGAGTCCCAGTCATCCAGCGTGCCCGCAATCCGGTATCCGGCGGCGGCATAGAAGCGCGGAGCCTGATACTCCATCGTGTCCACGTATGCATACCTGCACCCGCGCTCGCGGGCAATCTCCTCCGCGCGCGCGAGCAGTGCCCGGCCGATTCCCGTACCGCGATGCTCCGCCTTCGTTGCCATGATATTCACCATGAGCCACGAGAAACAGGTCGACCCGAACAGCCCGCCAACCACCTCGCCATCCGCGGCAAACGCGAACAGATTCAACGGCCTGGCTTCATGCTCCGGCTCATCCCTCAGCGCCCAGAACGCCGGGTTCGCGCTCTGATTGTGGCGCCGGAGTTCCCCATTCACCGATTCGAGAAGATCGGAATCGGGGTCATCAATCAGCTCTATGCGCGGAGAGGGCTTCATGGGGCGTTGGCAATATGACTCCGGGATGTGCGATGCAGGGTGGCGCAGCCGGAATTTCGCGACGCCGCTGCTGACTGGGAACCCACTCGTGTTTATCGTACCACCGCACTACTTCGGGAAGGCGAACAGGCCGTCGTACACGCAGCGGCAGCAGCCGTTGCATGTGGTATCGCTTGGATGGTTCACGATTCTGCCGCCGTAGAACATCGTGGAGGAACCTCCTCCATCCAGGTTCATCGCGCTGGCAACCTTCAACTCCTTGATCAGGAAGGTGGCCAGCATGTCGATCGTCATGCCGTCCGCTCCGGCATAGCGGCCGTCGATCGTGACCAGCAGGATATGCCCCGCAGTGGTTGTGGCAACGGCCGTGCGCGGCGCGCTCTCGGTGTACCAGCAGAAGCCCTCCTGCGTGATCTTCTTCACGCCGCCGGTCACCAGGTTCGGACCTGCGCCGATCGCCCAGGCAACTCCCGGCCATCCCTGATTCCCCACCACCTGCGCAATCACCGGAGCGCCGGCATCGGTGATCCCGAACGACGTGCGCGGCGTGCAGTTGGAGGAGTACACCGAGTCCGAAACGATCAGCAGGCTGAGCGGGTACACCGGCGCCGGACAGTTGGGGGGCGAGGAACATGCATTCGGGCCGCAGATGTCGTTCTGCGTGTAGCAGAAGAAGCCGCCGTTGACTCCGGCGAGCGCCGCGGTGCGCGTCCCCATGGAGAGCACGGACTCGTACGCCGTGTCGGTGGCGGTTCGTACCGGGCGGAGCACCGCGAGCGACGGATCCACATCCAGCACGTTCACCACCTGATTGCCGTACGCGGAGTGGACGTACTTCTTCGATGTCCAGACGATACCGGTATTCGTGCCGCGCACGGTCCAGCCGGCGTGGCCGTCAGGCGCAGCACCCTGCGCGCAAAGCCGGCCCCGGACCGGCACCAGCAGCATGCATGCAAGCAGCAGCCCGGCGCGCAGCGCCGGACGGATCGTTCCCATCACTTGGACGATATCGTTCATCTCTTCCTCCGTTGCATTGATCCCGGATTGCTCACATCGTCGGTTGCCCGTATCGCATCGCGATACCACGGCCGGCATTCACCGGGCGCACCGCTCAACTCCGCACGGGCAGACTGCGGCTTCATCACCTGCATCCTCCATCCTCCTACTTCTTCGTGATGCTGGAGCGCGGAGCGCGCGGCAGTTCCGCGGCGGTACGCTTCGTGGAGGTCACGTTCCCGAGAAGGGAGTTCGCGACCGCGTCCCGCTTGGTGAGCGTACCGCATCCGAACAGGTCGTTCAGCGTGGCGGAGATGGAGGCATGCTCGTACACCGTGTCGTCGATACCGGCCGGCGTGTACGCCGATATGATCACCGCGGGAACGCGGAGCCCGAGGAACGTGAAGTCGAACTCCGGCGCGGTGAAGTCGCTTCCAAACGTCGCGCTGTTCCAGAGCTTCCCGTCAGGGTTCTCCACGGTCACCGTCTGTGCGGACTGCACGTTCGTGTACTGCTGCGGCGGAGGAACGTGATCGAAGTGCCCGCCGTGCTCGTCGTACGTGATCACCAGCAGCGTCTGTTCCCAGTAGGAGGAGTCGAGAAGCGTGTTGTAGATGAGGGAGATGATGTTGTCTCCCACGCGCGCATCCCAGGAGTCGTGCTGCGAGTTGGGAAGCGTCGGGGTAAGGAAGCTGTAGCTGGGGAGCGTGCCGCCGTTCACATCGTTCTGAAATCTGGAGAAGCAGGGGTCATCCAGCATCGCATTGTTGTTCGCGTTCTGCACCGTGTTCAGCACGCCCTCCGGAAAGAACTCCGGATCCTCGTGATAGATCTGCCAGGTAAGCGATGCCTTGTTCAGCAGGTCGAACACGGACGGGAGCGTTGCAAGCCGCGACGGCATGTCCGTGTACTGGTACGCCGGGCCGGCGTAGCCTCCGGAGGATGCGCAGTTCACGAAGATGCGGTTGGGTCCCGTTGGCCCCGGCACGGAGCAGAACCAGTTTGTGCAGACCGTGTAGGTGGTGGCGAGCATGGAGAGCGCAGGAAGCTGGCTCGGAGAGAAGCAGCCCATCAGTTGCGTGGGATCGCCGTTCAGATCCTGAACGTACTCATCCAGAAAACCGTTCATCGGCGGCACCGGCCAGTTGCCGTTCGAAGGCTGCTGATTCCCATCGTTCACACCGTAGAGCTGTTTCATCGTGCTGGCGTGATCGTGATTGGGGCATGGAGAGATATCGTAGGCGCTCCACTCCCATGTGCTGATCTCCGGGCCGGTGGGGTCCGCCGGGTTTGGAAGCGACTGCGGATTGTCGATCAGCGTACCGATGTTCGGCAGATAGCCGAACATGTGATCGAAGGAATGGTTCTCCATCATCAGCACCACCACGTTCTGGATCGGGCTTGTTGAAGCTGCTCGCTGCGCCATTCTGTTCTCCCTGTTGGTGAATCCTGTGAATGCCGTATGGCCGGAACGGTCCGTGGCCGCTGCAACGTACAGCGGCCACGGATTGTATCGCGGATCTCTTCACCCCTTCGCCGCCATCGATCCGCGGTTGCGCGAATCGAAGACGCGGGGAAGGTACGTTACTGCTTCAGCAGCGTGTTCGTGTTGGCATGGGGCCAGGTGATAAGACCCGCCTCGCCGAACTTCTGATGGAATTCGAGGTCGATGACCTGCGAGTACTGAAGCTGCTGTATCGTCTGCGTCGGGGAGAGCTGCACCGTCTCGATCCAGAACGTGCACTGCAGGCGCGTGGCATCGGCATGCCCAACGATGAAGGGAATGTTGTAGATCCCTCCCTCGTTCTGCGTGTCCACCGTGATCGTGGTGGTCTCCGTGATCGTCTGCCCCACGATCGCCTGCTGCAGTGCGAGGTTCGGATTGGTGACGTTGGGGGAGCCGTTGAGATACGGGTCCGTGTAGCCCAGCGGAGCCGACGGGCCGGCGTCCGGCGGAAGCGTGCTGATGTTCGGTATCACGGGCGCGCCGGGTGCCGAGCTGGCATTGCCGAGCGCGAGCACCGCGTCGCCGTGCGGAATCGATCCGCTGCGTCCGATCGTGAATTCCGGCGGCGGGTCCGCCTGCATGCCGTTGCCGGCATTCGGTATGATGTTGGCCAGGTTCAGCCAGAGCCCGTTCTCCACATGCAGCACCTCCATGGTAGTGGCATCGTTGATGCGCTGCTCGTACTCCAGCGCCCCCACGAACTGATCCACCGCGCCGCCCCGGTTGCGCACCGGCGCACCGACGGGAGTGAAGGTAAGCGTCTCCACATACTGCTGAACGATCAGCGTGAAATGGCCGGTATCTCCCGGCTCCGAGCCGGGCGAGGGAACGGCGATGATGTTCCACCCCTTGTTTCCAACCCACGTTCCGGCCAGGGCGGCCAGTGGGCCCAACAGGTCGATAAGCTGTTCCGGTGTTCCGCCAAGGCGCACGAAGTCGTGTGGTGCGATGTTTAGCACAGTGATCTCTCCTTTGTTGATCGAACGGGTCCTGGGTGCATCGTGGAGTGACCTTCGGACCCATTGCGGTGAAACGATGCCGCGGCAGTAGCCCCAAATACGGCACCGTAATGCCGGGCACAGCGGTCCCCATCCGCTCCATGCCGCACACGCGGAGCCATCTTCGCCTCAGGGCCTGTATCACAAACCCGCTTCCTCTTCTCGATCGCGGTGAGCCATATCCGGATGGTGGGCGCGCAGAACGCCGGATACACAAGTGTAGCATTCCAATCCGACGTACGCCAGTACACCATCATGTACCCCCCTCCCCCGGAAGCCCGATACCCTTGCCCTGCACGGCCTGGGCCCCGACATCAACAGCCCGTAACAGATCCCGTGCACTTTCCGCTTGCGCCAAGCGAGCCCCGGCGACTATATTTGCAGTCCTTTCATTCCGCGATAGCTCAACGGTGGAGCATCCGGCTGTTAACCGGAGGGTTGTAGGTTCGAATCCTACTCGCGGAGCCAAATAGGACAGGCCTCCTTCATTGGGGGCCTTTTCTTTTCCACCCTCCCCCGAAGCCCTTTGTTTACCGGCCAACAGCGCCAGCACATGGTTCACCTTCGAGGTTCGATACTCTCCGTTGTCGAAGATGATCCTATCAGGGAATAACGAACCCGCCAGCTTCCGCTTCACTTCCAACGAAGCTTCTTGACTAACTTAGGAGTACGTGCAGGAGAGGCGCAGTACGACCGTATCCCCGGACTGGCAAAGGCGTTCGGAGCGGTCCTACGCCGTCACCGGCACGCACTGGGGCTCACGCAAGAGGAGTTGGCCGTTGAAGTGGAGATGGACCGGACGTTCCTTTCGCTCATGGAGCGGGGCTTGCGGCGGCCGTCGTTGGCAACAGTGTTCGTACTGGCAAGGCGGTTTGGTCTAACAGCATCAGAAGCAGTGAAGAGATAGAACTCTCACTGTAATTCAACTTATTCCAGTGCTTTTGTAAGATGGATGTTCAGGTAGAAGTTCTTCCGGATCCAGGAAACGTAGATCCTAGCGTTGATTGGCGTATTGAAGTTAGGATCCGTTTCGATGATGATGACCCACGCACATGGGGATTTATTCAATCCTACGCGTGCACTTGGAGAAATGGGACATTCCACCTTACACAGAAGCCAGAAAACGGGCCAGCGTGGATAGGGGAACCCGTAGCTGATCCCGGGCATGAACCGACGACAAGATTACATGAGGATTCCCCTTTTGTTTGGTATAACACCGATGGTGATCGATTTGAAGCACTCAAAGCTATGTATCAAGAACCAGAACATGTGTATGATGTAACAAATGGGCCCGAAAATATAAGGCCAGCATTTCAGGACTGGCATTGCATCTTGATTGATCATCCGGGAACGTTCATTAGAAGAATAGACGAAGACAATCTACTGATCCGTGACACAACACTAGATATTGTGCCTACCCTTCAAACTGAACCAACCTCGCGTTATTATTTCCAAGCTATGCACCGCATACTGGTGACTGACATTACGCACCAGGCACCGGAAATATTAGTTCACTTGCATACCTTCGAAAGGAACGGCCATCTGATGTATGAGATTTTAGCATGCGACATGACTGGGTTTCAACAAGCTAGTCATGAACAGGAGTCATCTATTTGGAATGCCACATTCTAATTCATTATGGTTCCATCCCAACCTCCTCACAAAGGCGCCGATACTTGGCTTCGTCGAGCACGGAATCACATGAGGAGGGGAACAGGTCATCGAAGTTCGACGTGCATTGCGCCTTGACTATCTCCCGCGGGTCCGTCTCTCCGATTGCTGCACCCTTCACATGCTCAAGAACGAACAACGCCGCCTTCAGTGCGTGCGCTGCGTTGTCGGAATCCAGTGAACGCCGCACGGCTGCGATCGCATCGCCATAGAGAGCGAACAGGCCCGCACGTGCATGCGCCTGCATCTCGGCCAACAACCCGTTGAGATAGGCTTCAAACGTCGGGAGCTTCCGCCAATGCCACAGAGTAGAGCGGTGAACACCCAGCGTATCAGCTACCTCGCTCACATCCTTTCCCGCTGCGAACAGAACGGCCACGCGTCGTTGTTCGGGGGTCAACGCCGAGACGAAGGGTGCAGGTATGTCGCATTCGGTTGAAGCAGGTTGCACGCCATTGGGTGTGCAGCCGCTCGCTACGTCGTTATGCTGGTGCTCGCTCATCTGGATTCCTCCTTCCCCCTTATGGCGGTTCAGTACCTAACAGGGATGTTCTTTCCGTGCCCGGGCCGTCTCGTGAGTGCCGCGAAATCTGTGAAAACCGGGCTTCAGCGCTTCAACCGGCTCTACATCGATGAACGGTTCGAGCTCGAACAGCCGAATCAGATCCTCAATGAAAAGGTTCGAGATTTGGTCAGGAAGGGGAGCTTCAAGGCCTGTCAGCAATGACAGGCCGTTTTCGTTGTGGCGCATTCCCGCTCTGCGAGCGGGATGGCTTGTAGCTTCGAATCCTGGTCGTGGAGCTATTTCTTTGCAGATCGATCCGTCGCAGTGTGTCCCCCCTCACGAACAACGCTCCGAGCACGGCGTGCCCGCAGCCGTTGCTTGGCCAGTTCCTCTTCCACTTCGGCCATGAACGCGCCCAACGTCACGTTCAATGCCTGCACAAGCTTCAGGATGGTACCCAAGCCCGGCTCCATGTGTCCGTGTTCAAGCCGCGAAATGTACTTGCGGTCAACGCCGGTTCCCCACGATAGTTGCTCCTGGGTCATCTCCCGTACGGTTCGGTACCGATGAAGCACAACCCCGAAGGCAACCTGTTCCGGCTGCTTCGTTTGCGTCGAAGTTCCTTCGTCCTTGCGCTTCCCCATGCAGAGAAGCTAGAGGTGATGCGAGGGCAAGTCTTGTGGCGTATTGACCACAAGCCCGGCAATGCTTACTTTGCCCGGCGTTACGGTTGGGATTCTTCGCTGAACCGTCTTGTATGGCGGAAGTGGAAAGCATGCGTTCGCAATGCTTCTCTTCATTGATACATAGACGATATCCATTATGATGCTATCGAACAGCACTACCCCCACCATCCGCCTCTTCCTCCCGGGCATGATCTGCACGGCCATGCTGCTGCTGGTGATGGTTGCAACGGCCCGCAGTCAGGATTCCCCCTGCAATCAGGGTCGCGCCGTGTGGCCGCGTGTGGACCCGCGCTACAGCGGGTTGATCTGCGTGCCGGAGATCGGCAGATACAACGGGGTGCTCCCGTGCAGGTATGGCACCGAGGCATACGGCAATTCCGTTGTACCGATTGGCCCGCTCTCG